>NZ_SODR01000006.1:65736-261130 GCF_004365375.1 Curtobacterium sp. PhB25 | reverse complement strand
GCATCATCGTTCGACTTGCATGTGTTAAGCACGCCGCCAGCGTTCGTCCTGAGCCAGGATCAAACTCTCCGTAAAAAAATACAGACCCAACACCCCAAAGGGCATCAGACCGAGTTGATTCTGACTGTTGACTGTCTACTGACAATCTTCAATCCAAAAGGAATTGCATCATGACCTGAACAACCAAAGCTGCCCAGGCACGAGGTCAATCAATAAATTGGCATTGACAATGTGCACGCTGTTGAGTTCTCAAGGACCAGACGCACTCGCTCTTCGGCTCAGGTTCGAGCTCCAGCCACGAGGCTTGTGTACTTGGCTTGCCACCGGTGTGTCGTCGGACCCGGAGGTCCTGTGGCTCATCCCCGGGGGGGAGAGAACCGGTGGGCTTGTCATCCTAGGCGTCGAAGCGATCGAGCACAAGGCCAGATCTGATCTTCAGTGGAGGATGGTCCCGCTTGAGGGCCGACGTGCTCTGGGCTTTCGCTCCAGCCGCTCCGCCGCACCTTTGGGGTGACGAGTAGGAACTTTACGCAGGCCTGGGCGAGTGTGCCAAGCCAGGCCCGATCCCGGGCGTGTCGCGTTGAGCAACACGCGTCGCCCGGGTGCCGGGGCGATCAGGCCAGCGTCACGCCGGCGAGGGTCTTCTTGCCGCGGCGGAGCACGAGGACTCCCCCGGGCAGGGCGAGGTCCGACAGCGGTGCGTTGGCGTCCTCGGCTCGGACGTTGTTCACGTACACGCCGCCCTGGTCGATCGCCCGCCGGGCTTCGCCGAGGGACTTCACGAGCTCGGTCTCGACGAGCGCCCGGGCCACGTCGGCTCCGGCCTCGATGGTGACCGACCCCGGCAGCTCCGCGATCGCCGACCGCAGGGTGTCCGGATCCAGCGCACCGAGGTCCCCGTTGCCGAACAGCGCGGCCGCAGCGTCGATCGCGGCCTGGGTGGCGTCGACCCCGTGCACGAGCGAAGTGACCTCGAACGCGAGGGTCCGCTGCGCTTCGCGTCGGAACGGTTCGTCGGCCACCGCCTGCTCGAGTCGCTCGATCTCGGCGCGGGACAGGAACGTGAACTCCCGCAGGCGCGCGATCACGTCGGCATCCGCCGTGTTGAGCCAGAACTGGTACAGCGCGTACGGCGACGTCATCTCGGCGTCGAGCCAGATGGCGTTGCCCTCGCTCTTGCCGAACTTCGTGCCGTCCGAGTTCGTGATCAAGGGTGTCCCGAGCGCGTGCACCGTCGCACCCTCGGCACGACGGATGAGCTCCGTCCCAGAGGTCAGGTTGCCCCACTGGTCCGAGCCACCCGTCTGCAGCGTGCAGCCGTACTGCCGGAAGAGCTCGCGGTAGTCGAGGCCCTGCAGGATCTGGTAGCTGAACTCGGTGTAGCTGATGCCCGCGTCGGAGTTCAGCCGCGCGGCGACGGCGTCCTTCTTGAGCATCGAGTTCACCCGGAAGTACTTGCCGACGTCGCGCAGGAAGTCGATGGCGGACATCGGTGACGTCCAGTCGAGGTTGTTCACCAGCTGGACGCCGTTGTCGCCGTCCGGACTGAGGAACCGTGACACCTGCCCCTGCAGACGCGCCACCCACTCGGCGACGGTCTCGCGGGTGTTCAGCGTGCGCTCCGCCGTCGGACGCGGGTCGCCGATGAGCCCCGTCGATCCCCCGACGAGCGCCAGCGGCTTGTGCCCGGCGAGCTGCAACCGACGCATGGTCAGGAGCTGCAGCAGGTTGCCGCAGTGCAGCGACGGTGCCGTGGGGTCGAAGCCGCAGTAGTACGTGATCGGATCACCGTCGAGGGCCTCTTGGAGTGCGGTCTCGTCGGTCGAGACCTGCACCAGACCGCGCCAGCGCAGTTCGTCCCACACCGAGGCGAAGGTGGGGTCGTTCTGCTGGCGCGTCAGGACGTCTTGAGCGGTATCACTGGACACCCCGCCATCGTAGCGGCGGCGCACCACCGACAGCGCGCCGTCGACCGGGAGGCCCGTGGTGCGTCTGGGCCCACGCCGCCGGTTCCGGCGCGACGCGCCAGCGGCGGGCCGGCCGTGCCGGTGGGGATCAGTCGAGGGCACCCTTGTGCCGTCGGTACGTCGAGACCGTCGGGTCGCCCGTCAACCAGAAGCGCCAGGGGTACTGCGCACCGCCGGCGATGCCGCCGACGCCGGTGCGCGGTCCGCGCGAGATGCGCGGGACCGGACCCGTCCCGCCGGGGCCGGGTGTGGTCTCGGTCAGGAGTTCCTCGATGACCCGGGCCGGCGGGGCGGAGGCGAGCCGCGCCTCCAGGCCGGGTGCCAACGTGAGCACGAACGGACCGGACCCGTCGAGCAGCGAGGTGCCGTCGTCCTGTCCGAGCACCGCGCCGAGGGCACCACCGAGGTTGCCGGGGCCACGCGCCAACGCGACGTCGGCGACCGACGGGCCACGTCGTCCGCGTGCGGTGTCGACGCCCTCGATCACCTGCGCACCGCGGAGCAGGGAACCGGAGGAGGTGCCGGCCGGTGCACTCACGACGTTGACGCAGGTGTGGATGCCGTACGAGCGGTACGCGTACAGGGTGCCCGGCGAGCCGAACAGGTGGCGGTTGCGCTCGGTCGGACCGCGGTGGCCGTGCGAGCCGGGGTCGGTGGGGCCGAAGTAGGCCTCGACCTCGGTGATGCGCAGGGTCACGCCTCGGCCAGCGATCGTCGCACCGAGCAGCGCCGGTGCGATGCGCGGCGCCGGCTCGGCGAGCATCGCGAGCAGCCCCTCGGTCATCGCGTGAAGGGTGCGCCCTCGGCCAGGTCGTGGACGCGACGCGTGACGGACGCCAGCTGCTCGGCCACACGGTCCGGAGCGGTCCCGCCGACACCCGAGCGGGACGCGACACTGCCCTCGATCGTGAGCACGGCACGGACCCCGGGGGTCAGGTGCTCGGAGACCGACCGGTACTCGTCGTCGGTCGGGTCGTCGAGCTCGATGCCGCGCTGTTCGCAGTACCGGACCAGCGCACCGGACACCTCGTGCGCATCGCGGAACGGGACGCCCTCGCGGACCAGCCACTCGGCCACGTCGGTCGCGAGCGAGAAGCCCTGCGGCGCGAGCTCGGCCATCCGGTCCGTGTCGAACGTGAGCGTCGCGATCATGCCGGTGAAGGCCGGCAGCAGGACCTCGAGCGTGGCGACCGAGTCGAAGACGGGCTCCTTGTCCTCCTGCAGGTCGCGGTTGTAGGCGAGCGGCAGTCCCTTCAGGGTCGCGAGCAGGCCTGTCAGGTTACCGATCAGACGACCGGACTTGCCGCGCGCGAGCTCGGCGATGTCGGGGTTCTTCTTCTGCGGCATGATGCTCGAGCCGGTCGAGAACGCGTCGTGGAGCCGGACGAAGCCGAACTCCTTCGTGTTCCAGAGGATGACCTCTTCCGACAGACGCGAGACGTCGATGCCGATCTGCGCGAGGACGAACGCGAACTCGGCGACGACGTCGCGGGCGGCCGTGGCGTCGATCGAGTTGTCGGCCGGGCGGTCGAACCCGAGCTCCGCGGCGATCGCGGCGGGGTCGAGGCCGAGCGAACTGCCGGCGAGGGCACCGGCGCCGTACGGGCTCACGCTCGCGCGGCCCGCCCAGTCGCGGAGGCGCTCGAGGTCGCGGACCAACGGCCACGCGTGCGCCAGCAGGTGGTGCGCGAGGAGGACGGGCTGCGCGTGCTGCAGGTGCGTGCGACCCGGCATGATCGCCGACGGGTGCTCGTTGGCCTGCTGGGTGATCGCGTCGACCAGGTCGATCACGAGTCGGCCGATGCGCCGCCCGTGGTCGAGCATGTGCATGCGGCCGAGCGTCGCGATCTGGTCGTTGCGGCTGCGGCCGGCGCGGAGCTTGCCGCCGAGCTCGGGACCGAGGTCGGCGATGAGCAGGCGTTCCAGAGCGCCGTGGACGTCCTCGTCGGAGTCGTCGGGCTGCAGGCTCCCGTCGACGTGCGCCGCTTCGAGCCGGTCGAGGCCGGCGAGCATGCGCTCGAGCTCGTCCGCCGTCAGGTACCCCGCCGTGTGCAGGGCCCGGGCGTGCGCGCGGGAGCCGGCGATGTCGTACGGGGCGAGCTGCCAGTCGAAGTGCGTCGACTTCGACAGCGCTGCCAGGGCCGCACTCGGGCCGTCGGCGAAGCGGGCGCCCCAGAGGGCTCCGGTGTTGGTGGCGTCGGTCTTCTCGTCGGTCATGTCGTCCTGCGTCGTTGTCGTCGGGCCGGGTGGCGGCGGGTGTCAGTTCGCCGCGTCGCGGCGGGCGGAGATCTTGCTGGGGAGCGACCAGAGTTCGATGAAGCCCTTCGAGAGGGACTGGTCGAACGTGTCGCCGGTGTCGTACGTGGCGAGGTCGAAGTCGTAGAGGCTCTGCTCCGAGCGACGGCCGGTCACCGTCGCCCGACCGCCGTGCAGCTGGAGGCGGACGTCGCCGGAGACGTGCTGCTGGGTGTGGTCGACGAAGGCGTCGAGGCTGCGCTTCAGCCCGCCGAACCACAGGCCGTCGTAGACCAGGTCGGCCCACTCCGACTCGACACCGCGCTTGTAGCGGTTCACGTCGCGCTCGAGGGTGAGGCGCTCGAGCTCCTCGTGCGCCGTGATGAGCGCGATCGCCGCAGGGGCCTCGTACACCTCGCGCGACTTGATGCCGACGAGGCGGTCCTCGACGACGTCGATCCGACCGACGCCGTGCTTGCCGGCCACGGCGTTCAGCTCCTGCACGATCCGCAGCACGCTGAAGCGCTGCCCGTCGAGCGCCACCGGGACGCCGCGCTCGAACGTGATGGTCACCTCGTCCGGGTCGCGCGGGACGGCGGGGTCCTGCGTGTAGGCGTAGAGGTCCTCGGTCGGGGCGTTCCACGGGTCCTCGAGGAAACCCGTCTCGACCGCACGGCCCCACACGTTCTGGTCGATCGAGTACGGCGACCGCTGCGACTGCTGGATCGGCAGGGCGTGCTGCTCGGCGTACGCGATCGCCTTGTCCCGGGTCAGGGCGAGGTCACGCACCGGTGCCACGCTCCGCAGGTCCGGAGCGATCGCCGCGACCGCTGCCTCGAACCGGACCTGGTCGTTGCCCTTGCCGGTGCAGCCGTGCGCGACGCTGTCGGCGCCGAGCTGCTTCGCGGTCAGCGCGAGGTGCTTCGCGATGAGCGGGCGGCTCAGCGCCGACACCAGCGGGTAGCGCTTCTGGTACAGCGCGTTGGCCTTGAGGGCCGGAACGATGTACTCGTCGGCGTACTCGTCCTTGGCGTCGACCACGATCGACTCCACGGCCCCGCAGTCGAGCGCGCGCTGTCGGATCGCGTCGAGGTCCTCGCCGCCCTGGCCGACGTCGACCGCGAGTGCCACTACCTCTTTGCCGGTGGCGTCACGCAGCCAGCCGATCCCGACGGAGGTGTCGAGGCCGCCGGAGTAGGCGAGGACGACGCGGTCAGCCATGCGGTGCGCCTACGCGGTCGCCACGGCGTTCGCCGTTGCCGTCGTCGCGCCATTCGCGGCGAGGAGCCAGGCCAGCAGCGCCTTCTGGGCGTGCAGACGGTTCTCCGCCTCGTCCCAGATGATGCTGCGCGGCCCGTCGATGACGTCGGCGGTCACCTCGTAGCCACGGTCGGCGGGCAGGCAGTGCATGAACACCGCGTCGTCGGCGGCGTGCGCCATCAGGGCGTCGTCCACGCGGTACCCGGAGAAGGTGTCGAGGCGCGACTGCTTCTCGGACTCCTTGCCCATCGACACCCAGGTGTCGGTGACCACGACGTCGGCACCGGCGACGGCTGCCACCGGGTCGGTGACGACGAGGACGGAGCCGCCGGTCTCGGCCGAACGGTGCTCGGCGTCGGTGACGACCTGCGGGGACGGCGAGAACTCGGCGGGAGCCGCGACGCGGACGTGCATGCCCGCGGTCGCGCCGGCGAGCAGGTACGACTGCGCCATGTTGCTGGCGCCGTCGCCGATGAACGCCACGGTCTGGCCCGCCAGCGTGCCGCGGTGCTCGCGGATGGTGAGCAGGTCGGCGAGCAGCTGGCAGGGGTGGAAGTCGTCGGACAGTGCGTTGACGACGGGGACGGTCGTGCCGGCGGCCATCTCCTCGAGACCGGCCTGCCCGTAGGTGCGCCAGACGATCGCCGACACCATGCGCTCGAGCACGCGGGCGGTGTCCGACGGGGTCTCCTTGCCGCCGAGCTGGCTGTTCGCCGTCGAGATGATGAGCGGGCTGCCGCCCAGGTCGGAGATGCCGACGTGGAACGACACCCGGGTGCGGGTCGACGACTTGTCGAAGATGACCGCGACGCTCTGCGGGCCGGCGAGGGGCTTCGCACCCCAACGGTCGGCCTTCATCTGGTCGGCGATGTCGAGGATCGCGGACTGCTCGGCCTGGCTGAGGTCGTCGTCCCGGAGGAAGTGGCGGGTCATGCGGAGGTCTCCTGGGCGGCAGCGACGGCCGCGAGGCTCTGGGCGAGGATCGACACGAACTCGTCGATCTCGGCGTCGGACACGATGAGCGGCGGCGCGAGGCGCAGGCTCGACTCGTTCGGGGCGTTGATGATGAGGCCACGCTCGAGGGCGGCGGCGTTGACCGCGGCAGCGATCGGGCCGGTGAGCCCGACGCCGATGAGCAGACCGGTGCCGCGGACCTCTTCGACGAGCGGTGAGCCGATGCCGGCGATGCCGGTCCGGATCCGCTCACCCTTGACCACGGCGGCAGCGACGAGGTCCGCGCGTTCGATCTCCTCGAGCACCGCGTTCGCCACGCGGGTGCCGAGCGGGTTGCCACCGAAGGTCGAACCGTGCTGGCCGGCCGAGAACAGGTCGGACGCCCACCCGAAGGTCACGAGCGCACCGATCGGGAACCCGCCGGCGATGCCCTTGGCCACCGTGACGGCGTCGGGGGTGAAGCCGTGGCCCTGGTAGGTGAACCAGTTGCCGGTCCGGCCGACACCGGTCTGGATCTCGTCGAGGATCAGCAGCGCACCGTGCTCCTCGGTCAGCCGGCGCGCGGCGAGCAGGAAGCCCTCGGGCAGGTCGACGACGCCGGCCTCGCCCTTGATCGGCTCGATGACGATCGCCGCGACCGTGTCGTCGATGGACGCCTCGAGCGCAGCGACGGTGGAGTCGATGTGCTCGACGCCCGGGATCATCGGCAGGAAGTCCTGCTGCAGCGCGGGCTTGCCGGTGAGCGCGAGCGCCCCCATCGTCCGGCCGTGGAAGCCCTGCTTCAGCGCGAGGATGCGGGTCTTCTGCCCGTCGGCGCCCTTGTTCAGGCGCGCGAGCTTGAACGCCGCCTCGTTCGCCTCGGCCCCGGAGTTGCCGAAGTACACCCGCCCGGCGTCGCCCGCACCGGTGATGCGCTTGAGACGCTCCGCCAGCTCGAGCTGGGGCGGCGTCGCGAAGTAGTTCGACACGTGCACGAGCTTCGCGGCCTGGTCGGCGATCGCCTCGACCAGCACGGGGTGCGCGTGGCCGAGCGAGTTGACGGCGATGCCCGCAAGGAAGTCGAGGTACTCGTTGCCCTCGACGTCCCAGACACGGCAGCCCTGTCCGCGCTCGAGCATGATCTTCGGCGGGGTCAGGGATCGCATGAGCGACGCCCCGAACCGGTCGTTCCAGGTCTCGGTCTGCGTCTCGCTGCTCACGGCTGCTGCCCCTTCTCGGTCGTGCTGGCCACGTGTTGGCCGGTGCTGGTGCTCGTCGACGGTGCTGCGACGCGTCGGCCGATCTCGGCGTGGGTCATCTGGTTCTCGGTGCGTCGGCTCGGGTCCGGGATCACCTCGGTGCCCGCACCGCGCAGGGTGAAGACCTCGAGCAGGATCGAGTGCGGGATCCGACCGTCGATGATCGTCGCCCCGCCGACCCCGCCGACCACGGCGTCGAGGCACGCGGTCATCTTCGGGATCATGCCCGACTCGAGGGACGGCAGGAGCGCGCGGAGCTCCTCGACCGCGATGAGGTCGACGAGCGAGCCGCGGTCCGGCCAGTTGCGGTACAGGCCGGGGACGTCGGTGAGCATGATGAGCTTCGACGCACGCAGCGCGATCGCCAGGGCACCCGCGGCCGCATCGGCGTTCACGTTGAGCGCCTGGTCCGGGTGGGCGTCGTCGATCGCGATGCTCGAGACCACCGGGATGCGGCCCGCCTCGATCGCGGCGAGTACCCCTGACGGGTCGACGTGGGTGATGTCGCCGACGTGCCCGAGGTCGTACTCCTGCCCGTCGACGACCACGCCCTTCTGCTCGCCGGTGAACAGGGACCCGCCGTCACCGAACACGCCGACGGCCAGGCCTTCGCCGTGCTCGTTCATCAGGTCGACGATCTCGCGGTTGACCTCGCCAGCCAGGACGTCGCGGACGACCGAGATCGCCTCGGTGGTCGTGACGCGGTAGCCGCCACGGAACTCGGACTCGATGCCCTGTTCCTTGAGCGCGGCCGAGATCTGCGGACCCCCGCCGTGCACGACGACGGGGTGCAACCCGGCGTAGCGGAGGTAGACCATGTCCTCGGCGAACGCACGCTTGAGGTCCTCGTTCACCATCGCGTTGCCGCCGAACTTGACGACGACGACCTTGCCGGAGAACCGCTTGAGCCACGGCAGGGACTCGATCAGGGTCGCGGCCTTGACGGCGGCGAACTCGTGCTCTTCTTCCTTCGTGAGGGGCGTCCCGGCCCCTTCGGTGTCGTTCGCCATCAGCTGGAGTACGCGCTGTTCTCGTGCACGTAGTCGTGCGTGAGGTCGTTGGTCAGGATCGTCGCCGAGTGCGTCCCGACGCCGAGGTCGATGCGCACGTGGGTGTCCCGCGGCGTCAGGTCGACGGTGTCGCTCGGCTGGTCCGGGGCGCCGGCGTGGCAGACCCGGACACCGTTCATGCTGACGTCGACCGCGTACGGGTCGAAGTCGGCGTCCGTGGTGCCGATGGCCGCGAGGACCCGGCCCCAGTTCGGGTCGTTGCCGAAGACGGCCGCCTTGAACAGGTTGTTGCGCGCGACACTCCGGCCGACGGTGACGGCGTCGTCCTCGGTCGCGGCGTGCACGACCTCGATCGCGATGTCGTGGCTGGCGCCCTCGGCGTCCTGCTGCAGCTGGCGGGCCAGGTCGGCGCAGACCGCGGTCAGGGCTTCCTGGAAGTCGCCGACCTCGGGCGTCACCCCGCTCGCACCCGACGACAGCAGCACGACGGTGTCGTTCGTCGACATGCAGCCGTCCGAGTCGACGCGGTCGAAGGTGATGCGGGTGGCCGCGCGGAGCGCCTGGTCGAGCTGGTCCGGGGTCTGCACGGCGTCGGTCGTGATCACGACGAGCATCGTCGCGAGTCCGGGTGCGAGCATGCCCGCACCCTTCGCCATGCCGCCGACGGTCCAGCCGTCCTCGGTCACCACGGACTGCTTCGCCCTGGTGTCGGTCGTCATGATCGCGGTGGCCGCGTCCGGGCCGCCGTCGGCGCTGAGCGCGGCGCTCGCGAGGTCGACCCCGCGGAGCACGCCGTCGCGGAAGGTCTGGTCGCCGACCCCGATGAGGCCGGTGGAGCAGACGACGACGTCACCGGCGCCGATGCCGAGGGCGTCACCGACGGCTTCGGCGGTCAGGTGCGTGGTCTGGAAGCCGAAGGGGCCCGTGAAGCAGTTGGCGCCGCCGGAGTTCAGGACGACGGCGCGCGCGACGCCGTCACCGACGACCTGGCGGGACCAGATCACCGGGTGCGCCTGCGCGCGGTTGCTGGTGAAGACCGCGGCCACGGCCGCGTCGGGGCCGTCGTTGACGACGAGGGCCACGTCCGGCTTGCCGCTGGTCTTCAGGCCGGCGGTCACGCCGGCAGCGCGGAAACCCGCTGCCGCGGTGACGCCCTGGAGGCCCGGTTCGCCCTGGGTGGGCTCGCTCACGTCGGTGAGATCGGTCACGGTGCGACTCCGTCCACGCTGAGGCCCAGGGTCTCCGGCAGACCCAGGGCGATGTTGGTCGACTGGACGGCGGCACCCGCCGTGCCCTTCGCGAGGTTGTCGAGAGCCGTCACGGCGACGACGCGGCCTGCGGCCTCGTCCACCGCGATGCCGACGAGTGCGGTGTTCGCACCGATGGTGTCCGCGACCCGGGGGAACTCGCCCTCGGGCAACAGGTGCACGAACGGCTCGTCGGCGTAGGCCTGCTCCCAGGCCAGCCGCACGTCGCGGGCGCTGACACCCGGGGTGAGCTTGGCCGTCGTCGTCGCGAGGATGCCCCGCGACATCGGGACGAGCACGGGCGTGAACGAGATCGTCACGCCCGCGGCACCCGCCACGATCAGGTTCTGCTGGATCTCCGGGACGTGCCGGTGCGTGCCGCCCACCGCGTAGGCGCTGGCGGAACCCATGATCTCGGACGCCAGGTAGGTGTTGGCGAGCTTCTTGCCGGCACCGCTCGGGCCGACGCTCAGCACGGCGACGATGTCGTCCGACTCGACGAGCCCGGCCTGGATGCCCGGCTGGATGCCGAGCGTCACCGCGGTGACGTTGCACCCGGGGACCGCGATCCGCTTGGTGCCGACCAGGGCCGAACGCTGCTTGCCCTGCGACGCGATGTCCTCGACCTCGCGCCACTCGTCGGCCGAACCCGGGGTCGGGGCGGCGAGCAGGAGCTCCGGCAGGCCGTAGGTCCAGGCGCCGTGGTAGTCGCCGCCGTAGAACTGCTCCCAGGCCGCGGCGTCCGTCAGACGGTGGTCCGCGCCGCAGTCCACCACGAGGGCGTCGTCCCCGAGCTCCTCGGTGATCGCCCCCGACTGACCGTGCGGCAGCGCCAGGAACACGACGTCGTGCCCTCGGAGCGTCTCGGCCGTCGTCTTCTCGAGGGTCAGGTGCGACAGCGACCGGAGGTGCGGCTGCGTCGCGATCAACGGCTGTCCGGCGTTCGAGAACGCCGTCACCGTCCTGACGTCGAACTCGGGATGGGCGGAGAGCACGCGCAAGAGCTCACCACCCGCGTAGCCGGAGGCTCCCGCCACGGCGACGGATACGGACATGGGATTCCACCTTTGGTCGGACTGGTCGTCGAGAGAGTCGGAGGCGGCGACCCCGGGCGGTGCTGATCCCGTCGTGGGTCAGTCGCGCAGGGTCGCCCCGAATCGCTCGCCGGCACGTCGGACTGCGCCGTCACGGGCCTCGGTGGCCTCGGCAGCGGTCAGCGTGCGGTCCGTGGCACGGAAGCGCAGGGCGAACGTCAGGGACTTCTGTCCCTCGTCCACGCCGGAGCCCCGGTAGTCATCCACGAGCCGAGCATACTCCAACAGGTCTCCGGCACCAGAGCGGACCGCATCCAACACGTCACCGGCCGGCACCCCGGCGTCGACGACCAGGGACAGGTCCTGCGTCGCTGCCGGGTAGGACACGATCGGCGCGACCGCGACGAGGTCGGGGGCCGCGGCCACCATGGCGTCGAGGTCGAGCTCGACCACGGCCACCACGCGGGGCAGCACCGCAGCGGCGGACAGTTCCGGCAGGAGTTCGCCGGCGACGCCCACGACGGTGTCGCCAACGAGCAGCGACGCCGCGCGGCCCGGGTGCAGGGACGGGTGGGTGGTCTGCGCGACGCGCAGTTCCACGCCGACGGCCCACGCCACCTGGCGGGCTGCGTCGATCGCGTCGGCGATGCCGTACGGCTCCGCCGCGACGCCCGCCTGCTTGCCGACGCGGTTGCCGGTGAGCAGGGCGGACACGTGGAACGGCTGTGCGGGCAGGGACGCGTCGAGCGCCTCGAGCGTCGCGCGGTCGGGCAGCGCGGCACCGGCCGGGACCTCGTCGGTGCCGAGCGTCACGCCCGTCACCGGCAGGAACACCCGCGAGGTCTCGTAGAGCGCGACGTCGAGCAGGCCGCGCGAGACGTTCCGGCGGGCGGCGTCGACGAGGGCCGGCACACCACTGCGGCGGAGCAGGTTCTGCTCGCTGTCGAGGGCGTTGGCGAGGACGACGCTCGGGCCGCCCTCCGGGTCGATCCCCGGGTAGGCGTCCTGCGTTGCGGCGGAGACGAACGGCGCCGTCACCGCTTCGACCAGACCCGCGGCGGCGAGGGCCGCGGAGACCCGACGGCGGGCCTGCTGGTGCGGGGTGAGTCCGCGTCCGGGCGGGGCCACGGGGAGCACGCTCGGGATGCGGTCGTACCCGACGATCCGCGCGACCTCTTCGACCAACGTGGTGTCGTCGGTCAGGTCCGGACGCCAGGTCGGCGGGGTGACGGCGAGCTGCGCGCCGTCGACCTGCACCGTCGCGCCGATCGCACGGAGGGTGTCCACGACCTCGGCGTCGCTGTAGTCCACGCCGATGAGCTCGGCCGGACGCGAGGTCCGCATGGCGACCGTTGCACGGGGCTCGGTGTCGACGACCGAGGAACCGAGGGCGTCGGCCGTGCCGCCGGCCAGCTCGACGAGGAGGTCGACGGCACGGTTCGCAGCAGCCTCGGCCACGAGCGGGTCGACGCCGCGCTCGAACCGACGGGAGGCCTCGCTCGGCAGCTTGTGGCGTCGAGCGGTCCGCGCGATCGAGACCTGGTCGAAGCCGGCTGCCTCGATCAGGACGTCGGTCGTGCTCGCCGAGATCTCGGTCCGGGCACCGCCCATCACGCCGGCGAGCCCGACGGGGCCGTCGTCATCGGTGATGACGAGGTCCTCGGGGTCGAGCTTCCGCACGGCGCCGTCGAGGGTCTCGAGCATCTCGCCAACAGCGGCACGACGGACGCCCAGGCCACCGCGGACGGTCGACAGGTCGTAGCCGTGCAGCGGCTGGCCGAGCTCGAACATGACGTAGTTCGTGATGTCGACGGGCAGCGAGATCGAACGGACGCCTGCCAGGGCGAGACGCGACACCATCCAAGCCGGTGTCTTCGCGGTGGGGTCGATGCCTCGGACGACGCGGGTGACGAAGGTGCTCGCGCCGACGCGACCGCGGATCGGGGCCTGGTCGTCGATCGTGACCGAGAAGCCCTCGGCCGTGCGGGGTGCGACGCGGTCGACGGGGTCGTGGAAGCTCGCGCCGGTGGCGTGGGCGTACTCACGTGCGACACCGCGCATGCTCAGCACGTACCCGCGGTCCGGCGTGACGTTGATCTCGACCGCCGCGTCGTCGAGGCCGAGGAGCGCGATGGCGTCCTGGCCGACGTCGGGCTCCATGTCGAGGTCTGCGAAGCGGAGGATGCCCTCGTGCTCGTCGCCGAGGCCGAGCTCGCGTGCCGAGGCGATCATGCCGTCGGAGACGTGGCCGTAGGTCTTGCGGGCCGCGATCGGGAACGGTCCGGGCAGCACGGCGCCGGGCAGCGTCACGACGACGAGGTCGCCCACGTCGAAGTTGTGCGCACCGCAGACGATGCCGCGGGGTTCGGGCTCGCCGACGTCCACCTGGCACCAGTTGATCGTCTTGCCGTTCTTCTGCGGTTCCGGGACGCGCTCGAGCACCCGGCCGACCACGACGGGGCCGGTCAGGTCGAAGGTGTGGACGTCCTCTTCCTCGAAGCCGACCGACACGAGCGCCGCGTGGACGTGCTCGAGGGTGACGTCCTCGGGGAGGTCGACGGACTCGCCGAGCCAGCGGAGTGGGACGCGCATCAGACCACCGTTCCGAACTGCTGCGAGAAGCGGATGTCGCCCTCGAGGAAGTCACGCATGTCGTTCAGGCCGTTGCGGAACTGCAGCGTCCGCTCGATGCCCATGCCGAAGGCGAAGCCCTGGTACTCGTCCGGGTCGATGCCGGCGGCACGCAGGACGTTCGGGTTGACCATGCCGCAGCCGCCCCACTCGACCCACCGGGCGCCGCCCTTGGCGTTCGGCTGCCAGACGTCCATCTCGGCGCTGGGCTCGGTGAACGGGAAGTAGTTCGGGCGCAGACGGATCTGCGCCTCGGCGCCGAAGACCTGGCGGGCGAAGTGCTCGAGCGTGCCGCGCAGGTGTGCCATCGTCAGGCCCTTGTCGATCGCGATGCCCTCGACCTGGGTGAAGACCGGCAGGTGCGTGGCGTCGAGCTCGTCGGCGCGGTACACGCGGCCCGGAGCGATGACGTAGAGCGGGAGGTCGCGGGACAGCAGGGACCGCACCTGCACGGGCGACGTGTGGGTGCGCATGACCAGGTGCCGGTCGACCGGCTCGACGAAGATCGTGTCCGCCATGGCCCGGGCCGGGTGGTCTTGGTCGAAGTTCAGGGCGTCGAAGTTGAACCACTCGTGCTCGAGCTCGGGGCCCTCTGCCACTTCCCACCCCATGCCGACGAAGATGTCCGCGACGGCTTCGTTGAGGAGCGAGAGCGGGTGGCGCGAGCCGGTCGGGCGGTGGGTCGGCAACGCGGTGACGTCGACACGCCCGGCTTCGAGCCGCGCGCGCTCTTCGGCCACGGCGAGGACCGACTCCTGCTCCGCGATCGCCGCGTTCAGCCGCCCGCGGGCCTGACCGACGAGCTTGCCGGCCGCGGCCTTCTGCTCCGGCGGGACGCTGCGCATCGACGCGTTCATCCGAGCCAGCGGCGACTGCTCACCGGTGTGCTCGGCCCTGGCCTGCTTCAGTTCGGCGACCGTCGTCGTGGCGCGGACGGCGGCGAGTGCTGCGTCCACGGCGTCGGCGACGGCCGATTCGCTGATCTCGAGAGGTTCTGACACGAGACCCAAGCCTACCGGCCGACGGGATACCACCCGCCTGCACCGGTCGGACTGTGGATGGCCGATGCCGACGACCGACCTGTGGAGGGAGGTCAGCTCCGGAGTGCGAACGCCGACTCGTACAGGCAGACCGAGGCCGCCGTCGCCAGGTTCATCGACTCCGCTTGGCCGTAGATCGGCACCTTCACCGCACGGTCGACGAGCGCGAGGTCCTCGGTGGTGAGCCCACGGGCCTCGTTGCCGAACACCCATGCGGTCGGACCGTCGAGCATGCCCTCGGCCCGGACCACCGGCAGGTCGTCACCCGAGACGTCGGCCGCGAGCACGGTGTACCCGAGTGCCTTCGCCCGCGCGATCGTGTCGGCCAGGGTCACGCCGACCGACACCGGCACGTGGAACAGCGAGCCCGTGGTCGACCGGACGACCTTCGGGTTGTACGGGTCCACCGACCGCCCGGTGAGGACCACCGCGTCGGCGCCAGCGGAGTCGGCGGCGCGGATGATCGTGCCGGCGTTCCCCGGGTCCCGTACCTCTTCGAGGATGGCGACCAGTCCCGGCAACGCGGCCGGCTCGTCGGAGTCCCCACGGGCCTCCAGGTCGACGGCAGCAGCAGCGTCACCGACGCGACGGTCCGGGAAGACGTCCTTGACCGACGTCGGGAACTGCTGGCAGACGGCGACGACGCCCTGCGGCGTCACGGTGTCGGCCATCGCGTCGAGGACCTGCTCCGTCACGAACCAGGTGTCGACCGGCGCGTCGTCGAGGCCGTAGCGGGCTGCGGCAGTCGGCGTCACGTAGAGCTCGCGCAGGAGCTCCGGGGCGTACTCGAGTGCTTCACGCACCGCCTGCGGCCCCTCCAGCAGGAAGAGGCCCGTTTCGGCACGGACGTCCTTCTTCGACAGGGCCGCGACGGCCTTCACGCGTCCGGCACGGGGGTTCTCGAGGAGTTCGCTCACGACCCAAGTCTAGGAACGACGAAACCCCCGCCGTGCGGCGGGGGTTTCGCGAGCAGAAGAACTGACTACGCAGCCTTCGGGGCCGAGGTGTCGGCCGGGAGGGCCTTCTTCGCGGTCTCGACGAGCGCGGTGAAGGTCTCGGGGTTGTTCACCGCGAGGTCGGCGAGGATGCGACGGTCGACCTCGACACCGGCGAGACCCAGACCCTGGATCAGACGGTTGTAGGTCAGGCCGTTCGCACGGGACGCAGCGTTGATGCGCTGGATCCACAGGCGACGGAACTCGCCCTTCTTCGCGTGACGGTCGCGGTACGCGTAGACCAGGGAGTGGGTGACCTGCTCCTTGGCCTTGCGGTACAGACGCGAACGCTGGCCGCGGTAACCCTCGGCGCGCTCGAGGATGACGCGGCGCTTCTTGGCGGCGTTGACCGCTCTCTTTACTCGTGCCATTGCACTATTCCTTTACGATCCGGGGGCTCAGTGGCCGAGGAGCTTCTTGACGTTCTTCGCGTCTGCCTTGGAGAGGACCTGGTCCTCGTTCAGGCGGGCCTTGCGCTTGGAGCTCTTGACCTCGAGGTTGTGACGCATACCGGCCTGCTGCTTCATGACCTTGCCGGTACCGGTGATCTTGAAGCGCTTCTTCGACCCGGAGTGGGTCTTCTGCTTGGGCATGGTGGTGCCTTTCCGTGGGATGGATGGGAGCCGCGTCGTTGCGGGGTCGGTCTGGGTGACCTACTCGGCGGGAGCGTCGCTCTTGGCCGGTGCCGTGTCCTGCGCGGGAGCCTCGGCCGGGGCCTCGGTCTCCGTCTCGGCGTCCGAGTGGTCCTTCGCAGCGTGCTCGGTGGCACGACGCTCGGCCTTCTGTGCAGCGCGCTTCGCGTTCTGCTCGCCCTTGACGTCGGACTTGTTCTTCAGGGGGGCGATGATCATCGTCATGTTGCGGCCGTCCTGGGTGGGACGGGACTCGACGACGCCGAACTCGGCGATCTCCTCCGCGAACTTGTGGAGGAGACGGACACCCTGCTCCGGACGCGACTGCTCGCGGCCACGGAAGAGGATCATCGCCTTCACCTTGTCGCCACCGAGGAGGAACCCCTCGGCGCGCTTGCGCTTCGTCTCGTAGTCGTGCACGTCGATCTTCAGGCGGAAACGGACCTCTTTCAGGTCCGTGTTCACCTGGTTGCGACGGGCTTCCTTGGCCTTCTGAGCGGCTTCGTACTTGAACTTGCCGTAGTCCATGATCTTGGCCACGGGCGGCTTCGAGTTCGGCGCGACCTCGACCAGATCCAGTTCGGCTTCCTGCGCGAGGCGCAGTGCCATGGCGATCGGGACAACGCCGACCTGCTCACCCTGCGGGCCGACGAGTCGGACTTCGGGAACGCGGATTCGGTCGTTGGTACGGGGATCGGTGATGCGGAGCTCCTTCAATCAGGTGGTGGTCGTCCGGGACGTTTGCCCTGGACGACAGCACGAGAGAGGAGATCTGACGCACGGATCGGAACCCGTTCGGCAGCCGCCCTGCGTCGGATCCGTGGACCCGACCGACGCGTGCACCCAGTTGCTGTGCACTCGCGGAGCGGTGGTGACCCGGTAGCCTGGTGGAACGCGGCCGCGGGTGGGAGAGACTCCTCTTTCGTGACACCGTCCGAGCACTTCAGGAGAACCTGATGGCACACGGACAGCATCTGCCGCGAGCGAGTCTAGCAGAGGAGCACCGTGACCGACACCCCGATCGACGACGACGGCAGCGGCATCGACGCCGCCAGGGACATCTCGGAGGTGCCGGCCGTCGAACTCATCAACACCGTGGCCGTGCACCTGCTCAGTGCCGCCGCCGTGAAGGTCGGCCTGGCCGACGACCCCCAGGAGCAGACCGACCTGGACGAAGCGCGCAAGCTCATCACCGCACTGTCCGGCCTGGTCACCGCCGCGGCGACCGAGATCGGCGACCACCACGCCCGTCCGCTGCGCGACGGACTGCGCTCGGTGCAGCTCGCGTTCCGCGAGGCGTCGGCGATCCCGGACGCGCCGGGCGCCGGACCCGGCGAGAAGTACACCGGCCCCGTCAACTGACGGCTGGCGGCTGACGCACGACGGGCACTGTCCGTCACGGCGTTCGACGGGAGGCCCGTGGCGGGATCGCCACGGGCCTCCCGTCCGCCTCCGGGTGCGCGGTCAGGACCCGCTGCGGCCGACCAGGCGCGTGACGGCCGTGAGCGGGATGCCGACCCAGTCGGGTCGGTTCCGGGTCTCGTAGACGACCTCGTAGACGGCCTTGTCGAGCTCGAACGCATCCAGGAGCTCCCGGTATGCGCCGAGGTCGGTGCCGGTCCCCCGCTGGTACCCGTCGAGGAACCGCACGCGTGCCTCGTCCGCCCAGCCCGCTGCGTCGACCGGTTCCGCGTCGTGCGCCAGGGCTCCGGCGACGTAGTCGAACGACCGGAGCATGCCGGCCACGTCACGGAGCGTGACGTCCGGCAACGAGCGTTCGGCCAGGGGGCGGAGCGGCTCCCCCTCGAAGTCGAGGAAGACCCACCCGCGCGGCTCGGGGGCAGCGAGCACCTGCCCGAGGTGCAGGTCGCCGTGGATGCGCTGCAGGTCCGGCCAGGGCGTCGCCGTCACTGCCGCGTACACCGCTCGGATCGCGTCTGCGTGCTCGGCGACGGCCGGGGCCTCACGCGCGGCGGTGTCGAGCCGCTCGTGCATCGTCGCGACGGCGGTCCGTCGTCGCGCCTCGTCGGCGGGCTCGGACGGCAGCGCCTCGGCGAGGGTGCGGTGGACTTCGGCGAGCGCCGCCCCGAGCTGCTCGGCCCGATCGCCGAAGGGCGTGCCGGCGCGCGCTTCCTCGAGGGCCACGCGCCAGGCGTCCTCGAGGCCCGGCAGGAACTCCTGCGCGAACGCGAGGTGACCGGTCGCCGTGCCGCTGCCCTGCCCGACGTCGGGCCAGCTGCCCCGTAGTGCGCCGTAGACCTGGGGGACGCGAGCACTGCCGGCTGCGGACAACGCGAGCTGCGTCGTGACGTCGGGGTTGTCGCCGTGGTGCAGGACGCGGAACACCTTGATGATGACGCGGGCGCCGGACTCGGTGTCGCAGATGACCGAGGTGTTGGACTGCTCACCCGTCAGGACGCGGGCAGCCGTGACGGTGCCGATGGGGCGCAGGCTCTGCGGGTCCGCGTCGATGCGTGCGGCGAGCGCCGTGATCCACGCGTGGTCGGCGGTGGCGTCGGCGATGGTGCCGTCGGGGCCGCTGGTCACGGGTGACTGGTAGAGGACCGGAGCCGCTGGTGCTGCGGGGGCTTCGTCGAGGACGAGCCGGGTGCCGTCGGCGGTGGAGAGGGTGCGGAGGCGCGGCACGGACCCCTTCGACGCGTACCACCGGCGGTCGGCGATCCAGGACTCGAGGTCGTGGTCGCTCGCGGCGGTGGCGCTCGGGGCTGTATCGCTCGGGGCTGTATCGCTCGGGGGTGCGGTGTCGCGGGTGTCGGGTGCGGTGTCGCTGGGGTGGCGGGCTCCGTCGCTCATGCAGCGGACCGTACGCGCCGAGTGCTGGCGAGGTGCCGAGTCCGTCCCTCATCCCTGCACAGGGAGTGGTTCTGGGTCGCCCGTCCACAGAACGCGCCTGCGCTCGGACCGCACGGGCACCGTCGGACGACACTTGCGGACATGCCGAGCCAGCACCCCACCCCCGACACCGCCCGCACCGATCCCCGCCGGAGTTGGCGGATCCCCGACGACCGCCGACTGCCGGCACTCGAGCCCCTCGCATCCACCGTCGAACGGCACGAGCCCGTGTCGCTCCGCGAGACCGTGTGGGACTCCGACGAGCGCGTGCTCGCGGCCGAAGGGGTGACGCTCACCCGCGCCCAGGACGGCGCCTGGAGCCTCGACCACGGCGACGGCCCGGTGCCGGTGGGCGCGGACCTCGATCGACCGGACGGCGAGCAGCCCCCGCGTGACGGGGTCGAGGTGTTCCTGCGCGGGCGGGCGGTGGCGACGGTCCGCGTCCGGGACACCACGACGACGCTCGTGACCCTGCGCGGCAAGGACGGTCGGGTCCGGGCCGAGATCGCCGACGTCCGGGTGGACGAAGGCGACCCGGACACCTCCGCGCTGCGGTCCGCACGGTGGTGGGCCCTGTCGGACGACGGGCGGGACGGCACCACGGCACGGGCCGCGGAGCGAGCGCTGGACGACGCGGCCACCGAGCCGCCGTCGACCTCGGCGGTCGTGGTCCCGCCCGTTCCCGTGCTCGCCCCGGAGCGGCGCGGCAACCGGGCGAAGCGACCACGTTCGGGCACCGCTGCGGCGTTCGTGCTGCGGGTCCTCGAGTCACTGCGCGCCGACCTCGTCGCGGTCGACCCCCGAGTCCGCGCCGACGACCACGAGTCGGTGCACGACTTCCGGAAGGTGGTCCGTCGGCTGCGGAGCGTGCTCGCGGCGTACCGCGGGGCGCTCGACCGTGAGGCGACCGAGGCAGTGCGGGCCGCCCTCGCCGAGGCCGGACGGGTAGCCGGGGTCGCCCGCGATGCCGAGGTCCTGCACGGCGGGCTGTTCCGGTCGGCGGCGCGGGCCCCCGACGGCTTCGTCGACGCGCCGACACTGGACCGGATCGGCGCGCAGGCGGCGGCACTCCGCAGCGCGGCCGCAGCGGAACTCCGCCAGGCGCTGCGCTCGGACGACTGGTTCCGCACCCTCGACGCGCTC
This sequence comes from Curtobacterium sp. PhB25, assembly GCF_004365375.1. NCBI lineage: Bacteria > Bacillati > Actinomycetota > Actinomycetes > Micrococcales > Microbacteriaceae > Curtobacterium > Curtobacterium sp. PhB25. The sequence continues at coordinate 240,891 of NZ_SODR01000006.1, read as the reverse complement.
GACCAGCTGCTGCTCCGCGCCCCGGCCGGACCGCACGCCGACGACGCCGCCGCCGCCTTCGTCGCGCAGCGCATCGACCGTGGGCGCGCTCGGGTCCGACGACTGGTCGACGGTGGTGCGGCGGGTCTCGACGTCCTGCACGCGATCCGGAAGGCGGCACGGCGCCTGCGGTACGCGCTCGAAGCAGCCGGTGACGTCGCCGACCTCGGGAAGCGACGGCTCGGCCGACTGCGGCGAGTGCAGGAGACACTCGGTGACGCCCTCGACGCGGCCCACGCGGCGGAGGCCTACCGGCGGCTGTCCGGGCCCGCGGCCCGGGACGGCGCGGACACCTTCGGGTACGGGGCGCTGGCGACGGCCGAGCACGCTGTGCTCGAGCGGGGGCTGCGACGTTCGCGGAAGGTGCTCGCCCGACTGTGAGCGCGGCCGGGCGTGAGGCTCGTCGCGCTCCTCTGCGAGAATCGCGGACGTGCCCCACTACCTCGAGGACCTCGCCGCCGGACAGACCTTCACGACCCCGGGTCGCACGATCACCGAGGCGGACGTCGTGTCGTTCGCCTCGTGGACGAACGACAACAACCAGGTGCACACCGACGTCGAGTTCGCCGGCAAGACCCGGTACGGCCAGCGGGTCGTGCACGGGCTGCTCGGCACCTCGCTCTGCCTGGGGCTGATCGCACGGACCGGGGTGTTCGAGGGGTCGGCCGTGGCACTGCTCGGGATCGACCAGTGGCGGTTCACCGCGCCGGTGTTCATCGGGGACACCGTGACCTGCGAGGTCGAGATCCTGTCGACGCGCCTGACGAGCTCCGGCACGACCGGCATCGTCGAGCGGACGGTCTCACTGCGGAACCAGCGCGGCGACGTCGTGCAGCAGGGACGCATGGACGTGATGGTCCTGACGCGCGGCGCCGCGATCGCCTGACGTCGCCCCGAGCACCCGCCGGGTGCTCCGGATGGCAATCGTTGCGACGCCCTTTACAACGATGTACCGGCGCGGGAGCATGGACCCATGAGCACGCTCGACGGCACCGTGGCCGCACCTGACACCGCATCCGCTCCCGCACTCCCCCTCGCCTCGCGGCAGGACGGCACCTACCCCCGGCCGCAGATGCTCCGCACCGCGTGGGCTGACCTCGACGGCACGTGGTCCTTCCGGAACGACGGCGACGACACCGCCTGGCGCACCGGGTTCCCCGACGCCCGCGACATCGTCGTGCCGTTCCCGCCCGAGTCGGTCGCCTCGGGCATCGACGAGCCCGGCTTCCACCCGGTGGTCTGGTACTCCCGTGCGATCACCCGCGCCGATCTCGAGGCCGCCGGTCACGGCACCGCCGCACCCCGACTCGTCCTGCACTTCGGCGCCGTCGACTACCGCGCCCGCGTCTGGATCGACGGCCAGTTCGTCGGCGAGCACGAGGGCGGCCACACGCCGTTCTCCTTCGACGTGACCGACGCCCTCGCCACCGACCCCGATGCCGTCCACACCCTGGTCGTCCGCGCCGAGGACGACCCGCACGACCTGACCCAGCCCCGTGGCAAGCAGGACTGGCACGAGGACCCGCACGCCATCTGGTACCGCCGCACCACCGGCATCTGGCAGACCGTGTGGCTCGAAGCCGTGCCGACCGCCTCGATCGAGTACCTGCGCTGGACGAACGTCGACCACGCCACCGTCCGCCTGACGGTCCGGATCGCGGGCGGCCGCACCGGCGGCGAGCGCCTGCGCGTCGTCGCCCGGTGGGACGAGCGCGACGAGCACCTCGCCACCGTCGAGGCCACTCTCGGCGACACCTCGGACGAGTTCGACGTGGTCGTGCCGATCGCGCGCCAGACGAACGGGCAGGCCGAGGACGAACTGCACTGGACCCCGGACGCCCCGCGCCTGGTCGACGCCACGGTTTGGCTGCTCCCCCGCACCGGCCCGACGCCGATCGACTCCGTCGCGTCCTACTTCGGACTCCGCACCGTCGGCGTCGACGGCGGCACCTTCCTGCTGAACGGCCGCAGTTACGACGTCCGCAGCGTCCTGAACCAGGGTTACTGGCCGGACTCGCACATCGCCGCACCGTCGCGCGGAGCACTGCGCCGCGAGGTCGAGCTCATCAAGGAGCTCGGCTTCAACGCGGCCCGCAACCACCAGAAGATCGAGGACCCCCGGTTCCTGTACTGGGCGGACCGGCTCGGCATCCTGGTCTGGGGCGAGGCCCCCGGCGCCTACGCCTTCTCACCGCGAGCCGTCCAGCGCCTGATGCGCGAGTGGATGGACGCCGTCGAGCGTGATGCCTCGCACCCGTCGATCGTCACGTGGGTGCCGGCGAACGAGAGCTGGGGCGTGCAGCACATCGCCACCGACCCGGCGCAGCAGGCCTACGCCCGGTCCCTGGCCGACGTCACGCGGGCGATCGACCCGACGCGTCCGGTGATCTCGAACGACGGGTGGGAGCACACCAACTCCGACATCGTCACGATCCACGACTACGAGGGTGCCGGCGACGCACTCGCCCGCACCTACGCCGACGATGCAGCACGCACGGCGCTGTTCACCCACTTCGGCCCGTCGGACCGCTGGGTGCTCGTGGGTGGCGCGCAGGACCTCGGCCAGCCGGTGATGCTCACCGAGTTCGGTGGCGTGAACTACCAGCCGGGTGCACAGCGCGAGGACGGCTGGGGCTACACCTCGGCCACCGACGGCGACGACTGGGTCACCCGCATCACGGCACTGTACGACGCGATCCGGGCGAGCTCGTTCCTGGCCGGCTCCTGCTACACGCAGCTGACCGACACCATGCAGGAGACGAACGGCCTGCTCAACGCCGACCGCTCCCCGAAGGTCCCGATCGAGCAGATCCGTCGCGCGGTCACCGGTCGCTAGCCGGGAGGCCCGCACTTCGTGAGCAGGAATGGTCGGGTCCGGTAGCCGGACCCGACCACCGCTGCTCACCATGAGGGCAGGTCGGCGCGCAGCCCGACGCACGGCCGCCCGCTGACGCGGGCACGGGCCCTGGTCTGCGAGGATCGGGCGGGTGACGAGCGTGGCGGAGACGAGCCGGGCCTCCCGGTCGGGGGTGCGCAGCCTGCTGACCGGACCCCGCAGCGCGTGGACCGCGCCCCTGCTCATCTGGGCCGCCTCGCGCCTGGTGAGCACGCTGCTGCTCGCCACGATGTACGTGCTGGCGACCGCGAACGACTGGACGTTCGCGTCGTACCGGCAGGACTCGTCGTTCTTCACGTTCTCCGGATCGTGGGACGCCTCGTTCTACCGGACGATCGCGGAGCACGGGTACCCGGCCACGCTCCCCCTCGACGACGCGGGCCACGTCCTGCCGAACGCCTGGGCGTTCCTGCCCGTGTTCCCCGCGATCGTCCGGGTCGTCATGACCATCACCGGAGCGTCGTTCTGGGTCGCGGGCGTGCTCGTCGCGACGATCGCGGGCGCCGGGGCCTGCGTCCTGCTGTACCGGCTCGTGCTCGCGGTGGGCTGCTCGCACCGGGCCCGCTGGGCCACCGCACTGTTCGCGTTCGCGCCGACCGGGTTCCTGCTGCAGGTCGCCTACGCCGAGAGCCTGTTGCTCGTGCTGCTTTTCGGCGCGCTGCTGGCGCTGGTGCGGCGTCGGTACTGGCTGATCGCGCCGCTCGGGGTGGTCGCGGCGTTCACGAAACCCGGGGTCCTCGCGTTGGCCGTGGCGCTGGCCGTGCACCTGGTCGTCCGGTGGGTCGGGTCCCGCCGGTCTGCTCGACCTGCCGAGGTGTTCCCGTGGCGTGACCGCTTCACGATCCTGGCGTCCGGGCTCGTCGTCGCGGCGGCGGGTCTGGCCTGGCCGGTGATCGCCGCGGCGGTGACCGGGCGGCCGAACGCCTACCTGGACACCGAACTGTCGTGGTGGGTGGGGTTCGTCGGGCGACAGCACTTCGCCCCGTTGACGCCGTGGTTCACGATGGCATCGACGTGGCTCGGACCGCTCGGCATCGGGCTCGTCGTCGCGGTGCTCGTCGGCGCGGTGTGGTTCTTCTCGCGCAGGAGTACCCGGGCCCTCGGACCGGACGTCCTCGCGTTCACGGCGTCGTACGGGCTGTACCTGGTCGCGGTGTTCCTGCCGCAGCAGTCGTTGCCGCGGCTGCTCATGCCGATGGCGCCGTTGCTCGGGTCGGACGTGTTCGTGCGGACGCGGCGGCGAGCGGTGACGTGGCTCGTGGTCGGGGTGTGCCTGCAGCCGGTCGCGATCGTGCTGCTCTGGTTCCTCGGGTACCCCTGAGCGGTGGGCCGATGCTGCCGGCCTGTCGGCCTACGCCTCGAAGGTGTGGAACCAGGCGCTTCCGCCCGGGTGCTGCACCGTGATCATCTCGTCGAGGTCGCGGTACGGGCCGTCCTGGTTGTGGCTCGCCGACTTGATCCGGATGGTGCCGTCCGGCTCGGTGAAGACCTCGGACACGATGGTGGTGTGGTCCGGCGATCCGTTCGCGTTCCAGTCGTAGAACACGATGTCGCCGACCTTGACCTTGTCGCGCTCGTCCGAGGAGCGCCGGGTGAGCCCGAACTCCGCAGCGTTCGTCTCGAGCCACGGGTCCATCGTCGGGCAGTACGTCCACGTGGCGCTGTGCTCGGCGCCGGCGGCCCGGTTGTACCAGTCGGAGCGCTGCTCCCAACCGCGGGCGATGAGCGTCTGGCTGACGTAGTTCGCGCAGTCGCCACCGATCGGGTTCATGGTGCCGTACTCGGACAGGTTGTAGTCCTTCCAGTGCGCCATCGCGTACTGGAGCTGCCGGTCGACGTCGGTCAACACGGCGTAGGCCATCGACGACGTCGCCACCGCGGTGGACGCATCGGGCACCGGCGCTGCCGTGGGGGTCGGCGTCGCAGTGGCCGAGTCCTGCGTCGCGCCGGTCTGCCCGTCGTTCGCGGCGCTGCCGTTGCCGTCGGACGACTGGTTGGCGGACGGGGTCGGCTCGATCGACTCGGTGAAGAGCGCGACGGCGGCGTCACCGGCGGTGTACATCGCCTGGTGCGGAGCCGTGAAGGTGACCTTCGACGCCGTGGCCGTGACGTCACGCGCGGCGACCCCGCCGACGGTGACGCCCTTGACCGCGGCGAGACCGGTGCCCGCGACGGTGACCGTGACGCCGCCGACGAGCGGGACCTGCGCCGGGGTCAGGGACTTCGCGGCGGGCTTCGGGGTGGTCGTGCTCGTGCCGCCCTCGGCGTTGTCGTCCTTGCCGCTGCTGCTGTTCTTCTTGCCGGCATCGTCGCTGCCGGACGAGCACGCGGCGACCGCGAGTCCGATCCCGGCGACACCGGCGAGGGACAGGAGTGCGCGGCGGTTCATCGAGGCAGTCATGACACAGCCAGCGTAAGCGACGCACCTGACGTTCCGACACGGCATGATCGTCTCCGGGGGGCGAGCGTCCTCCGTGTCCGCACGGACGCGTTCGAGAGGATCAGCAGACCATGCCCGAGAGCCACGACTTCTTCGTCGCCACCGACCCCGAGACCGCTCGCGGTCAGGTCCGACTCGCCCTCAGCCGCGAGGGCTACACGGTGGACGACGCCGAACAGGGCGCGCTCCGAGCCACCCGCGGCAGCATGGGCCTGACGCTCCTCATCGGCGGTCTCGCGAACGACCGCACCTTCCACACCCGGCTCGACGTGCAGATCATGGTCACCGCGGACGGCCGCACCGTCGCTCGACTGCTGCGCGGCTCCGGCAAGTCCGCGATCAAGGGCGGGGCGATCGGGATCTCGCGTGGCAACCGCGCGTTCGAGCAGGCCGCGAACGCGATCCACACGTCCTTCGCGCAGGCGGGCGTCCTGACGGACAGCTTCGCGAGCTGACGCGGTCGCCGCGGGCGCTGGCACGCGTTTTCCGACAGAACACCCGACGAACGACTCGTGGATCGTCGCGAACCGCGTGCGGCCTCGTCAGGAGCAGGAGACGTTTCGGTCAATCGTGGCTGAGCCGTACCGCACCTCGACCTGCACCATCGCGATCTTGCCGCCGGGCAGCGGCGCGCCAGAGCATGCCTTTCGCGCCTTCGTGACGGTGCTCTTGCCGAGGGCAATCCAGTTCGATCGTCCGTAGAGCGGGCTGTTCGACTTGACCGGACCTGCGATGGTCTTCCACTGCGAGACCGTCGAGTACAGGCCGATCGTCCGGACCCCACCGGCCTTGAGTCCAGTGATCATGCCCTGCATCGCAGCGCGGTTCTGCGCAGTGTTCGACTGGTAGGACAGCCCAGTCTCGACGTCCAGCCACCATCGGTAGGCGGCCGGGCGCCCGGCACCACGGATGGTGACGTCGTCGTACGCCCTCGCGTACCCGTACATGTACGAGCACGCCAGGGTGAGCTGCTTCTTACCGCCCTTGGTCGCGCACCTTCCGAACGGGTTCGACGGCGTCTTGCCGCGGTAGGCGTTCGACGTCGGCCAGACCTTCGCCTTGAGTCCCGGGTTGGCGAACAACACGTACAGCTGTGTCTTGGGCTGAGTCGATCCGCCTACGGACTGTGCAGCCCAGCGAAGCTGTTCGGCGAGGCACGGGTTCGTTGAGTCACCGAGGGAGCCGTTCACCCCGACGATGGCGAAAGCTTGACCCGTCGGCACCTGAGCGCCGCACTGCGGCCAGGAGATGTCGACGCCCAGCGGCGTGACAGCGGCAGAAGCCCCCGAAGCCGGCCCTGCCACTGCGAGGCCCGCAGCCACGACGACGGCGGCCGAGATGGTCGCGACAAGACGACTGAGACGGTTCATGTTCTCCCCCTGACTGGACCTGCGCGTGGGCGGGCCGCGCCCCGTCGACGCACCGTGAGTCTAGAACGATGCGCTCAGCAACACACCACCCCTGTTCGCGAACTGTGCACGACGACACAGTGACGCGAGCCTGTGGAACTCACCGAACGCAGAACGGCCCGGAACCTGTCGGTTCCGGGCCGTTTCGGCATTGCCTTGGTGGAGCTAAGGGGATTCGAACCCCTGACCTTCTCATTGCGAACGAGACGCGCTACCAACTGCGCCATAGCCCCAAGTGCTCGACCACACTAGCACCACCGTTCGGCCGATCCGAAATCGTGGACAGCCGGTCGGGCGAGCCGCGACTCAGACCGCGCGGCGCCGACGCATGATCGCGTCGAGGTCGGCCTGCTGGTACGCGTCGTCGTCCAGGACACCCATGCCGGCCCACTTGCTCGGCGGACCCGTCGGCGTGGTCGGCTCGTCCGGCGTCTCCGCGACGAGCTCCGGTACTGCGGGAGCACGGAGCCCCAGCCGCTCGGCGAGACGCCCCTGGTCGTGGGCGGACAGCGACGCGGCAGCGTCCTCGAGCTCGGGCCGCATGCGTGACACCCGGGCGAGCGACGGGTCGGCCTCGCCCGCTCGGATGGCGGCGGCTTCGGCATCCGCCTCCGCCTTGGCCTCGGCGACGCGCTCCTTGAGTCGCGCAGCGAGCTCGGCGGACGACTCCGGTGAGGCAGCGGGCGCTGTCGGTCGCTCCACGTACAGCGGCTTCGGCACCCGGTTCGGGGTCCAGCTGCGGTCCTGCGCGGGTTCTGCGGACTGCTCGGTCGTCAGCGGCGGTGCCGGGTCCGTCCACGTGCTCGCAGGCCGGGAGGCACGGGTCGCGCCCGCCTCGGCCGCCGCGACACGGGTCTTCCGTGCCGTCGCCACCTGGTGCAGCTGGGCAAGGACGGCTGCGGACCCACCCGCGGCGAGGAGCCCGGCGACACCGACGAGCCACAGGGCGGGTGCTGCGACGAAGACGACGAGCGCGACGACGACGCCGAGCGTGCCGAACAGGGTGGCTCCGAGCCGGGAGCGTCGCATGCGCAGCGCGGTCAGTGCGGGCACCGACGACGCACGCTCGAGGACGGGAGCCTGCTCCGCGAGCCGACGGGTGATCTCGCGCTGACGTGCGGCCTCGTGGGCGCGGACGATCGCGGTGCGCTTGGCCTCTTCGGACCGGGCGACGCGCTGCGCCTCGGCCAGGGACTTCGCGTTCATCTCGACACGGACCTCGTCGGGCAGTTCAGCGGTCTGCGCCAGGATCCGCAGGGTCTGCTGCAGTCGGATCGCGTTGCGTTCGGTGGCCAGGTACTGGCGTCGGGCAGCCCACGACGGCATCAGGTAGACGAGCCAGAGGACGGCCGCGACGAGCAGGACGATGCCGCCACCCCACGAGCCGATTCCTGCCATGGGGACACGGTAGGGGCGGGGGTATCCCCGTCGCGTGATTGCGGAACGCGTGTTGCGCGTGTCGCGGCGGAATCCGTGGGACGTGCCACGGGCCTCCCGTCAGAGACGCGGCGTGGTGGTGATCGGCAGCGCCGCTTCGTCACGGGCCGCGAGCGGCACGGCACCGAGGCCGGGCGGCACCTGCCCGCGGACCCAGCGCTCGAGGACGCCCTCGCGGACCTCTTCGGCGACGAGCGCGAAGCAGAAGTGGTCGCGCCAGTCTCCGTTGATGTGGATGTACCGGCGGCGCAGCCCTTCGTACCGGAAGCCCAGCTTCTCGACGACGCGCAGCGACGGGGCGTTCTCGGGTCGGATGCAGATCTCGATGCGGTGCACGCCGACCGCGCGGAAGCAGTGGTCGACGGCCAGGGCGACCGAGATCGGGGTCACGTTGTGTCCGGCGGCGTCCTCGACGACCCAGTAGCCGATCGAGGCGCTGGCCAGGGATCCGTAGGTGATGCCGGAGACGTTCAGCTGCCCGACGAACCGGCCGTCGAGTTCCATCGCGAACGGCAGTCCGAGTCCCGCGCGGGCGTTGGCCTGGAGCGCGCGGATGCTGCCGCGGACGTCGGTGGAGACGTGTCCTGAGGGGTTCGTGGCCTCCCAAGTGCGGAGCCACGAACGGTTCGACGCGAGCGCGAGGTCGAGGTCGCGCGTGTCACGGAGCCGGAGGGGCCGGATGGTGACCCGCCCGTGGGACAGGGTCGGGATCGTCGTCATCGCTTGGTTCCTCCGGGATCCCGCCGCTGTGCGGGACGGGGTGTCCCGCCCGGGTCCGTGTGCACGGTCCCGGGCGGGATGGCCGACTCATTCGCCCGCGTTGAACTCCTTCAGCCACGACTTGAGGTCGGGGCCGAGGTCTTCGCGGTCCGAGGCGAGCTGCACGATCGCCTTGATGTAGTCGAGTTTGTCACCGGTGTCGTACCGGCGTCCACGGAACACGACGCCGTACACGCCGCCGGTCCACTCCTCGGCGCTCGCCATCTTCATGAGCGCGTCGGTGAGCTGGATCTCGCCGCCCTTGCCGGGCTCCTGCTTCTCGAGGACGTCGAAGACCTCGGGGCGGATGACGTAGCGGCCGATGATGGCCAGGTTCGAGGGCGCCTCGCCCTGCGGGGGCTTCTCGACGAGCCCGGTGATCTTCACGACGTCGTCGGTGTCGGTCGGCTCGACCGTGGCGATGCCGTACAGGTGGGTCTGCGACTCGGGGACCTCGAGCAGCGCCACGATCGTGGCGTTCTTCTCGCCCTGGACCTCGATCATGCGCTTGAGCAGCGGGTCGCGGGCGTCGATGATGTCGTCGCCGAGGAGCACGGCGAACGGCTCGCGGCCGACGTGCATCTTCGCGCGGAGCACCGCGTGGCCGAGGCCGAGCGGGTCGCCCTGACGCACGTAGTGCATGTCGGCGAGGTCCGTCGACTGGTTGACCTTCTGCAGCTTCTCGTGGTCACCCTTCTTCTTCAGGGTCTCCTCGAGCTCCGACACGTGGTCGAAGTGGTTCTCGAGTGCGTTCTTGTTGCGGCCCGTGATCATCAGGACGTCGGTGAGTCCTGCGTCGACAGCCTCTTCCACCACGTACTGGATGGCTGGCTTGTCGACGACGGGGAGCATCTCCTTCGGCATCGCCTTGGTCGCGGGGAGGAAGCGAGTGCCCAGCCCTGCCGCTGGGATCACCGCCTTGGAAATCTGGAAGCCCATGCCCCAGACCGTATCCGATCCGGGTTTCCGGGGCATGTCATCGCTACTGGGGACACGGCATCAGCGCGTTTCCCGGCGGGAAGCCGCAACGGATGCGCTCGGTAGACTCCTGCGCATGATCGCTGATCTCGGGAACGAGAAGCGCGCCCTGCGAGCCGAACTCCGGCAGCGGCGGCGCACCCGGACCACGACGGAACGCGACGCGGACACCGCGGCGCTCACCGCGACCCTGCAGCGCTTCGCCGAGGAGCGCCAGGTCACCTCGTTGGCGCTCTACCTGTCGGCGTCGGACGAGCCGAACGTGCGGCCGTTCCTGAACTGGGCGTTCGCGCACGACATCCGGGTGCTCCTGCCGGTCACGCGCGAGGACGGCCTGCTCGACTGGGCGGTCGGCGACGGTGAGGGCGAGACCGAGGGAATCTTCGGCATGCCCGAGGTCGTCGGCGAGGTCCTGTCCCCGATCGCCATCAACGACGTCGACGCGATCCTCGCCCCCGCGGCTGCGGTCGGGCACGACGGCGTCCGGATGGGATGGGGTCGCGGCTACTACGACAAGACCCTCGGGTCCATGGCGAAGCGCCCGCCCGTCTATGCTGTGATCTTCGACGCGGAGTACCTCGACGAGGTCCCGCGCGAACCCCACGACGAACCCGTGGACGGCATCATCACGCCGTCGCGCATCATCACGTTCCGGAGCTGACGTGCCCACTTACTCGTACCGTTGCACCGAGTGCGACAACGCGTTCGACATCAAGCAGTCGTTCTCCGACGCCACCCTGACCGAGTGCCCGGTGTGCGGCGGTGTCCTGCGCAAGGTGTTCTCCCCCGTCGGCGTGACGTTCAACGGCGGCGGCTTCTACCGCACCGACTCCCGCCCGGCGCCGAAGTCCGAGAGCTCGTCGAGCACGCCGGCCAAGTCAGAGACGAAGTCCGCCCCGGCGAAGACCGAGTCGAAGCCGAGCACGCCGAAGCCCAGCGCCTCCTGACCACGAGCACTCCTCGCCGATAGGTTGATGGGGTCGCCGTCCGGCGACTGTCCTCGACCGGAAGGAGTCCCGTGAAGGGCTTCAAGGAGTTCCTGCTCCGCGGCAACGTCATCGACCTGGCCGTCGCAGTCGTCATCGGTGCTGCGTTCACCGCGATCGTCACCGCGATCGTCACCAGCCTCATCAACCCCCTGATCGGCGCGGTCTTCAACGCGTCGAGCCTCGACAAGGCGCTCGTCGTCCACATCCCGACGGTCTCCGGCGGGGACGCGAAGATCCTGTTCGGCGCGATCATCGGCGCGGTGCTCAACTTCGTCATCGTCGCCGCGGTCGTGTACTTCGCGCTCGTCGTGCCCGTGAACCACCTGAAGAAGGTGGCGTTCGAGCGCGTCAAGAACGACGAGGAGCAGACCCCGCAGGACGTGCCCCCGACGGACGTCGAGGTGCTGCTCGAGATCCGCGACCTGCTCCGCTCCCAGAACGGCGTCTCCACGAGCACGGGAACCGGCGCGCACATCGCCCCGAACACCGCTCCCGAGGGACCCGGCATCGGCGGCTCGACGAAGCTCTAGCAGGGTCGTCCCCGCCGAAAGCGCCGCGATCGCGCCCCTCCACGGCCATCGCGCCCCGACTCTTCGGGGCGCGATGCCCGTTCGGGGGCGCGATCGTGCGCTACCGGCCGCAGCCGGCGTCACGCTGCGGCAGGGGGCGCGTCAGGCGGCCGTGACCGCTCGCCGCTTGGCGAACATCGCCGTCGCGTACTGGATACCCGCCAGGACGTGGCCCACGGTGCCGAGGTAGACGAAGACCAGTGCGACGATCCGCACCCACGGCGCGTTCTCGTCGACGGCGTGCACGGCCGAGAACAGCAGCACCGGCAGGCCCACGAAGAGCAGCGCGGAGCGGATCTTGCCGGTCCACGTGACGTCGAGGTCCGGGTTGCCGTGGAACAGCACGCTCGACAGCACCACGAGCACCAGGTCGACGAGCACGACGACGGCGACGACCCACCACGGCAGCAGGCCGGTCAGCACGAGCGACAGCACGATCGCGATGATGGCGAGTCGGTCGGCGACGGGGTCGATCGCCTTGCCGAGCTTCGAGCCCTGGTCGAACTTGCGCGCGATGAAGCCGTCCGCCCAGTCGCTCACGCCGATGACGACGAGTGCGACCAACGCCCAGCCCGGGTGTCCGGCGACGACGAGCCACACGAAGACCGGGATCAGCAGCAGCCGGAACAGCGAGATCAGGTTCGGCCAGGTCTGCCAGTCGGGGCGCTCCCGCACGGTGTCAGTCATCGCAGGCCAGGCTACCTGCTACCAGTGGGGCGGGACGTCGCGCCGGAGCTGGTCGTCGTTCTCCCCGTCGCGGTGTCGCGCCGGTTCCGGCGGCGGCGCCGGGTCGTAGCCCGGCACCGCCTGGGTGGTGACGCGTCTGGGGCGCCGCACCGGGCCTCCCGACAGGTCGTCCGTGTCGCGTTCCGGAGACGCTGATCGGAGGGGAGGCGCGGCTGACGACGCGTCATCGGCCCGCGTCCACGTGCCCACCAGCTGGTCCGCCTCCGGCGTCACCGGACCGGCGGGCCGGGAGGCCCGCCGACTCGGCCGAGGAGTCATCGCCGGGCGGGGATCGGCGGGATCGAGATCTCCTGCGTGGCGCCGCGGTCGACACCGAGCACGGCGGCGACGGTGTTCGCGACGCGGTCCGGGTCGGAGAACAGCTGGAACGCGTGCACGCGGACGTAGTGCCATCCGAGTCGGCGCAGGACCTCCGGGCGGAGGCGGAGTGACTCGCGCAGCGATCCCTTGACCAGCGACGCGTCGGTCTCGATCGTGACGCAGACCCCGCCGTGCGCGGCCACCAGGCCGAGCTTGCCGCGGTGTCCGAGCGCGACCGGGATGCCGCGCATCTCGAGTCGGCGGGCCAGGTCGACGAGCAGCGGGTCGGAGTCGTCCGGCACGTACTCGGCGGTGGTGCGCGCACGCACCTCGGCCAGGATCTCGGCGAGGGCGACGGTGCCGTGGCCCATGCGCTCGGCCTCGATGTCGGACGGCTGGAAGCACGTCACGATCACCATCGAGCGGCGCGCACGGGTCATCGCGACCGCGAGCAACCGCTCGCCGCCGGGCTTGCCGAGCGGACCGAAGTCACGCAGGACGCGGCCGTGCGGGGTGCGGCCGTAGCCGATGGAGAACACGACGCGGTCGCGGCTCTGCGCCACCGACTGCTCGAGTGTCGCCACGATGAACGGCTCGGCGCGGTCGCCGATGACGAACTCGGTCAGGTCCTTGTGCCCCTGCGCCGCGGTCAGCACGGCCTGCTCGACGCGCACGGCGTGCTTCGCCGACGCGGTGATGACCATGAGCGACTCGGACGGGCGGGTACGGGCGTGGTCGATGACGAGGCGGACGACGCGGTCCACCTCGGCGTCGACGCTCTCGACGGCACCGGACTCGGGGTCCGGCACGGCCTTGCCGTCGCTGACGTAGTCGAGCGCGATCGACCCGTGCCCGAGGAACGACCCGGCCCACGGCAGCGACTCGATCTTGCCGCCGTAGAAGCGACGGTTCACGAGCTCGGCCAGGTCCTCGCCGCCGGCGCGGTACGACCGCGAGAGCGACAGGGTCGGCAGCAGCGTGGAGAGCTTCGCCAGTGCGGAGTCGGCGTGGAAGGCGTCGAGCGTGCCCTCGTCGACCTGCAGCGCACGGTGCTCGGGGTCGACGGCGATGCGGAACGGCGACGGCGTCTGCGTGACCGGGTCACCGAAGACGACGGTCTGGCGCGCACGGCGGACGGCTCCGACGGTCTCGGCGATGGTCACGGCGCCGGCGTCGACCAGGATCACGGTGTCGAACGGCATCGTGTCGGCGATCTGGGAGACCTCGTACGGGCTCGCGAGCCACACGGGCGCGATCGACCGGGACAGGTGCGGTGCGGAGTCCTGGAGCAGCCGCGAGGTGATCGCACCCTCGCGCAGCTGGGTCTTCAGCGCCGTGGCCTCTTCCGGCCAGTCGACGAGTCCGACCTTCCAGTTCTCGGCGAGCTGCCACGCCAGGCCCTGGGAGACGCCGGCCGCGTGGGCGTCGTCGACGAGGCGGAAGTCGGCCTCGACCCGGTCGAGCATGTCGGTGTTCGCGCCGAGCAGGGCCCGGTCGGACTCGAGCATCGTCTCGAGGGCGGACTGCCACCAGGCCAGCTCGAGCTCGGCCGGCACCTGCAGGTCCGGCACGTGCCGGTTCGCCAGGTCGGTGATGAGCGGCTCGAGCTGCAGGTCGCGCAGGGTCTGCATGAGCTCGGTGCGCTCCTGCAGGTTGTGCAGGACGTCGGACTCGGCCGCGAGCTCGGCGATGGTGGGGACGAGCTGGTCGACCGGGGTGTTCGCGAGCTGACGGTCGCGCTCGGTCCGGCCGAGCGGCTCGTCGAGGCGCGCGAGGTCCTCGGCGACGTTCGAGAACAGCACCTGCACGTCCGCGATGCCCGTGGGCACCTCGGGGTTCACGCCGGCGGCGACGTAGCGCTGCCAGAGCACGCGCTGCTGCTGCACCCGGGTCAGGGCCTCGTGCAGGTCGGAGACGTGCACGCCGGGGCGGACGTACTCACGAGCGAGCTTCTTCAGGCGACGACGGTTCGTCGACGACATCGGAGCGCCCTCGCCTCGCGGGGCGGTGGCGGCGACGAGCTCGGACACCGACCGGTCGAAGACCACCGGCAGGAAGCGGTCGAGGGTGTCACGGATCTCGGTCAGCAGGCGCAGGTAGATGCCGAGCTCGTTGATCGTCGTGAACTGGCGCATGTGCGTCGAGCTCACCAGGTCGTGCGCGCGGCGGAGCAACGTCGGCAGCCCGTCGGAGTCGAGGTCCTTCGCGATGCGGTGGGCGCGCTGGGCGCCGTCGCTGGTGGAGAACTTCGCGCCGTACCAGGGCGAGTCGTCGGGGCCGTAGCGGAACTCACCGAGGTTGGCCGCGCTGACCATCGTCTCGGCGACGCGCGAGCGCCCCTCGACCATGGACGCCACGGACTGCTTCGACAGCCGCGCGGTCGTCGACGGCGGGACCGGCAGGAGCGACAGGCGCGAGAGCTCGACCAGGCAGTCGAGCACCGAGACGCCGAAGTCGGCGTCCTTGCGCGTGAGCGAACCGCGGTAGTCCTTCAGCACCTTGCGGAGCCGGACCAGGGCGTCGTCGACCTCGCGCAGGTTCGGACGGGCCGCCTTCTCGTTCCGGGCGATGGCACGGACGACGTCACGGCGCAGGGTCGACGGTGTGACCGCGACGCCGGGCAGCTGGACCTCGCCGAAGCGCGCCGCGATGCCCCGCAGGGTCGCACGGCGCGGGCTCACCACGAGGACGCGCTTGTTCGCGGCGACCAGGCCGCCCAGGGCGTTCACGATCGTCTGGGTGCCGCCGGTGCCGGGCAGGGTCTTGACGACGATGGAGTTGCCGGCCGCGATCTGCGCGATCACGTTCTCCTGCTCGTCGTCGGCGTCGAGCAGCAGCGTGTCGGTCTCCGGGCTGCGCTCGTCCGACGGGGTCTGCTCGACCGGGTGGTACGACTGCTCGACCTGCCACTTGGCGCTCGGGTTGCCGGCCAGGGCGTCGAGCACAGGGTGGGACAGGTCGCCGGTGTCCTCGACCAGACCGGTCGCGACCTCGGCGAACGTGGAGACCACGAGCCGGGCGTGCACGGAGAAGCCGGGGATGTGCGCGGTCAGGCCACGCAGGCGGTCGATGACGGGGTTCGGGGTGAACGAGCCGTCCTGCTGCGCGAGCGCCACGAAGGACTGCGCGTCGAGGATGACGCCGAACTGCTCGTGCAGGGCGTCGGCGAGACCCGGGTTGAGCACGGGTTCGCCGAGGAGCCGGACCTCGAAGTCACGGCCGTGGCGGCGGATCGCCAGCGGGCGCAGGAGCACCGGGCCGCGGAACTGCTCGTCGCCGTGCTTCCAGTCGGCCATGCCGATGCCGAGCTTCACGGCGTCGATCCCGCGCACGGTGGCGAGCTCGGTGCCCTTCGCCTCGACCTGGCCGGCGGCGACGCGGGCCGCACGGAGCGCCACCTCGTCGCGGATCAGGCTGGACAGCAGGGTGGTCTTGCCGGTGATGAACTGCGCGAGGCCGCCCGGGTGCGTCGTCGACAGTTCGATGCGCGCGCGGGGGTGGTCGCTGAAGTGGGTCAGCGGGCTCGTTCCGCCGACGCCGGTGAGCTGGCCACGCCAGCCGTCCCACGTCGGTTCGGCCGCGTTGCCCGCCTGCAGCCGGGGATCGCCGAGGCTGATCGCCTGCGGGCTGGTCAGCTGCAGTTCCGGGCGGAGCGTGCGGTCCGGCTCGTCGTCGGTCCGGTCCTCGTCCACGTCCTGCTGCTCGTCTCGGTCGTCTCGCTCGTCGCGGTGGTCTCGCTGACCGCGGTCGTCTCGCTCGTCATCGGGGCGCTCGTGGGCACCCTCGACGGGGACGTCGTCGTTCACGTCGTCCTCACCGTCGGTCACCCTGTCCGCTCGCCACACATCCGACACTGTAGGCGGGAACGAGCGCCCTCTCTGGCAATGAACCGAGGTTTCGGGGTTTCCGGTGCACGGTGAAGCGCTCAGGGTCCGCGCCCGACCCGCCCGATGTGGTACCAACGGGGCATGGCCATCGACGACCGCACCACCCCGTCCGCCCCCACGCCGAACCGGCGTCGATCGGTCCCTGCCGAGATCTCCCGCTCGTGGCTGCTCGTCTCCGGCACCGCGACCGACCGGTTCGAGAAGTCCCAGCGGTCCCGCGCCGACCAGATCATCCTGGACATCGAGGACGCCGTCGACCCCGCCGCCAAGCCCTCGGCACGGCAGGGCGTCGCCGCGTGGCTGGCCGGAGGCGGCGAGGCCTGGGTCCGGATCAACGACGTCACGACCGACTTCTGGGCCGACGACGTCGAAGAACTCCGCGGCCTGCCCGGACTGCAGGGCGTGATGCTCGCGAAGACCGAGTCCCCGGCCCAGGTCACCGACACGTGGCACCGGCTCGGCGGCCAGACCCCGGTGATCGCCCTGGTCGAGTCGGCGCTCGGCATCGAGGAGTCCGTCTCGATCGCGCGGGCCCAGGGCGCGTTCCGGCTGGCGTTCGGCTCCGGCGACTACCGCCGCGACACCGGCACGAGCGCCGACACCCTGGCGATGGCGTACCCGCGGTCGAAGCTCGTCGTCGCCTCGCGCGTCGGCGACCTGCCCGGCCCGATCGACGGCCCGACGGTGGGGTCGTCGCACCCGATCTTGCGCGAGCAGTCCCAGGTCGCGGTGTCACTCGGCCTGACCGGCAAGCTCTGCCTGGACACCGAGCAGCTGCCCGTCATCAACGAGGTCATCTCCCCCACGCCGACCGACGTCGCCTGGGCGCAGGACTTCCTCGACGACTTCGAGGCCCGCGGCAAGGTCATCCGCGACGGTTCCGACCTGCCCCGCCTGGGTCGGGCGCAGAAGATCCAGCGGCTCGCACAGGCGTTCGGCGTGGAAGCGCGGTAGGACTGCTCCCATGACCTGGTCCAACGTCCCCGGCGGTCCGCCGCAGTCCTCGCCCGGCCCCCAGGACCCGCAGCGCGCGGCCTGGGAGCGCAGCGGCACCACGTTGTTCCCGCCGGCGAAGCTCGCCGACCGGATCTCCACCGTGCTGCTGCTGGCCTTCGGCGCCGTGATGACCATCGTCACCGCCGTCGTCGGCATCATCGCGGTCATCTCGGCGACCGCGACCTGCGATGCCTCCGCCGGGTGCTCACCCGGCGGGTACATCGGCGGCACGGCCATCGCCGTCGGCGGCGCGTTCGTGATCGGCGTCGCCACGATCGTGCTCGCGATCGGCGCGTGGATCCGTCGGAAGTCGTCGTGGTGGATCGCCGCGGTCGGCTTCGTGCTCGCGATCGCCGTCATCACGTGGGGCGGGGTCGTCTTCGCGAACGCCGCCGACGACGAGACCGCGTCGTCCTCGGTGTCCGCGAGCGCCTAGCGCCGTCGCGCACCACTTCTCCGACAGGACACGAGGTGATCACCTCGTGTCCTGTCGCGTCGTGCGTGCGCACAGTGCGCGGGTCCGACAGGGCGTAGCGTCCACGGCATGGTGACGGTGTCGCGGACGACGGTCGCGGTGGTCGGTGGTGGCCCCGCCGGGGTCGTCCTCGGTCTGCTGCTCGCCCGGGCCGGCATCGCGGTGCGCGTCATCGAGCAGCACGACGACTTCAACCGGGACTTCCGCGGCGACACCGTGCACGCCTCGACGATCCGGCTGCTCGACGAGCTCGGCCTCGGCGAGCGCTTCCGGGCCCTGCCGCAGTCACGGCTCGACGACTTCTCCCTGCCCATGCCCGACGGGTCACGGCTGCTGCTCGGCGACTTCTCGCGGCTCGCTCCTCCGTACGACCACGTGGCGATGGTGCCGCAGTGGGACCTGCTCGACCTGCTCGTGACCGCTGCCCGGCAGGAACCGTCGTTCGACATCGCGATGGGCCGCGCGGCGACCGGGCTCATCGAGGAGAACGGTGCGGTCACCGGGGTCCACCTCCGCCGGCGCGACGGCAGCGGCGAACCCGAGGAGCTCCGCGCCGACGTCGTGATCGCGTGCGACGGACGGAACTCGGTCCTGCGCCGGGCAGCAGGGCTCGTGCCACGGGCGTTCCCGGTGCCGTTCGACACCTGGTGGTTCCGGCTCCCCCGTCGGTCGGGCGACGCGGCGAGCGCCCTGACCCCCGCGTTCTCGGGCAACGACGTGCTGCTGAGCTTCCCGCGGCCCGACTACCACCAGGTCGCGTACTTCGCTCCGAAGGGCTCGGACGCGGCGCTGCGGGCTGAGGGGATCGACGCCTTCCGGGAGCGGGTGGCGCGGCTCCGTCCGGACTTCGCCGACCGGGTCGACGCGATCGGGTCGATGGACGACGTGCACGTGCTCGACGTCCGGATGGACCGGTTGCGGCGGTGGTGGCGGCCGGGGCTGCTGTGCATCGGCGACGCGGCGCACGCGATGTCGCCCGCGGGCGGGGTGGGGATCAACCTGGCGGTGCAGGACGCCGTGGCGACCGCGGGGATCCTGGTCCCGTCGTTGCGGCACGAGCTCCGAGGTGCAGGGCTGGACGGTGCGTTGGCCGCGGTGCAACGCCGCCGGAGGCCGCCGGCAGTGATCGTCCAGTCGGCGCAGGCCGTGCTGCACCGCGTCGTGTTCGAGCGGGCCTTCGCCGGACGACTGCAGGACGGGCCACCCCTGCTGCCCGTGCTGCTCGCCCGGTACGTGCCGCCGTCGCGGGGTCTCTACGCCCGGGGCATCGCGTTCGGGCCGCTGCCGGAGCACGCGCCGAGCTGGGCGCGGCGCTGAGCTGGGGACGTGCAGTGGACGGGACCGGACGGCGGACGGGAGGCGCGGGGCGGGGCCACCACGGGCCTCCCGGTCGGCGGGCGGTCACCGCCACTGCGCGACGCACCCTGTGCGCGACCGCGCACCCCCGGCGCATGCTGGGGCCATGAAGCAACGAGTCATCGGAGACGTGTCGGTCAGCGCCATCGGTCTGGGCGGGATGCCCATGTCGATCGAAGGGCGCCCCGACGAACGACAGTCCATCGCGACCATCCACGCCGCGCTCGAGAACGGTGTCACGCTCATCGACACCGCGGACGCGTACCACCTGGCCGCCCACGACGAGGTGGGGCACAACGAGGAGCTCATCACCCGGGCGGTCCGCGAGTTCCACGGCGACACCGAGTCGATCCTCATCGCCACGAAGGGCGGACACCTGCGACCGGAGGCCGGCGCCTGGGCGCAGAACGGCCACCCGGAGTACCTGAAGCAGGCGGCGAAAGCGTCGGCGAAGCGCCTCGGCGTCGAGGCGATCGGCCTGTACCAGTTCCACCGTCCGGACCCCGCGGTGCCCTACGCCGAGTCGGTCGGCGCGCTCGGCGAGCTGCTCGACGAGGGCGTCATCCGGATGGCCGGCATCTCGAACGCAGACCCCGACCAGATCCGGACGGCGAACGAGGTCCTCGACGGACGACTCGCCTCGGTGCAGAACCAGTTCTCGCCGAAGTTCCGGTCGAGCGAGCCGGAACTCGAGCTCTGCGACGAGCTCGGGATCGCGTTCCTGCCGTGGAGCCCGCTCGGTGGCATCGCGAACGCCGCCGACCTCGGCACCGCCTACGAGGACTTCGCGTACATCGCACGCGACCGTGGCGTGACCCCGCAGGTCATCGCGCTCGCGTGGGAGCTGCAGAAGAGCGACGTGGTCGTCCCGATCCCCGGGGCGTCGCGGCCGCAGTCGATCCTCAACTCGCTGACCGCACCGACCGTGAAGCTGCGGCCGGAGGACGTCGCCCGTCTGGACGCGTCGCAGCCGGCGGCCGTCTGAGTCGCCTTCGTCCTGCCGCTCCACGACGCGCGACGACGCCCCGCAGTTCCGGTCGGAGCTGCGGGGCGTCGTGGTGTCGGGGCCGGGTGTGGCGACTAGTTGCTCGGGCAGACCGCCGAGACCTCGTTGAGCGAGGACTGCACGTCGGTCTGGGCGTCCTTCGCCTCGGCGGAGTCGCTCGAGCCGCTGGAGGTGAGCGCCGAGGCGTACGCCTTCGCGTCCTCGGTGAAGTCCTCGAAGGCGTCGTGGACGTCGTCGTTGGTGACCTTCGGCAGTGCCGCGTCGAGACGGTCGGTGAACTCGCCGACGAGCTTCGCCCGCGCAGCGGGGTCCGCCGGTGCCGAGGAAGACGTCTGCTCGGCGATGAACGACTTGAGCTCGTTCTCGACCAGGGCGCACGCCTCGGCCTTCGTCTGCGCGGGAGCGGCGGCCGAGGTCTTCGACGGGGCGGACGTCTTCGACGTCTCCGTCGAGGCGCCGTCGTCGGACGAGCCGCCGTCGCTGGACGAGCCGCCGGAGCAGCCCGCCAGCAGCGCCACGGCGACGAGCGCCGTGGTCACCGCGGTGAGGGTGCGGCGCATCAGGAGTTGCACTCCTTCTGGAAGGCATTGCCGGCGTCCTGCACCTTGGTGCTGGACTTCGTGAGCGCCGAGACGTCCGCCGACTGCGGGTCCTTCGCGATGTCCTCGATCTGGTCGACGAGGTCGCCGTAGGCGTCCTCGAACGCCTCGCCCTTGTCCTGCAGGGCGTCGTCGGACAGGTCGTCGACGCCGTCGGAGATCTTCTCGTCGAGCTCCTTGAGCTTCGTGACGGCGGCGTCCGGGTCGGACTGCAGGTTCGCGGCTTCGGACTGCACGCCCTCGGCGGCGGACTTGACCGTCTTCTCGAACTGGGTGCACTGGTCGGCCTTCGACGGCCCGGTCGAGCAACCGGCGAGCAGGGTGAGCGCGAGGCCAGCGGTGGCGAGCGCGATGAACTTGTTCTTCGGCATGGTGGAGAGTCCCCCTCGATCGGTCCGCACTCCCCCGGATGAGGTGCAGATCCGTCATCGAGCGTACATGGGGCACTCACAGGATGACCGGCCGCCCGGCGTACCGTCGAGGGCATGCGCGCCATCACGTTCGACGACACCACCATGTCCGTGACCGACCTGCCCGACCCGGTGCCCGCCGCGGGCGAGGTGCTCATCGAGGTCGCCGCCGCCGGGGTGAACAACGCCGACCTGCAGCAGCGCGCGGGGAACTACCCGCCGCCGCCCGGAGCCTCGGAGATCCTCGGGCTCGAGGTCTCCGGCACCGTCCGGGCACTCGGCGACGGCGTGACCTCGGTGGCCGTCGGCGACCGCGTGTGCGCCCTGCTGTCCGGCGGCGGCTACGCCTCGCTCGTCGTGGCTCCCGCGACGCAGGTGCTGCCGGTCCCCGACGCGGTCGACCTGGTCGAGGCTGCCGGCCTGCCCGAAGCCGCCTGCACCGTGTACTCGAACATCGGCACGCTCGCCGGACTCCGCCCCGGGCAGACCCTGCTCGTGCACGGTGGCACCGGCGGCATGGGCTCGCACGCCGTCCTGTGGGCGAAGGCCCTCGGTGCCACGGTGATCGCGACGAGCGGCGGTGACCGCAAGGTCCAGGCGTCGCGTGACCTGGGTGCCGATCTGGTGGTCGACCACCGCACCGAGGACTTCGTCGAGCGCGTCCTCGCGTTCACGGACGGCGTCGGGGTCGACGTGGTGCTCGACGTCGTCGGACCGTCGTACCTGGCGCGGAACCTGCAGGCCCTCGCACCCAACGGGCACATCGCCGTCATCGCCTCGGGCAGCGGCAGCACCGCCGAGCTCGACCTCGGTGCGCTGATGCGGAAGCGGGCGTCGATCAGCGGGACGACCCTGCGCGCCCGGCCGCTCGCCGAGAAGGCCGCGATCGTCGCCGCCGTCCGTGAGCACGTCTGGCCCTTCGTCGCCGACGGCAGCGTCCGCCCGGTCATCGACACTGTCCTTCCGCTCGCCGAGGTCGAAGAGGCGCACCGGAAGGTCCGCGACGGCGAGGTCGTCGGGAAGGTGCTGCTGACGCTCTAGGCGCGTGGGCGGGCTGCGCCCGGGTGCCCTGCGCCCGGGTGCGCTGCGCCCGGGTCTGCCGCGCTCGGCCGCACCAGGTCGAGTACCTGCCCGCACTTCGCGCCGAACGTCGCACGGAGCAGGTCCGCCGCGTCGCGGTCCTCGTCGAACCGTGCGGGCATGTCGATCGCGAGCATGATCGCGAAGATCATCCCGCTGCCGAGGAAGCCCTGCACCTGGTCGTCCGGGATCCCCGCCTCGTCCCGCAGGAACCGGTAGATCTCGAGGAAGCCGTCGCGTGCGGCCGCACCGATCGCGGGCTCGGCACCGGAGACGAACCCCTGCAGCAGCACGGTGTGCAGGCCCTGCTCGGCAGCGAGGTCGACGAACTGCTCACCGATGACGTGCGCCGGCACGTCGTCCGGGCCGAGGGTCGTCAGGGTCTCGCGCCAGGCGTCGAGCAGGATGCCGAGGGTGTCGCGGAAGACCTCGAGGAACAGCGCTTCCTTCGACCCGAACATCCGGACGACGTACGGCTGGCTGATGCCCGCCGCCGAGGCGATCTGGTCGGTGGTGGTGCCGTGGTAGCCCTGGCGGCCGAACACCCCGCGTGCGGCTTCGAGGATCATCGCGCGACGCTGCGCTGCCGGCATCCGGACCGCTGTCTCCGTGCTCATGGTTGACAGGTTATCAGTCGATTACTACAGTCCGTCGAGACAAGTAATCATCGGATTACCAACGACTGGAGACACCATGTCCCGACGCATCCCCGTGTGGCTCGCGATCGCCGCCGCGTCCCTCCCGATGTTCATGGCGACGCTCGACAACCTCGTCGTCACCAGCGCACTCCCCGCCGTGCACGCCGACCTCGGCGCCTCGGTCGAGGAGCTGCAGTGGATCACCAACGCCTACACGCTCGCCTTCGCCGCCCTGATGCTGCTGGCCGTCGGCCTCGGCGACCGCATCGGCCGCCGCCACCTGTTCATCGCCGGCATCGGCGTCTTCACCGTCTCATCGGCCTTCGCCGCGATGAGCACCGACCCGACCGCCCTCATCGTCTGGCGCGCGGTCGAGGGGGCCGGCGCCGCGGCGATCATGCCCCTGTCGCTGACCCTGCTCGTCGGCAGCGTCCCGGACCGCCTGCGGACCGTGGGCATCGGCGTCTGGGGCGGCATCTCCGGCCTCGGCGTCGCGCTCGGCCCGCTCATCGGCGGAGCCGTCGTCGAGAGCTGGAGCTGGGAGGCGATCTTCTGGCTCAACGTTCCCGTCGGCGTGATCGCGATCCCGCTCGCCCTCTTCGCCCTGCCGAACACCCGTGGCGCCCGGGTCCGGACCGACGTCCTCGGCGTCGTGTTCGCGGGTCTCGGGGTGCTCGGCGTCGTGTTCGGCATCGTCCGCGGCAACGACGCGGGCTGGACGAGCACCGAGGTGCTGGTCGGCCTCATCGGTGGCGGCGCACTGCTCGTCGCGTTCGTCGTCCGCCAGGCCACGACGGCCGCACCGCTCCTGCCACTCCGGTTCTTCCGCGACCGCAGCTTCACCCTCGCCAACCTCGTCGCCATGACGTTCTCGTTCGGCGCGTTCGGGTCGGTCTTCATCCTGATCCAGTTCCTGCAGGTGGTGCAGGGCCGGTCACCGCTCGAGGCCGGCGTCTGGACGATGCCGTGGACGCTCGCGCCGATGGTCGTCGCGCCGCTCGCCGGGATCATCGCACCACGGGTCGGCACCCGGGTGCTCATCGCCGGCGGCATGGCGTTCCTGTCCGCCGGACTGTTCTGGATCGCCGCCACGATGTCCGCCGACGTCACCTTCACCGGCCTCCTGCCCGGCTTCCTGCTCGCCGGCATCGGTATGGGCGCCGTGTTCGGGCCGATCTCGACCGCCGTGCTCGCGCGGATGCCGCAGGACGACCACGCGAAGGCCTCCGGCGCGAACTCCACCCTGCGCGAGATCGGCGTCGCACTCGGCATCGCGGTGCTCACCGCCGTGTTCACCGGTGCCGGCGGCCAGCTCACGCCCACCGGCTACGTCGACGCGGCACAGCCCGCCGTGCTGGTCGGAGCGGCCGTCGTCGCGGCCTCGGCACTCGTCGCCGTGTTCCTGCCGGCAGGTCGCGGATCCCACGTCCCCGACGTGGTCGCCGATGACGACCTGGGCCCACGCCGCCGGTTCCGGGTCGACGCGCCAGCGGCGAGCCGGCCGTGACGGTGGGGAGAGGCCCGGCCCACGCCCGCCGTCCCGGCTCCCGTCGCGTAGTCGCCCGGTCTGGTCCTAGGCGTGGACGCGGGAGAGGAACTCGACCAGCGCCGGGTGCTGCGGGGCGTCGAGGACCTCGGCGGGGACGCCCTGCTCGACGACCTCGCCCCGGTGCAGGAACACGATCCGGTCGGCCACGTTCCGCGCGAAGTGCATCTCGTGCGTGGTCATCAGGATCGTCGACCCCTGCCGCTTCAGCTCGGTGACCAGGTCGAGCACCTCGCCGACGAGCTGGGGGTCGAGGGCGCTCGTGACCTCGTCGAGCAGCAGGAGCTCGGGGTCGGACGCGATCGCCCGGACGATGGCCACACGCTGCTGCTGGCCGCCGGAGAGCCGGTCCGGGTAGGCGTCGGCGAACTCCGCGAGCCCGATCCGTTCGAGCAGCCGACGCGCGGTCGCCTCGGCCTCGGCCCGGCCGACGCCGTGCACCTGCCGCGAAGCGAGTGTCACGTTGTCGAGCACGCGCATGTGCGGGAACAGGTTGAACTGCTGGAAGACCACGCCGATCCGCGCCCGGACGCCGTCGACCGCGACGCGGGGATCGGCGATGTCGGTACCCTGCAGCAGGATCTCGCCGTCGTCGATGCCCTCGAGCAGGTTCACCGTCTTGAGCAGGGTCGACTTGCCCGAGCCGGACGCCCCGATGACGCAGATGACCTCGTGGCGGTGCAGCGTCAGGTCGATGCCGCGCAGGACCTCGTGCTCGCCGAAGGCCTTGCGCAACCCGCGCAGCTCGAGGACCGCAGCGTCCGCACCCGACGCACCACGGGCCTCCTGGCCGACCTCGCTCATACGGTCCCTCCGATCTGCTCGCGCCGCTGCTGGCGGCGCGCGATCGCGTCCGTGACGCGGATCAGCGGCAGGCTGATCACCACGAACAGCAGCCCCGCGACGAAGTACGGCGTGAAGTTGTAGGTCTCCGCCTGCGCGATCTGCGCCGAACGGACCGCGTCGACCGCGCCGAGGATCGACACCAGGCCGACGTCCTTCTGCATCGAGACGAAGTCGTTCATCAGTGCCGGCGTGACCTTGCGGATCGCCTGCGGCAGCACCACGAGCCGCAGGGTCTTGGCGTGCGAGAGCCCGAGCGACCGGGCGGCCAGACGTTGCGAGGGGTGCACGGCCTCCATGCCGGCGCGCAGGACCTCGGCGATGTACGACGAGTACGTCAGGACGATCGCGATGGTGCCCCAGACCTCGGCGGGCAACCGCGGGAACACCCCGAGACCGGGGATCCCGTAGCCGACCAGGTAGAGCACGATGATGAGCGGCAGGCCGCGGAACAGGTCCGTGTAGCCGGTCGCGAGCATCCGCAGCGGGAAGAAGACCGGGTTCCGCAGCCCCCGCACCACTGCGAGCAGGGTGCCGAACACGGCGACGCCGATGGCGCTGAAGAACAGGATCCGGACGTTCAGCCAGAGGCCCAGCAGGATGTCCGGGAACGTGTCGATCGCTGTCTGCGGGTCGAAGAACGACTGCTGGACCGCTGCCCAGCCGGGGGTGTTCACGACGCCGAAGTAGGCGATCGCGATCACCACGAGCGTCGACACCACCGACACCACGATCGACCGGCGTCCGCGCTGCCGGCGGTAGAGCCGACGTTCGAGCTCGACCTGGCTCGGCGCGGCTGCGGCGACCGGGGTCCCGGCGCCTGCTGGCACGGTCATGCGGTTACTTCAGGACCGGGGTGTTGGTCTCCGAGGAGAGCCACTTGGTCTGCAGGTCCTCGAGCGTGCCGTCGTCCGTCAGCGACTTGAGTGCCTTGTCCACCTTGCTCGTGAGCTCCGAGCCCTTCGGCAGGACGAAACCGAACTGGTCGCCCTTGCCGTCCGACGGGAACTGCGCCGACACCGTGCCGTCGTCGAGCTGCGCTGCCGCCATGTAGAACGCCGTCGGCAGGTCGGTGACGATCGCGTCGATCTGGCCCGACTTCAGTGCGAGGACGGCGTCGTCGTTCGAGTTGAAGACCTGCGGGGTGATCCCGAGCACGCTCTTCACGCTCGCGATCGACGTGGACCCGGTGGCGACGCCGATGGCGTCCTTCTTGAGCGCGGCGATGCTCGTGTCGTCGACGGCCTTCGAGGTGCTGGTCGTCACCACGGCCTGCGTGGTCGTGTAGTACGCGCTCGACATGTCGACGGCCTTCTTGCGCTTCGCGTCGATCGAGAACTGCTGGACGTTGAGGTCCCAGTCCTTCGGGCCCGGTGCGATCGCGCTGTCGAAGGTGCTGCGCTTCCACACGACGTCGGACTTGGCGTAGCCCATCTCCTTCGCGACCGCGTAGGCGACGGCGGACTCGAAGCCCTTGCCGGACTCCGGCTTGTTGTCCTCGATCCACGGCGAGTACGCCGGCTCACCGGTGGCGACCGTCAGCTTGCCGTCGGTGACGGTGCCGTCTTCGTTGCTGCCGCTGCCGGCGGCGCACGACGTCAGGGCGAGGGCGGCGACCGCGGCTGTTGCGACGGCGAGGGTGAGGCGGAGGGATCGGGTCACGGTCGGGCCTTCGTGCGAGGGGGGTGGGGGCAGGTCGAAGTGTACTTCGCGGTGGGATACCAACGCGACTCCGGGCGCTCCTCGTGACCCGGTCTCGTGTCACACACCAGTCGACGGGTCGACGTCTGGCTGGTAATCTGGCGACGCGGGCTGAACCGAGCGCATGCTCGGCTGAGGTCTGAGATCAAGGGGCGTCCCAGCACGGGGCGCCCCCTTTCTGCGCTCTGGACCTCCTCCGCTCTGTCCCGCAGAACGACGGCGTCGTGCCGAGCGCACCAGGCGATCAGCCGAGATCTGCAGTCACAGCCGGTCGCGCATCAGCCTCCGATGCCAACCCAACGTCGACGACGCGGGAGGTCACGGCAACGACTTCCCGTCCGGCCAAGAGACGGGTTGCCTAGATCGCTGTCGCCGTGCAGTATGTGTGCATCCGGTAACACTTCACCGGCTACTCAAGGGTGAGAGATGACCAAGAAGAACACATTTTGTGCTGTACTCGTGTCGACCGCGGTCGCGGCTTCAGTGCTGGCACCCGCCGTCCCGGCACATGCAAGCGATGAACTCCTACGGGCCGCGATCCCGCCGCACGTCGTGGTCGATGGGAGCTTTGATCCCGACAGTGAGGTCGTAATGGTCGGCGACGGCCCCACGACCCAGTCCGGTAACTGTAAGGACCGCGCCTTCACGGTGCTACCGGTCATGGGCCAGTCCGTCAACGGCTGCAACGTGATCGGCTGGAACGCCGCAGCGCGGGCCCCGTACAAGTGGTACAAGCACATGGGTACCACCAACCCCTGCATCTGGGGCAAGGGGTTCAACTCCAAGCACGCACCCACCTGGACGGCGATCGGCTGTGGCTCGGGGCAGACGAAGACCGTTCCGTGGGGCAATGTTGCCGGCACCAAGAAGATGAAGGGGCTCACCGCGGTCGGCTGGGCCGGCGTGCAGTGGCAGTGACACGGCACAGCATGCGGCGACGCGGGCTCGGGGTCATCGCCTCGAGCTGCGTCGCCGCAGCTCTTCTGTCGGGTTGCGCATCCGGCGAACTTCGAGCGGCTCCTTCCGGCCCGGCGCCCCGGCCCGACGAGCCTGCGCTCGACGTGGCTTCGATGCAGTCGATCGCTGATCAGCTCCGCGATTCCGTGCCGTGCGACGACGCCGACGCGTTGCTCGATGACCTTGCCTTCTGGGACGCGATGCGGGGATTCGATTGCTTCAACGGTGGTGATGCAACGTTCGTCCGCGCCTACGCTCACACCGCGTCCGTTCCGCAGACGCTTGAGGACTGGGCCGACACGTTCAACGGGGAACGTGCCGTCGCTCGCGGTGAGAACTGGTACGTGATCGGACCACCTGCCATCGTCGCGGCGTTGGACGCTCCTCCAGACGCGCCGAAGATCGCCGGGGATGCCGGGTCCCCCACGAAGCTGACAGCGGAGCAGGACTACCTCACCACCTGCACGCAGTTCGTCGCGAGCGAGGGAGAGCGGTACGTGAACCATCCGAGTGGGCGCAACGAGACAGCGGCCCAGTACGACAGGTTGTTCCCGGCCGTCACTGCCGAAGTGCACGCAGCAGTCGACAGCCTCGGCAGGGACCGCATCCGCAAGGTCCCGGACACGGAGCGATGGGTAGCAGCGCTCTCACCGATCGGTCCTCGCCTCAAGGCGAAGTGCGCGACCGCGTACGAGAAGGTGGCCGCCACCGTGAGTCCAGTCGAGGGAAGCCCATGACGAGCACGTCCAGGCCTGCTTCGGAGCGCACCGCGGTCGCGACCACCGGAACGATCGCATCACTCAGCAGCACCGTCCTGTCCGTCGACAACCTGCTCGGCTTCGGTGGCTCCCACCTGTTCGGCTTCGGCGCGGCGGCGTTCTTCGTCGCGTTGGCCGTGCTCGGTGGATCGGCCTGCATGGTGTTCGCAGTGCGTGGACGTGATCTCGCACCCGGCGTCGCCGCCGCATCCGTGGCGGGGTTCGTCGTGACACAGTCGCCAGCTCTCGGCACCGATCTGTGGCTCCCGCTGTCGACCGCGTTGCACGCGCTCGTGCCGCTGGCGTTCGCGGCCTCCGCGCTCGTCACATGGAGCAGATCTCCGATGAAGGTGCTGCGCGTGGGGTCGTCGCTCACGGCGATCCTGGCGGTGTCGTGGGCGGTGGGCGGGTTCGTGCCGCTGTGGCTCGAGTTGTTCCTGGCCCTGCAGGCGGCAACGCTGCTCGCAACCACGGCCCTCATGGCCGGCCCGTTGCTTCCACGTGTTGCTGGCTTCGTGCGCAACATCTGGGACAACGCAGCAATCCGCTGACCAACCTTCACCACTCGACGCCGCGGTCACGCAAGTGATAGGTCAGTCGGCCATCGTGAAGTCCTCGAACGAGAAGCCCGGCGACACCAGGCAGCTCAGCAGCACCTCGCCGTCGTTCGGGATCGTCCGCTGCCACACGCCGCCGCGCACGAACGCCTGTGCGTCGTTCACCCGGTCACGTCCGGCGTCGGGCCCGAGGGTGATCCGCGCGCCGGGCTCGGGAGCATCGCCGGAGCCGCCGAGTTCGAGCTCCACGGTGTCCGGACCGTGCCACATCCAGATCTCGTCGCTCGTCACCCGGTGCCAGGCCGAGGCCTCGCCCGGGGGCAGCAGGAAGTGGATCAGGGTCGCGGCGGGGCGGTCCCCCGCGGGCGTCGTCACCGTGGCCGGCGAGGTCCAGGTGCGGACGTACCAACCGCCCTCGGGGTGCGGTTCCATGCCGAGGGCGATGGCGCGCTTCGGCACGTCGAGCCACTCGATCAGTTCGCCGTCGACGGTGCGACGGGCGGCCATGCCGGGGCGGGGTGCGGTCTCGGTCATGATTCCTCCACAGGGATGACAGGGCGAGCGGGGCGGTCGGGCGACGACGTGGGCACGCCGGTCAGTGCTCCGTCGACGGCGCGGACGACCCCACGGATGACGGTCGCGGACGCACGCCCGGCCCCGTCCTCGACGAGCTCGGCGAGTGCGTCGGGCACGGTGCGGGCATCGACGTCGAAGGCGGCCAGGTCGGCGCGGGCCCCCACGGCGAGGTGGCCGATGCGGTCCGGCCCGACGGCGAGTCCCATGGCGTGCGCACCACCGAGCGTCGCCGCCGACAGGAGCCGCTCGTGCAGGTCGCGGTGGCCGTACCCCTGAGCACGGGCGATCCGGTGCAACGCCGTGACGTCGGCCATCAGGTCGAGGGACGGTGACGACGACAGCGAGTCGGTGCCGATGGCGATCGGGCTGCCCTCGCGCAGGTAGTCGGCGACCGGTGGCGGATCGAGGCCGATGACGGCGTTCGAACGCGGGCACAGTGCGACTGCGGTGCCGCGAGCGCGCAGGAGCGCCCGGTCGGCAGCGGTCATGTAGACGCCGTGCGCGATGTGGCAGTCCGGGCCGAGCACCCCGAGCCGGTCGACGAACGCGGTGGCGCTCGCCCCGAACCCGAGTGCCCGGAGCGCCCGGAACGAGGGCACGTTCGCCAGGTGCCAGTCGTTGCCGTGGCCGACGCCGTCGACGCCGTCGAGTCCGGGGACCGGTCCGAGGGCGATGCGCTCACCTTCGAAGGCGGCCTCGCCGAGGTGCAGGTGCAGGCGGAGCCCACGCTGCCGGACGATGTCGGGGAGTTCGAGGAGGGGCGCGACCTCGAGCGAGTACGGCGCATGCGGCGACAGACCGGCGCCGGGGTTCGTCGGGATCCGGGCGAGTTCGTCGAGCACCTGGTCGCGGCCGTGCGACTGCCAGGCGTCGTTCTCCCAGTCCATCACCTCCCAGTAGGCGATGCCGCCGAGCCCGGCATCCTCGAGCGCGGTGGAGGCCTCGATGTCGGTGACGATGTCCGCCATGCTCGTGACGCCCCCGCGGATCGAGGCGGCGGCACCAGCGGCTGCTTCGGCCCGCCAGTCGTGCGGTTCGGCGTAGTCCTGGTTGAACGCGGACGCCCAGTCCTCGAAACCGTTGTACTGGCCTCGGCCGACACTGGCCATGCCGGTGTACTGCAGGTGCGAGTGCGCGTTGACGAGGCCCGGCAGGAGGGCTCCGCGCCACTGCCGTTCGGTGAACGTCGCACCCGAGCCGGCGAGCTGGTCGACGACCCAGGACCGGTCGCCGACGTGCAGGATGCGGCCGTCCTGCACGGCGACGGCACCGTCGGCGATCGGGGGCGCGGTCATCGGCACGACGACGCGCGCCGAGTGCACGACGACGGAGTGGTCGGCACGCGGGTGCGTGGCGCTCGGGGGCGCGGTGCTCGGGCGCGACTCGCTCATGCGGGGTCTCCGAAACGGCGCGTCCGGACGTCCGGCTCGCGGTCCGCAGGGTGTTCGGCTGGAAGGCCGGGAGGAACGGGGCGCGCTCCGAACGCGGCGAGCGCCGTGCGGGCGGTCGCGTCGTCGACCGCGGGATCGATGGGCACGACGGCTCGCTCCAGTTCGTCGCCGCGCTCCAGCAGCATGCGGACGGCCCCGAGCTGCGCGGCGAAGGACAGGTCCATGATCTCGATCGGGTTGCCCTCGGCCGCCGTGATGTTGATGCAGCCGCCGCGGTCGAGCACGATGGGTCCGCCCTCGGCGTCGGGGAACACGAGGCGCTCGGCCTTCGGACCCACCGGCCGCAGTTCGGCACCGGCGGCGCGGGCGTCGTCGAGCGCGACCTCGTGGTCGACCCCGCCCGCGACGGCGACGACGGCCCCGTCCGCGCACGAGCGCAGCACGCGCAGGTCGATGGTGTCGGCGACCCCGGTGGCGCTCACCACGAGGTCGGCGTCCTGCACCGCCTCGGCGAGCGGTGCGACGGTGTGGCCGGCGAACAGCGCCTGCAGGGCGCGCACCGGGTCGGTCTCGGCGACCGTGACCCGGAACCCGAGGGCGGAGAGCACCAACGCGACCCCCTCGCCGACGTGCCCGAACCCGGCGACGACCGCCGCGCCTCCCGAGATCGCTCGGTGCGTACCGGACGGGAGCCCGTCGACCAGGTCGAGCATCGCGAACACCGTCGACTGCCCGGTGCCGTACCGGTTGTCGAAGAACGTCTTGGTGCGGGCGTCGTTGACGGCGACCACGGGGATGCCGAGCTCGCCCCGCGACGCCATCACGCGCAGGGGTCGGAGGCCGCTCGTGGTCTCCTCGGCCGCGCCGAGCATCGTCGGCAGCAGGTCCGGACGCTCCTGGTGGGCGAGCCGGATGACGTGGGAACCGTCGTCGAGCAGGATGTGCGGCCGGGTGTCGAGCATCGCGAGGGCGAGCGCCTTCTGCTCCGGCAGCGAGGCCGTGCTGCTCGCGTGCACCGTGAGCCCCGCTGCCCGGAGCGACGCGGCCACGGCGTCGTCGGTCTCGTCGGCGTGCGCGTAGACGACGACCTCGGCACCGGCGTCGCGGAGGAGCAGGCTCAGCACCGCCGTCTTCGGCTCGAGGAACATCGCGACGCCGATGCGGGTGCCGCGCAGGAGTCCGCCGTCGCGGAGTTCGGCGGCGACCGCGCGCGAGACGGGCATCGAGCGCCGTGCCCAGCGCAGCCGGGCGTCGGCGGCCGGGTCGTCCTCGGGGTCGCGGCCGGTGGAGACCAGGAAGACGTCGTCGGAGAGCATGGGGACGCCGAGCACGCCGGGGCGGGCGGTGACGACGGGGCCGAAGGCGTCCTCGTCGACCGCGGGCAGGTGCCGGCCGGCGTCGATCACGATGAGCGTGGCGCCGCGGGGGCGGTCCGCCTCGCGCTCGATGACGGGGGTGGAGTCCTCGGGGGAACCGAGGCACCAGAGCTGGTCGATCGGTTCGTGCTCCGCGGCCGGGCGCGCACCGAGGCCGGTCAGCAGGCCGTCCAGCGCCGACGCGTCGCGGGGGTCGCCACCGACGATGCGGAACCGACGGGCTGCGACGAGCAGGTTCGTGACCGCGGCGAAGCGCCGGACGTCCGCCGACGCCCAGGATCGCGTCTCGGGGTCGGGTCCTGGCGGCATGCCCCAATCGTAGGGAATGCGCGGGGGTCCGCCGACGTACTCTCTGGGCATGAGCGATGCATCCACGACCGAAGTGTTCGACAAGGTGACGATGTTCGGCGCGGACTGGTGCCGCGACTGCCGCCGGTCCAAGGCGCTGCTCGACACCCTCGGCGTCGACTACGAGTACGTCGACGTCGAGCAGGACCTGTCGGCGGCCGACCGTGCCGAGGCGATCAGCGGGCGGAAGAACATCCCCGTCGTGGTGCTGCCGAACGGCAAGCACTTCGTCGAGCCGTCCGACGCCGAGCTGCGCGCCGAGCTCGAGGCCTCCGGCGCCGTCTGAGCCGCGGGCGGCTCGGCCGGCCGGCCGCTTCCGCGAAAGCGACAGTCTGTCGCCGAACATCGGCGGCAGCCTGTCGCGCTGGCGGCACCGACCGTGCGACGGGACGAGATCTGTCGCCTTCGCGGGATGCTCTGGGATCAACCCGGCCGGGAGGCGCGGTGCGCGCCCGACGCGCACCGTGCCTCCCGGCCGTGGTCGTGTCCAGAGCCCACCTGTCGCCGTCGGGCGCGGGTGACGCTTTCGCGAAAGCGACAGTGTGCCGCCGAACATCGGCGGCACACTGTCGCTCTGGCGGACCGGACCGGCAGGTGCGGCGACTTCTGTCGCTTTCGCACCAAGCACATCGAGCACCGGGCGGACATCGGATGAATCGGGCATCATGAGGGCGTGATCATCGACGCTCACCACCACCTCTGGGACCCCGCCGACCGGCCGTACCCCTGGATGGACGACTCCGTCGCCCCGATCCGCCGCCGGTTCGACGTGGACGACCTCCGCGCAGCGACGCAGGACACCGGCGTGACGCGGACCATCGTCGTGCAGGCCGTGCACGATTCCGACGAGACGGCCTGGCTCCTCGAGCAGCCCCGACCGGTCGCGGGCGTCGTCGGCTGGGTGGACCTGACCGCGCCGGACGTGGCGGACCGGATCGCCGCCGTCCGTGCGCTCCCCGGCGGTGATCGCCTCGTCGGCATCCGGCACCTGGCACAGGACGAACCGGACCCCGGCTGGCTCGGCCGCCCCGACGTCGCCCGCGGGGTACGAGCCCTCGCCGGTTCAGGCCTGGTGTTCGACTTGCTCGTCCGCGCCCGAGAGCACTCGGCCGCACTGGCCCTGGTCGACGCCGTCCCCGACGCATCGTTCGTGCTGGACCACGCCGGCAAACCATCGATCGACACGGGTGACCCGGCCTGGCTCGGACGGATGGCCGAGTTCGCCGCACGCCCGAACGTCACGTGCAAGGTCTCCGGCCTGCTCACCGAGGCCGGATCGGACTGGCGCGACCGCCCGGTCGACCGGTACGCCCGCGAGGTCGTGGAGCAGTTCGGCCCCGAGCGGTCGTTGTTCGGCTCGGACTGGCCGGTGTCGACCCTGGCAACCGAGTACGCGGCGGTCGTGCAGCGGACGACGGACGCACTCGCCGACCTGTCGACGACCGAGCACGACGCCGTCTTCGGCGGCACCGCGGAGCGCATCTACCTTGTCCCGAGGACCACGCAGACATAGGATGTTTCTGGCTGCACTGGCGCAGCCGGAGAGCGAGGAACGATGCAGTTCGCACGACTCGGCCCGGCGGGGAGCGAGATCCCCGTGGCCATCGACACCGACGGCGAGGTCTTCGACCTCCGCTCGATCACCAGTGACATCAGCGGGTCCTTCCTGGCCTCGGACCCGGTCGGCCGCGTCGACCACGCCCGCAGCGCCGGCGACCTGACGATCATCGGCCGGGACCGGGCCGACGGCATGCGGCGCGGGGCACCGATCGCCCGCCCCGGCAAGGTCGTCTGCATCGGCCTGAACTACCGCGACCACGCCGCCGAGACCGGCGCCGACATCCCCACCGAACCGATCGTGTTCATGAAGGACCCGATGACGGTGATCGGCCCCGACGACGAGGTCCTGATCCCCCGGAACAGCAGGAAGACCGACTGGGAGATCGAGCTCGCGATCGTCATCGGCCGCACGGCCCGGTACTGCGAGACCGATGCGGAGGCCGAGGCGTCCATCGCGGGCTACGCCATCGCGAACGACGTGTCCGAGCGGGAGTTCCAGCTCGAACGCGGCGGGCAGTGGGACAAGGGGAAGTCCTGCGAGACCTTCAACCCGCTCGGACCGTGGCTGGTGACGCCCGGGTCGCTCGCCGCCGGCGGCCTCGACCCCGCGGCACTCGCGCTCCGGCTGACCGTCAACGGCGAGGTCCGGCAGGACGGCACCACCGCCGACATGATCTTCCGTCCTGTGGAGATCGTCCGGTACCTGTCGCAGTTCATGGTGCTGTACCCCGGCGACGTCATCAGCACGGGGACCCCGGCGGGCGTCGCGCTGGCCGGACACGCGCCCTACCTGCAGCCCGGCGACGTCGTCGAGCTCACCGCCGACGGGCTCGGCTCGCAGCGCCAGACGGTCGGAGCAGCCTGATGGCGGACGCAACCGGCAGCGCCGGCGGCGCTCGCAGCGCCGGCAGCCACGACGGCGTCCGGGCCATCGTCACCGGGGGCGCGTCCGGCATCGGCGCGGCGATCGCCGCCGCCCTGCGGGACCGCGGTGCCACGGTCGCCGTGCTCGACCTCCAGCCGTCGACCGCCGAGGGGTTCCTCTCGGTCACGTGCGACGTCAGCGACGACGCCTCGGTCCGCACCGCCGTCGCCACCGCCGTCGAGCAGCTCGGCGGCCTCGACGTCCTGGTCAACAACGCCGGCATCGGCGCCCAGGGCACGGTCGAGGGCAACGACGACGACGAGTGGCGCCGCGTGTACGAGGTCAACGTCCTCGGCGCCGTCCGGCTGTCGCGCGCTGCGCTCCCCCACCTGCGGGCGTCGGGCAACGCGAGCATCGTGAACACCTGCTCGATCGCCGCCACCGCAGGGCTGCCCCAGCGGGCGCTCTACTCGGCGACCAAGGGTGCGATCGCCGCCCTGACCCGCGCGATGGCCGCCGATCACATCCGCGAGGGCGTCCGCGTCAACGCCGTCAACCCCGGTACGGCTGACACCCCGTGGGTCGCGCGGTTGCTGTCCACCGCGGGCGACCCGGCCGCCGAACGCGCTGCCCTCGAGGCCCGGCAGCCGCACGGTCGGCTCGTGCAGGCCGAGGAGGTCGCCGAGGCGGTCGCCTACCTGACGAGCCCGCTCGCCCGGTCCACGACGGGCGTCGACCTGGCCGTCGACGGCGGGATGCAGGCCCTCCGGCTGCGGCCCGCCTGATGGTCCGGCCGTGACGACCGGGAGGCCCGGCTATCGTCGACCTGTCGGCTCGCGTCCGCGAGCGGGCCGGGATCAGGAGGTGGTGACGTGGCGTCACTGACCGACGATGCGATCGCACGCATCCAGCAGATGATCGTGAGCGGTGAGCTCCAACCCGGGCAGCGCCTCCCGCCCGAGAAGGAACTGAGCGAGTCGCTCGGCCTGTCCCGGAACAGCCTGCGCGAAGCGGTGAAGGCCCTCGAACTCATCCGCGTGCTCGACGTCCGCCGCGGCGACGGCACCTACGTGACGTCGCTGGAACCCGGCGTGCTGCTCGAGGCGGTGTCGTTCGTCGTCGACATGCACCACGACCGGTCCCTCGTCGACCTGCTCGAGGTCCGCCGCATCCTCGAGCCCGCGTCCGCCGTCCTGGCGACCGCGCGGGCCTCGGAGCAGCAGATCGACGAGCTCGCCACGCTGATGCAGTCCGTCGGCGAGGACACCGGCGTCGAGGACCTCGTCGCGCACGACCTGCTGTTCCACTCGACCATCGCGGGCATCGGCGGCAACCAGTACCTGTCCGGACTGCTCGACGCCCTGTCGAGCAAGACCGTGCGGGTGCGGGTCTGGCGGGGACTGACGCAGAACGGCTCGGTGCAGCGCACCCTCGACGAGCACGCCGCCATCGTGGACGCCATCCGACGCCGGGATCCGCAGCTCGTGCAGGCGCTCGTGGTGTCGCACGTCGAGGGCGTCGAGCGCTGGTTGCGGCGCTCACTCGACTGAAACCGAGAACGCGTGCAGCCGGGTGGGTGTTGTGTCGGTCGTCGGCCCTGACTCCGGCAACCATGCCGCGGCAACCGCACCCACGAGGAGGAAACCGTGCTCGGTCTCATCATCAGCTTGATCATCGTCGGACTCATCGCCGGCGCCATCGCCCGGCTCGTCGTCCCCGGCAAGCAGCACATCTCGATCCCCATGACCATCCTGCTGGGCATCATCGGCTCGTTCGTGGGCGGGTTCCTCGGGTTCCTGATCTTCCAGCACGACCCGATGGACGGCTTCTTCCAGCCGGCCGGCATCATCGGTTCGATCATCGGCGCCATCATCGTGCTGATCATCTACATCCGCTTCTCGGGTCGCAGCGCCAAGACCCGCTAGGCAGGTCTCGGCGGGTACGACTCGCTGCACAACCAAAGTCACCCCGAACCGCGCATCCGTGCGGTTCGGGGTGATTTTGGTTGTGCGGGGCTCAGGCGGTGAGCAGGCCCGCGGCGCGGAGGTCGTCCCACAGGGTCTCCGGAACGACGGCCGCAGCCCGCTCGACGTTCGAGCGCACCTGCTCGGCGGACTGCACGCCGAGGGCGATCGCGGCGACCGCAGCAGCACGACGCGGGAACGCCAGCGCCGCCTCGGGCAGCGTGACCCCGTGCCGCTCGCAGACGTCGGCGATCGCGTTCGCCCGCGCGACGAGTGCCGCCGGTGCCGTGGCGTAGTCGTAGGTCGCCGTGGCGTCCGGCCGGTCCCGCCCGAGCAGTCCCGAGTTGTAGACCCCGACCGCGACGACCGCGACGCCGAGCGAGGCGCACCGGGCGACGAGCTCCGCCGCCGGCTGCTCCAGGAGCGTGTACCGGCCCGCGAGCATGACCACGTCGCACAGCCCGGTGGACACCGCGGCGTCGAGGGCCTCGACCGAGTTCGACCCGACGCCGACGGCCCGGACCACGCCGTCGTCCCGCAGCTCGGCGAGCGTCGGCAGCGCCTGCGTCAGGCCGTCCTCGAGCGAGTAGACGTCGGGGTCGTGCAGGTACGCGACGTCGACGTGGTCGAGCCCGAGCCGTCCGAGCGACTCGTCCAGTGACCGCCGCACGCCCGACGGCGACGGGTCCCACTGCCGCACGGTGTCGTTCGGCACCGCGAACCCGCCGGAGGCCAGGTCGTCCCCGTCGCCACGCCCGGGGACGAGCAGCCGCCCGACCTTCGTCGACACCAGGAACGAGTCGCGCGGACGGTCGGCGAGCGCCGCCCCGAGTCTCCGCTCCGACAGCCCGAGGCCGTAGTGCGGCGCGGTGTCGAACCCGCGCACGCCGGCGTCCCACGCCGCGTCGACGGTGGCACGGGCGTCGTCGTCGGACACCGGGCGCAGCAGGTTGCCGATGCCGGCGCCGCCGAACCAGAACGGGCCGCGGTCGAGGTCGAGGTCGAGGTCCGTCATGCGTCCACCTGGTCCGCCAGGGACCAGACCCGCGGCACGCCGTCGTCGTTCCCCGAGTAGTCGTCGTCGGCCTCGAGCAGCGGGTTGATGGTCTCCTGCCATTCCGCGTTGACGGGGTCGTCGGCGAGCGCCCGGCGCATCGCGCGGTAGTCCTCGACCTCGATGAGGTGGACCAGGTCCTGCCCGTCGCGCCACACCGTCCAGTCGTGCACCCCGGCATCACGCAGCCGGGCCGCGAGCGCGGGCGGGATCGACGCGTGCACGGCGTCGTACGCGGCCTCGTTCCCCGCCCGCAGTCGGGTCCTCGACAGGATGCGCTGCATCAGTCGCGCAGGAACAGCTCGACGACCGGCACGGCGACGTCGGGTCGCACGATCGGCAGCGTGAGCGTCAGCGTCCCCGCCGGCTGCCCGCCGAGCCCGGTGTTCTGCGCACGGGTCCCGGGCGGGATCTCGCGGAAGTGCAGCTCCGACGCATCGTTGAGCAGCTGGGCGTAGGCGACTCGGCCGGCCAGGTCGGGAAGGTGCACGTGCTCGAACGGCCACGCGAACAGGTGCAGGTACAGGCGGTTGCCGTTCTGCGTGTACACGCTGTTGCGCGGTGCGACGAACGACGACGGCCCGGCGCCGTAGACGGAACGGGCGTGCTGGTGCATCCACGTCCCGATGCCGTCGAGGGTCTGGCGCGAGACCCCGTCGAACTCGCCACGACCGGTGGGGCCGATGTTGAGCAGCATGTTCCCGTTGTTCGAGACGCCGTCGACGAGCATGCGGACGAGCAGGTCGACGGGCTTGAGGTTCACGTTGTCGCGGTCGTAGCCCCACGATCCGTTGAGCGTCTGGCAGGCCTCCCACGGCACCTGGGCGCCGTCGACCTCCATCGGCTTGTCGGGCTGGTACTGCTCCGGGGTGACGATGTCGCCCGGCAGGTCGAGCCGGTCGTTGACGATGATGCCGGGCTGGAGCCGTCTGGTCAGTTCGAGCAGCTCCGAGGATCCCCAGTCGTTGCGACCCTTGCCGCCCCAGATGTCCTCGTGGTCGTTGTCGCGGTACGAGAAGTCGTAGAACAGGTAGTCGACCTGCCCGTAGTCGGTGAGCAGCTCCTCGACCTGCCCGTGCAGGTACTCCCGGTAGCGCGACATGTCGCGGCCCTGGTTGAACGCCTCGATCTCCTCGGGCGAGTCGTCGCGCCGGGGGTGCACGCCGTCGACGGTGAAGTCCGGGTGGTGCCAGTCGATGAGCGAGTGGTAGAAGCCGACCCGCAGTCCCTCGGCCCGGACGGCGTCGACGAACTCGCGCACGATGTCGCGGCCGAACGGGGTGTTCGTGGACTTGTAGTCGGTGAGCTTGCTGTCCCAGAGGCAGAAGCCCTCGTGGTGCTTCGTGGTGAGCACGACGTACTTCATGCCGGCTTCGCGAGCACGGCGGGCCCAGTCGGCGGCGTCGAACAGGTCGGGGTCGAAGTGGTCGAAGTACTTCTGGTAGTCGGCGTCGGTGATCCGTTCGCGGTTCTTCACCCACTCGTGCCGTGCCGGCAGGGCGTACAGCCCCCAGTGGATGAACATGCCGAACCGGTCGTGGGTGAACCAGGCGGGCAGGCCGCTCGCGTCGGTCGCGGTCTGCGGCTCTGCAGGTGCGGTGATGGTCATGAGGCCAGTGTTCCTTTCAGAGGGGGGAGGGGTGTCACCGGCCGCCGAGGCCGCTGGTGACGATGCCCTTGACGAGGTGCTTCTGCAGCAGGACGAGCAGGATCACGGTGGGCAGCATCGAGATCACCGAGGCCGCCATCACGAGGTTCCACTCGGAGCCCTGCTGGCCGAAGAACTGCTGCA
Source organism: Curtobacterium sp. PhB25 (assembly GCF_004365375.1). NCBI lineage: Bacteria > Bacillati > Actinomycetota > Actinomycetes > Micrococcales > Microbacteriaceae > Curtobacterium > Curtobacterium sp. PhB25. The sequence goes on along the minus strand of NZ_SODR01000006.1, from coordinate 200,593 downwards.
GGCCGAGTGGGATGGTGCCCCGGGCCTCGACGTCGTTGACGATGACGAGGGGCCAGAGGAACGAGTTCCAGTACGAGATGAACGAGAACACCGCGAGGACGGCCATGGTCGGTCGGGCGAGCGGCATCATCACCGAGAAGAAGGTCCGGATCGCGCCGGCTCCGTCGACCCGGGCGGCGTCGTCGAGTTCCTGCGGCACGGTCAGGAAGAACTGCCGGACCAGGAACGCGCCGAGGGCCGTGAACGCCCACGGGATGATGAGTGCCTGGAACGTGTCGACCCAGCCGAAGCCCTGCATCATCACGTACATCGGGATGACGAGGACGTCCTGCGGGATCATCAGTGTGACGAGGAACAGCAGGAACACCGTGTTCCGGCCGCGCCAGCGCAACCGTGAGAACGCGTACCCGGAGAGCACGGCCACGGCGACGTTGATCGCCGTCCCGACCGCCGCAACGAAGACGCCGTTGAGGATGAAGCGGGCGAACGGCAGGTAGGTGAACGCCTGCACGTAGTTGTCCCACTCGAGCGAGCGACCCCAGAGCGTCGGCGGGGTGGTGAACACCTGGTCGGCGGGCTTGAGGCTCGTCGCGACCATGTAGATGAGCGGCGAGACGAACAGGAGCGTGACGAGGCAGAGCAGGGCGTACCCGATCGCGTGCCGGACCCGCCCCGGTCGTGGCGCGGACTTCGTCCTGGCGACGGCACGGGGGTTGACCGTCCGGTTCGACGTGGTGGCACCGACGTGCCCGCGGACCGCTTCACTCATAGTGCACCCACCGCTTCTGCCCGAGGAACTGGACGGCCGTGATCCCGAGGATGATGACGAACAGCACCCAGGCGCCGGCCGAGGCCAGACCGAGCTGCTGGTTCTGGAAGCCGGTGTTGTAGATGTACTGCACGAGGGTCTCCGTCGCGGTGCCCGGCCCGCCCTTGGTGAGGACGAACGGCTGCACGAACACCTGGAACGAGGTGATCAGCGTCATCATCGTCGCGAAGAACACGGACGGCGAGATGAGCGGGAACTTGATGGCCCAGAAGGTCTGCCAGGCGTTCGCGCCGTCGAGCTGCGAGGCCTCGATCTGGTTCTCCGGCACGGCGTCGAGCGCCGCCGAGAAGATCAGCATGTTGTAGCCGAAGCCTTGCCAGACGCTCATCGCGACGATGGCGAGCATCGCCCAGTGCTCGTCGGCGAGGAAGTTCGGCGCGTGCACGCCCACGGTGGACTGCAGTGACGCGTCGATCGCCCCACCGGGCTGGTACAGCATCCGCCACACCACGACGTTCGCGACGATCGGCGTGATGGTCGGGATGAAGAACAGGACGCGGAAGACGTGCCGGCCGGCGATCCGCGGCGTCAGCCAAGCGGCGAGCCCGAGCGACACGACGAGGTTGAGGGGCACGTAGAGCACCACGAACAGCGCCGTGTTGAGGGCGACGGTGCGGAAGACCGGGTCGGCGAAGAGCCGGGCGTAGTTCTCGATGCCGGCCCAACTGCGCTCGCCGAGCATCGGCCAGTTCATGAAGCTGACGACGAGTGAGGCGACGATCGGGAACGCCGTGAAGACGACGAGTCCGATCGAGTGCGGTGCCGCGAACGCGGCGCCCCACCAGGAGCGGCGCCCGAGTGCGCTCGTGTCCTCGCCGTCCTTCCGCCGCGGGGTGGCGGCTCCGACCGCGATCGCGGTCGCGACCGCGGGGACGGCCGCTTCGGCCGGTGGGTCCTGGATGGTGGTCATGCGACGACCTCCTCGTCGTTCGCGCGGTCCTGAACAGGGGATGGATCGGACGGGAGGCCCGTGGCGGGGCCGCAACGGGCCTCCCGTCCGATCACTGGTTCAGCTGGTCACTGCGTGCCGAGCTGGCCGGCGATGGAGGACATCGTCTCCTTGCCGGAGGTCTGCCCGTTCACCGCCTGCAGCGCGTACTGCGTGAACAGCTGGGAGAGCTGGTCGCTCTGCTTGTTCCCGAGGAGCGGCGAGGACTTCGCGAGCCCTGCCTTGAGCGCGGCCTCGGCGCCGTCGATGCCGGCGCTGGAGTACCACGCCGACTGGGCCGCGGTGCGGCCGGGGAAGGCTCGTCCCGCTTCGGCGAGCGAGGTCAGGACCTTCTCGCTGGTCATCGTCTGGACGGCCTTGAACGCCTGCTCCGGGTACTTGCACTGCTTCGAGACACCGAAGCCGGAGCCGGCGGCGAAGGTCGACGGACCGGACGTCCCCGCGGGGAGCGTCGTGACCCCGAGGTCGAACTTCACCTTGGCCTTCTGGCTGATGAGCGACCACGGACCGTCGGTGTACATCGCGACCTTGCCGGCGGCGAAGTCGTTGCCCGGCGTCGACGCGTCCGACGACGCCTGCGTCGCGTAGCCCTTCTCCACCAGTGTCGAGAGCCAGTCGAGGCCGTCCGCGAACTTCGCGTTCGACGCGTCGAGCTCGCCGTCGGACGTGATCACCCGGCCACCGTTGTAGCCGTAGACCATCGACTCGAGGTTGAGGTCGCCCACCGTCGAACCGAACATGGTGACGCCCTTCGCCTTGAGCGCGGCGCCCGCCGCCTCGAAGTCGTCGACGGTCCATCCCGGCTTCGGCTCGGCCACGCCGGCCTTCGTGAAGACGTCCTTGTTGTAGAACATCATGATGGGGCCGGTGTCGTAGGGCAGGCCGTAGAGCTTCCCGTCGACCTTCATGCCGTCGAGCGCGGTGCTGTCGAACGCGGACAGGTCGGTGCCGTCCTGCTTCGCGAGGTCGTCGAGCGGCAGCAGCGACGACGTGTAGTTCGCGGTGCGGAGCGACTGCATGCTCACGACGCACTGGGCGCCGCCTGCACTCAACTGCGTGCTGAGCTTCGTGAAGTAGTTCTCGAACGGCGCGCCCTGGATCGTCAGGGTGATGTCGTCCTCGCTCTTCACGGTGTCGGCGACCTTCTGCCAGGCGGCCTTGTCCTCCTTCCCGGCGATCCACATGGACCAGGTCAGGGCGTCCTTCGACTGGCTTCCACCGGCACTGCTGCCGGAGGAACAGCCGGTGAGCACGAGGGCCGCGGCAGCTGCTGCCGCGAGCCCGGTGATGATGCGTCGTCGTTGCATCGGAGTCTCCACTTCGTCGTGGTGATGGGGTGTGTGGGGTGGTGGGATCAGGCGACGCGGACCGCGTCGGGGACCGTCTCCGTGTCGACCACGGCCCAGGCCGGGCCGTCCGGGAACGCGTAGGCGTCGAGGGAGTCGGCGAGCATCTCGGTGCCGGCTCCCGGAGCGGTCGGCGGCCAGTAGCGGCCGTCGTGGACGTCCACCGGGGTCACGAAGTGCTCGTGCAGGTGGTCGACGAACTCGATGCAGCGGGTGTCGAGGTCGCCGGTCAGCGCGACGGCGTCGAACATCGACAGGTGCTGCACCGCCTCGCACAGGCCGACCCCGCCGGCGTGCGGGCACACCCGGACGCCGTGCTTCGCGGCGAGCAGCAGGATCGCGAGGTTCTCGTTGACCCCAGCGACCCGGGTGGCATCGATCTGCAGCACGCTCATCGACCCGGCCTGGATGAGCTGCTTCGCGATCACCCGGTTGGCCATGTGCTCGCCGGTCGCGACCGGGATCGGGGCGATGCGCCGGGCGATCTCGGCGTGCCCGAGGACGTCGTCGGGGCTCGTGGGTTCCTCGACCCAGGCAAGGTCGAACGGGCTCAGCCGTTCGATCCAGGTGACGGCCTCGTCGACGTCCCACCGCTGGTTGGCGTCGACCGCGATGCGGATGTCGGGGCCGACCGTGGCGCGGGCGATGCCCATTCGGCGGACGTCCTCGTCGAGGTCGCCGCCGACCTTGAGCTTGATCTGCTCGAAGCCCTCGTCGACGGCCTCGCGGCAGAGCCGGGCGAGCTTCTCGTCGTCGTAGCCGAGCCAGCCCGGGGTCGTCGTGTACGCCTGGTAGCCCTGCGCTTCGAGCCGGGCCCGACGGGTCGCGCGGTGCGGTTCGGCAGCCCGGAACAGCTCGAGCGCCTCGTCCGGGGTGATCGCGTCGGTGAGGTACCGGAAGTCCACCAGGTCGACGAGTTCCTCGGGGCTCAGGTCCGCCAGCAGCGCCCACAGCGGCTGTCCCGCGCGCTTGGCTCGGAGGTCCCAGAGCGCGTTCACCACGGCGCCGATCGCCATGTGCATGACGCCTTTCTCCGGGCCGAGCCAGCGCAGCTGCGAGTCGTGGACCATCGCGCGCCAGGTGCCGCCCATGTCGGCGAGGACCGCTTCGGCGTCGACGCCGACCACGTGCCCGCGCAGGGCGGCGATCGCGGCTTCCTGCACCTCGTTGCCGCGGCCGATCGTGAACACGAAGCCCGTGCCGACGTGTCCGTCCAGGGCGTCGGTCGTGATCTCGACGTACGCGGCGGAGTAGTCGGGCGCGGGGTTCATGGCGTCGGATCCGTCGTGCTCCCGAGAGGTCGGGAAACGGATGTCGCGCACGTGCAGACCGGTGATGCGGCTCATTCGTGTCTCCTGCCGTCCGGTCTCCGTCGACCGAACGAGGCAATCAAAACATCGGATGTCTCGCGCGTCAAGAGAACTCTTCGTCACGTTCTGGTCTCGAACGGGGCCGAGTCGTCGGATGGCTGCGCGGCTTGCGCTTGCGTGGCCGATCCGCCAAAGCGACAGATCCCCGCCAACTGTTCGCGGAGATCTGTCGCTTTCGCGAAACCGTCGACAGCGGAGCACGCGCATCTGTCGCTTCGGCGGGGGCGACCGGTCGCGCCTCAGGCGGAGGCGAGCCGGCCCATCTCGGCCACCACGCCGCGGAGGCGGTCCGCCAGCTCGTCGCGCGAGCCGTCGGCGAAGCGGTGTGCCGACTCGATGAGCGCCGCCATGACGAGCGTCACCGCGGTCCGTGCGGAGTCCACGTCGGTGCGCTCGGCGGCGACCGTGAACACGGCGAGCCGGGCACGCGCCATCCACTGCAGCATCGCGGGCACCATCTCGGGTCGCGCCTGCAGGAGTTCCTTCATGCGACGGCGGTCCGCCGGCAGTGTCACCGTCCGGGCGACGAGGTCACAGAGGTCCGACACGAGCGGGCCCTCCGCGGTCAGGAACGCCTGCCGTGCCGCCTCGGGCACCGAGCTCTCGGGGAGCCCGAGTGCCGCGTCGCCCTTCGACGGGAAGTAGTTGAAGAAGGTGCGGGGCGAGACGCCGGCGTCGGCACAGATCTCCTCGACCGTGACGCCGGCCAGGCCCCGGTCGGAGACCAGCGCCAGCGCGGCCTGGTGGATCGCGTGCCGGGTCTGCTGCTTCTTGCGTTCCCGCAGGCCACTGTCGCCTGACGGGTGCGATTCGATCGTGCTCACTGCTGCTCCTGGTGCGGGTCGGGGCCTCCCGTCTGGCGACGAGAGGCCCCGGTGGCCGGTCCTACGCGCGGTCCCGCTGCACGGGGATCGATCCGGTGACGGGCGCCGTGGGCGACCCCATCGTGTCGGCCGCCTTGACGGCCTGCACCTCGAGGTCATCAGCGGTGCCGGCCTGGTCGGCCTGCTCCTGCAGGGCCGAGCTCTTGCGGAGCGGCGGCGCCTTGAAGAACCAGCTGAGGATGAACGCCAGCAGGATCACGGCGAAGCCGACCCAGTAGACGGTCACGGCCGACGCGTTGAAGCCGGTCATGAACGGCTTGGTCAGCGCCGGGGTCGCACCGTTGAGGTAGGACGTGTCGCTCGTCTCGCTGCTCGAGCTGCTGCCGTCGCCAGCCCCCTTGTCGATCTGCTTCGACAGTTCGGGGGCGAGCTCACCGACCCAGTACGAGCGCTGCGAGGCGTCCGACCAGTCGACCACGAGCTTGCCGTCCTGGACGCTGGCGTGTGCCTTGTCGGCTGCGGCGGTGAGGGCCTGCTGCTGCACGGCCTCCGGGGCGCCGGTCGTCGCAGCGGTGACCTGCGCGGTGGCCTGGTCGAGGCCGGACTGCACCTGCGACTTCACCGGGGTGACGATCGGGTTCCAGATCTGCTCCATGACGCCCGCGTTCGCCTTCGCCGTGGCGACGGTCGGGTTCAGGGCGGCGTCGAGCGCACCGGACAGGTTCTTCTGGTCCGCGGTGGCGTGCAGGATGTTCGCCGGCATGATCGAGAACAGGATGCTGAGCAGCACCGCCGTCCCGAGCGTTCCGCCGATCTGGCGGAAGAACGTGGCGGACGACGTCGCCACACCCATGTCCCGCGGCTGCACGGAGTTCTGGGAGGCGAGGGTGATGCTCTGCATGAGCTGGCCGAGGCCGAGGCCGATCAGGAACATGCCGATCATCAGGAACCAGAGCGGCTTGTCGATCGTCATGAACGTCAGGACGACGTAGCCGACCGAGACCAGGGCCGTGCCGATCACCGGGAGGATCCGGTAGCGACCGGTGCGGGCGACGATCTGCCCCGAGGCGATCGAGGCGATCATCAGACCACCGATCATCGGCAGGGTCGCGAAGCCGGACTCCGTCGGGGTCAGCCCCGTGACGATCTGCAGGTACAGCGGGATGGTCAGCATGGCGCCGAACATCGCGAAGCCGACCAGGAACCCGAGGATCGTGGCCATCGAGAAGGTGCCCGAGCGGAACAGCTTGAGCGGGATGATCGCGTCGTCCTTCATCAGGGTCTCGATCACCAGGAAGGCGACGAGCCCGAGCGCACCGATCACGTAGCAGGCGATGGCGCCGGCCGAACCCCACCCCCAGGTGCGGCCCTGTTCGGCCACGAGCAGGAGCGGGACGAGCGTCGCGATCACCGAGGTGGCACCCCACCAGTCGATGCGCGGCTTCGCCTTGGCGTCACCGAACTTCGGCAGGTGCAGGAAGGCGATGACCATCAGGAGCGCCGCGACGCCGATCGGCACGTTGATCAGGAAGACCCAGCGCCAGCCGGTGACACCGAGGATCGTGCTCGCGCCGGCGAACAGGCCACCGATGAGCGGCCCGATGACGGACGAGATGCCGAAGACCGCGAGGAAGTAGCCCTGGTACTTGGCACGCTCACGCGGGGCGAGGATGTCACCCATGATCGCGAGCGGCAGCGACATCAGCGCACCGGCACCGATGCCCTGGAAGGCACGGAACGCGGCGAGCATGATCATCGAGGTCGACATCGTCGAGAGCAGCGAGCCGAGGATGAAGACCGCGATGCCGAAGATGTAGAGCGGGCGGCGCCCGAAGACGTCGGAGAGCTTGCCGTAGATCGGCGTCGTGATGGTCGACGCGATGAGGTACGCGGTCGTGACCCACGCCTGCTGGTCGAGGCCGTGCAGGTCGTCGCCGATGGTGCGGATCGCGGTGCCGACGATCGTCTGGTCGAGCGACGACAGGAACATGCCGGCCATGAGGCCGTAGATGACGAGCAGGATCTGACGGTGCGACATGATCGGCTTGCCCGGCGTGCTGGCCGGGGAGTCGTGTCGTCCGCGCGACACCTCGACGGGTGCGGTGGCAGTAGACATGGGGGTCCTTCAGGGGTGCGTGGTGGTCGTCGTGCGGGCAAGGGACGCCGGAGCGTGTGTGGCGGGCCGTCGAACGGCGGGTCAACCTTGCAGACGCTGCAACTTTACATCATCAGCACGTTTGCTGCCAACGCAAACTTGCCGTCCGTGCACGTTCGTGAACGGCTTCTCAGGTAGCGTCGTCGGCCATGGGGCGAACTGCGTGGACGGACGTGCCGGTGATCCTGCGCGACCGGGTGGAACAGATCCTCGGCGGAGCGGTGACGACCACCGAGTCCCAGACCGCCGGGTGGTCGCCGGGGAGTGCCGACCGTGTGGTCACGGCGACGGGGCGACGGGCGTTCGTCAAGACGGTCTCGCGATCGCGGAACGCCGATGCCTTCGCCCTGCACCGCCGGGAAGCCCGCGTGGTGGCGCAGCTGCCGTCGACCGTGCAGGCACCACCCCTGCTGGACGCCTTCGACGCCACCGTGGACGGCGACGAGTGGGTCGTCCTGGTCCTCGACGACATCGAGGGCAAGCACCCCGGGGCAGCACTCGACGGCAGCGACACCGCGGCGGTGCTCGATGCGCTGGACACCCTGCCGCCGGCGACCGGCGACCTCGGCACGCTCCCCCGGATCGCCGACGACCTGCGCCACGAGTTCGGCGCCTGGGACCGGATTCTCGGCGACCCGACCCTGGCCGACCGGGTGGCCGAGGTCGTGCCGGCACACGTCCTCACCGCCGGACCCGCGATCGCCCGAGCCGCCGACCGAGCAGCGGCACTCGTCGACGGCGACCACCTCGTGCACGCCGACTGCCGCGCCGACAACCTGCTCGTCGACGGTTCCGGGGTCGTCTGGGTCGTGGACTGGCCGTGGGCGAGCATCGGCGCGCACTGGCTCGACCCGCTGACCTACCTGATCGACACACTCGTCCGCGGCGAGGACACCGACGTCGAGCACCACCTCGCCACCCATCCGGTGTTCGCCGGCGTGCCTACCGCTACGGTCGACGCCGTGCTCGCCGGTCTCGCCGGACTGTTCTTCGAGCACGCACTGCCCCCGGCACCGCCGAACATGCCGACCATCCGTGACTTCCAACGGCGCGAGGGTCTCGCCGCGGCGGAGTGGTTGCTCCGCCGGTGGGACACGACACCGCACTGACGACGGGCGACAGGCGTCGGGTACCCCGTCTGTCCAGCAAGCGCGGCGCCCCGGAGCGTACGGTCCCCCGCATGACTGATGAGCACCGCACTCCGCGTCCCGAAGACGACGCAGCGCGCCTCGGTCTCGTCGTCGTCGGAGAAGCAGCAGCGCTGCACTCCGGTGACGAGGCGGCACTGGACGCGAGCGAACAGAACATCCGCGACACCATCGACGAGATGATCGACGAGCCCCTGACCCCACGCCAGGAGCAGGTGATCGAACGTCTGGCGTCCGCCGGCGGGACCCTCACCGCCGGACTCAGCGGTGCGCTCGCGGCGCAGACCGGACGGAGCGTCGACGACATCCTCGAGGGTGCGGCCCGCAGCGTCGTGTGGCAGCAGCGGCTCGCTGACCAGCGCGAGGACGCCGGTGGCCAGCAGCGCGAGCGCCGGGACGAGAACGGGCGCGACGAGGACTGATCCTCGCCACGCCCGCCCAGGGTACCGCTGAGGACTACTCGGTCGGCTCCGCGACAGCGGTGGACTGCTCACGCACGACGGCCCGAGCGGCAGCCTGCCCCGTCGTCGAACTCTTGACGATGTCACTCAGGGTGAACCCGGCGGTCGTCCCGAGCAGGGCGTCGACCTCGCTGAACTGGCTCACGATGCTCTTCGACAGGGCGCCGGCGCCGTCGGAGGACACCACGGTCAGCTTGTCGATGTTGCCCATCGGCGCCGCGAGCTCGCGGGCGATGCTCGGCAGGGTCTCGATGGCCTTGACGCGCAGGACGGCCTCGGAGTGCTGTGCGAGCGCGTCGGCCTGGGCCTTCGTGGCGTCCGCCTCGGCCTGACCCTTGGCGCGGATCGCGTCGGCCGCTGCCTCACCTTCGGCACGGGAGGCGTCGGCGGCGAGCTTGCGCGCCTCGGACTCGGCCTTCGCCTCGGCGGCGATCGCTTCGGCGGAGATCCGACGGGCCTCGGCCTGGGCGCGGGCCGTCTCGACCTGGGCACCGGCGGCCGCCTCGGCCTCGACGCGGGTCTTGCGCGCCTGCGCCTCGGCGACGGCGGAGACCTCGGACTCGAGCTCGGCACGGCGCAGCTCGGCACGCTTCTGCGCGGTGATCTGCTCCTGCTCGACGACGCCCTGCGCCGCACGGGCCTGGGCGAGCGGACCAGCGGCTGCGGCCTCGGCCGATGCCCGGTCGGCGTCGAGCTGCAGTGCGGCGCGGCGGATCGCCAGGGTGTTCTCGGCTTCGGCGATGGCCTGGTCGGCGGTGGCACGGGCTTCTCGCGCTTCGCGGTCGGCCTGCGCCTCGGCGTTCTCCGCCTCGAGCCGGACGCGGGCGCGCTCGGCACGACCGAGGTCGCTGATGTACTCGTTGCGGTCCGAGATGCCCTTGATCTCGAAGGAGTCGACGTCGAGCCCCTGGCTGTGCAGGGCCTCCTTCGCCACGTCGAGCACCGCGACGGTGAGCTGGTCGCGGTTGCGGATGATCGTGGACACGTCGGTCGCACCGATCGACGCACGGAGCGATCCCGACAGGACCTCGCGCGCGAAGTCGTCGATCTTCTTCTCCTGCCCGAGGAACCGCTGCGCGGCCGCCCGGATCGAGGCGTCGGTCTCGCCGACCTTGACCAGCGCGACCGCTTCGACGTCGATCGTCACGCCGCGGGAGTCCTGCGCGTTGACGTTGATGTCGATCGCCCGGGAGCTGAGCGAGAGCTTCGCGACCTTCTCGAAGAACGGTCGGACGAGGACGCCGGCGCCGAGCACGACCTTGATGCCGGACTCGACGGTCTCGGTGCCGTCGTCGTTCTTGACCTTGCGCGAGCGCTTGCCGGTGATGATGAGCGCTTCGTCGGCGCCGGCGTTGCGGTACACGACCTTCGCGTAGATCAGTGCGATCACGGCGAGGACGATGATCCCCACGATGATCAGCGGGATGGCTCCGAGTGCGAACAGGACTTCCATGACTCCCCCTCCGGACCAGGCGCCAGCCTGGATTCCGCATCTGTTGTTCCGTCGGCTCCCATCCTAGGAGATCGCGCGGACGGACAGGAGGCGCGGTGCAGGATCACCTGCAGCGCGCCTCCTGTCGATGGTCGCGTCTGCGCCTACGCGCCCGCACGCCACCAGTCGTCGAACGGCGTCGCCGGCACCTGGCGCTTGTGCTCGGTCGCGCGGTACCGCGACTCGATCGCCTCGGCGACCTCGAACGGCACGTCGTGCCCCTGCAGGTAGGCGTCGATCTCGGCGTAGGACAGCCCGAGGTTCGCTTCGTCGGTCTGGCCGGGCGTCTCGTCGAGCAGGTCCGCGGTGGGGGCCTTCTCGTACAGGCGGGCGGGCGCTCCGAGGTGCTCGAGCAGCTGCCGCCCCTGGCTCTTCGACAGGCCGGTGAGCGGCGTCAGGTCGACCCCGCCGTCGCCGTACTTCGTGAAGAAGCCGGTGACCGCCTCGGCAGCGTGGTCGGTCCCGACGACGAGCAGTCCGCGCTGGCCGGCGACGGCGTACTGGGCGACCATGCGCATCCGGGCCTTGACGTTGCCCTTCACGAAGTCGCTCAGCTCGACGCCCGAGGCAGCGGTGTCGAGCATGACGCCGTCGACGCCGTGCTCGATGTTGACGGTGATGCCCGGGTCGGCTGCGATGAACTGCAGGGCGAGCTGGGCGTCGTCCTCGTCGGCCTGCACGCGGTACGGCATGCGGACGGTCGTGAACTCGGCGGGGTGGCCCTCGGCGCGGAGGGACTCGACCGCGAGCTGGGTCAGGCGCCCGGCGAGCGTGGAGTCCTGGCCGCCGCTGATCGCGAGCAGGAACCCCTTCGCGCCGGTCGTGAGCAGGTAGTCACGGAGGAACCCGACACGGCGGGCGATCTCCTGCTCCGGCTCGATGGTCGGCTGGACGTTGAGGTCCGCGGCGATGGCGGCTTGGAGTTCACGCACCACCCCAGTATCCCGCTGCACCCGCCGGAGTGCACAGCGTTCAGCGGACGGGTTCTGCGTGCACCGGCCGGATCGTGTTGTCGTGGTCGACGCCGATCGCGCAGGTGCAGACGACGCCGAGCGTCTCGGCGCTCTGCGTCAGTCGGAACCGCTCGACGTGCGGCGGGCCGACTCGACGGTCGAGCGGGTGGGTGTCGTGATCGTGCACGGTGGTCCTCACTGACTCGTGGTGGTGCGGATGTCCGGTGCGGTGGCGGTCCGAACCGCCACCGCACCGGAGGGCCCGAGGCGACCCGAACGCCGCGGCCCCGTGGAGACGCACGCCGGTACCCGCCGGCGCGCGTCGGAGTTCATGGACGCCGGCGGCGTCGCGCTCGGAGCGCAGTGCGAGTCATGGGTCCCTTTCCCGGGCGGAGGTCCGCCGCTGCTGATCCGTCCCCCGGCGGTTCGACGGGAGACCCGAACGGTCCGGTACCGGACCGAGGACGACGGCTGGTGAGGCCGTCTTCCTGTGCAAGCTACCAGCGCCACACCCCGAGGCCATACCCCCGTTCCGGGGCCGAGCCACGGGTCGGACCCTCGTTGACAGTTAGAGATCAAACAGTTAGAGTTCTGATCATGCAGGCACCGGATCTCACCACCCCGCTCGAACTCATGCGGTGGATCGGATGGGCACAACGCAAGGCGGCTGACGAGTGGGTCCGTGATCGGGACCTCACCCGCGAGCAGAGCTTCGTGCTCGGGTACCTGCAGCAGAACCCCGGGGCGATCCAACGCGACATCGCCGAGATCACCCGGACCAGCGCGGCCAGCGTCTCGAGCCTCCTGCAGGGCCTCGAGCGGCGCGGCCTCGTCGAACGGCGACCCGACGCCACGAACGGTCGGACGAAGACGGTGCACGCCACCCCGGCGGGCATCGACCTCATCGCCGGCTTCACCGACGCGATGGTCGCCCTCGACGACACCCTGCTCGCACCACTCGACACGGACGAACGCGCCACCCTGCGGCACCTGCTGCAGAAGGTGACCGCGGAGCTCGCACCGCCGACGCGGTAGCGCCGCCCCGGCACCGACGTCACCGGCGCGCTCGACGCGCCACGGGCCTCCCGGCCCCACCCCCCGCACGCGACGGCATCCCGTCGCGCCCTCAGCCCTGCCCACGAGGAGGCAGTCATGACCACCACCACCCCCGAGAACACCGCCGCGGCCACCAACCGCTGGTACCTCTCCGCCGCCCCGATCGCCCGGGCCCTCGTGCACCTGTGTGTGCCGATGGCCGCTGCGATGGTCGTCAGCGCCCTGTACAACGTCATCAACGCCGGCTTCATCGGCTCGCAGCACGACACGTCACTGCTCGCCGCGATCACCTTCGGCACCCCGCTGCTCGGCATCGTCATGGCCGTCGGCGGCGTGTTCGGCGTCGGCGGCAGTGCCCTGATGTCCCGTCTGCTCGGCGCCTCGGAGCACGACCCCGCCAAGGCGCAGGACATCAAGCACGTCGCCTCGTTCGCGCTGTGGGGAGCCGTCGTCACCGGTGCGGTCCTCGCCGTCGTCGGGCTCGTGCTCCTGCGCCCCCTGGTCGCCGTGCTCGGTGCCGACGCAGCAGCTGTCCCCGCCACGAGCGAGTACGTCGCCGTGATGCTCGCGTTCGTCCCGGTGCTCGCCTCGTCGTTCGCCCTCGAGCAGATCGTCCGCTCCGAGGGTGCTGCACGCCAGGCGATGATCGGCCTGGTCCTGTCGACCATCGGGAACCTGGTGTTCGACGTGCTCTTCATCCTCGTGCTGCACTGGGGCGTCGGCGGCGCAGCGCTGGCGGTCGGACTCGCGAACGTCGTGTCGATCGCCTACTGGGTGACCTGGCTGCAGCGGAACAGCGAGAACGTCAGCTTCGCGCCGAAGTGGTTCACGCTCCGTGCCGACATCCTGAAGCCCGTCTTCGGCATCGGCGTCGGCGAACTGCTGCAGTCCGCCTTCCTGATCGTCACGACGCTCGTGCTCAACAACCTCGCCGCCGCCTACGGCGACGACCCGCTCGCCGCCATGGGCGTCGCGGTCCGCATCGCGCAGGTGCCGGAGTTCCTGGTGATGGGCGTCACGATCGGCGTACTGCCCCTGCTCGCCTACGCGTTCGGCAAGGGCGACGCCGCACGTCTCCGGGCCGCCCTGCGCGGAGCCGCCTTCACGGTCGGCGCGATCGTCCTCGTGTTCTCCGGCGCGGTCTTCACCTTCCGCGAGCAGGTGTTCACGATCTTCTCCGGCGACCACTCGGTCCTCGCGATCGGCCTGACGATCCTGACGGCGCAGCTCGTCGCCGCCATCGTGAACGGGTTCACGGGGTTGCTCACCTCGCTGTTCCAGGCGACCGGCATGGTGCTGCCCGCGATGGTGCTGTCGCTGGCGCAGGGCGTGCTGTTCATCCCGATCGTCATCGTCGGCAACCTGTGGTTCGGACTCGCCGGGATCATCTGGGCGCTGACCGTCACCGAGGTCATCGTGTTCGTCGCCGCGGTGGTGCTGTGGCTGGCGTCGCGCGGGAAGATCGCGCGCGGCCTGGCCGCCGGCAGCGAGGAGCGGGCGGACGCCGCACTCGAGGAGGCGCCCGCCGCCGCGTAGCGCGGTGCGCGGTGCGGTGCGGCGCGCTCGCATGGTGAGCAGAAGAGGTCGGGTCCCGTTCCAGGACCCGACCTCTTCTGCTCACCAAGCGGGGGTGAACGTGGCCAGCGTCTGACGGGAGGCCCGTGGCGGCCGGGTGGCGGGCCTCCCGTCCGGCGCGTGGCCGGGTGGCAGGCACGGCGCATGGTGCGCAGGAATGGTCGCGTGGCGCTCGGCCACCCGACCATTCCTGCTCACGAAGTGCGTCGGGTGCGGCGCAGGAGGAGCACGACGACGGCCCCGGCTGCGAGGACCGTGCCGGCGCCGAGCGCGACCCAGACGCCCGGGGCGATGCCGGGCGCCGAGTCGGGCGCGCCGTCGGATGCCCCGGTGGCGGTCGCCGTCGACGTCGGAGTGGGGGTGACGGGGTCCGACGTGGGCACCGTCGTCGCCGGAGTCGTCGCGGATGGTGCCGCGACCGCGGCCCGGTACTCGAACCCGTACGAGCCGTCGATCGGGTGGCCGTCCGGCGACACGTACCGCCAGAGCACCGTGTACGCGCCGTTCTCGAGGTCGACGGCCTTGCCCATCGTCATGCCGGAGACGGTCACCTCGCCCGTCGACACGTCGGTGCCGTCGGCGTCGGTGACCTGGATCCGCAGTCCGGCGTCGAGACCCGCGAGCGGTGCCTCACTGAACGTCAGGTCGACCCGGTCGAGCGGTTCGGTGACGACCGCGCCGTCAGCGGGCGAGCTGCCGATGAGCGCCGAGTGCGCCGAGGCCGGTTGAACCCCGACGAGCGCCAGGAGCCCTCCGATGACGATCGCGAGGGAAGCTGCCGTCGTTCGTCCTGTCCGCATGCACAGACTCTACAAGCCGTAGAGCAGCGGACCGGGACGGATCAGATCTGCTCGCCGAGGAAGTCGGCGTAGGACGGCTCGCGCCGTGCGTCACCCGTGCTGGTGGAAGCGTGACCGGTTCCTTCGAGGCGCTCGGCCACGAGGGCTTCGAGGTCCTCCGGCGACCGGAGGCCGTGGCGGTGCCAATCGTGCTGCATCCTGGCGGTCATGACGACCAGCCCTTCGTCGAGATGATGCGCATCTCGGATTCGTCCGGATCGACCCGCTGTGCCAGACCCCACATCTGTGAGGAGCATCGTGACGACGGGTCCCTGATGACCGATCCAGTTCCTCCACGGTAGGGGTTGCGTCCGACGCCGTCGAGCGCGGTGCGCTTCTCGGCCGATCGCACGCCGCCGCCCGGATCGCCGTAGCGTCGGGGCATGGAGATCCTGTTCATCCACGGCGCCCTGGTCCGCGACGGTGCCTGGTGGTGGCAGCCCACCGCCGACCTGCTGCACAGTCGCACCGGAACCCGCGGCCGCACCGGCATCCGCAGCCGAGCGGTCTCGTTGCCGTCCTGCGGCGAGGGGCAGTCGGGACACCCCGACGGTGGGCTCGCCGAGGACGCAGCCGCCCTGCGCGCCGCCCTCGACGACAGCGACGGGGCGATCGTCGTCGGGCACTCCTACGGCGGCACCGTCATCGCCGAGGCCGGACGGCACGGCGCCGTCGCTCACCTGCTGTACGTGTCCTCGTACCTGCCCGACGTCGGCTCCGCGCAGGCCGGCATCATGGCCGACGAGCCGGTCCCCGTGTCGATCGGCCCGGCCGGTGAAGGAGTCCTCGCCGTCGCCGGGTACGACGCTGGGTCCTTCGGTGCCCGCTTCCTGCAGGACGCCGACACGAGCACCCAGCAGGCCGCCTGGGACCGGGTGACCGCCCAGTCGGCGGGGGCGTTCGTGACGCCGACGACGGCAGCAGGGTGGCAGGACGTCGACTCGACTTATCTCGTCTGTACCGAGGACCGCAGCACCACCGTGGGGCTGCAGCGCGCGCACGCGGCGCGGGCGACGCGGAGCGTCGACGTGCCGACCGGGCACCACCCGTTCATCACGCGGCCCGACCTGGTCGTCGAGCAACTGGAGCTGCTGCTCGGAGGCGCCGCGGCCTGAGCCGGGGCAAGACGACGGACGGGAGGTGCGGTGCCAGCTGGCACCGCGCCTCCCGTCCGTCGGGTCCGTGCCATCAGGGCACGTGACCAGTCGCGTGGTCTCGCTCTGGTCAGTCGGTGCCGGAGTCGAAGGCTGCGCCCTCGGAGGCGAGGTCCGTCCGGCGTCCGAGTGCGTCCTCGGCGTCCGAGGCGATGACGGCGCCACCGAGGATCTCCTCGGACTCGCCCGCCTCGAGCTCGCCGACGAGCTCGGCCGTCGCACCGCCGATGAGACCGGCGGCCGCGTACTGCTCGAGCCTTGAGCGGGAGTCCGCGATGTCGAGGTTGCGCATCGTCAGCTGACCGATGCGGTCGTCCGGACCGAAGGCGGCGTCGCCGACCCGCTCCATCGAGAGCTTGTCGGGGTGGTACGACAGCGCCGGACCCGTGGTGTCGAGGATCGTGTAGTCGTCGCCGCGGCGCAGGCGCAACGTGACCTCGCCGGTGACGGCCGAGGCGACCCAGCGCTGCAGGGACTCGCGGAGCATGAGCGACTGCGGGTCGAGCCAGCGGCCCTCGTACATCAGGCGCCCGAGGCGGCGGCCCTCGTTGTGGTACGACGCCACGGTGTCCTCGTTGTGGATCGCGTTGAGCAGCCGCTCGTACGCGATGTGCAGCAGGGCCATGCCCGGTGCCTCGTAGATGCCGCGGCTCTTCGCCTCGATGATGCGGTTCTCGATCTGGTCGGACGCGCCGAGGCCGTGTCGACCGCCGATCGCGTTCGCCTCGTAGACGAGTGCGACGGCGTCCGTGTACTCCTGGCCGTTGATCGCGACGGGGCGTCCGGCCTCGAAGCGGATGCTGACGACCTCGGTGGCGACCTCGACGTCGTCACGCCAGGCGGCGACGCCCATGATCGGCTCGACGATGTCCAGGCCGCTGGAGAGCTCTTCGAGGCTCTTCGCCTCGTGCGTGGCACCCCAGATGTTGGCGTCGGTCGAGTACGCCTTCTCGGTGGAGTCGCGGTACGGGAAGCCGCGGGCGACGAGCCACTCGCTCATCTCCTTGCGGCCGCCGAGCTCCTCGACGAACTCGGAGTCCAGCCACGGCTTGTAGACGCGCAGACGCGGGTTCGCCATCAGGCCGTAGCGGTAGAACCGCTCGATGTCGTTGCCCTTGTAGGTGGAGCCGTCGCCCCAGATGTCGACGCCGTCCTCCTTCATCGCGCGGACGAGCATCGTGCCCGTCACCGCACGACCGAGGGGCGTCGTGTTGAAGTACGTCTTGCCGCCGGAACGGATGTGGAACGCACCAGTCTGCAGGGCGACGAGGCCCTCCTCCACCAGGGCGCTCTTCGCGTCGACCAGGCGGGCGATCTCGGCACCGTACTCGTGCGCGCGGCTCGGGACGGCGTCGATGTCCGGCTCGTCGTACTGACCGATGTCAGCCGTGTACGTGCAGGGGATCGCCCCCTTCTCGCGCATCCAGGCAACGGCGCAGGAGGTGTCGAGACCCCCTGAGAACGCGATGCCGACTCGTTCGCCGACGGGGAGACTGCTCAGGACCTTGGACACGGGGTCAATCGTACGGGGAGACCGGGGCACACTACCGTCCAGCGCGACGGTTGTGGAGAACTCGTCCCGCGAACCGGGAACCGATCCGCTGCGCCCGGACAATACAGGGCATGAACCAGATCACGGGGGACCGAGCGGACTGGGCGCTGGGCATCGCCGGCGACGGCCGAGCGGTCGGACGCGTCTTCGACCGCCACGCCCCACGCCTGCGCCGGCACGCCGTCGGCCTCGTCCCCACACCGGCCGACGCCGACGACGTCGTGGCCATCGCGTTCCTCGAGGCCTGGCGGAAGCGCGAACGCGTCCGCTTCGTCGACGACTCCATGCTGCCCTGGCTGCTCGTCACGGCGACGAACACCGCGCACAACCTGACCCGCGCCACCCGCCGTCACCGGCTCTTCCTCGGGAGGTTCCCGGTCGACGACCCCGCTCCCGACCCCGCAGAGTCGTTCACCGACGCCGAAGCGGTCGCAGCATTGCGCGGGCTCCCGATCGCAGACCAGCGGGTCCTCACTCTCTGCGTGCTCGAAGGCCTCGGCGAACGCGAAGCGGCCGCAGCCCTCGGGGTCGCACCGGGCACCGTGAAGTCCCGGCTCCACCGGGCGAAGGCACGACTCCAGCAGCAGTACTCGACGTCAGCGGAACCCCTCGGAGGCACACTGTGAACGACCACATCTCCCCTCGTCTCGCCGCGATGCGCGACGCCCTCGTCGCCGACGTCGACGCAACGGCCCACCCCGCGCGTCCGCGGCGACGACGACCCACTCGCGGCACGGTCGCCGCGGTCGTGACGGCCTTCGCCGTCGGCGCCGGACTCACCGGAGGGATCACGGCTGCGGCGCTCCCCGGCGCCACCGCGGACGCCGCACGCGAGGATCTGCTCGCGACGACGACCCGCTACGGGACGGTCGAGGTCAACCACGCATCGATGCTCGGCTCCCCCGCGTTCACCGTCACCCACGGCGACGCCTCGTTCTCCCTCGGCGCTCGGCCGGAGGGAGCCGACCGGGTGACGCTCACGTGGGAGTGTCTCGACCCCGGCACCTTCACGGTCGAGGTCGGCGGGACGACCGTCGCCGACGCCGTCGCGTGCACGCCGGGTTCCATGCCGCGATGGAGCCTCTCCCCGCTGACCGGATCCGGAGCGGCCGCCGTGTCGGTCTCCGGTGGCGGCGGTGCCCGCTACGCCGTGTGGGCGTCGTGGGCCCGGTCGGCACGGATCGCGCAGCCCTCGCCCCAGCAGCAGGCTGCGATCGCCGACGGGACCATCACCCTGGCCGAGTACACCGCCGCCTTCGACCGGCTCGCGGCCTGCATGGCGCAGGCAGGGCACCCGATCGGCGACGTGGCGCCGTCGTGGTACGCCGACGGCTTGTGGTCGAGCACGGGCCCCGGCGCCGGCCCGTGGTACATCTGGTCGACGCCGACCGAAGCCGTCGACGTCCTCGACACGCAGTGCGCACCGCGCGAGTTCGAGCAGGTCGACACTATTTGGCAGGGCGAGCACCCGATCCCGGAGGACCCGCCGGCCGCGGGGTGATCCGCGGCGCCCGGCTTCGGTGCCCCTGGAGGGACTCGAACCCCCAACCGTTTCCTTAGGACGGAACTGCTCTTCCATTGAGCTACAGAGGCTGGCCCGTCCACTCTAGCGGCGGAACGGCTCCAGGAAGGTCGTCAGCTCGTCGACGTACAGCGCCGGTTGCTCGAACGGCGCGAAGTGCCCGCCGCGCGGCATCATCCGGTACGACACCAGGTTCGTCGTGCGCTCGAGCCACGCCCGCGGCGGCTCCACCAGGTCGCCGGGGAACAGCGAGAAACCGGAGGGCACCTCGACCCGTCGGGCCGACTGCTCCGGCGGGATGGCGGCGTTCGCGTGGTACATCCGCATCGCCGAGCCGATCGTGCCGGTGGCCCAGTACTCGGTCAGGAGTGCGAGCACCTCGTCCTGTGTGTACACGGACCACAGGTCACCGTCGCAGTCGCTCCACGACCGCAGTTTCTCGACGATCCACGCGGCGAGCCCGGCGGGTGAGTCGTTCAGGCCGACCGCGACGGTCTGCGGCTTGGTGCGGTGCATCATCGCGTAGGCACCCTCGGCGTCGCGCCACCGGGCGGTCGCGGCGACGAACCCGCGTTCCTCCGGCGACAACGTGTCGAGGTCGATGCCGGGCCAGGCCAGCCCGCCGTCGATGCGGTGCACGGCGACCACCCGGTCGGCGTGGTCGAGCGCGAGGTAGCGGGCGACGTGGGTCCCGATGTCCCCGCCAGCGACGGCGAACCGTCCGTAGCCGAGCTCGGTCATCAGCTCGGCCCACATGCCGGCGACCGCGCGGGCGTCGATCGGCTGCGGCGGGGCGTCGGAGAACCCGTACCCGGGCATGTCCGGCACGATCACGTCGAAGCCGGCCTCGACGAGCATCGGCAGGACCTTGCGGTACCGCCACCCGGAGTCCGGCCAGCCGTGCGCGAGCAGGAGCGGCAGCGCGTCGGGCGTGCCCGCTCGGGCGTGCAGCACGTGGATCCCGGTGCCGTCGATCGTCAGCCGTCGGCTGGGCAGTGCGGCGAGCTCCGCTCGGTGCGCGTCGAAGTCGAAGCCGTCGGCCCAGTACTCGATGAGCGACCGGAGCTCGTCGACGTCCGCCCCGAGGGACCAGCCAGCGCCGGCGGGTGCGTCCGGCCAGCGCGTGGCCCGCAGTCGCGCGCGGAGGTCCTCGATGGTCGCGTCGTCGATCTGCGGTGTCTCGCCCATGCCCGCGACGCTACTCAGCGGGACCGACACGTGGACGGCGGTCACCGCCCCCGAGCCCGCGTCAGCAGCAGTCGCAGGCGTCGGCCGCGCGCTCGCCGGTCAGGGCGGCGACCGGCTGCTTGCACGCGTCGCCGCGCCAGGCCTCGAGCCCCTCGCGCACCGCGAACACGACGACCACCAGGCCGGCCACCGGATCAGCCCACGACCACCCGAACAGTGTGTTCAGGAGCAGCCCGACCAGCACCGCGGCGGACAGGTAGCTGCACACCAGGGTCTGCTTGGAGTCCGCGATCGCCGACGCCGAACCGAGTTCCTTGCCGGTCCGCCGTTCGACCAGGCTGAGGAACGGCATCACGGCCAGGCTGACCGCCGCCAGCACGATACCGACGGTGCTGTGCTCCGGCTCGCGCACCCCGGTCAGGGTCAGCACCGCGTCGACGCTGACGTACAGCGCCAGTGCGAAGAACGACACCGCGATGACCTTGAGCGCGACGCGCTCCCGCGCCTCGGGGTCCGGCCCGGCGAACTGCCACGCGACCGCCGCGGCGGACAGGACCTCGACGACGGAGTCGAGTCCGAAGCCGATCAGGGCGGTCGACGATGCCACCGAACCGGCGGCGATCGCGATGACCGCCTCGATGACGTTGTACGTGATCGTCGCGGCGACGATCCACCGGATCCGTCGCTGCAGCACCCGTCGACGATCGGGCACGACCGGAGCCATCACCCCGGTCATGCGCCGGGTCCGCAGCAGAGCGGGACGTCGCAGTCCTCGTCGGTGCACGCCTCACCGTCGTCGCTGGCGAGCACGACCTCGAGGAGCGAGCGGATCGCAGCCCCGAGGTGCGGGTCGGCGATCTCGTAGCGGGTGGAGCGCCCCTCGGGCACCGCGACGACGATGCCGCATCCGCGCAGGCAGGCGAGGTGGTTCGAGACGTTCGAGCGGGTGAGCCCCAGGTCGGTCGCGAGCCGGCCCGGGTAGACCGGCGCTTCGAGCATCTCGAGCAGAATCCGGGAGCGCGTCCGATCCGCCATCGCCCGGCCGAGCCGGTGCATGACGTCGAGCCGCGGGGCTATGGTCAGCATGCGCTGATCATACAGCGTTCACTGACCTGTTGCGAGCGAACGGCGGACGGGAGGCCCGTGGCGGGCCCGCCACGTGCCTCCAGTCCGTCATCGAGTGAGCACAAGACGACGGGTCGCCGCCCGCGACCCGTCGCCTTCTGCTCACTGGGCGCCTGCAGCGCAGGCCGCTACGCGGCCACGAGGTACTCGTCCCACTCCGCCTGCGGACGCTCGATGCCGCGGACGACCCACGACGAACCGTGCGGGATCTTCGGACGGAAACGCAGCCGCCACCCCATCTCCTGCGGGGTTCGGTCACCCTTCTCGTTGTTGCACGCCAGGCAGCAGGCCACGAGGTTCTCCCACGAGTCCTGCCCACCGCGCGACTTCGGCTGGACGTGGTCGATGGTCGTCGCGTGCCGGTCGCAGTACGCGCACCGGTTGGCGTCGCGGCGCAGGACTCCGCGGCGCGACACCGGCACGAGTCTCGAGTGCGGGATGCGCACGTACCGGGTGAGGATGATGACGGACGGCCGATCGAAGCTCGAGGTCGACCCGGTGACCGGGTGCTCGAGGTCGGCTGCGACGACGGAGGCCTTCTGGTTCATGACCAGCACGAGGGCTCGTCGGAACGAGATCACCGCGAGGGGCTCGTAACCGGCGTTGAGGACGAGAGTGCGCATTGGTTCCCTTCCGACGTGCCTGGACGGCTTCCAGGCGCTGCGGGTGCGTCGGACCGGGGTCCTTCGCAGGTGACCGTCGCTCGCGCACACGTCCCCTGAACCACGAAGAGCACCACCCGGATGGGCAGTGCTCTGGTCATGCAGGGGCGTGCTCGTGCACGCAGGCGGTGGTCGACCGTATGTCGATGCGCGCGCGCCGACCCATGGTGCGGGTCGTGCGGAACAACGACATGGGGTCTCCCTGCTCGGGGCCTTGCGGACCGGTGCAGCGCCAGGCTACGTCAGAAACCGGCCCGGCACGAGGGTGCACGGGCCGGTTTCGGCGATGTTCACGGGTTCGATGCCCCGCGGTCGGGTCTGATGCCTCAGATGCCGAAGCGGACGATGTGGTAGTCGCTGGTCCAGATCGGACGGATCGACACGGAGCCACCGGGCTTCGGGGCGTCCATGATCATGCCGTTGCCCATGTAGAAGCCGTCGTGCGCCTCGTTGTTGAAGATGACGACGTCGCCGGGCTGCGCCTCGGACTCGGGGATCGTGGTGCCGGCCTGGTCCTGCAGCGGCACGGAGTGCGCGAGGTTGATGCCGTACTGGGCGTAGACGAACATGACATAGCCCGAGCAGTCGAAGCCGGACGGGTCGGCGCCGCCGAAGACGTACGGGGTGCCGATGTACTGCTTGGCGGTGGCGACCACGGCCGGCAGCGAGAACGGGGTGTCCGCGGCACTGGAGCTGGCCACGTAGTCGGCGGCGGACGGGCCGGTGTACGAGGCGTACTGCTCGGCGGTCTGGGCACGCGCCGCCTGCGTGGCCGATGCTGCCTGCTCGGCCTGCTCAGCGGCTGCCTCGGTCGCTTCGGCCTGGTCGGCTGCAGCCTGCTTGGCCGCTGCGCGTGCGTCGAGCGTCGCGGTCGACGTGGCGCCGTAGCCGTCACGGCTGGTGCCGGCCAGCGCGACGGCGTCGGACACCGAGAACTCCTGGCTCTCCGTCGCACGGACCTGACGCTGCGCGTTCGCCGCCTCGGTGCCGGTGGAGGTCTGCGCGGCGAAGGCCGGCGCGACCGCCACGGTGCCGAACATGCCGGCGGCGACCGTCAGGACGATGGGGGCGAGGAACTTGCGCTTGCGCGACGACGAGCTCGCCTTGGCAGCGGTCGCGGTGGCTGCGGCCTGTGCGGCACGACGGCCACCGGGGAGCGGGGCGGAGCGGACCGGGACGACCTTGCGGGTCGGGCGCGCGTCCGCCTGGCGGACGGACCGCCGGGTGAGCGGTGCGTCGGTGGCGTTCTCGGTGTTCGTCGGGTTGGCGGGCGTCTGGTCGTCCGCGGCGGAACCGGTCTGCGTCAAGGGTGTGGTCTCCGGCGTCTCGTCATCACGCTGCCGTGGGTGTCCGGCGACGTGCAACCCCATCCGTTCGTCATCGTTTCCGATCGAGGCAGGAGACGGGTTCGAGACGTCCTGCCACGGGTCTCCGGCTCAGGCGCAGCGCGGGGACTCGACGAGTGTACGGGGCCGTCGTTACCTTGTCGAGATGAAACGGGCCGTTTGTAACGAAACGGTAAAGAAGCCCTGGTCAGGGCCCTGAAATCAGTCCCGCTCGATGTACACGTGCTGCGCGACCTCGACGGGGAGCTCGATGCCCGAGTCCTCACCCTCGACGCGGACGGCGACGTAGGCCCCGGCGCGCTGCACGCTCGCCAGACGACCGGGCATGACGCCGGCCGTGCGGAGCTGGTGCAGGAGCTCGGGCTCGAACTGCACGGGCTCGCCCAGACGACGGATCACACCGGTCGCGACGGCGTCGGTGCCCTCGGTCGCGGCGACGATGTTCTGCACGCCGTCGAGGAACCCGGCGGCTGCGGGGCCGCCGATCTCGGCCAGGCCGGGGATCGGGTTGCCGTAGGGCGACTCGGTCGGGTTGCCGAGCATCTCGAGCAGGCGGACCTCGACCTGCTCGCTCATGACGTGTTCCCACCGGCAGGCCTCGTCGTGGACGAACGCCCAGTCGAGTCCGATGACGTCGGCCAGCAGGCGCTCCGCCAGACGGTGCTTGCGCATGACGTGGGTGGCCCGGGAGCGCCCTTCGTCGGTGAGCTCGAGGTGACGGTCGCCGGAGACGACGACCAGGCCGTCGCGCTCCATGCGGGCGATGGTCTGCGAGACCGTCGGGCCCGAGTGGCCGAGGCGCTCCGAGATGCGAGCGCGCAGCGGAACGATCGCCTCCTCCTCCAAGTCGAGGATGGTGCGAAGGTACATCTCCGTGGTGTCGACGAGATCGGTCACGGTCCGCCTCTCATGTCTGGGCCCAGCGGCCACCACCCTACTTGTTCGGACCGACGAACTCCGACCGACACTTGCACGGGGCAAGAAGAGGGCCGTGGCCGCAGCGCTCCAGGCCTCCCCGTCCGGCCGGTACAGGCGCACCAGCACTGGGATCGCGCTCGGTAGGATCGGTGCATGGCAGACATCGTCATCCCCGCCGAACTCCTCCCCACCGACGGCCGCTTCGGCTGCGGACCGTCCAAGATCCGCGGCGCGCAGCTCGAGTCCCTCGTGACGCGCGGGGCCACGATCCTCGGCACGTCCCACCGCCAGAAGCCCGTGAAGGACCTGGTCGGCAGCGTCCGCTCCGGGCTCGCCGACCTGTTCCAGGTCCCCGAGGGCTACGAGGTCGTCCTCGGCAACGGCGGCTCGACCGCGTTCTGGGACGCCGCCGCGTTCGGCCTCATCGAGCGTCGCGCAGAGAACCTGTCCTTCGGCGAGTTCGGGTCGAAGTTCGCCAAGGCCGCCGGCGCCCCGTGGCTCGAGGCACCGCACGTCGTCGAGGCCCCCGGCGGATCGCTCGCCGCGCTCGAGCCCGTCGACGGCGTCGACGTCTACGCCTACCCGCACAACGAGACCTCGACCGGTGTCATGGCCCCGGTCGTCCGCGCCGCCGGTGACGCCGGAGCACTGACCGTCGTCGACGCCACGAGCGCCGCCGGTGGTGCCGCGTTCGACGTGGACGCCACTGACGTCTACTACTTCGCCCCGCAGAAGAACTTCGCCTCCGACGGCGGCCTGTGGCTCGCGCTGTTCTCCCCCGCCGCGATCGAGCGCGTCGAGCGCATCGCAGCGAGCGGTCGGTACATCCCCGAGTTCCTGTCGCTCAAGAACGCCGTCGACAACTCGCGCCTGAACCAGACGCTGAACACCCCGGCGATCTCGACGCTGCTGCTGCTCGACGACCAGGTCCGCTGGATCAACGAGTCCGGCGGCCTGGCCTGGGCCGACACCCGCACGAAGACCTCGTCGTCGACGCTGTACGACTGGGCCGAGTCGGTCGACTACGCGACGCCGTTCGTGACCGACCCCGCAGCCCGCTCGCAGGTCGTCGCCACGATCGACCTCGACGACTCGATCGACGCCAAGGCCGTCGCCGCGACCCTGCGCGCGAACGGCATCGTCGACACCGAGCCGTACCGGAAGCTCGGGCGCAACCAGCTGCGCGTCGCGACGTTCACCGCGATCGACCCGGACGACGTCGCGAAGCTCGTGCAGGCGATCGACTTCACGGTCGACGCCCTGCGCTGACCCGTCCGTCGCGCGGGCCAGCGCCGGCGACGAACACCACGGAAACGACGAAGCACCACGGGATCCCGTGGTGCTTCGTCGTTGTTCGGGTGCGTGTCAGGAGCGGTGGAAGTCCGGGTCGACCTCACCGGCATCGAGCTGGGCGCCGTCGAGGTCGGCGTCCGGGTCGACGGGCTGCACGCGCTGCGCGCGACGACGGCGAGGGGGCTGCGGGGCGTCGTCGACGTCCTCGTCGTCCGCATCAGCGGTGTCGGCGAGCGCATCGACGTCCACACCATCGATGTCGTCGTCGTCCGGTTCGTCGAGGTCGTCCTCGTCCGCTTCGAACTCGGAGTCCTCGTCGTCCTCGTCGTCATCCGACTCGTCGTCGGCTTCGTCGTCGTCCGAGTCGTCGTAGTCGGCGTCCTCGTCCGACTCGTCATCGAAGTCGTCGTCCTCGTCGTCCGACTCGTCGTCGTCGCCCTCGTCGTCGTCGCCCTCGTCGTCGGACTCCTCGTCGGACTCGTGGTCCTGCGCCGCCCGGTACTCGGCCAGTCGCTCAGACCACGGCACCCACTCCGGTGCCACGAGCGAGCCGTCGCCGGGCATCAGCTCGACCTCGAGCACGGTGGGGTCCTCGTCGCCCACCTTCGCGACGCTGACGGTCCAGCGCCAGCCGGGGTAGCCCGGCATGCGGTTCGCGAACAGGACGGAGACGACGCCGTCGCCCTCGTCCACGGTGCCGACGGGCGCGCCGATGCTCGACTCGGGGGTCACCTCGAGCAGCGCGGTCCGCGCCAGGTCTGTGTAGTCAACGGGTACTGCGTCCACAGGTACTGCGTCGCTGTCTGTCATGGCGTCACGCCTCCAACTGGTCTGCGACGTGCCGCAGGATGGCGGCGAGTCGATCGCCGTTCTTCGGGTAGCGGCCGTGGCGGAGGTCTCCGCTGATCCGGTCGAGTTCCTTCACCAGGTCCTCGACGATCACGGCCATGTCGTCTGCGGAGCGACGGGTCATCCGGGACAACGACGGCTGCGGGTCGAGGAGCCGCACGGACAGTGCCTGCGACCCCTTCTTCCCCTGCACGACGCCGTACTCGAGCCGGGATCCCGCCTTCACGGTCACGACGCCTTCGGGCAGCGAGGACGCGTGCAGGAACACCTGGTCGCCGTCGTCTCCGGTGATGAAGCCGAAGCCCTTGTCGTCGTCGTAGAACTTGACCTTGCCGGTGGGCATGCGTGGACTCCTCGAGGTCGTGGTACGGCCGTGGTGCGTCGGATATCCTGGGTCGATGGCCAATCCGACCCGATCAACCGGGAACCCGCAGGATTCCGCAGAACCCCCGGTGACGTTCAATCGTACCGAACGCGCTCTGGCGTTCATGGTCGGTGGCATCTTCATCGCTGCGTTCCTCTGCATGGCGGCGATGATCGTCATGTGGCTGACGGTCCCGAGCGCGCAGGGCTCCATGCCGTGGCCGGTGATCATGGCGATCCCGCTCGTCGGTTTCCCGATCGGCATGGTCCTGGTCTTCACGCTCCTCGCCATCACTTGGACGCGCCGCGCACGAGCCAACCGGACGGCTCGCTGACGTCCGCCCCGGACGCTGGCACCGGACGATGACGACCACCGCCGACCTGGCCGCCCGACTCCGGGCGTTGCCGGACGACTCCCTCGAACGACTCGTCGCTGCGCGGAGCCTGCCCCCGGCCGCCCTCGGCGAGACCGGTCCGCAACGGATCACCGACTTCTTCGACCTGGCCGAGGCGCTCCGCACCGACGACGCGGTCGACGCCGCCGTCGAGCACCTGCCCCGCGCCACGATCCTGGCGCTCCGCGACGGCGGGGACGCCGACCGCCTCGGTCCGGCGATCACGCTCGGCCTGGCGGACGAGGACGGCGCCGTCGACGACGCGGTCGCCGCACGCGTGGCCGCCCACCCCGACCTCGTGGCACTGCGATCGACGGGAGGCCCGGATCGCCCCGACCGCGCCGCCCACGCCGACGACGTGGCCGGCCAGGACCGCGCGCGCACCACCGGCGCGGAGCAGGCGTTCTCGAGCATGACCGTGCTCGCCGAGCTGCTGCGTGCGGTGGACGCCGGCACCGTCCGCGAACTCGTCAAGGGCGGCATCGGGACGCCGCTCGCGAAGACCCTGGCCGAGCGCATCGGCACCGACGCCGACGTCGTGCCCGGCCGCCTCGCACTGCTCGACCGGGTCGGGTTCGCCGACCCGGGCTCCGGCCGGTGGACGGTCACCGACGCCGGACAGGACTGGCTCGTCGCCGACTGGCCGGACCGCTGGGCGACCCTCGTGTCGGCCTGGGCGGACACCCTCGGCCCCGCGGTGCACGAGGTCCTCGCACTCGCCGACGACGACCTGCGCGACCTCGTGGCACTCGGCCGCTGGGCGTACCCGGCGGGCTCCCGCTGGCTCGACGCCGTGCTGCTCGACGCGGCCGGCACCGCCGCGTCGCTCGGACTCGCGGTCGACGGCATCGTCACGAGCACCGGCCGCGCGCTGCTGGACGGTGACGCCAGGCCTGCAGCGGACGACCTGCCCGGCACCGTCGGCCAGGTGTACCTGCAGCACGACCTGACGGTGATCGCCCCCGGGCCCCTCGCCCCGGTCGACGACGCCGCCCTGCGCACGGTCGCCGTGCTCGAGGCACCCGGTCTGGCCGCCCGCTACCGCATCTCCGAGGACACCCTGCGCACGGCGTTCCGTGCCGGGCACTCCCGTGACGACGTCCTGGCGCTGCTCACCCGGCTGTCGTCGACCGGTGTCCCGCAGCCCCTCGCCTACCTGGTCGACCAGGTCGCCGGACGCGACGGCAGCATCGTCGTCGACCGCGGCGAGGGCGGGGTCGGCACCGTCGTCCGCGGCACCGCGGACCAGCTCGACCTGATCGGTGTCGACGCCGAACTCCGGCAGATGGCGTGGGAGCGCAGCGACCTGACGACGCTCACCACCCGCTACCCGGCGCACGTCGTGCACACCGCGCTCGAGGACCAGCGCTACCCGGCCGTGCTCGCGACCGGCGCCCGCCCCGAGACGCACCACGGGCCTCCCGGTCGGCGCAGCCCCACCGGACGCTCGCCGGAGCAGGCGGCGCACGCACTCGTGGAACGGCTCCGCCTGACCACCC
Organism: Curtobacterium sp. PhB25; assembly: GCF_004365375.1. Classification (NCBI taxonomy): domain Bacteria; kingdom Bacillati; phylum Actinomycetota; class Actinomycetes; order Micrococcales; family Microbacteriaceae; genus Curtobacterium; species Curtobacterium sp. PhB25. Next base: position 171,730 of record NZ_SODR01000006.1, on the reverse strand, counting down.
AGCGCGGCGATGCGGAACCCGAGCAGGAGTGGCTCGGGCGGCAGATCGACCTGGCCGTGCGCGGACGCACGCCGATCCGGCTGACAGTGCGGATGCCGGACGGCTCCGAACGGCCGTTCTCGATCATCCCGACCTCGGTCGCCGCCGGACGCGTCCGAGGGCGCGACACCAGCGTCGACGTCGAGCGCACGTTGCCGCTGTCGCTCGTCGTGGCGGTCGAGAGCGACGCCTGAGGTGCACGGTCACCCGAACGCAGGTGACGACGGCTAGGCTGGCAGGTCATGAACGGACCGCTGATCGTGCAGAGCGACCGCACCGTGCTCCTCGAGGTCGCACACCCCGACGCCGAGGACGCACGCCACGAGCTCGCGGCCTTCGCCGAACTCGAACGCGCCCCCGAGCACGTGCACACCTACCGCATCACCCGCCTCGGCCTGTGGAACGCACGGGCCGCCGGACACGACGCCGAGGAGATGATCGCCACCCTCGAGCGCTTCGCGAAGTTCCCGGTGCCGCAGAGCGTAACCGTGGACATCCGCGACACGGTGTCCCGCTACGGCCGACTCGTCATCCGGCGTGAGGAACGCGACGACGCCCCGGTCATCGCGAACTCCCCCGCCGAGGAACTCGAGCGCCTGCCCGTCCTGCTCCTGACCGCCGAGGACCCGTCCGTGCTGGCCGAGGTCATCCGGTCGAAGCGGATCAAGCCACTGCTCGGCAACATGCGGACCCCTTCCGAGGTCGAGCTGCAGCCGTGGGCACGCGGGCAGATCAAGCAGGAACTCGTGAAGCTCGGCTGGCCGGCCGAGGACCTGGCGGGCTACACCCCGGGGCAGCCGCACCCGATCGACCTCGACACGGCCGAGTGGCACATGCGCCCGTACCAGGAGCAGGCCGTCGACACCTTCTTCGCGCAGGGGTCCGGAGTCGTCGTGCTGCCCTGTGGCGCCGGCAAGACCCTGGTCGGCGCCGGGGCGATGGCGACCGTCAAGGCGACCACGCTCATCCTCGTGACGAACACCGTGTCCGCACGGCAGTGGCGCAGCGAGCTCCTCAAGCGCACGACTCTGAAGGCCGAGGACATCGGCGAGTACTCGGGCAGCGTCAAGGAGATCCGGCCGGTCACGATCGCGACCTACCAGATCCTGACCGCCCGTCGGAAGGGCGAGTACACGCACCTGTCCCTGCTCGACGCCCTCGACTGGGGCCTCATCGTCTACGACGAGGTCCACCTGCTGCCGGCCCCGGTGTTCAAGCTGACCGCCGACCTGCAGGCCCGCCGACGCCTGGGCCTGACCGCGACGCTCGTGCGCGAGGACGGCCGCGAGGGCGACGTCTTCTCGCTCATCGGCCCGAAGCGCTACGACGCTCCGTGGAAGGAGATCGAGGCCCAGGGCTACATCTCCCCGGCCGAGTGCTACGAGGTGCGCATCGACCTGCCGCACCAGGAACGCCTGGAGTACGCGGCCTCGAGCGACGACGAACGGTACCGGCTCGCCGCCACCTCGCCCGCGAAGACCCCGGTCGTCCGCGAGCTCATCGAGAAGCACCGCGGCGAGCAGATCCTGGTGATCGGGCAGTACATCGACCAGCTCGACGCACTGGCCTCGTCCCTCGACGCGGCCGAGATCACCGGTGCGACGCCCGTCGACGAGCGCGAGCGGCTGTACGACGCGTTCCGTGCCGGCGAGGTGGACGTGCTGGTCGTGTCGAAGGTCGCGAACTTCTCGATCGACCTGCCCGACGCCACCGTCGCGATCCAGGTCTCCGGGTCGTTCGGGTCACGACAAGAAGAAGCGCAGCGCCTCGGTCGACTGCTCCGCCCGAACAAGGACGGCCTGCCCGCGTCGTTCTACACGCTCGTCGCCAGGGACACCGTCGACCAGGACTTCGCACAGAACCGGCAGCGGTTCCTCGCGGAGCAGGGGTACTCCTACACGATCCTGGATGCCGACCAGGTCCAGGCGCCCGTGGGCTGACGTACGCACCGCTCTCAGGAAACCATTAGGGAACGGTCAGAAGATAGGACCATGAGCGATGGCCCCAAGATCCTGATCGTCGACGACGAGCCGAACATCCGCGACCTCCTGACGACCTCGTTGCGCTTCGCCGGGTTCGCCGTCCGTGCCGTCGGCAACGGCGCACAGGCGATCTCGGCCGTGCTCGAGGAAGAACCCGACCTGATCATCCTCGACGTGATGCTCCCCGACATGAACGGCTTCGGCGTCACCAAGCGCCTGCGGTCGTCCGGGTACACCTCGCCGATCCTGTTCCTCACCGCGAAGGACGACACCGAGGACAAGATCACCGGCCTCACCGTCGGCGGCGACGACTACGTCACCAAGCCGTTCTCCCTCGACGAGATCGTCGCTCGCATCAAGGCCATCCTCCGTCGCACCATGAACGACGAGGAAGACGCGATCATCCGCGCCGGCGAGCTCACCATGGACCAGGACACGCACGAGGTCACGATCGGTGACGCGCAGATCGAGCTCTCCCCCACCGAGTTCAAGCTGCTCCGCTACCTGATGCTCAACCCGAACCGCGTGCTGTCGAAGGCGCAGATCCTCGACCACGTCTGGGAGTACGACTTCAACGGCGACGCCGGCATCGTCGAGAGCTACATCTCGTACCTGCGTCGCAAGCTCGACCAGTACTCGGCCGAGCCGATCATCCAGACCAAGCGCGGGTTCGGGTACATGCTCAAGGCGTCCAAGGCCTCGTAGCCCGTTCCGTTCTTCACGGCGGTCGTCCGGTTTCACCGGGCGGCCGCTGTCTATCGTTGGGGCAGCATGCACACGCGAATGAGCCGCTGGTGGGACGGGATCTCCCTGCGCACCAAGATCACCGGGATCACGGTGCTCCTGGTCGCGCTCGGCCTGCTCGTCGCCGGGCTCGGCACGATGACCGTCCTGTCGACGTACCTGATGGCGCAGCTCGACAACAACGTCAAGGGCACCACGGAGCAGCTCGAGGGCCAGAACATCAGCGACGGCGAGCAGTACTGCAAGCTGTCGGTCGTGCTGTCGCAGAGCGCCTACGTGGCCGCGTACGACGCCGACGGCGACCAGATCTGCCAGACGAAGGCATCGAGCCGTCCGGACATCCGCGAACTGGACTTCTCCGCAGCGGCGCAGAACGGCGCGCGCTTCTCGCTCTACGACAGCCAGCACAACCACGAGTGGCGTGCTCAGGTCATCCCGGCGTCGCTGCAGAACCAGACGAGCGGTTCCACCGAGACCGGCTTCGTGCTCGTCGCGGTGTCGAGCGCCGACACCGACCAGACCATCGCCCGGTTCACCGTCATCTTCCTGGGCTTCGGCATCTCGGTGATCCTGCTCGGCGCCATGCTCACGCGGCTGCTCGTCACCGCCACGTTCGACCCGTTGCGCGACGTCGAGGACACCGCTGCACGCTTCGCCGCCGGGGACTTCAACCAGCGCCTCGAGGCCGACACCCCGAACACCGAGGTCGGGCGACTGAACCGCTCCCTCAACGTCATGCTCGAGCGCATCGACACCGCGTTCGAGGACCGCCAGCGCACCATCGACCAGATGCGGCGGTTCGTCGGCGACGCCTCGCACGAACTCCGCACCCCGCTGGTGTCCCTGCGCGGGTACGCCGAGCTGTACCGGATGGGCGCCCTGCGCAAGGAAGAGGACGTCGCCCAGGCGATGGAGCGCATCGAGAAAGAGGCGAAGCGGATGGGCCTGCTCGTGCAGGACCTGCTCCAGCTCGCCCGCATCGACGAGTCCAAGCCGCTCGAGCTCGGCCCGGTCGACCTCGTCGCCATCGCCCGTGACTCGGCGCTCGACACCATGGCGTCCAACCCGGACCGCGAGATCCAGGTCCTGGTCGAGGACGCCATGACGGGCGAGAGCGTCCCCCAGGCAGTGCGGCCGCCCGCTTCGTCGTCCTCGCTCTCGTCGGGGTCGTCGGACTCGTCGGGCTCCTCGTCCGACACGGGCGAGGTCCCCCCGGCATCGCCCACGTCGGCGAACACCACGGGTCCCATCGCATTCTCGCGGCAGACGATCGCGCGGCTGCGTGCTCGGCGCACCCGGGCGATGGACATCGAGGCCGGTGCCGCTCCCACCGACGAGACCACGCCGCTTCCGACGGTCGTCATGCCCCAGCGTCCCCCGATCGTGCTGGCGGAGGAGAACAAGATCCGCCAGATCGTCACGAACCTGATGGGCAATGCCATGCGGTTCACCGAGCACGACGACCCGATCGAGATCGGCGTCGGGGTGGACGACGACCGCGGCATGGCCCACATCGACGTCATCGACCACGGTGAGGGGATCCCGGCGCAGCTGCGCGACAAGATCTTCCAGCGGTTCTGGCGTGCCGACACCTCGCGTGCACGGGACACCGGTGGCTCGGGCCTCGGGCTCGCGATCGTGTCGGGCATCGTCGCGGCGCACCACGGCTCGGTCGAGGTCTTCGACACCGAGGGTGGCGGCGCGACCTTCCGCGTCTGGCTGCCGCTGCTGCCGCGCGACTACGCCGCCTGACGCGGGCGCGCGGCGCGGCCGTGGCCCGTGCGGTCGCAACACCCCGTCCGACGCCGCCGAGTGGTCACGGGCCGTCGTCTGCGCCCCCGCTGACCGACAGTTCGTGACCGGTCGGCGCGCAACCGACGGCATGTCGTGACCGCCCGGCGAAGAGATCTTCAGCGTGGCGGTCACGGCCGTCACGCTGACCGCCGACGACTTCCGGCCGCTCGGACCTCGAACGCCTGGCGGAGTCGCTCGAACAACACCGCGGGTCGGTGTGCGTCCGATGCCGTCGCGTGGATCACGAGCCAGTCGTTCACCACGAACCCGTTGTCCCGTCGTTGATCGTGTCGGAAGGTGTCGCGCTCCCGGTGGTGATCGCCGTCGTACTCCAACGCGATGCCGAACTCCGACCACGCCATGTCGACGCGCCCGAGGAACCGCCCCGCACCGTCGTGCACGTCGACGTTCAGCTCCGGCTCGGGGAACCCCGCTTCGACCACGGCCAGGCGGAGCCAGGTCTCCTGCGGCGACTCCGCCCCGGCTCGGACGAGGTCCAGCGCGCGCCGAGCAGCGAGCGCGAAGCGTGTGCCGGGGCGGATCGACGCACGGAGGTCATCCGCCGTCGCCAACCCGGCTGATCCGACGAGATGATCTCCGATCGCGACGAGCGCGTCTTGTCCGAGCACGCCGACACACTCGAACCACATCTGCGCTGGGACACTGACCAGGAACCCGCGGTGTTCGACCGTCCTCGGCCGGTCCAGGCGGTGTGCGACCACGCCGGGCCGACGCATCCGGCTCCCGTCCCTCGTGGTCGAGACGTGCACCGGCCCGACCGAGCGCACCGACAGCGGAAGTGGCGCACCCCAGATCGCGGCGGCGGTCGTGTGGCTGAAGAACTGATCGGGACGCATGACCAGGGCGACGGCGTCGACGAAGTCCACCGAGCCGATCGGGGCACGGACACCGTGGACCGGGGCTGCCAGGTCGGCTCGTCTGACTCGTTCCGGATCGATGCCGTGCCCCACCGCATCGGCCACACGGAAGGTGGATCGGTCGAACGGAGCAGGGAGGCGACGGGCAGCTGGCATGCCGTCATGGTCGTTGCGGGGCACGCGAGCCGACCATGAGCGCTCGAGACCTGTGAAGAACGAGGTGAGCCGGGCCTCCTGTGCGGGAGAGAAGACCCCATATACGCGCAAGCCGCACACACGAGCCGGCCACGACTCCCCGCTCCTGCGCCGGCCAACGGTCACGATGCGTCGACTGGGACGGGCACAACCGACGGCTCGTGACCGCTCGGCGGACCTGAGCGGGGTGTTGTGACCTCCCGACCCACCCCGCCGGCCCCGCACGCGGAAGGGCCCCGCACGCGCAGCGTGCGGGGCCCTTCGAACAGGACTGCTTAGAAGTCCATGCCACCCGTCGGGTCGCCGGCCGGAGCGGCCGCGGCACGCTCAGGCTTGTCGGCGACGACGACCTCGGTCGTCAGGAACAGACCAGCGATCGACGCAGCGTTCTGCAGCGCCGAACGCGTGACCTTGGCCGGGTCGATGATGCCCGCGGCGATGAGGTCGACGTACTCGCCGGTCGCGGCGTTGAGGCCCCAACCTGCTTCGAGCTCGCGGACCTTGGCGGCCACGACACCCGGCTCGAGACCGGCGTTCAGCGCGATCTGCTTGAGCGGTGCGTCGATGGCGACGCGGACGATGTTCGCACCGGTCGCCTCGTCACCCTCGAGGGTGAGTGCGTCGAGCGCGACCTTGCCGGCCTGGATGAGGGCGACGCCACCACCGGCGACGATGCCCTCTTCGACGGCAGCCTTCGCGTTGCGGACGGCGTCCTCGATGCGGTGCTTGCGCTCCTTGAGCTCGACCTCGGTCGCGGCACCCGCCTTGATGACGGCGACGCCACCGGCGAGCTTCGCGAGGCGCTCCTGGAGCTTCTCGCGGTCGTAGTCGGAGTCGGTCGCGTCGATCTCGGCGCGGATCTGACGGACACGGCCGGCGATCTGCTCGGCGTCGCCGGCACCCTCGACGATCGTGGTCTCGTCCTTGGTGATGACGACCTTGCGGGCACGACCGAGCAGGTCGAGCGTCGCGTTCTCGAGCTTGAGGCCGACCTCTTCGGAGATGACCTGGCCACCGGTCAGGATCGCGATGTCCTGCAGCATGGCCTTGCGGCGGTCACCGAAGCCCGGGGCCTTGACGGCGACGGACTTGAAGATGCCGCGGATCTTGTTCACGACGAGCGTGGCCAGGGCCTCGCCGTCGACGTCCTCGGCGATGATCAGGAGCTGCTTGCCCGCCTGGATCACCTTGTCGACGACCGGCAGGAGGTCCTTGATGTTCGAGATCTTCGAGTTGACGATCAGGATGTAGGCGTCCTCGAAGACGGCTTCCTGACGCTCGGGGTCAGTGACGAAGTACTGCGACAGGTAGCCCTTGTCGAAGCGCATGCCCTCGGTCAGCTCGAGCTCGGTGCCGAAGGTGTTCGACTCCTCGACGGTGACGACACCTTCCTTGCCGACCTTGTCGATGGCCTCGGCGATGAGCGCGCCGATGGTCGGGTCTGCAGCCGAGATCGACGCGGTCGCGGCGATCTGGTCCTTGGTCTCGATGTCCTTCGCGTTGGCGAGGAGCTGGTCGGAGACGGCGGAGACGGCCTTCTCGATGCCGCGCTTGAGCGACACGGGGTCGGCGCCAGCGGCGACGTTGCGCAGGCCCTCGCGGACGAGTGCCTGGGCGAGGACGGTCGCGGTGGTCGTACCGTCACCGGCGACGTCGTCGGTCTTCTTGGCGACCTCCTTGACGAGCTCCGCACCGATCTTCTCGTACGGGTCGTCGAGCTCGATCTCCTTGGCGATGGAGACACCGTCGTTCGTGATCGTGGGGGCGCCCCACTTCTTCTCGAGGACGACGTTGCGGCCGCGCGGGCCGAGCGTCACCTTCACGGCGTCGGCCAGCTGGTTCAGGCCGCGCTCGAGGCCACGGCGGGCCTCCTCGTCGAAAGCAATGATCTTAGCCATGTGAGTTCTCGTCCCTCCCGGACGTCGTGGGGTCGTGCTGGCACTCAACGTGAGCGAGTGCCAACGCCGATTCTGGCACTCGCCCGGTGCGAGTGCAACACGATCGGGAGGCTCGTCACGTCTTCCCAGGACACGCCCCGCCAACAGCGCACCCCGACCACCGCCGCGGACCGCCCGCCACGCACGTCATGCAGCGCGGGCCACGCACGACGAACGCGCCGCCCCTGACGGGACGGCGCGTTCGCGATGAGTGTCGTGCGTTCAGGCCGGTCGGACTGCCTCCGCCTGCGGGCCCTTCGACCCGGTGCCGACGTCGAACACCACTGCCTGGCCCTCCTCGAGGACCTTGTAACCCGACATGTCGATGGCCGAGTAGTGCACGAACACGTCCTGGCCTCCTCCATCGACGGTGATGAAGCCGAAGCCCTTTTCAGCGTTGAACCACTTCACGGTTCCGTTGGCCATGATCTCTTGCTCCCTGGTACTGCCGTGCGAACGACGTGTTCGCCGTCTGCAAGGGACTCTGCTCGAAGCGCGCCGATCAGGCAAGAGGTGTGACGTTGTTTCACGTCGATTCCGTCAGAAATCAACGTGCCCGAAACACGACCGTCACAAATGCGGGTGGAAAGCGCCCGCGGAATGCGGATCAGCCGGTGTAGTCGGCCCCGAGCACGACGCTCACGTCGGCGTTCGGGAACGCTGCCGACTGCTGCACGGCTGTGACCCCGAGCTGCTTCGCGATGCCCTGCGCGACCGCCGCCTGTGCGGCCTGCTGGTAGTACACGACGGTCGAGGTCGACCCGGTCGTGCCGGCGTCCCCGGTCGAGGCGACCTGCCAGCCGGCACCGGTCAGCGTGGCGCTGGCGCGGGCGGCGAGACCGGTGGTCGTCGTGCCGTTCAGGACGACGACGGTGGTCGTGCCCTGCTGTGCCGGCGTCGCGGCAGCGGCTCCGGAGTCGGCACCCGACCCGGCCGACGACGACGCCGAGGGCTTCGAGGTGGCGGACGCGGACGGCTTCGACGTGGCCGACGAGCTCGACGACGCCGAGGGCGAGTCCGAGCCGCTGAACGAGTAGCTGCCGTTCAGGAGCGCGAGGACGAGCACGCCGATGCCGACGAGCACACCGGTGGCGAGTGCCGCCCAGGCGAACGCGATCCAGCCACGGCCGCGGCGCTGGGCACCGCGGTGTGCGCCGACCCGGGGGCCGTCGGCGACGTCGTCGAACCGGTCACGGGGGAATCTGGTGCTCATCGTTCCTCTTCACGTCCTTCGGGAGCGGCACCGGGCGCGACGAAGCTGCGCGTCGCCCGGGCGCTGGTGCGCGCGTGCCGGAGCCGCTGCAGCCTGGTGACGAGCTGCGGGTCGTACGCGAGTGCCGCGGGCGAGTCGATCACGCGGTTCAGCACCTGGTAGTAGCGCGCCGCCGACATCTCGAACTCGACCCGGATCTCCGCTTCCTTCGTGCGGTCGTGCCGTGCCCGGTCGTGCTCGAACGACAGCACACGCTGCGCGAGCTCGCTGAGCTGGTCAGCGCGGCGCTGGTCAGCGCGGCGCTCGTCAGCGCGGCGCTCGTCAGCGCGGTGCTCGTCGGTGGAGCTGGTCACGGCGGTTCCGATCACGGTCGGGTAACGGGTCTCGCACATCGTAGGGGCGGAGAGCATCCGGACCCTGGCACGGCGCTGGACTGTCGCGAACACCGGTCACAGGTTCGGGTCGCGGAGCCAGCGCACACGCGTGCCGAACGGGTCCGAGACGGCGACCGCGGTGCCGTCGATCGAGGCGGTGGCGAAGGCGTCCGGATCCGCCGCGTCGACGTCGTCGGGCAGCGTCGCCGCCACACCGCGCAGGATCCCGGTGCGTTCGAGCGCGATCCAGTGCACGCCGCGTTCGCGGACGCGGTCCACGAACCGCTGGCGCTCGGCACCCGGCACGTAGACCAGGGTGCCGGTGGTCAGTACGACCGGCTCCACGTCGTCCGGCAGGGCGTCCAGTGCACGGTCGAGATCGCCCGGCAGCGTGCCCCGGATCCGCACGGGAGGCACGGCGAGCGTCGCGCGCGCCGCCTCGCGCATCAGGGCGGTCCGGTCCAGGGCCTCTGGTGGGACCGCTTCGACCAGACGGTCGAACGCGCCGTCCGCCGACAGGTCGATCGGGTTCGGGTCGAGCAGCACCCGCGCACCGACACGGATCGGCCTGCTCGCCGGAGCCGGAAGGACCCCGGAGACGCCCGCGACGAGACGGACCGCGGGTTCGTCGACCGCCGTGTGCATCCGGACGAGCTCGGTGCGCGCCCCGCCGTGGTCGTCGCGCCCCGAGGAGTCGGGGCGCGACGACAGCACCGGGGCGCGATCCGCCGGCACCCGGGACTCCGACGTCCGGTGGTCGAGCGTGACCCGGTCCGGGATCGAACAGAGCCCGGCGGCGCCCCCTGCGTCCACCAACCCGAGCGGCCGCGAGGCCCGCTCGGCGAGCGCCGCGAACAGCGGGACGACGGGACCGAGCCGCCGCGGGTCGTTGGCCTGCACCGTGGCGGAGGCGAGGGCCGTGACCAGGGCGGGGCGGGCCTCCCGACCGATCGCGCGCAGCGCACCGGGGTCCGACGGATCCGCGCCGAGCCGCCGCGCGACCGCGAAGAAGAGTTCCGGCTGCCGCTGCTGCTCGGCGACCTCGTCGAGGAGCGCGACCAGCGAGTGGTCCAGCGACCGCGCCCAGGCGGCGTAGGACGGCGACACGGCCTCGATGCGGTCGGCGTAGGCGGCGTACCGGCCGAGGGTGTCCATCAGCGCCCCGGGCGGTGCATGCCGACGTGCCGGATGCCGGCTTCGTCGTAGGGCGTCCCGAACCGGACGAAGCCGTGGCGTTCGTAGAGCGCAGCGACGTACTCCTGGGCGTGCAGGACGACGGGTTCGTGCCCGTGGGCCGCGAGCACGGCGGCGACGAGCCGGCCAGCGATGCCCTGCCCACGGTGGTCGGGGTGCGTCGCGACCCGGCCGATCACCCAGGACGGCGGCGGTGCGTCCGCCGGGTGTTCCTCGTCGGCAGCCGGTCGGATCAGGCGCAGGTACCCAACCGCTTCGGTGTCCGTACCGAACCACCAGTGCTCGGTCTCGGGCTCGCGGTCACGGCCGTCGAAGTCCTCGGCCGTCACCCGTTGTTCGAGTGCGAAGACGCGGTTCCGGAGCACCACGATGCCGTACAGTTCGTCCGTCGTCAGACGGGTCCAGCGGGCGTGGTGCACGGAATGCTCGGACATCGTCGCGAGTTTACTGAAGTGGTCGGGAGTGCCCGGAAGAACCCGACCGGAAGCAGGAGGAAACAATGGCATACAACGTCGACAAGTCCGACGCCCAGTGGCGCGAGGACCTCTCCCCGGACCAGTACGCCGTCCTGCGTCAGGCGGGGACCGAACGGCCGTGGACCGGTGAACTCCTCGACGAGGAGCGTGCCGGCGTCTACACCTGTGCGGCCTGCAACGCAGAGCTGTTCAAGAGCGGCACGAAGTTCGACTCCGGCTGCGGCTGGCCGTCGTTCTACGAGTCGGTGAACCCCGACGCCGTACAGCTGATCGACGACAAGTCGCTCGGCATGGTGCGCACCGAGGTCCGTTGCGCGAACTGCGGTTCGCACCTGGGCCACGTGTTCCCCGACGGCTTCGGCACGCCCACCGGCGACCGGTACTGCATGAACTCGATCTCGCTGAACTTCGCGGAGAAGCCGGCCGAGTGAGACCCCGACGCCCTCACCGGTAAGATGAGCGGCGTCAGCCGGCATGGCGCAATTGGTAGCGCACCGTACTTGTAATACGGGGGTTGCGGGTTCAAGTCCCGCTGCCGGCCCCAGAACTGCCATCGGCGTGTAGCCGAAGGTGTAGCCATCGCCTCACGGCACCATGCCCGGAGGCGATGACGGGTCAGTCGTGAAGTCGACAGCTTCATTCGGGCAAAGTTAAGCCCTCGGCCTGTCGGGGGCGTCGGGGACACTGCTCGTCATGGCCGAGCATCGGTGGGCACCGCCCGAGCACCAGGACGTTCCGATCTACGCAGCGGAGTCGCTGCCTGTCGACGAGATCGATGAGCCGGCACAGCTCGACTCCCCTGAGTCCGTGTGGGTGTCGCGGCTGCGGTTCGAGGAGATCGGCGTGGTCGAGCAGGTCAAGGCGTTCGCGGTTGCTCGGTCCGACGTCGCCGTGTACGTGGAGATCGCATGGCAGGGACGACTGCAGCGCGCGTGGGTGCCGCGGGCGACGGTGAATCGGCGCACGCTCAGGCCGCGGCGAGACTAATGGCGCGACGACGCCGAGACCGCTGGTCGCTCGGTTCGGCGTTCTCGCTCCCTGAGGCGGCGCGCGGCGGCCCAGACTACGACGTCGCTCCCCCGGACCCCGTGCTCGCCTGGGTGCAGTTCCCCGACCGGATCCTCGAGGTCGAGGCGCGCGCGATCGCGTACACGGAGCGCGCGGTGCTCGTCGAGTGGGGCTTCGGCCAGGCGACGGACTGCGCGTGGATATGGAGGGACGCCGCGCGATCGGATCGTCACCCTCACCGGGGGTAGACACGATGCGCGCTAGGGGTGACATACTCTCGACATGGCCGAGCTCGACTATGCGTTCCTTGCTGACTATGCCCAAGTCGAGGGTGGGAAGCTCTCTGCCCTCGGGGCGAGCTACACCCACGCGTCGGTACCCAGCGCCACCAGCATGTGGATGACCTCCATCGCGGGCCGAGTGAAGACCTCCGTCGATGCCGACCCCGTCGAGCTCGAGATCCAGATCACGGCTCCGGAGGGCGCGTTCGAGATTTCTCAGAACGCGACCCTTGAAGTGGGGCCAGGCGCGCGCCCCTACGCCGACGGCAGGGTTGGCCTGCTATTCGCGAGCACCGTAGCGCTTCCCGTCTTCGGGGCAGGTCTCTACGAGGTCACGCTGAAACTGGACGGAGAGTTCGTTCGCCGCCTGGCGTTCGATATGTCGGTGGAGTCGTGAAGTATCTGATCAGTGGGCACGCCCGCGGTCGCATGAAGAAGCGGAAGGTTTCTGAGGCCGACATCGTTGCAGTACTAGAAGCTCCCATCATGACCTGGCATGATCCAGCTGAGGGCTCGATGGTTTTGACCGGCCGGGGTGTGAACGGCGGCGATCTCCTCGTTTGGGTCGCAGGTTCTACTTGGCCCGTGAGCGGTACAATCCGCGTGAAGAGCACATCCTGGAAGGATGAGGACGAATGAACATCAAGGTGACCGTCGACCACTCCGTCAACGCGGCGTACATCGAGCTCTCGGACGCCGAAGTGGAGCGGACCGTCAAGCTCCGCGACGCAGTGATGGTCGACCTCAACGAGTTCGGCATGGTGGTCGGTATCGAGATGCTCGGCATCGACGTAGACCTGCCACTTCAGCAGCTCCGCGACGAGTATCACGTCGACAGCAAGGTCGTCGACGTGCTCTACAACCTCCGCCCGAACCTCGGGTATCAGCTCGCTCGGTTCCAGCAGACCACCGAAGGCAGTAGCGAAAAGGTCGAGCAGTTCGCGTAGCGGACTCTCACTTGAAGCATGGCCCCGGCTCCCAGTGAGCCGGGGCCTTTTTGTCTCCAAAGACGGTGAACTAGTGTAAACTAATCTTACAACAACAGAGAGGAGGGGATGCGATTGGAATCGCAGCAGTCGTGATCGCGGCGCTCTCGTTCACAGTCCAAGTCACGCAGTGGCTGGGCGGAATGAGGCGGAACCGCAAGGCACGACACCGGAAGTAAGACAGGGTGGCCCGAAGCACTGATACTGCCTCGGGCCACCCGCTCCGGGGATTCTACGCGCAGCCCCTCCATGGAAGGAGGACCAGGTGAAGAGGATCATCAGCACGCGCGCGGCACAGTCCGCAGCGGTCGTCGGTGGCGTCATGGCCGCCGCCTCGGTGGTGGCCGGACGGTACTGGCCGATCATGCTCGCGCTGTGGGCAGGGTGGGCCGTGGTGTCCGTCCTGTCGGTGCGGCAGGAGGTGCGCCGTGCCGACTGACGTGGCGGCCGCGCGTCGGCGGTTCGACGACGAGCAGAAGCGGTTCCGGTCGACCGTTGTCTCGGCGGTCGATGAGGGCCAGCGGAAGACGGACGTCGCGGCGGACGCAAAGATCAGCAGGCCCGCGCTCGACTCATGGTTGAAGACCGCCAGCCAGACAGCGAGTAGCACGATGTCGCCGAGGGAGTGGAAAGCACTCGAGTGGATCGAGAACTCGGAGGTGGTGACGTCCGAGTTCATGTGGCGTGACGTCGTTACCGGCCGGACCTACATCGCAGAGAGTCCGCGTGGTGTCGCTGACGAGCAGGTGAAGGTCCGCCAGGTGAGTCGCGTCGACGGTGTCATCGTCGGGGATCGCCCTGAGCTCGGCGAGGTCTCCCTGTCTTCCGGTGGCCTACCGCAGACGAGGATCGAAACGGCGACGTTCGAAGGCGAGTGGAAGCCAGCCCGCGCCAGCGAAGGTGGGGTCGAGAAGTGAGCGAGGTCGCCCCGGCGGCGCGACTATCGCGTGTGGACCAAGCCGCCCGAATCCTGACGACCGTCCGCAAGGGGCTCTCCACTGCGACATGGCTGTGCGACGAGATGCTCGGCGTGCTCGAGCGAGGGGCGAAGCGCTGATGGGGCTCCTCTTCCGCCGCAGCAAGAAGCTCGGCCGCGGCGTCCGCCTGAACGTGACCGGGCGCGGGGTGTCCGCGTCGGCGCGCAAGGGCCCGATCTCGGTCTCGTCGAAGGGCCGCGTCACGATCCGACTCGGCAAGGGCTTCTCGTTCCGGCTGTTCTGAGCCGCTGCCCGAACGGGGGTAGACAGCCCGACCAGAAGGCGACCTATGCTCGGACTGTGAAGAAGCACATCATCGCCGCAGCGGGCCTCGCGATCGCCCTCGGCCTCGCCGGCTGCAGCTCGTCCGGATCCGAGACCGCCGGCGGCTCGTCCGCTGAGGTCGAGTCCGCCCCGACCGAGACCAAGGCCACTCCCGTCGAAAACGTCGACAAGACGTGGACGTTCGACTACCAGGGCGCGACCGGAACGTTCACGCTCGACGGCGACACCACGGACCCCGCCGTCGCCCCGATCGATGCAGCGCGCGCCAGCGTGAACGGCGACGCAGTCACCCTCGTCCCGGTCACCCTCGACAACACCAACGGCACCGAGACGCTCAACATGTACGGCATCACCGTCATCACGAAGGACGGCGAGCAGGTCGACAGCGTCCCCCTCGAGGACGCGTTCTCCGAGTGGGAAGACGCCGCCGGCGACGACGTCGAGAAGTACAACGCCCTCATCGACGCCTACAACGAGCACGCCATGCTCGAGCTACAGCCCGGCGCGAAGGGCACCGGAGTCGTCGCCTTCAGCCAGCCGATCGACTCAGCGTGGCGCGTCACCGTCATGCCCGCCGACGGCATGGAACCGGTCGAAGCCACCGCCTCCTGACCCACCCAGCAACGACGAAAGAGCCCCGCAGACCATCACGGTCTGCGGGGCTCTCGTTCGTACACGTGGCGCTCGCCGAGGGTCACCCCGGGCGGGGCCTCGGTGGTCGTCGGGGCTGGGTCGCCTCGAGGGCGAAGGGGATGATGTCGGCGAGGATCTCGGCGTCGCGCCCCTCGGGGTAGGGCATCTCGTCAGCCACGCCCCAGTCGGCCATGATGCGGCCGAGCCACCGCGCGAGTGCGCCTTGCCGCTGGCGGTCCTCGCGCTTGAACGCGTCGAACGCACCCTGCACCTCGTCGGCGCGCTTCTCCGCCGCCGCCGCGCGCTTCTCCGCCGCCTCGACACGGGTCAGCAGCTGCTCGTTCGAGCGGAGCACGCGGTCTGCCCAGCCGTCAGGGTCGGCGGCGATCTGCGCCTTCCCGACCGCGATCCGCTCGTCCTCCTCCTGCACCGGCTCAGCTCGAGCGGAGCGGACCCTGGCTCGGATACCGAGGTACGCCATGAACGCACCGAACATGGCGGAGATCGCGACGACGATCGAGGTGATGACCTGGTCGCTCATGCACCCCTGCCGTTCGGTGGCCGCGGCGCTGCGCGGGATCTCTCCTCCCGCACCATCTCCCCGATGATGTCGAAGATCCGCCACAGTGATGCGTACATGCGGATCCCGACGAGGGTGAGGGTGAGGGTGCTGGTGACGTTGCCCCGGAGGATGTACGCCACGGTCAGCACGGCGTACACGGCCAGGCCGAGCTCGACCATGATCCGGCCGATCAGCTCGACGCGGTCGTTCATGATCGCGAGGGACACGAGCGCGCCGACCGCGCCGGCGAGGATCATGCTGGCCCAGGCGACGAGGAAGACAGGGACGGTGAAGTCCCCGACGATCTTCGACCCGAGCAGCAGCGACCACAGGCCGAATCCGGCTACACCGATGTCGATGCCGGGCAGCAGGTACCGGTAGATGCTCCGGAACCGCGGCGGGACGAGGGGCAGCGCATCCTTCGACCAGATGGTCTTCACGACGCCGCCGCCCCTCATCCGCCCTGCTCAGTGCGGTAGTCGACAGCCGTCGGCTCGTGCGTTGCGGGCTGCAGCTCGGTCGACGTCGCGGTGGCCTGCTCCTTCGCGATCGCTCGCGGTACGGAACCGGCACCGAGGCGGGTGAGCCAGGCGTTGATCACCGGGATCGCCATCAGCTTCGACAGGGTCGTGGCGAGCGCGATGACGAATGCGAACGCGCCGCCGAGCCACGCGTACGCGGCCGACGGGAGGACGTCGACGACCGCGGCGAGCACCTGCGGCGCGGTGGCCTGCAGGAGCGCGACGGAGCCGCCGAGGCCGACGAGGAACGCGATCGTCACCTGCACGGCGGTGCGAATGACGCGCTGCCACGGGTACCAGATCGGCTCGGTCTTGACCTTCACGGCCTCGTGCTCGCCGGTCATGCTGCAGCCTCCGCTCGCAGCGCCTCGGTGACCGCGCGCTTCACGATTGCCTTGTCGGACGCGTTCGCGGCGTCGACGCGACCGTCCAGCATCTCGAGCAGGAGCTTGATCCGCGCCGAGGACATCTCGACGAACGCGGTGCCTGCGGCCTGCGAGACGGCCCTGGCCTTCTCGTCGGCGTTCCGGTCCGTCTTCCGGATCGTGTCCAGGTCGCGAGACCAGATCACGTACCGGTTGCCGGTCTCCTTCGACTTCACCTTCTGCATGTCGTCCTCCTCAGGGACAGGGTCCGGCACGACGGCCGGCTCGGGGATGGGGGTGGGCTTGGGGGCCGCCGGCACCGCGCCGGTCAGCCGTTCGCGAGCATCGAAGTAGGGCAGCTCGTTCTCGGCGACGGTCGCCATCTCGTGGTGCCACGGCTCGCCGAAGTGGACGCCGGTCCACGTGCCGCCGTGCGCGGCGACGATGTTGTGCAGCACGGTGAACTCGTCCGGGCTGAGGGCGCGGTTCGAGCCGTCGTCCTCGGTGATGCCGAAGTCGATCGCGTTGCCGTGGTTCACCTCGTCGTGCGGCGAGGTGAAGGGCGCTGCCACGACGACGCCGAGGACGAAGCGGTTCGCCCACAGGTACGACTGCCGGGGTCGCGTGCGCTTCGCCTCGTTCACCGACAGGGAGCCGGTGCGGCCCTTCTGCCGGAGGTAGACGTTGAACTTCACCACGATCGTCAGCACCTGCAGCGCCACGCGCGCGCTGGTGACGAACTGCTCGATGCCGCGGCGGTCCCCGTACGACGACGGGCCGACGCTGAAGATGCTGCTGAACTTCCACTTCATGGGGGCTCCTGGAACGACGAAGGCCGCCCCGAGGGGCGGCCGTGGATGGGAAGGGGGGTCAGCTGCCCGCGTCGGGCGGCATCGAGTCGATCGCGACCTGCAGGGCTGCCGCGCGGGCGCGGTTCGCTGTGGCGAGCGCGGCGAACTGGTCGGCCTGGCCCTGGGCAGCGTCGGCGGAGGCGAGCGCCTGGTCTCGGTCGCGCATGAGCATCCCGGCGGTGGTGTCGGGGTACGCCGGCGGCAGCTGTACGCCGTCGTCGTCCGGGCTGTCGTCGGTGGGTGGGGTGTCGTCGGTGGTCACGGTGTTGCCTTCCTAGTTCGCGGGGAATGGCGGGTAGCCGCCGAAGTCGAGCGCGCCGGAGCCGCCCGAGGGGCCGATCAGGTCGATCGCGCCGCCGCTGTGGACGCGGACGATCCACTGGGTGGGCGTCGCGGTGCCGTTGCGGTCGATCCAGGCGCGGCGGATTCGTGCGGGGCGGAACCCTGCCGGCAGGACGAACATGCGCTGGTTGGTCGCGCCCGGAGTGACGAGGCCGTCGAAGTAGATGACGCCGTTGAGCCGCCGGTACCGGAAGGGGCTGTCGGTGTCGTTCGTGCCGCCGGTGAGGGTGGGCTGGATCCAGTCGGTGTCGCCGAGGGCGTACTGGACGCCGGTGCCGGCGTCGAAGATCTGCGACGTGTGGATGGTCGGGAACCAGGCGATGCCGTTCGTCTTCACGACGGCGGTTCCCGCGGAGGGCAGCGCCTGGGTTCCGAGCTGCAGGAAGACGGTGCCGCCGGTGTTCGACGCGAAGCTCATCAGGCCGCCTGCCGCGCCGTTCGGGATGCCCTCGATCACGCCGGCGCTGACCGCGTTCGATCCGTCGAGGCCGTAGAAGTTCAGGCGGTTGTTCGACAGAACCACACGCTTGCCGGTTGCCGACGACTGCACGACCGCACCGGTGAGGGTGATGCCGCTGAGCGAGTCGACGTCGATCATCCCGGCGGTGATCTTCTTCGCCTGCACGACGTTCGCGAACAGGAAGTCGATCGTCGCCTGGGCCATCGTCGCGCCGGACGTGACGAACAGGTTCGACACGTTGACGGTCTGGAAGTTCCCCGTCGCCGCGGCGATCTTCTGCGCGACGAGGTCCGCGATCGCCGCCGAGCCCGCGGTGAGCTTGGCGACGTCGAGGTTCGCGATGACCTCGGAGCGGATCTGCTGCGGCGTCCACACCGGGGCTGCGAGCGTGCCCGACTGCAGCCACTGCCCAGCGATGTTCTTCGCGCTGTCCCAGAGGAACCAGATGGTGCCGGTGGGTGCGGTGCCGGACGGGCCGGCGGTCGAGGAGTACAGGATGAGCGGCTTGCTGTCCGCGGTGGCCTGTGCTGCCTTCGCGGCGTTCGACGCTGCGACCGCTGCCTGGTTCGCCGCCGCGGCCGCGGCGGCTGCGTCGGTGGCGGCCTTGTCGGTGACCTGCACCCAGTCCGAGGAGGACGTGTCGAACGCCCAGGGGGTGTTGTCGCTCGAGCGGATCCAGAGGTTCCCGACGGCAGCGTTCGAGCCCGTGGGCTTCGACGCCTGGTAGATGACCTTGCCCTTGCCGTTCGCGATGCCCGCGGCGGTGAGTGCTGCGGTGTTCGCGTCGGACGCGGTCTGCTGCGCGACGGCGGCCGCGGCGTTGGCCTGCGCGGCGACGTCCTTCGCTGCCTGCGCCGCCGCGACCGCGGTCGCCGCGGCCTGCGCGGCGGCGACGGTCTGCGCGTCGGTGATCGGTTCCCACTTCGCCGTGTCCGGGTTGTACCGGTTGGGCTGGTTCTTCGGGATGCCGTCGGCATTCGTGGAGATGTCGATCCAGAGGTTCGCGGTGTTCGCTCGCGACCCGGACGGGGGCGACACCTGGACGATGGTCTCGCCCTTGGACGCGGCGAGCCCCGCCGCTGCGAGGGCTGCATCGGATGCCGCTTCCGCCTCGGTCCTGGCGTCGCCGGCGGCGCGGATGGCGGTGTCGACGTCCTCGGACAGGCCCTCGTACTGGGTGCTGAAGGTCTCGTCGATCTCGGTCATCGACGCTTCGATGTCGGCGGCCTTGTCGTCGAGCTCGGCGCGGGCGTTCTCGAACCTGGCGTCCATGTCCTCGTCGAACGAGTCGAATAGGGCGCTCAGGTCGGAGACGCCCTCGTTGCCGTCGGCGACGTCTTCCTGCACGTCGGGGAGGGCATCGTTCGTCACGACGGACTCGGTGACCACGTCGGCGACGGCGACCGCAGTCTCGCCGCCGATCGTGGTGTTCCCGAGCTGCGAAGCGGACCCGACGCGGTCGATCTTGGTCTGCATGTCGTGCAGCCGGCGGGCGACCTTCTCGGGTCCGTTCATCAGTCGACTCCTGCTCCGTACGTGAATGAGTCAGTCAGCTGCAGGCTGACCTCGGTCGTGCCGTCGGTCTTCTCGGTGAGGCCGACGATGCGGTGCCACAGCCCGAACTCGCCGTAGTGCGGCACGCGGCCCTGGACGTAGATGTCGTCGCCGAGCCCGTACGTCCCGCGGGGGCTGTTCGGGTGGTTGGCGACGGTGATCGAGTCCACGGCGAGGGTCTGCTGCCGGGCGACGAGCTCGGCCTGCAGCCGGGTGACCATCTCCTGCTTCGACTTGATGTCCTTCGACTGCAGGGTGGCGACGCGGCGGACGCGGCCGTCGCGCTTCGAGATCAGCCGGCGAATGGATCCCGCGCCCTCGCCGGCACCGATCCCGAACACCGTGTTCGCGAAGTCGCCGCCGGATGTGGTGGGCTGCAGCTGCACAGTGATGTTCACGCCCTGCTGGAACGTCGGGTCGGAGTCGCCCGACAGCCGGCGGCCGGTGCGCGGGTACGCGATCCGGATCCGGGTCTGCGGGAGGTCGCCGGACCAGTAGTGCTCCTCGACCCAGTCGAACGGGGCGTCCTTCGCGAGGTCGTCGATGAGCCGGCCGCAGTCCTGCGCCTCCCACGCCTCGAGCGCGTACGCGCCGCCGTCCTCGGACTCCGCCTGCTGCGCAGCGCTCTTGAGCTCGGACGCCTTGTCCTTCCGCTCCTTCATCGTCTTCACGATCGCGGCCTGCGCGTCGACTGCGGCCTGCTGCGTCTTGATGCGTGCGTTCGTGGCGGTCAGGGTGTCGTCGCGTCCGTCGAGGGCGTCCTGCCGAGCCTTCACGGTGCCGGCCGCCGAGGTGACGCCGGCCTTCGCGGCCGTCAGCGCGGCCTGCGCCGCGGCGATCTTCGCCGGGTCCTTCGTCTTCTGCGCCGCCTTCAGCGCGCTCTCCGCGGCCGTCTGCGCCCGCTTGGCGGCCGTGAGGGCCTTCTTCGCGGCCGACAGGTCCTTCGATGAGCCCGCACGCGTGCTGCGCTGCGAGGCTGCCGTCTTCCGGGTGGCGGCGACGATCTTCCGGAGCGCCTGCAGCGTCTTGTTCTCTGCCTTGTAGTCGCGGACCTTCTCGTCGTAGTACGCCTCGGCCTCGATGCGCCGCTGCGTGGAGAACGACCCCACCTTGACCGGGGTCGACCCGACGACCGTGATGCCGAGGTCGGAGTCCGGGAACGACTGCGCGTTCGCGACGAGCTTCCGGACGATCGATGCAGGGTCGACCTCGGCTCCGTAGTAGGGCGCGTCGTCGTAGGGGCAGCCGTATAGGACGGTCGGGAGGGCGGAGACGGTCAGCTTCCACTCGGGGCCGGCGTACTCGAGCTCGGTGACGAGGCCGCGGAACCGGATCTGCCCGTCGTCGTCGAGCGTGATGATGGTGCCCCACTCGTCGAACAGCGGTCGACCGTCGGACGCGATGCTCTTCCCCTGCGACGCCTTGACGCTGACGGGCATCGTGCCCACCGCGGAGAGCTCACGGGTGACCGTGCTGAAGCTGAGCCCGCGGAAGTCGTACGTCAGCACTTCGCGGGTGCTGGCCCGCTGGATGATGACCCGCTGCATCAGGACAGCCGTTCGACGAACTGCACGTCCGCGAGGTAGTACGTGTCGTCGACCGTGAAGAGGTTGCCGTCGCCGCCCGAGCGGAGGCCGGAGATCCGCAGCGACGTCGTGGTGCCCCTGAGAGCCGCCGGCAGCGCCATCTCGCCCGCGACGACGACCATCTGCCGGGCCTGGCCGCCCTGGGCGGCGTAGTTGTAGTTGTACTCACCGAACGCGGTCGAGGTGCCGAGGATGAGCCGGAGCGATCCGGATGCCCTCGCGGCAGTCTGGCCGCCCATGAACTCGAGGCGGGCGATGATGTGCGTCGCCCACGACGGGATGTCGATGTCGTACGTGTTCTTCGTCGGCCAGGCGGTGAACGTCGACGACGTCAGCGGATTGCCCGGGTCCGCGGTGCCGAACAGGATCTGCCGGTCTCCGCGCGGGTTCGCCAGCGATCGCAGGTCGGTGATCATCGCGTTCGTGATCGTCTGCGTCGACTTCGGGATGTCGACGCGCGCGAGCGCGATCGCGGACAGGCCCTTGTACTGGTCGAGCTCGAGCAGGGACCGAGTGCCGGCCGGGACACCGGGGATGACGTCGAACTTCGTGTACGGACCCTTCTGCGGGTCGGCAGGCGCGGGAGCGTTGTTGTCGAGGTTCGGGTTGTCGACTCGGCAGATGACCAGGTCGGAGCGGCCGGCGGCGGATCCGGTGGCGGCGAACTTCACCTGGTCGAGGTCCGTGACGGGGTTCCGGACCGTGTACGCCTCCTGCGGGAGACTCCGGACGAGTACCGATGCGCCGCCGGCGGCGACGCGCACCCCGGCACCGGGAACGGGCAGCGCGGACACCTTGAGGTCGGAGGGTGACGCGACGCCCTGCCGGCCGCCGGTGGCGAGGTAGGCGAGCATCCGGGCCGCGTCTCCGCCGTGCTGGGCTTCGCCGCCGATGAACCAGGGGACACCATCGAGCGCCATGTGGGCACCTTTCTCACGGGGTGGGGTACGCGGCGAGCCAGTCGGCGCGCGCGGTCGGCGCGCCGGAGGACGACGAGCCGGAGAGCAGGAGGGTGTAGTTGCCGGGCGGCAGGGACGCGTCGGTCAGAAGCGTCGACGAGCGGGTGAGAGCGGCGATCTGGGTGCCGTTGCGGAGGACGCTCTGCCGGCCTGGCCGGGTGTCGATGACGAGCGTTTCGTCGTACCGGAGCGAGGTCGCCGCGGTGAACCGGAATCGGCCGGTGACCTCGACCGTCGGGTTGACGATGGGACCCTCGATGGTGATGACCGGCCAGGTGGGTACCTCGCCCTTGACGGTGAACGTGTTCGCCGCCGTGGTGGACCCGTAGGCGACGAGCGGTTCGACCAGCGGTTCGACGAGGCCGCCGGACTGTGAGACCGCCAGCGGCACCCGGATGTAGTCCGGCTCGTCGTACCAGAGGTCATCGCTGGTGGCGAAGTCCAGCGTCGCGCCGACCGCGCCGGCGGCGTCGGGGTAGAACGCCGGGGTGAACCGGCGGGGCCTTCCGAACGTCGACCGGCCGGATGGGTGCGTGAGCTTCGCCATCGCACCGGGTGTCGAGCGGATGCTGTCCGCTCGCCACACCCGGCGGAGTGCCGCGTACAGCTGCCGAGCTTCTTCGTCGGTTTCGCCGACCGCGGTCAGGCCGAACGCGATGGTCTGCCCTGCCGTGGTGTCGATGCCGAAGAAGGTGCCGTCAACCCCGGGCAGTGAACTGTCCTGCGTCTCACGGTCGGGATCCCCGAGCTCGGGGGCGATCGCGAACGGGTACCGAGACGACTGCGGGCCGAACAGGATGATCCCGTCCGACCCGCAGTCGATCTGCCAGCTCTTGCTCACCTGTTCCGTCCTCCCCGGTCGAGCGAGCTCAGCCAGTGGTCGACCTCGTCGAGGTCGTGCTTGACGGACCCGCTCGAGACGAGGGTCAGACCCTCGATCAGTGGCGCGTCACGCTGTCCCCGACGGCGGTCGCCGAGCAGGTTTTCCTTGATGGCCGGGGTGAGCGGCACCACGGCCTCGTCGTACCGGCCTTCGCCGACGTTGACGAGCGAGCCGCCGGGCTGGCGCGAGATGTACGCGCCGCTGGCGAGCTGCGGGACCCGCTGCGACATGCCCTTGAACTCGAAGTGCCACGGCTCTCGCTGCGAGAAGCCGAGGCCCGTGTTCGCCCAGCCGTACTTCGCGCCGTTCGCCCGGAGCCAGTCCTGGCCGCCGGCGACGTCGGCTGCACGGCCGAGGCCGTGCACGGACGTGCCGACGGGGGCCGCGAGGTTGCCGCCGCTCTTGAACAGCGACCACCGGTACGCCTGCGCCTTGAGGTCGCGGTAGCCCTCCGTGAGGCGGAGGATGCCGCCGGAAGCTCGGTAGGCGGTGTTCCACGCCGCGGCGGCAGCCTTCTGCAGGAGCCCGCCGGTAGCGCCGACTCCGGAGCCCGGCGCGAAGCCGAGCGCCTTGCCGAGTGCCGACGACGCGAGGTTGCCGTTCTTCCCGTTCCCGCCGAAGGGAGTCAGGCCGCCGAGGTCACCGATGCCCTTGAGCTTCTCGATCGCGCCGGACAGGATCTTCTGCCCCACGCCCTTCGCGACGTCGAGCATTCCGCCCGCGCCGGGGATCTTCCCGATGAGCCCCTTCGCGAGCTTGCCGAGGGTGCCCATCGGGTCGGACACGACCAACTTGGCGGTCTCGGCGGCGTTCTTCGTCCAGTCCCACGCCTTGCCGGCCTTGCCTGCGACCCAGTCCCATCCCGACGCGATGTTCTTCTTCGCGTCGGTGACGAGTCCGCCCTTGGCGTACCCGTTGCGGGCGATGTCGTAGAGCCGGCCGACGCCGATGCGGCGGGTCTGCTCCTTGGTGAAGACGAACTCGTCCTTGTGGACGATGCCGGCGGGGTCGAACTTCCCGCCGGGGCCGGTGTAGCCGCCCGTCGCGAAGCCCTTCGGGAGGGAGACGTTCGGCAGCTTCTTGGTCTTGAAGAAGCCAGCGGCCTTGTTGAAGTTGTCGATGATCCCCTTTTGGATCACCGTCTCGACGACGAACTTGATCGGGGCCTTGACCGCGGACTTCACGGCGTCCCACGCCTTGCCGATGCTGTCCTTCATGACCGTGAACGCCGCCGGGATGGTGACCTTCGCGATGTTCGCGATCTTGTCGAACACGGGCTTCAGCCAGGAGTTCCAGACCCCGCGGACGACCGTGCCGATCCCGGAGAAGACCGGGCGGATGATCGTGTCGCGGAGCCAGGTGAACACCGGGCCGAGGGTGGTGCGGAGGAACCCGACCACGGCACCGAATACGGGCAGGACGACGCCTGTCCACCAGGCGGAGACTGCCGACCCGATCCAGCTGAACACCGGCGAGATCACGCCGGTCCACAGCCAGGTGAAGGCTGCACCGAGGGTGCCCCGGACGAAGCCGACAGCGAAGCCGAAGATCGACGACACCGTGGTCCACCAGACCGAGATCGCTGCACCGATCCAGGTGAAGACGGGCTGGATGACGCCGGTCCACAGCCAGTTGAAGGCCACGCCGAGGGTGTTGACGAGGAGCCCGACGATCGCGGAGATCGCCGTGCCGAAAATCCTGGCTGCCCAGACGACGATCGCGCCGATCAGCTGGAAGATCGGGGAGATCCAGCTGTTCCAGAGGTAGCCGACGGCGTTGCCGATCGCGGTGAGCGGCGGGGCGATGTAGTTCGTCCACAGGGCGACGAAGAACCCGCCGACGGTCTGCACGGCGAGGCCGATGCCAGCGAACGCGGGCTGCAGGATGGTCCGCCACAGCCAGGTCGCCCCGGCGGCGATGCCGTCCCAGGCGGGCTTGATCGCGTTCTCCCAGAGCCACACGAAGGCGTCGCCGACCGCTGCGACCGCGACCTTGATCGCGGCGAAGGCGGTCTGCACGATGGCCTGCCCGAGCTTCGTCTGGGTGAAGAACCACACCAGGCCGGCGACGAGCGCGCCGATGACGGCGATCGCGATGCCGATCGGGCCCATCGCGATCTTGACCGCAGCTCCGAAGATGCGGAGCGCGCCGGCACCGATGAGGGTGGCGACGGTGCCGATCTTCGTGGCGGTGGTCGAGATGCGCTGGGCGAGGGTCTGCCGACCGAGGGCGGAGGCGTTCTGGTTGGTGACGCCGGTGTTGACGCCGGTCGCGCCGGACGCGACGGTCGTCGCGCGGGCGGTCGCGTACTCGAGACGCGCGGCCTCGAGGCGGAGGATGTTCCGCTTGATCTGCACCGGCAGTGCCATGAGCTCGGCGGTGCGGAGCACGACAGACGCCGCGGCCGTCGCCCGGGAGGCGAGCTGCCAGGCGATGAAGCCGGCAACGATCAGCGGCATGTACTGGACGATCGTGTCGACGTGGTCGGCGAGGAACCCGAGGACGCCGGCGAGGACGGTGATCCCGGCCGCGGCGAGCTTGCCGGCGGAGTCGCCGAGCTCTGGCAGCTGCTCGCGGAGCGCGGTGAAGGCCGGGGTGAGCTTGGACAGCGACGAGCCGACGCTGCCGAGGGCGGTGTCGGTGTCGCCGCTGCTCAGCGAGGTGAAGACGTCGCGGACCTTGCCGACGAACGCTTCAGCTCCGGCGATGACCTTGCCGAAGTCGACCCGGTCGATCCACCCTGCGAGGGCAGCCATCCCGGCCGAGACCTTCTCGTTGAGGACGTCCGCGTAGGGCTGCAGTGCTGCCGTGCCGCGGTCGACTGCCCCCGTGATGGAGGTGAAGAGCGCGGGAGCGCCAGCGACTGCTCCGGAGAGGAACATCGCGCCGAGACGGCCGAGGGAAGCGCCGACGTTCGCCCACGCGCCGCGGACGGTCTTCCCGGAGGCGAGGGCCGCGCCGCCGATGTTCTTCTCGATGACCTTGCGGAAGGTGGCCGAGTCGACCTCGCCCTTGCGGACCATGTCGGACAGGTCGTCGGCGGAGACCTTGTACTCGTCCTGCAGCCACTGGAAGATCGGGATGCCGCGGTCGGCGAGCTGGTTGAGGTTGTCGGTGTAGACCTTGCCGCTGGTGGTGGTCTTGTTGATGATCGAGCCCATCTCGCCGAGCGAGGTGCCCGCGATGGTGGCTGCGTCAGCGGTGAGCTTGAGGTACTTCGTGAGCGCCT
Organism: Curtobacterium sp. PhB25; assembly: GCF_004365375.1. Classification (NCBI taxonomy): domain Bacteria; kingdom Bacillati; phylum Actinomycetota; class Actinomycetes; order Micrococcales; family Microbacteriaceae; genus Curtobacterium; species Curtobacterium sp. PhB25. The sequence goes on along the minus strand of NZ_SODR01000006.1, from coordinate 145,422 downwards.
GGCCGGGCTTGATGCCGGCGGCGACGGCGTTCGAGGCGACACCGGCGGCGTCGCCGAGACCGAACGCGGTGCCCTTCACGGACGCGAGGGCGCTGTCCATGATCTTGGCGATGCCCTCGGTGGAGGTCTTGAGGCCGGCGAGCTTGCCCTTGGCGTCGTCGATGTCGAGGAGTCGGGCGATGCCCTTCTTCGCGGCGACGGCAGCGATGCTCGCGCCGATGGCCGTGACGCCCGCACCGACGATCGCGGTGGACTTCACGGCCATCGACCCGACCGACTTGAGGAAGCCGGGCGACATCTTGCTGCCGATGGACGTGCCGAGGGCCTGCGGGTTGATCTCCCGCTCGATCGCCCGGCCGGCACCCTTGGCCTGCGGGACGACGGAGACGTATGCGATGGCGGACTCAGTCGACATGGGTCAGGCCCTCCCTGTTTCTTCGCAGCACCTCCCGCGCTGCTGCAGGGGCGAGGTTGGTCTTGCCGAGGCGGTTGGTGTTGGCGTCCGGCCAGGGGCGCGGGTACGGCCTGGGGCGGGGGCTGCCCTTGGTCCACTGGGCGGCGGCGAACTGGTCCATCGAGTCCGCGTTCTGGATCCACTCGCGGCTGACGGGGAAGTCCCATCCGTGCTGCGCGGCGAAGAGCACTGAGGCGGTGTCGCGAGTCGCGACACGCAGAAGGCGGTCGACCTTGACGTGGTCGACCGCCTTCGCGATCTGCTCTTCGGTGGAGTCCTCGTCGTCGCCGATGTCGTCGACGTCGAGGCCCAGCTGGTAGAGCTCCCAGACGAGCTCGTCGGGGTAGGACTCCGCTAGCTGTCGGAGTCCTTCGATTCCCCCAGGCCGACGTGCCCCGCCCAGTGCTCGAAGACCGTCTCGATGTCCTCGAGGTCGACGACGGCGCGGAAGTCCTCGGGCAGGACGAGCTCGAGGAACTTGTCCATCGTGGCGACGCCGAGTTCGCGCTGCCACTCCTCCTGGACCTTCTTCTCCGGGTTCCGCGGCTTCTTGTACTGCGCCCGGATCGTCATGATCTCGGCCGGGATGCGGCCGGGCAGCGTGTACTCGGTGCCGTCGTACTCGACGACGAGCGGCGGACGGGACTTGGCCTTGATCTGCAGGGCCTTGGTGGCGGTGTCGCCCATGTTGTTCTCCTAGCTCGGTGGGAGTGCTCGGAAGGGGTAGGAGGTGTGCCGGGGCCCGAGCGCCCCGGCACACCGGTTGGTCACTCCTTGGGCGCGGACGCCTTCGAGGTGGTCTTGGGGGTCGCCGTGCCGGCGTCGGGCTCGTCGCTCGACTTGTCGGTGGCGGGCGGCGGCGTCGGCTTGACGTCCTCGCCGGTGACGAGGACCCAGATGCCCTTGTCCTGGATCTCGCGCTGCTCCGGCGTGACTTCCCGGATCTCGTCCGTCCGCATGTTGCGGACGTGCATCGTCTTCGCGGCGGCCATGTCTCAGGCCCCCGCGGTGGTGTCGAGGGAGCCGTACCACTTGACGGCGGAGTAGGTCTCGCCGGTGTCCTCGTCGGTGATCGAGTAGCCCGTGATCGTGATCTCGTAGCCGATGGCCTCGCCGTTGACGTAGACCTGTTCGCCGACCTCGGTGATCTCGCCGTCCGGGACGTCGACGCGGATCAGGTCTTCCTCGTCGATGACGTCCACCGCGAACCGGCGACGGCCGCCGGTCTTCGACGGGTTGATCTTGATCGAGCCGTTGTCGGCGACCTTCGCGCCGTAGTAGAGCTCGATGTTCTCCTTCTTGGTCTCGAGGAGGACGCAGGCGTACTTGATCGAGGACTCGGTGACGGGCTCGCGGACGAGCGCGCCGTTCTGCCACGCGCGGATCTGGTTCGTCGACCGGTCGCGGGTCTCGGTCACGCCGGCGTCGCCGATGTAGCCGTGGTCGATGTAGCCGGTCAGCGCGCTGGTGGCGCTGGTGGGCCGCGTGGCGGTCTTCGGGGCGCTGTACACCGCGCCCGTGACCGCTACGCGGACGTTCTCTGCTTCGAGGGACACGAGGGCCCTTCCTTCCAGTTGTGGTGTGGTGGGCGTGTGCCCCTGGGGTCCCTGCTCGGTGGGAGGAACGAGAGAAGCCCCGCCGGCGGCAGGGCTTCGAGATGGTGGGTCAGAGGCTGCGACCGCGATGTCGCAGCTCGAGCTGCGCGGTCTGCTTGAAGTAGCCGTCCGCCGCGGGGTCCGCGTTCGGGCCGCCGTTGACCTCGGCGAACGTGATCGGGGAGCCGTCGACCATGCCGCCGGCACCGCGCGAGGTCGCCAGCGCGAGGACGAGGTTGATGAGGTCGGTCGTGGTGCCCTGGTCGTCGGTGATGACGTCGACCGTGACGTACGAGGTCCGCACGGTGTTGCTGGTGCCGCCGCCCGGGCTCGTCGTCAGCACGACCGCGCGGCGGCTGTCGGGCGACTTCCGGTCGGAGACCTCGACGCCGGTCGCGTGCGGCTCGCTGCGGGCTGCGAGGAGGGCGTCGGTGCGCCGGATGAGGTGGGCGAGGAAGTCGTCGTAGACGATGCCGTACACGGGCCCTCCTAGCGGGACTGGGCGTTGCTGAGAACCTGGCGCATCGCGGAGATGAGCCGGGCGCGTTCCCACACCACGGCCTCGACGCGGAGGCGGACACGAGAGTTCGAGGAGCCGACGCCGGTGCGGATCGCGGTGACGGTCGCGCCGCCGGGGATCTGCGCGGCGATGTCGTCGGCGTACGGGCGCAGCTGGTCCTCGATGCCCTTGGACGCGAGGACGGCACCGAAGCCGCGGCGGTTGAGGACGACGCGTGACTTAGGCACTGACGTAGTCCTTCCGCTCGAGCTGCACGACGGAGCCGGGCTTCCAGTCGCTCATGCCGGTCGACCAGTCGGCCTCGTCGCCGAGTGCCTTGTAGCGGGTGCCGCGGACGGTGAGCTCGTCGTCGGAGCTGATGCCGGCGACGGCGGGGAGGTAGAGGGTGACCCGGGTGCTCGAGGTGTTCTCGGCGGTCCCGGTGACCTCGTCGCCGAGGTTCGGCGCGACGAGGACGTCGTCGAGCGGGGTGTCGGCGTCGGCGAGGATCGGCTTGTTGTACCGGTCGCGCTTGCCGGTGTCGGTGCGGTGGTGCCAGGTGACGGTCTCGCCGGCCATCAGTACCCCTGCACGATCAGGCCGTACGACTTCACCCGGTACGACTGCGCGGTGCGGACGTCGTCGGGGGCGAGCCGCGGGGCCGCGCCCTGCGCCCAGGCGGCGTAGGTCTCCTGCGAGCTGAACGGGCCGCGGGTCTCTCCGCGCTGCGAGACGCCGGCGCGGGCGCGGGGGTCCGCCTCGAACAGCTGCGCGACGATGCCGGCGACGGTGAGCGTGACCAGGTCGGGGACCTCGTCGGAGCCGTGCTCGTAGTCGACCACGACGGTCGTGCCGGTCGGCACCGGCACCTCGAGGCGCTGGCCGATGAGGGTGAACCGGTCGGCGGGCTCGCCGTCGACCGTGTGGACCGCGCGCACGGGGCGCTGCGGGAGGGTGAGCGCGCCGGCAGTCACCCGGAGCCGGTTGGTGGACCGGCCCGGGGTGAACTGCTGGCGCGCTTCGAGCCGGAACAGCTCCGACACCTTCAGCAGGTGCACGTCGACCTGCTTCGCCTCGGAGGCGGTGAGGTCACGGCCGAGCGCCTTGACGACGTCTTCCTTCGTTGCCAGCGCTTTGGCCATGACCTCACTCCTCTCAGGACGCCGCGGGGGCGGTGGTGCTGTACGTGACCTTGATCGCGCGGACGAACTGCAGCTTCGGCGCGTTGTCCGCGTCGAGGTCGAGGGTGCCGTCGTCCTTGAGCTTCGGGTCGAGGACCGGCGTCGAGCCCGCGAACGCGTGCACGATCGAGCGGTCCTTGAGGCGCTTGCTGTCGTAGTCCCACAGCTGCGTCACGGCGATGCCGTTGCCAGCCGCGACGCCGCCACCCTTCGCGACGCCGTTCGGAACCACCGGGGCCACGACGACCCAGGCGATCGCCGACTCGTGCGTGAAGAACGACGCGGTCGGAGCGAGCTCGTCGAGCTCGACGATCGTGAAGCCGCCGAGGCGACCGACGACGCCGTCGCGAAGCGCCTCGGGGATGCCCGCGGTGTCCACGTCCAGGAGCTTCTCGTGCCCGGCGATCGCCTCGGAGATGTCCGCGCCGACCAGCCAGTAGCGGCCGGTCGTCGGCACGAATGCCTTCTGGAACAGGTTCCGAGCTCGGAGAGCGACCTTGCGGGGGTCGGACTCGCGGGGGTCGGCGCTGTTCGGGTTGAACTTGACCGAGTTGACGAACGTCGCGCCGGTGAGAGCGGCGACGACGATCGAGGCCACGTCGCGGGCGACGGCGTCGACCTGCGGTGCCTGCACGTCTCGGACGTAGTCGACCTCGTCGAGCGTCTCCTCCTCCGGCGACAGCTCGACGGCGCTGTACACGTGCTGGTCCAGCGTCACCTGGATCTTCGTGTTGACGAGCTTGTCGATGATGATCTCGTCGTCGCCGCGCCAGGGCTTCCGACGAGCAGCGAGCACGACGGGGCGCTTCACGCCGATCGTGTCGCCCTCGGCACCGCGGAAGTCCGCGACGCCGTACTTCGTCGTGAACAGGCCCGGGGCCTTGATGGTCTTCCGGAGCAGAGCCAGCGCGGTCTGCGCGAACTTCGTGCCCTTGATGAAGATGTTGTTGTCCGCCACGATTCCTCCTTCTGTTGTGTGGTGGCCGCTTGGGTTCGTGGCGAACGCCAGCGGGGGTTACCTGGTGGTGGCTGCCGTGACGACGTCGTCCGCCGACATCTCGCCGTCGCCGATCTGCTGTCCGGCCTGTCCCTGCCCGTCGGCCGAGGGGCCGGCGGCGGGTGCGGGGACCAGGGCGAGCAGCTCGTCGGCGTGAGCCTCGAGCTCTTCACGCGTCGCGCCTCGGAGGGCGGACGAGCTGATCTTGCGATCGGCGAACCCCTTCGCGGTGGCGACCTCGTCGCGCAGCGTGACGGCGGCGTCCTTGGCATCGCGTTCCGCGATCGCCTTCTCGGCCGCGTCGGCGCGTGCCTGCGCCTTCTCGAGCTCGGTGCGGTTGGCCTCTTCGTGCTCGTCGAACTTCTTCGCCTTGTCGGCGTTGTCCTTCGCGCGCTGCTCGTTCTGCCGGGAGAGCGTCTTCCACTTCTCGGCTTCGGCCTCGGCGGCTGCGAGCTTCTCTTCGAGCGTTGCGCCCTCGGTCTGCTTCGTCTTGTCGTCGTCGTCGTGCGGCATCGGTATCTCCCGTTTCGGGTTGGTGGTTGACCGTTTCGGTCACTCCCCACGGCGTGGGGAAGTCAGGTGAGCGCTGCGATGTCTGCGGCGCTGGTGAACTTGTCGGACCGCCACGCGAGGGTCGGTCCGAGCTCGCCGTGCTCGTTCACCACGACGAGGTCCGTGTAGTCGCTCAGCGGCTTGCCGGCGGACGACGTCTTCTCGATGCCGAGGTCACGTGCGCCGCGGTCGGACGGGCCGCCGAGCTTCTGGTCGATGAGAGCGTGGGTGCGCTCGAGCAGGTCCGGGTCGAGGATCGCGCCGGGCCCGTCGGACTCCTTGACCGGCTGCACCCCGCAGTCGCAGCCGGGGTGGATCGGCATGAGCTCGTGCTTGCTGTACTTCTGCGTCGAGGCGATGGCGCACAGCGCGCAGTTCTCGAGGCCGGTGAGGACGCGGCGGTAGCCGTAGAAGCCGGACGCCTCGAGCGCGCGCTGCGCCTGCCGGTTCTTCGCCTGCTGCAGTTCGGTCGCGACGATGGTGAGCATCCGGTCGAGCCCGTACGCGACCGCAGCGTCGAACGGGGAGCCGTTCGACAGCGCCGTGTACAGCGTGACCGCGCCGCGGCGGTAGACGTCGGCCGAGGGCGTGCCCCGGTAGCCGAGGATCGCGTCCCGGTCGACGCTCGCGCCGGCGGTGGTGCCGGCGACGAGGGCCGCCTGCCCGATGTAGGCGTTGGTCAGCGTCGCCGTGGCGAGCTGGCCGGCTTGCACCTGCGGCAGGATCTGCGAGATGAGGCGGTCGATGTCCGCGTCCCGGTAGTCCGGCGACGCGTCCCACCGGGCCGCCGTCAGGGCGAGGGTCCGGTCGCGGATCTGCTTCGTCGTCGTCTGGTGAGCCGCGGTCAGCTGGTCAAGCGTTGCCAGTGCCACCGGCTGCTCCGATCAGGGTCGCGGCGAGCAGCTGGTCGGTGGCCGCGTCGGCTTCGTCCTGCGCGATCTCGTCCGGCGACATGCCCATGATGTTCTGCTTGATCCACCGGGCCGACATGCCGGCTGCCTTTGCCTGCGTGGCGGCCTGCGTCTTCTCGGTGAACGAGACGTGCTCGGGCGGCATCCACAGCAGCTCGATGGTCTCGCCGTCGTCGACACCGAGGACCCGGAGCGCTTCGAGGAGAGCGCCTTCCCCAGGGGAGGAGGCACGCGCGATGCGGTCCTTCGCCTTCTGGATCTCGCCCTCCTTCGCGTTCGCTGCGCCCTCGGCGGACTGGTTCTCGCCCGACGGGATGAACACCGAGATCGGCGTGCGGATGACGCCGGCGAAGTCGCGGGCGTCGGTCTTCTCGCCCTCGAGCAGCGGGCGGATGTCGGTCGCGTCCGACTCCCACACGTCGATGCCTTCGGGGAGGTCCAGCAGCGCGCCGGGCGCGGCCTCGAGGATCTTGGCCCAGTCGATGTCGTTGCCGTCTTCGTCCTGGCTGGGGAGGCCGCCCTTGAGCGCGCGGACCTTGAACGCCTGCATCGCGGTGGTGACTAGGCGCTGCAGCTTGCCGAGGTTGATGCGGTCGATGACGTCGGTGTGCGGCTCGAACTCCGCGACGCCGTCCTTGTTCTCGAGGACGTACACGGGGACACCGCCGGCGAAGGTCTCCGGCTCGCCGTCGACCTCCCACTCGCCGTCGACCTGCGGGTGGGGTGTGCCGTTGTCATTGGTCGACTTGCGGGAGAACCGCTGGCGGACGCCGGGGGTCCAGACCAGGGCGTAGTCCTTGCCGGCGTCCGGGTCGCGCCACGCCTTCAGCGCGGCCCGGGCCCGCCAGGGCTGCGTCGGGTCGGGCGCGGTGATGACCTGCTCGGGCTTCTCCGACGTGATGATCGGCTGGCCGTCGCGCACGCCGGTGATGAGGTAGCCGACGCTCGTGGTGAGCATGTTCGAGATCGCGTCGCCGAACACCACGTCGAGGCGGTTGTCGCGCCACACCCGGCGCGCGGCGACGGCCGCGGGGCTCGTCGTCGAGGCACCGACGCGGACGCCGTTCGGGACCATGCGACCGCCGAGCGATTCGCAGGCGAGGCCGCCGTAGTTCGTGCGGGCCTTCTTCTGGAACGCCTTCCACGTCTCCTTGGTGTTCTTGCTCATCTCCGGCAGCGGCGCGTTCCCGTTCGCGTAGGAACGATTCTTCGCGATGCGCGCCTGACGGGCGTCGAGGCGCTTCGCCAGGATCGGGAGCCATTCGGCGGGTGTGGTAGCCACAGGGTCCCTCTCAGTAGATGCGGCGGGCGGCGGTCTTCTTCTTCGTGAGCTTCGCGCCGAGGGCGTCGATGCCGGCCGCGTAGGCGAACATCGCGCCCCAGGTCGCGTCGATCTTCGAGCCGTCCTGGTCCTCGTCCGGCTTCTTCAGCACGTAGCCGGACCGGCGGGGGTCGCGGCGGGCGTTGAGGAAGTGGGAGGTGAGCTCAGGAGAGCCGTCGTAGGTGATGTCGCCGGCGCTGATGGCCGACTCGAGCTGGTCGAAGGTGCCCGTCGTGCGAGCGAGGTCCTTCTGCCGCCACCGGATCGGTTCGTCGCGGGACATCCGTACCTTGAGCCGCTTCGCGTACTCGGCCTCCCACGTCTTCACGTGGCCGGCCCAGCCTGCGGACGGGTCCGCGTAGAACCCGACGACGTTGTAGTCCTTGAACGCCTGCCGGACGGCCGCCTCGACCTCAAGCACGGGCGGTCGCCAGCCCTCACCCTTGGGTCCGTCGGGCTGCTCCCAGATGCCGATCTTGAAGAGGTGCTTCTGGGTGACGGAGTAGCCGACCAGGACCGTCGAGTCGGCGGTGCCGCGGCCGGGCTTGCGCCCTTCCGAGCCGTCGAAGCCGAGGGTGACCGGTTCGGTCTTCGTGATGACCTTGTCGAGGTTCTGGATCGCGCGGAGGTCGGGCTGCGAGACGAACGAGTTCGTCGCGTGGGTGATCTGGTTGAGGAAGTTCGCCCGGAGCGATTGCGGGTCGTTGGACGTGTCGAGGAACGCCAGCATTTGCCGCTCGATCGGTGCCCAGCCGGGCTCGCACGGCGGGTCGTGGATGACGCAGCCGTCGGGGTGGTCCGAGCTGTCACCGTACGCGTACCGCAGGCCGTACTCGAGCGACGCGGAGTCCGTGGGGTCGGTGTCCGGCGGGGCTTCGCGGTGGTCGTAGTGGATCTGCCGCGCCTTGCTGAGGTCGATGTACTTCTTCGACTTGATCAGGTCCCAGTCGCGCGCCGATGCCTCGGCGACCGAGTTCTCACCCGGGGTGAACGCGTTCGGGGACTCGATCACGACGCCGGACGCCTTCGTCGAGTTGTCGCGGATGTTCTGGGCGAGACGGATGCCGCCGTTGCCGCGGACCCACTCCTCGGTCTGGTCCATGATCGCCGCGACCTGGCCCGGGAGGCCCTTGATCGATCGGCCCGACGACGTGCGGGGCTCGATCTTGCCGCCCGGGATCCCGATGAAGGTGTCCATCGGGTCGACGTCGAACTCGTTGACGAGCGCGTCGGTGCGCGCCATCTCGAGCATCGGTGCCCACGTGTTCTGCACCTGGTCGTCGGAGGTCGCGGTGATCGGGACGTTGATGATGCTCTTGAAGTCGGCCCAGGGGCGCGCGACGGGCTGCCCGTCGGCGTCCCACCCATCGGGGACGACCTCGAACAGCGCTTCGCTGATCCCGATCGATGCGAGCAGCGGGGACTTGCCCCAGCCTCGGGGGCGCTGGATCACCGCGCGGGCCTTCACCCGCCGGCCGGTCGCCGGGTCGATCTCGTACAGGCGCACCAGGAACTCGAGCTGCTCGCGGGAGACGACGTAGTCCAGGTACTCGGCCATCTGGTCGGCGACGTGGTAGCCGAGCGTGGGGAATGTCTCGCCGTCGAGCGGTCGCCAGGGCATCAGTCTCCCGTCGCTTCCTGCGGCAGAGCCACACCGCCGAACCGATCACGTGAGCTCGCGCGGCGGGTGGCGGTCTTCGTCTCGGCCTCCTCGGCCTGCGCGAACGTGATCCGGAGCCGGGCGCGGTCCTCGGGGGTCGCGCCGAACTTCGCTTCGCGCAGCCGGAGCTCGGGAGCGAGCTTGACGTTGCCCTCCCAGAACTCGGCGTGCAGCAGGGCCGTGTCCATCAAGAACGACCAGTCGTTGTACGTGAACGCGGCGGCGAGCGGGGAGTCCCGCCACATCGCCCACCAGCGCACTGTGACCGTCGGCCAGTCGACCTCGTCGGTCCAGACGCCGTCCTCGTCGTCGCGTGTCTTGTACCGGGTGGGGAGCTCGGGCTGCTCGGCGATGATCGCGGGCAGGATGCGCATCGTGACGGGCTCGGCGTTGCGGCGGGCTCGCTTGCTGGCGGCCTTCGGTGCGGGTCCTCGACCTGGCATGATGGGCTCCCGTTTCGGGTAAGCCCGCGTGTCCGTTCCGGTCAGGGGGCGTGTTGGTTCGTATGCGGTATGCACAGCGCGGCGCGCCGGACCCTGAAATCCCCAGACCCGTACACAGCCTCAGCCACAGCACCTCTACGACCAGGACGGGCCCGGGGGGAGGGGGTGGATGGGGGCCTCTGTGCGCCCGCGTGCGGGACGTTCGTCGCGGCTGCGTCTACCTGAGTCCGGGGTGCTTCTCGCGTGGCTTACGGGCCGACGGGACGCGCGTGAATCGTCGTGCTTCGAGTGCTTCGCGTGCGGTCTTCTTCTCGTGATGCCATGAGCAAAGCCACTGCAGGTTCGAGAGCGCGTGGTTGTCGCCGTGCACGATGTGGTCGCAGTCTGTGCCGACCTCGACGCAGCGTGTGCCGTCGCGCATGGTGGCTTGGCATCGGCCGCCTGCTCGATCGCGGACGGTGGTGCGTCGCTCGTCCCAGTCGCGCGGGAGTCGCTGCTTGCGTGTGCTGCCTGACCACTGCTCGCCCACGTTGTGCTCCTGTCGTCAGCGCTCGTCGTCGAGCTGCCATGCGTACAGCGGCGCGCCCTCGCCGTCGTAGCCGATGGGCTCGAGCGAGGTGCGGGTGTTCGTCCTGGTCCGGTGTGCGGTCATCGGGTCGGGCTGGCCGACCGTGGTGACCGGGGCGTCGGTACCCATCCGGGCATCCGGGGTATCGGGGTGTCCGGGCTACCGGGGCAACCGGGCAATCCGGGGATCCCGGTTGGCTGCGGCTCCCCGGACTGCGGGCTCCCGGCCGTCGCTGGTCAGGCCACAGTGGTTGCACCAGGGTTCCTTGCGGTCCCGGTGCTGCACTGGCTGGTGGTCCGAGCAGGCGAAGGCGTTCGTCGGCGACCGGGTGGGGCCGGCGACGGTCAGCGTGGTCGTGCTCGGGTCGAGCTGGTTGCCTCCGCCTGAGGTAGTGACGCGGACGGTGGTGTCGTCGGGCTGGCCCTCGATGAACGCGCGGAGGTCGCCGACGGACAGCTTGCTGGACTGCACGGTCATCGTGCGACTGGTCGTGATGCGCGCTGTCATGATGCCTCCACGGGCAGGTAGGTGACGGTGCCGTCGGACAGCATCAGGTCGACGCCGATGACCGCGCCGGCAGCGCGCTTGACGTCGAAGCGATCGATCTCGGCGGTGGTCTTGTGCCCGTGCTTCAGCATCAAGGCACGGATCTCGGAGAGCGCCATGGTCAGGCGTTGAGGAAGGCCGTGTACGCCTCGGCGCGCTTCACGGTGTCCTGGTCGGTGTCTTCGCCGCCGGTGTGGAGGTTGACCTGCACCGCGCGATCGAGGGCGATGCGGCGGTTCTCGCGTTCGAACTCGTTGTCCATGGTGTTCTCCGTCTCACTGTGAGGGTGGCCGCTCGCGTCTCGGGTCCGCGGGGTGTCAGCGGTTGTCCGAGGGAGGACGGCGCGGTAGGACTCGCATCGAGCGCCAACCCGAGTGGGCTCGATGCGAGAGGGGATCCCCGATGCACTCGACGCAGCAGGACCGTGGTGTGTCTGCGGGTGTCGGGGAAGATGGACGCCCGATGACGGCGGCGAACCGGTCACTGATTCGGCCGGGGACGCAGTGACGCGTCCGCACGCCCTCCCTGGGCTGGCCTGATTGTCGCGGGCGGCGCTTGCCGGCCTCGCTCGGTACCCGCGCAGCGCTCGGCGTGGTCGCGGGTACGTCTGGGGCCGCGCCTGTCGGAGGCGCGGCGGATGATGTGGAGATGACTGATGACGAGCGCGTGATCCTCGTGTTCGAGGAGCGACGGCCGAGGAACGACCGGGGCAAGGAAGCTGCGGTGCGCGAGGTCTTCGGGGTGTCGTGGGTTCGGTACCAGCAGCGCCTGCTGGGCCTGGTCGCTCGTGAGGACGTCCTGGCCGAGTTCGCGCCGGTCGCGCACCGGGTGCAGCGCGTGGCGGCCGAGCGTGTGGCGGCCCGCGCGGCGCGGCGCTTCGCCTGAAACGACGAAAGCCGGTGACCACTGGTCACCGGCTTTCTAAGTCGTTCCGGGCACACGTATCCCGAGCGAGGTCGACTATACGCTTTTCGCGGGCGGCCTCGCAACCTTGCTCGCCCGCGTGTCGGTGATGGCGTTGACCACGGCCCGTTCGACGTCGATGCCGATGTCGTCGGCGAACCCGACGAGCAGACGGCGCGGCCACTCGAAGGTGCACGCCTGGCAGTAGACGTCGATCGTCTCCCCCGTCTGCCGGTCGCGGCGCATGACCAGCGCCCACTCGAGGTAGTCGTCGCCGTCGGTCGTCTTCGTGACCTTGTTGTGTCCGCACTTCGGGCATGGGGCGAGGATCTGCGCGTTCTTCGGCGGCGCGAAGAACGCCTCGATCGCGGCGACCCATCTCTCGGCGTGCCGGTAGGCGGTGGTCTCGACTCCCTGCCGGTAGACGGCCTTGTCGACGGTCAGGGCCGGAGCGTGCACGCGGACCACGTCGTGATCGCGGACGAGGTCGCCCCACGCCCTGACGTAGTCCTGCGCGTGCCCGAGCGGAGTCGGCGTCGGGTCGACGGCGGCGAGGGCTTCGGCGGCCTGCTGGGCGATCAGCTCGAGCAGGTCGACTGCTGCGAGGTCGATGGGTGGCTTGCTGCCGAACGACGCCCCGCCGCCCGTGGATTCCATCCCGCCGAAGACGGCCTCCTGCAGGCGCTGCAGGAGGCCGTCGTCGTCCGAGAGCTTGGCGATGAGCTCGGCGAAGCTGGTCCGGAGCTCGAAGGTCGGGATCTCGTCGCCGTCGGCAGGATGTGGCGAGCGCTCGGGGTTCGTGGTGGTTGGGGTCATGTGGTCTCCTGCTGGGGTTCAGGGGTGGTGGCGAGCGCCGTGCGGATGTCGTCGGCGAGGACGACATCGACGGGTTTCCGGGGGATGCCGTACATCAGGACGGGTGTGAGCTCGAGGAGTGCTTCGACAGCGGCCTGGCGCTCGGCGGCGGCGCGGAGGGCGGCGCGTGCTTCCCTCCCCCATTGCTCCTGCTCGCCCCGAGTCCAGGCGGGCTTGTCGGCGAGGACGCGCAGTGCGTCGGTGCTGCCGGTCACTGGGTGGCTCCTTCCAGGGCCGCACGGATGCGGGCGAGGACGTCAGCTCGGGTCTGGGCCAGCGGCTCCTGGTACAGCGCTTGCTCGATGACGGCCATGACGTCGGGTGACGCGTCGATGCGGGCCATCAGCGCACCCAGACCACGCGCCTCCCCCTGCATCTCGAGCTGGTTGACGGCCACCCACATCGCCTGCGTGTGCAGGACGTCCGAATTGTTGAGGTCGACGAGCACCAGGCGGGGTTCGGGCTTCGGTGGGGCGGGGAGCTGGCCGACGAGGGACCGGAGCTCTTCGACCTTGCCGGCGGCCGATGCGGCGGCGATGCGGGCGAGCAGGTCGTTCGGTGTCGGTGTGGTGTCGGTCATCGCTGCGCCAGCACCCACCAGAGGCAGGCGAGGTTGCAGGCGATCCAGCCGTCCTCGTGCCGGAGGACGATGAACGGGCGGCGGCCCCACGCGTACCGGTACTCGCGGACAGCCGCAGCCCTCGCCGCCGGGGTGTGGCCGGCGACCGTCACGTACCGGGCCCGATGCAGCTTCGGGGCCATCAGCGGTCATCCCGTCCGCTGCTGATGATCTGCGCGTCCGGCTTCCGCTTCGGCATCCACATCGACCGGATCGCCGACACGACGATCGCGATCACCAGCAGAGCCAGGAGCACGACCGCGGTGATCGCACCAGCCCAGGCGAGGAGAGTCCAGGGGGTCATGAGAAGTCCTTCCCGCGGCGCTCGCCGCGTGTGGGGCGTCGCCGGATCTCGACGACGGTGGTGCGGTTCAGGACGCCGAGCGCCCAGACGATGACGAGCGGAAAGAGCGGGAGCAGGCCGGTCATCGACGGACCTGCCCGAAGCCGATGGCGAAGTCCTTGGCGAGCTGCTCCCACGCGTTCTGCCAGGCTGCGGCGAGGGCACCCCACGCCTGCATGCCGTTCGCCGGCTGCCAGGGCTTCACCGCGACCGGGCTGGGGATGCCGAGGACTGCCCTGTCGGCAGCCCCGTCGGCGTGCAGTCGGGCCTCAACCGCCATCCAACGACGGTCGGCCAGGGCGCGGGCGTCCTTCCGGACCTGCATGAGCGCGAGCGACGGGACCGAGAACCGGTCGAGTCGCGCGGTGTCGAGGTTGGTCACGTGTTCCTCCTCTGGGAACGACCACGGCGAGCGCTCCCGATCTGGGGGCGCTCGCCGCGGGTTGGTGGTGGGTAGGGTCGCTCCGTGAGTGATCCTCTATATGACGTGTTGAAAGATCTAGTCGTGCCAGGGCTGTCTGGCATCGGCGGGATCTTGGTCGGTGTTGGAGCGCTCGTTGTCGCTGATAGGTCGCATCGACTTGCGACTCAAGTGCGCGACGACGAACAGGACCGTGAGGCCGGGGCCTCAGAGGAGCGATACCGGGATCAGCTGTTTCGGGTCATTGAGCCTGCTGTGACGGCCGTTCTTGCCCACCGGGCCGAGATCATGACGACGCATCGCATCGGGTATCCGGCTGAGGGCATCCTCCGTTCGGAGGTGGTCTCGAGGCTGTGGTTGACCGCTGTTGCCTCGAACGTCACAGATGCGAAGCTCGTCGATGCGAATCGCGAAGCAATGGACGACGCAATCGCGACGGGCCGAGCGGATGTCACCGCCCACGTCCTTGGCGAGATGGCGCTGATGATCCCGACGCTCCTTCATGACGCCCGAGAAATCGACGAGCTCGTGAAGCAGACGGGAAAATTTGTTTCGAACGCGATCGCCGCATTCGCTCCTCCCTCAACCGGTTCAGCAACCCCGTCCACCCCCTGACCACCGACGGATCACCCGAGTGCTCCGCTGCCGGAGGGGTCGCCGTGGTGGGGTCGGTTGGTTGTTCGGGCACTGCTCGGGTTCGTCCTTGCAAGCCGGGGTGCAGGGCTCCCCGGGCGGGTGAGTGAGTTCGGGCATGAGCCCCTCTCGGGTGTGGTCGGTGTCGCGGTACGGTCAGCGGATGATCCAGTTGCCGGCCGGATGGCCCCCGTTGTTCTCGTTCGAGTGGTGGAGTCCGTTCGGCACCGGACTGTTGAGCTTCACCGCAGCCGCCTTGATCGGGGCTACGACGGCGACGGTCGCGTTCCGCTCGCATCTGCTGGCGCGGCGAGTCGCTGCGACCGCGGACCAGCAGGCGAAATCGGCGCGAGAGGACCGGTACCGCGACCAGCTACTCCGAGTGGTGGAGCCTGCGGTCTCAAGCCTGGTGGAGTACGGAAATCACGTGAGCGAGGCTCAGCGTGTCGAGACAGCCGGGGAACTGCAGCTTCACGCAACCACTCTGTCTCGGCTGTTCCTCGTTGACGCTGTCGCGGACGAGAGCGATCAGGAAGTCACGCAGGCAGTGGTCCAGGCTTTCCACTCACTCCACAAGACTCCGAGGTGGGGCACGCGAGTCGAGGTAGCCGGCCGCCTGGCAGGTGCCCTCGCACGGCTCATCGGTCGGGACTACGAGCAGGAAGAGATGCTCGCGTACATCCGAGGCTCGATCGAGGAAGTCGACGGCCGCGCGCGAGCACGAGAGGAGGCAGCCGCCAAAGCACGGCGGGCAGAGAACGCCGCCTCCGCCGACGGCTGACCACAGTCATCCGGTGTTGCGCCTTCCGACTCGCTCGGCGTGGATCGCGTTCTGCGCCTCCTCGATCAGCTCCTTGCCGAGCTCGGCGGCGTCCTTCGGGTCCATGCCATGCTGCGCGCCCGGGACCCGGAGCACGACGGCCCCGGGAACGTGGTCGGTGGTGATGTTGCGGCTCATTCCGTAGCTTCCTCTCGGGGTGGACGATTCGGGGTGAGGTTCTTCGCGCCACAGCTGATGCACTGCCCGGCGACGGTGCCGAAGTCGGGCTCGTCGTACGGCAGGACGGCGTGTCCGTGAATGGTGTCCTCGCAGGCGGCCCACTGCAGGGCGTCGATGTTGGACAGCCGGTGCTTCTCGTACGCGTGCTTCGCGATGCCGGCGGTCTTCAGGGCCTTGTTTCCCCAGGGGCGGAAACGGTGCCGGTCCCACTCCTGGTCGATCTCGACGGTCTCGTAGCCGGTCAGCGTGACGCAGTAGTGCGTGCCGTTCGCGCGGACGCCGGCCTTGATCTCGCCGCGCGTCTCGCCGCACTGCAGGCAGCGGTCATCGTCGCTCATGCTGGGTCCTTTCGGTCGTCGGTGGTCAGTGCCAGCGGTTCCGGAACGCGGCGTGCGCGGCGTCGTCGAACCAGATCTGGGCGAAGCGGACGCCGCCGGCCGCGATGAGGCAGCCGACGGCGGTGAGGGTGAGCTGCAGGGCGATCACGTGGTTGCCTCCCCCTGCTCGAAGACGACCTGGATCCTGCGTCCGTCTTCGTGCTGCTCGACGTGGACGCCGGTGATGCCCAGGACCCCGACGAGACGCCCCACGGGGCCTTGCACGTCGAGCCGTCGAGCGGCGAGGTACGTGACGCTGGTCGCGTCCGCGATCACCAGCGGGTTCACCGTGGCGATCGCGCTCTTCTCGCAGCTGCAGGGCTCGTCGTCGCGGGTCATGAGCAGCCGGCACAGCTCGGCGTGCGGGACCGCGGCGAGCGCTGTGCGTAAGGTGTCGATCTCGTCGGCGGCTGCGGTGAGGGCTGCGGAGGTGCCGGGCAGGTCCATGTCCGCGAGGTTGCGTGCGCGGGTGCGGAGCTCGGTGGTGTCGACGGTCACCGCTTCGCCGCCAGTGCGGTGAGGACGAGCACGGCGACGAGGACGAGCCAGAGCGCGAAGCCGATCCACAGTGGGGCGAGCACCCACCACCAGGACCAGGCGATCACGCCGACGAGCTTGAGGACGATGAAGACGATCGTCAGGAGACCGGCGAAGCCGATGCCGCCGGACGACGACGTGCGGGTGTTCTGGGACATGTGAGACCTTCCGGGTCGGGATGCGGCGAGCGCCGGCCCCTGGGGTGGGGTCGGCGCTCGCCGTGGTGTGCTGGTGGGTGGTCAGTCGCCCTTGACGTTGACGATCTGGTGGAGGGTGTGGGTGATCTCGACGAGGTCTTCGGCGTCGGCCATGACGACGTCGATGGGCTTGTACGCGGCGGGGATCTCGTCGAGGAATGCGTCGGTGTCGCGGTACTCGATGCCGGCCATCGCTTCGCGGAGCTGGTCGTGGGTGAAGGTGCGGCGGGCGGCGGAGCGGGAGTAGTTCCGGCCGGCACCGTGGGGGCTGCTGTGAAGGGCGAGGCGGTTGCCGCGGCCGACGACGACGTAGGACAGGTCGCCCATCGATCCGGGGATCAGGCCGGGCGTCCCGAGGGAGGCGTCGATCGCGCCCTTCCGGGACAGCCACACGTCCTGTCCGAAGTGCCGCTCGCGGGACGTGTAGTTGTGGTGGCAGTTCACCCGCTCGGACATCTCGACGGCGATACCAGTGAGCAGCTCGACCTGGGCGATGACGCGGTGCATCATCTCCTCGCGGTTGAGGAGCGCGAAGTGCTGCGCCCACCGCAGCTCGGCGATGTACCGGTCGAACTCCGGGGTGCCCTCGACGAGGTACGCGAGGTCGGGGTCGTCGAGCGGGATGAAGTACGCGGTCGCGATCTCCTGCGCGACCCGGATGTGGTGCTGGGCGATCTTGTTGCCGACGCCCCGAGAACCGGAGTGCAGGAACAGCCAGACCCGGTCCTCCTCGTCGACGCTGACCTCGATGAAGTGGTTCCCCGAGCCGAGGGTGCCGAGCTGCAGCCGCCAGTTCGGCGCGTAGGTCGCAGGGTTGAAGCCGGCGTCCTCTGCGAGGTCTTCGAGCTCCGAGATGCGTCGCTTCGCCGACTCCTCGATCTCCCGGTTGTACTTCCCGGCCGAGAGCGGGATCCGCGCCTCGATGCTGCGACGGAGGTAGCTGAGGTCGCCGCCGAGCAGCCGGCGGAAGTCGTCCTCCGTGTGCTGCGTCCGGACGGCGATCATGCCGCAGCCGATGTCGACCCCAACGGCGGCGGGGATGATCGCGCCGACGGTCGGGATGACGGAACCGACGGTCGCACCCTTCCCGAGGTGCGCGTCCGGCATCAGCGCGACGTGCGGGTGGACGAACGGCATCCGCGACAGGCGCTCGGCCTGATCGCGGGTGTTCGGCTCGAGGATGCTGGCCCAGTTCATGAGCCGCTTCGTGATCTGCTCCATCGTGGAGTCCTGTTCTGCGGCGGGTGCCGCGGTCGGGTTCAGGCTGCGGCGGGTGCCGCGGGTTGGGAGTTGTGGGGGCTGTCGTTGGCGGGCAGGTGCAGCTCGTGGAGGCGGATGCGGAGGATCGTCCGGTCCGAGAGCTCGAGGCGCTTCGCCATGTCGGGGTCGGTGAGGCCGTACCCGTGGAGGATGCGGACGGCTTCGCGGCGCTCGGAGATCGTGAGGTGGACGCGGGTGCCGGCGACGGCGAGCTCGACGGCGGTCTCGTCGATGCCGGATCGGGTGCGGTCCCGGCGGACGGGGGCGTCGTCGTTGTCGATGTCGTCCCACTCGAGGGGGCGTGCCCAGCCGCGGGAGGCGGCGTACCGGATCGTCCGGTTGTAGGCGATCAGGTCGCGGTGCTCCGTGTGCGCCGGCACCTTGTCCCAGAGACGCCCGAAGAGCTGATCGATGCGGTCGTGCCAGGCCCGGGTGATGCGCTCCTCGACGAGGAGCTGGTATACCCGTGACGCCGGGATACCCAGCTCTCTCGCGAGCTTCTTCTGTGACCAGCCCTGCCGGATGAGTGCCTGCAGGCGGCGTTGCGCGCCGCGGGCGGGGAGGTGGAGCGGCTGGTAGCGGCCGTACGCCTTCTCGCGGCGGCGGGCGCGCTGGGTGGTTGCTCGCGTCGTCGTGCAGTCGCGGCACCGGCAACCGTGCTGGTTGTAGCAGGTGCCGGCCGCGGCGTGCTTGTGGTCGGGCGGGCACGCGGGCCCGATGTCGATGGTGGTCATGGTGTTCCTCGGATGTCAGTGGTCGGTGCCTACGCGACTCCCGGGAGGTCGAGGACGTCGATGGCGATGCGCCGGATCTCGTCTCGCTTCTCGCAGGCGCGGGCGATGTACGCCGTGGGCTGCAGCACCGGGGTGCGCGCTCGGCGGAGGATGATCTGTGCGAGCTCGATGCCGTGGCGGGGGTTCAGCTCCCCGACGATCGGCTCGAGGAGCCCCAGCACCGCGGGGAGGTCGTCGACCCCGGCCC
This sequence comes from Curtobacterium sp. PhB25, assembly GCF_004365375.1. Lineage (NCBI taxonomy): Bacteria > Bacillati > Actinomycetota > Actinomycetes > Micrococcales > Microbacteriaceae > Curtobacterium > Curtobacterium sp. PhB25. The sequence continues at coordinate 126,569 of NZ_SODR01000006.1, read as the reverse complement.
GCTTCGCTTCGCTGATGACCTCTTCGGACAAGTCAGTCCTCGGGCTCGCACGGTCACCTACGTGACTTGATTCAGGTAGGTAGGTTCTGTCAGTCAGGTTCTGTCTCTGACTCTGACTCTGACTCTGGTTTTCGGTCGGTTCGGTCTGGGCACCCGAGTCGGTAACCGACTCGGTAACCGACTGGGTTTCGGTCCGGTTCTTGGGTGGGCGTCCACCCTTCGCGCCATTGGCGCGATTCCGGGCCTCTCGGGCTTCCCGGTCCGCTCGCGTCTCCTGGTGCTCGGCGTAGTTCCAGATCACGTAGACGTCGTCCACCAAGCTCACAGATGGCTTTGAGTGATCGTTTCTGGTGAGTTCGCTGAGCGCCTTCGTCTTCCACATGCGCCGAGCGATGGTGGCTGGGATGCGGCCGTCGAGGTCCTGCATCCGGGAGTAGCCGTTCATCTCCACGAACGTGCGGAACGCGAGGTCCGAGAGCGGCGCGATCTTCGGGTGCTGCCAGAAGTCGATGGGGAAGGTCATCCACAGCCGCTTGTCCTTCGGCATCAGGCCGCCCCTCCCTCGACACGGATCTCGATGCGGGGTCGCATGTCGTTGGGGTCGCGATCGAGAAGGCCACGGTGCCGGCCGCACTGGCACTCGCCCAGCACTCTCCGGTGGCATTCGGCCGACGAGCACCGGCCCGTGACGCCGTGAACAGCACCGCAGGTGAGTTCGACGTCGGACAGCCGAACAAACACGACGGGCGCGCCGTCGCGCGTGACCGTGACCGACAGGGGCGGCTCGAACTGGGGTGGGGCGAACAGCGAAAGCCGCTCGAGCGTGCCCTTCGCGGCGTAGGTGTAGCCGACGTCCATCAGGCGGCTCCTTCCATGCGTTGGCGGGCTTCCTCCTCGGTGATCTCGAGGACGTCGCCGGCGTTGGTGTAGAGGCACCAGCCCTTGCGGACGGTGCCGTGAACGGTGCGGAACCAGCGGCGGGCGGGCCAACGGCTCGGGTCTGCCCAGCGGGGCACCGCCCAGCCGTCGGCGAGGGCGTCGGCGGGGTGCTCGGTCTTCCACTGGTGGCAGATGAGGCCGAGGGTCTGCAGGTTCGACGGCACGGTGTTGCCGGGCTGTCGGTTCTGCCGGTGGTCCTGCTGCGGGGCTCCGCACCAGCCGAGGCAGCGCTGACAGGTGAGGTCGTCGCGACCCGCGGCGAGCGCGTACGCCTGCTTCTCCTCGGCCGCGGTCGGCTTCGCCGTCTTCGGGCCGATCACGCCAGACCCGCCTGTAGGGTTCCGGCATGACCGACGGAAACGGGTACACCCCGCTCAACGAAGAGACAGTCGCACGGCTCCGAGCAGGTACCGCGAGTCTCGAAGACGAGATCGAGAAGCGCGAGCACGACTTGATGATCGCCACCGACTACGGAGACGAAAAGCAGGCCCGACTGATTGAGGTCGACCTCGAGAGGTTGCGCGGTCTCGTCCCCCACCAGCAGTTGCAGATCAGCGCACTCGAGATCCCGCAGGAGCTGTCCGTCGCCAACCAGGTGAAACAGATCCTCGTGGAAGCCGATGGGCTGGAAGGCGACGACCGTTGGCTGCCCGTCAACTCGGCGATCCTGTCGATCGTCATGAACCTCGAAGCCCGCCTCTACCTCGTCGAGGACAAGCTCGGACTCGAGCACAACGCTGAGTGACCCAGTCACAGCGCCCGCTTCCAGCTGTAGAGGGCGACGCCGGTCTGCCGCCAGCGGTCGGCGATGGGGCCGACCGCGGCGACGTACCGGTGCTGCTGCCCCTCGTGGGGGACGATGACCTCCGGGGCGTGGAGCTCCGTTGCCGCGGCGATGTGGACTCTCTCGCCGTCGGACGGGCCGCCGTCGAGGAGTGCAGTGGTGCAGATCATGCGGCGGCTCCTGCTTCGTAGAGGTGGCGATCGAGGACCTGGCGCTCGTACGCCGCGACCGTCACCCGGGGGTGCGCGGCCCAGTGCTCGATCAGCTCCTCGGACGCGTACGCCCGGGCGCGGGCTTCGTTGCCGATGAACAGGTCCCAAGCGTCGATGCCCGCGCGGCGACCTCGGTCGTTGAGGAGCCGACCGCGGCATGTCTCGGAGGCTGCTTCGTAGGCGGACAGGCGGTACTCCTCGAACTCGGCTCGGATCTGCTTGTAGAGCTCGATCCCGAAGCCGACTGCGGCGCTGCCGTGTCTCTTCGTCATGCGGGTCTCCGGACGGTGATGGGCTCGCCGATGTTCACGGTGAACGCCGCCTGGTCGACGCCCTGCTGGACGACGAGCTGCATGCGGTTCGGCGAGGTGGGGGCGGGTGGTCGGACGCCGATGAGCGTCCCGAGGGTGCGGTGCTCCGGCGAGCGCGAGAGTCGGTGGCCGGCGGTGCGGAACGCGACGACGAGGCCGACGTCGGTGGTCTGCAGTAGGCGGGCCGGGGTGACCTCTTCGACGAAGGTCTGCGGTGCCTGGGCGATCTGCTCGAGGATGCGGCGGCGTTCACGGCCGCGGGTGCGGCTCACTGCTCGTCCCCGCGTTCGTCGTCTGTCAGCCACCAGTCGGTGGGTTCGGGGTAGTCGTTCTCGGCTGCGAGGTCCTGGCGCATCTCGTGGGCTCGGCGGCTGCGGTGGAAGTTCCGCCACGACCGCGGCGCGAGGTCGCCGGCGGCCTTGTTCTCGTCGCTCACAGCGCCGAAGGCAGGAACATCGCGGCGATGACCGCAGCGAAGAACGCGAACGCAAGCAGGCCCTCCTTGGCCTTCGGGCCGATCACAGCGCACCCCCACCAGCGACGACGAGGACCGCAGCCAGGCCGAGCGCGATCGCGCAGACGGCGAGGAAGCCAGCGAGGGCGAGGTTCGTGAGGCGGTCGTCGTCGGTCATGAGGTCATCACCCACTTCGCGGCGGCACGGCCGGTGGCGGTCTTGCCGTTGACGAGGCTGCGGCGGACCTTGCCGGCGACGACGAGCTCGGCGCGACGGGAGCGAAGGGATGCGTCGGTGGGAATGGGGTCGCCCACCGCCGCGGCGCGGGCCTTGTACCGGCGGATCATCTCCTCGTCGGTGAGGCCGTCTCGGTCGCCGGCGTACGCGGCTCCCTGCAGGACCGCGGCGATGCGGTGCTGCACGTCGCTGGGCTTGTAGACGCTGCGGGCTGCTTCGTGGCTGGTGTCGATGTCGTGTCTGCGGGCTGCGGGCATGTCGGCTCCTAGTCGTTGTGCCAGCGCTCGGCGTCGAAGCGCCGGTCTGGGAGTGGATGGGTGGCGTCCTCGGCGACCCACCGCTTTTCGGTGGCCGGGAGGAACGTGATGACTACTGGGTCGTCGAGCGAGACGATCGCTGCGACGTCGTCGCGGCAGTACCGCCAGGCGTCCCCGTGCGTCGGTGACTTGTTGACGTGCTTCACGTGCGGGTGGGTGAGCAGCTCTTCGATGAACTTGTCGTCGAGGGCCATGTCTCTCGCTCGCTGCTGCGCGTGGTTCGTGAGGATGAAGTCGTCCATGCGGGCTCCTCCGCGTCGGTGAACAGGAAGCAGCGAGGGTGGAGGTTCGGGTCAACTCCGTCGCTGTCGTGGTCTGCCGGGGACGTCGAACCCCGGTCGCTCCGGCTGCGCGTGGCCGGACCTGTCAGACCTGCCGTTGCACCGCGTAATTCGCGGCCTGACGGCGGTCACGTCGTCGTCTCCCCTGTTGCGCGGGGTGCCTGTGTTCCAAGGCCGGACGGCACGTGCATCGGTTTTTCGACTGCCCTGGCCACGTACCGCTCCACGCATCCGTGCTGGGGACGCGATCGCTCCGTGGCTGGGTGAGCCCTCTGTTTAGTTCTGAACGTGCAGGCGCGGCGGGAGCGTGCCCCTCGGGGCCGTTTTTCGGGCGCGACGAATACCGCCCCAGATGGGCGGTGTGTGACCGGGAGGGTTAGTCCTCGGGTCTGCCGGAGGCGAGCCACTTGGCGTAGCGCTCTGCCTCCGCGATCTCGATCAGGAACGAGGCTCGCTCGCCCTTGCCGCCTTTGGCCGCCCTGAGGTGGCCGTCGCGGATGTCGTTGCGGATGAACTGGTTGGACCGTTCAACGGCCCGTGCCAGGGACGCGGTCGAGTAGAGGAGCTTGCCCTCCTTGATCTCGGCCTCGATCCGATCCGTCGGGGTGATCGTGTCGCTCATGCGACTGCCTCCAAGAATCGGGACGGGTGGGTACGCGAAAGGCCACCGGCTGCGACCAGCTCGGCCCACGTGAGCTCCGACGTCTTGTCGAGGCGTGCACGCAGGTCCGAGCCGGAAGTGCCGGTGGCCTGTGCGAGAGTGTCGAGCGTGTTGCCCGACCGCACGAGTGCGTCGGTGACGCGCTTCGTGACGGTGATGGCCGCTGCTCTGTTCTCCATACGGCGAACCTACTACTCCAAACGGAGTACCGCAACACCATAGTTGCACAATGTGCGTGATTTGATGCCATTTGGAGTCGTAGACTCTCCACCCGTGGCAGACAACGACCAGAAGACAGCGGCGAACCAGGCACTCGCGGCCGAGATTCGCGCCGAGCGCGCGGCCGTCGGCATCACCGTGCGCGAGCTCGCGTTGCGCTCCGGCGTCCCCTACGGCACGCTCAACCGGATCCTCCCCGGCGAGCGCGACATCAGCTTCGGTCAGCTCACCCAGCTCGCCGGCGCTCTCGGCGTGACGCCTTCGGATCTCTCGGAGCGCGCGGTCCGGCGAATGGGCGGCATGGACGCCGTTGTGTCGGGGGTCAGTGGTCAGAATGTGACACCGCTTCGGCGAGTCGAGGACATGACGGTCGACGAGATCGAAGCGGAGCAGAAGAAGGCGGCGACCATCGACCCTGAGATGGACACCGACGAGCAGTTCGACTAACCACCGTCCTGGGGGATGATGTACGACCCATACGAGCACGCCGAGCAGTTGGGGCTGACCGTGGTGCACGCGCCCATCCGCACCGCACACGAGCTGTGGCTACCGGAGCGCAACACGATCGTGGTGCGCTCCGGGCTACGTCGGGTGCATGACCGGTCCGCCCTCGCGCACGGCATCGCTCACGCGATGCTCGGTCACGAGGACGCCAGGCCGAAGCACGAAGTCCAGGCGGACCGGGTCGCGGCGAGCAACCTGATCGACCTGGACGAGTGCCGCGAGGTGATGAAGTGGGCCCCGGACTGCGCGCGTCTTGCGCGCGAGCTCGACGTGTCTACGCGCCTCGCTCGAGTGTTCCTGAACGTGCACGGTCTGGCTGGTTGAACAGGTCACCCATCGCGGCCATGCCGAGGCGCATGCGGGGGATGTCGTTGCGCCGCTTGTAGGCGTTCGTCTGCATCCGGGAGGCGTGGCCGGCGATCTGCACGATGACGTCGTCGGGGACACCGGCGATCGTGAGGAGGTCGATCGTGGTGTGCCGGATGTCGTGCAGTCGGACGTTCTTCTCGATGCCGGTCTCCGCGAGGAGCGCTCGCCAGGAACGGGAGTGGTCTGACGGATCGATCGGCTTCCCGTCACGGGTGAACACGAATCCGTTGGGGCCTGGTGGGTGAGCCTCGAGGTGCTCGTGGAGCACCGAGGCGAGTGGGTCGACGAGCGGGATGATCCGCCAGCCACTCTTGGACTTCGGCCGTGTCAGGAACAGGCCGCCGGTCACGTGTCGGTACTCGTAGTCGTTCGGCAGGACGAGCTTCCGTGCGGGACACTCCGCGCCGCGCTTGTACCCACACGTCGTCTTGCAGCCGTGCCGCCACGTGAGTCGCTGCATCTGCCAGGAGATGTCGAGTTCGTCGGCGACCCGATCAGCCTCGAGGCCGATGACCTCACCGCGGCGAGCGCCGGTGAGGAGCGTGGTCGCCCACAGGGCGAAGCCGGGACCGCCGGCGTCCCGGACGTGCGTGTACAGGTCAAGGGCCTCCTGCAGGTCGAGGGCGTCGAGCGCTGACGCAGCCTTCCTGGGTGCGGCCATGAGCTTCGCCGGGTTCTTGGTCATGCGGCCCTCGCGAAGCGCCCACTCGAGCGCGGTCGAGATGATGCGGTGCGCCGTGAGCGCCGTGGTCGGCGAGCCTCCCTCTCGCACCATCGCGTCAGTGACCGACCGGATGCCGGCGGAGGTGAGCTGCTTGAGCTTCTTCCCCCCGATGATGGGGATGACCCAGTGCTCGGTGATGTTGCGGTACCGCTCGGCGGTCTTCGGGCGGAGCTCACGGTCGACGATGTTGTCGAGCCAGTAGGTGAACCACTGCTTCACGGTGATGTCGCGGGTGTCGATGTCGCCGTTGTCGCGGAGCTCTCGCTTCAGGTCGTCGAGGCGGCGGATCACCTCGGAACGGTCACGGCTCCGGACGATCTTGCGGCGGCGCTTGCCGTCTCGTGATGGGAGTTCGACGGATCCCGTCCAGTAGCCGCGAGCGTCCTTGTACAGGCCGCCCATGCCCTTCCGGTTCGCCATCGCGTCTCCCTACATTCTTCTGGTGTCGTTGCCGTTGGCGGGGACGCCGTTGTCCCCAGCTGATCTTCTGATGTCGTGTCGGTGGTCACGCATAGCGTGGTCCTGTTCCTCTCGTGGTCCTGTCACGGGTGGGATTCAGGGCTGGTCCGTTGCCGCGGGCCGGCCCTTCGTCGTCAGTGGAGACGTCTTCTCCTGCTGCGCTGCATGTTGTGGTGCCAATCGTGTAGCCGTTGTGCTGTGCACACGGTACGTCATCTGTGCACATCTGAGAACCTACACCTCCGATCGGAGCACATGCAACTCCATTTGGAGTATTTTCACCGTACTTGTAATACGGGGGTTGCGGGTTCAAGTCCCGCTGCCGGCCCCATATACTGGATTCGCAGGCCGCGACCTCTTCGCCGCCCGCACCGCCTTCAGCCCCGCCGCGAGCGGGGCTGTCGTGCGTCCGGGGCTTCTCCCACTCCGCACTCGTCAGGGCCAGACCCCCGCGCTGTAGGCGCAGCTCTCGATGTCCGAGACGAGTGCGGAGAGGACCCGCGCCTGACGATGATCCCGTTCGTCGACGGTCTGGGACCGCACCCAGACGAACGCGACGAGATCAGCGACCTGCAGCATCCTCGAGTAGTGGCTCGGCGCGAAGTGCACCGTGTCGAGAAGCCGTTCAAGCCGGGTTTGCATGTACGTTCCCGGGGTCCCGTAGGCCTGGTACACCGCGAAGCGCTCACGATGACGGTCCCGATCCGACCGTTCGTCCGCGATGACCAGGGCGTGCATCTCCAGGTCGCCGGCCCTCCTGTCCACTCGATGCAGCAGGTGCTGGAACGCAACCTGCTCCGGAGTGTGCCGATCGCGGAACCCACGCGTGTCCTGGTAACGGCGGAGTTGCTCCGGTCGAGCGCCGCGGAGCAACACCGTCGCGCCGGAGGCAACCACGGCTTCGACGACGTCGAGGAACACCTTCACACGCACGCGCGGAGGCACCCCGCTCCATGCTCCCTTTCCGTGGAAGATCGGATGGGCGTGGAGCTCCGTCTGCGGCTCGACGCCGTACTCCTGGAGCGCGGCGACGATCTCGTGCATGCGTTGCGTGAGCCAACGGGTCTGCGAGGCATCCGCCATCACGGCGCCGAACCCGTAGAGGTCCGGTTTGAACGATTCGTCGACGAAACAGAGCAGCACTCTGGAATACTGCCGTACACGATGCGCGGCAGGGATCGCGACGCACTGCCGAGCACGAAGCGATGCCCCGGGTGATCACTCACCCGGGGCATCGGCGCGTGTGGAACACGGATCAGGGAGTGTTCCGGGCGCTGGACGCGGTAACCAGCCGGTCGTGCGAAGAGGATGACACCTCACCGAACCGTGCGTCCACACCCGGACCCCACATCAGCGCGAATCCGCACGAACGTGCACGGGTCTTCAGCGCCCGCCGGTGATCTTGCGCCCCCGCTGTGCGACGCCCGCGGTGCCGTACGGGTAGTCGTCGATGCGCGGCGCGCTGGCGTCGGTGAGCTGCGTGAGCTCCGCGTCGGTCAGCACGAGGTCGGCCGCACCGAGGTTGTCCTCGAGCTGGGACACGGTCCGGGCGCCGAGGATCACGCTCGTCACCGCCGGCCGGGCGAGCAGCCAGGCGAGGGCGACCTGCGACCGCGAGGCGCCGTGCGCGTCGGCGACGGCGGACACCGCGTCGAGGACGGCCCAGGTGCGCTCGTCACCGTTCCGCGCTTCCCAGGCCTCCATGCCGCGTGCCGGGTTCTCGCCGAGGCGGGTGGAGCCGGTGGGCGCTTCGTCGCGCTGGTACTTGCCGGACAGCCAGCCGCCGGCCAGGGGCGACCAGGGCAGCAGGCCGATCCCGGCGTCGAGGCTGGCGGGGACGATCTCGTGCTCGATGTCGCGGACGAGCAAGTTGTACTGCGGCTGCAGGGTGACCGGCGGGGCCCAACCGTGCGCCTTCGCCTCGTACACGGCCTTCGTGATCTGGTAGCCGAGGTAGTTCGAGAAGCCGTACGAGCCGATCTTGCCGGCGGAGACCGCGTCGTCGAGGAACCGGAGCGTCTCCTCGATCGGCGTCAGGGCGTCCCAGGCGTGCATCTGGTACAGGTCGATGTGGTCGACGCCGAGGCGCTCGAGCGAGGCGTCGAGCGCGACCCGGAGGTGCCGGCGCGACAGGCCGACGTCGTTCGGGCCGTCACCCTGCGGGAAGCGGCCCTTGGTGGCGAGGACGACCTGCTGCGCCTCGGTGGGGTGTGCCGCGAGCCAGCGACCGATGATCCGCTCGGACTCGTTGCCCGAGTAGACGTCGGCCGTGTCGATCAGGGTGCCGCCGGCCGCGACGAACGTGTCGATGATGGTGTGGGAGGTGGGTTCGTCGGCTTCGCTGCCGAACGTCATGGTGCCGAGGGTCAGCGTCGACACCGATGTCCCGCTGTTGCCGAGGAGTCTGTAGTCCATGGCCGGGACGGTACGCGCGGTGTCCCGGGACAACGAGGACCTACGAGTACCCCTCAGCGCGGGGCGGACAACGCGCCGCGGTCAGGAACGCAGGAACGCCAGCGCCGCCTCGCGGAACGCACGCGACGTCGGTGCGTTGAAGTGGTTGCGCCCCGGGATCTCGAAGAACGACGCGTCCGGGGCCGCCTGCGCCAACCGCACGGCGCTGTCGCGGATGCCGTCCTCGCTGCCGGCCGCCATCAGGATCGGCTGCGCGGGGGCGTTGTCCGGCGTCGGCTCGATGCTGTTCCGCATCCCCTCGACCATCGCCACGAGCGCCGCGAGGTCGTTCCCCTCGACGTTCCCCGCCATGGTCAGGTAGCCGTTGGTCACGCGGTCCTCGATCGGTGTGCCGTCCGCCAGGTACGCCTTCGCCTGGTCGACCCGCACGCGGCGCATCGGGTCGGCGTCGGGGATCCCGCCGAACACCGCGCGGGTGATGCGGTCCGGCAGCCGCTCGGCGGTGTGCCACCCGACGCGTGCACCGAGCGAGTACCCGAGGAACGCCACCTCGTCGAGCAGGTACGTGTCGATCACGGTGGTGACGTCCGCCACGAGCAGGTCCATCGAGTACGCACCGGGGTCGCGCGGCTTCGCGCTCGCGCCGTGCCCGCGCTGGTCGAACGCCAGCACGCGGTACCCGGCGCGGACGAGGTCACGGGTCCAACCGGAGGCGTGCCAGTTCAGCACCGCACCGGAGGCGAACCCGTGCACCGCGACGACCGCGGGGGCGTCGGGATCGCCGAAGTCGTAGGTCGCGAGCCGGAGGCCGTCGGGCGACATCACGATGCGGGGACGGGGCGCTTCGGGGACGAGTGACATGTCCCCTCCAGGGTACCGGGGCACTGTGGTCGCCATGGACGGCTACGGCGGTGACCAGATCCGGGCGGCAGAGCGGCCGCACCTCGATGCGGGTGAGCCCCTCATGCAACGAGCGGCCGACGGGCTGGCCCGCATCGTCGGCGACCTGCTCGACGATCCGGCCGTCCGGCCCGGCGACGGACCGGGGTCCGTCCTGCTGCTGGTGGGCAGCGGCGACAACGGTGGTGACGCCCTGTTCGCGGGTGCGCGGCTGGCGGCGGCCGGGAGGCACGTGGCGGTCCTGCGCGTCGGCTCACGCGTGCACGAGGCGGGCCTGGCAGCGGCGCTGGACGCCGGGGCGCGCCCCCTGGACGACCCGGCCGGCCCCGAGGCGGTGGTGACGGACGCGGCACTCGACGCCGACCTGGTGCTCGACGCGATCCTCGGGATCGGGGTGCAGGGGCCTGCGGCCCTCCGCTCCCCCGCCCGCGAGGTCGTCGACGCCATCCGTGAACTCGCCCGCGACCAGCGCGCACCGTTCGTCGTCGCCGTCGACGTGCCGAGCGGCATCGACGTCGACACCGGCGGGATCGCGGACGACCACGTCCTGCACGCCGACGTCACGGTCACGTTCGGCGGGGTGAAGGCCGGGTTGCTGACGGGGCCGGCCGCCACCCTCGCGGGACGGATCGAGCTGGTGGACGTCGGGATCGGTGCGGACCTGGCGACGATGGAGCCGCTGGTCCGCACCTGACCCCGATCCGATCAGTGGTGCTGGTACAGGACCGGCTCCGGCAGTCCGTGCTCGGCGCGGATGCTCCGCGCGATGCCCTCGACGGCGATGAGCGCGTCCACCACGAGCTCCGGCGTGACCGGGAACGGCATGTTGTGGATGGTCTCGCCCTCGACGGTCGCGGCCTCGGCCACGGCGCGGAGTTCCGTCGTGTCGTCCACGGTCAGGCCGATCTCGGTCAGGGTGTTCGGCAGGCCGACCTTCGTGGTGAAGACGACGAAGTCCTCGATCTCCTCGGCCGGTGCACCCTCGAGCACGAGCTGCGCGATCGTGCCGATGTTGACCTTCTGCCCGTGCGCCAGACCGTGCGCCTGCGGAGCGGCGGTCAGTCCGTTGTGGATCGCGTGCGCTGCCGCCAGTCCGCCGGACTCGAACCCGAGGCCCGACAGCAGGGTGTTCGCCTCGACGACCTTCTCGAGCGCGGGCGTGACGACCCCAGCCTTCACGGCCTCGATGGCCTGCAGGGCGTTCTCGTGCAGCAGCTTCCAGGACAGCTCGGCGAGCGCGACGCCGGTCTCGGTCTGCAGCCCGCCGGCCATGGTGTCGGCGTTCGCACGCTTGGCGGCACGGGCCTCGACCCAGGTGGCCAGGGCGTCGCCGATGCCCGCGACCAGGAACTGGACGGGAGCGTTCGCGACGAGCTTCGTGTCGATGAGGACGAGGTCGGGGTTGTGCGGGAAGAACCGGTACTCGATGAACTCCCCTTCCTCGGAGTAGATCACCGCGAGCGCCGAGGTCGGGGCGTCGGTGCTCGCCGCCGTCGGGACACTCGCCCAGCGGATGCCGGCCAGGTGTCCGGAGGCCTTGGCCGCGTCGATCGCTGAACCGCCGCCGAGCCCGACGATGACGTCCGCGTCGGTCGACCGGATCTGCTCGACGAGGTCGTCGACCGCCTTCGGCGTCGCGAAGCGACCGAAGCCGACCCGCTCGACCCGCAGGTCGGCCGCCTGGAAGCTCGTCATCACCGCGGCCTCGACGATGCCCCACACGACGTCGTCGGCGACGATCAGGGGGCGCTGGCCGATGGGGGCGACGAACTCGCCGACGCGGGTGATCGCGTCCTTGCCCTGCACGTAGCGGGCGGGGCTCATCACGGTGCTGATGGGAGTGGCCATGGTTGCGGTTCCTTCCGGTTGTACGACACGTGTCGGGGTCGCCGACGTCCCAGACGGTACGCGCGGGGCATGCGTGCGGCGTGCGAGTCCCGTGGGCCGTACATTCGGGAGCATGACGTTCAACGACGATTCGCAGCTCAAGGGCGGCAGGGTGAAGCGCCGGGGTCGGACGGCCGCGGTCGGCGGCGGCGCCGTCGGCGTCACGGCGATCGTCGTCTTCCTGATCGCGCAGTTCACGGGCTTCGACCTCAGCGGGTTCGTCGGCGGCGGCAGTGGCACGACGCAGATCCAGCAACAGGACCAGCCGGTCGACGCCGCCCCGGAGTGCCGCACCGGGCGTGACGCCAACCTCAAGGTCGAGTGCCGGATGGAAGGGGCAGCCGAGTCACTCGACGGCTACTGGACGGCCGAGGCCCGGAAGCTCGGCATCTCGTACACGGCGCCGGACTTCTTCCTGTTCGACGGCTCGACCGACACGTCGTGCGGTCAGGCGTCCGCCGCCACCGGGCCCTTCTACTGCCCGCCGGACCGCGCGATCTACCTCGACACCGCGTTCTACGACGACCTGCAGTCGAAGTACGGGTCGTCGGGCGGGCCGCTCGCGCAGATGTACGTCGTCGCGCACGAGTGGGGCCACCACATCCAGCAGCTGCAGGGTGCCTTCGCGAGCACGGACCGTTCGGGCACCGGGGCGTCGTCCGGCAGTGTCCGCGTCGAGCTGCAAGCCGACTGCTACGCCGGCGCCTGGGTCGGCGACGCGGCGAACACCGAGGACGCGAACGGCGAGACCTTCTTCGAGCCGATCAGCCGGTCCGAGATCGCCGATGCCCTGTCCGCCGCGAGCGCCGTGGGCGACGACAGCATCCAGGAGCGCTCGAGCGGCCGGGTCGACCCGGACTCCTTCACGCACGGCTCGAGTGAGCAGCGCCAGAAGTGGTTCGTCCGCGGCTACCAGCAGGGCGCGACGAGCTGCGACACGTTCAGCGTCCCTGGTTCGTCGCTGTAGCGATCAGCCCTTCGTCGGCGTGGGCGTCGGTGTCGCGCTCCGCGTGCGGGACGGCGTCGCGCTCGGCGTGGGGGTCGGGGTGGGCGTCGCCTCGGTGGCACCGGCCGCGGTGACCACGAAGGTGCGGAAGTCGTCGTTCGTGATCGGCGACGTGAGCTCGTACTGCTGCCCGTTGACGAGCACCAGCGGCGTGCCGGGGAAGTCGCTCAGGGTCGACCCGGGGATGTCGCCGCCGGACACCGCGGTCGTCTGCTCGTCGACCCACTTGCTGTAGTCCTGGTCGGCGATGCAGCTCGTGACGGCCCGGCGGTCCTGCAGGCCGGAGACCCCGGTGACGACCTTGGTGAGCTGCGCGTCGGTGAGCCCGGGTGTGCCTTCTTCCGGCTGCTCGGCGTAGAGCGCCTTGTTGACCGCGTAGAACTGGTCCGGCGAGTGCTCGGCGACGCAGGCCGCGGCGTTCGCGGCGCGCAGTGAGTACTTGGTGCCCTGCGACCGGTTCGACAGGACCGCGAGCGGGTGGATGTCGACGGTGGCGGCGCCGGAGTCGACGAGGCTCTCGATGTAGTCGCCGTTGGCCTGTTCGAACTCGCCGCAGGTCGGGCAGAGGTAGTCGACGTACAGCGTGATGCGCACCGTGCCCGCACCAGTGGTCGCCGAGGCGCTCGGCGACGCACTGCTCGACGCGGTCACGGGCTTGAGCCCCTCGCCGAGGGTGATGCCGCCCTGCGACATGGTCGAGGGCCCGGGGCCTGCTGGCTTCACGGAGTCGACCAGGACGAGCGTGACGACGGCGGCCGCTGCGAGCAGGACGACACCGAGTCCGATCTGGAGTCCGAGCCGGGTTCCGCGCTGGCGGCGCTTCTGCTGTGTCCTGTGGCGCTGCGCTCGCTGTCGGGCGGCTTCGCGGCGCTCGTTCCGCGCGGCGCGGGCGTCACCCTCGGGGCGGTTGGTCATCGGTGCGTCGTCCTCCTGATCGGCGTCCGCACGACCTACCCCCGCTCGGCGGACGGACCCGGCGATTGTAGTGGGCCGCTCTGGGAACCACCCAACCACGCTCTGGGAACCGACCGGCCAGGGGGAAAACACTGGCGCACCCGCGAGAACTCGTGTTGTATGAACCTCGATGGTCGACGACGACCATCCGGGGCCCTCGCGGGCTGACCGCTTCACTCGGATCGTCCGGCACGTACCTGCCGGTGAAGAAAGGACCGAACGCTCATGGCGTCCGTCACCTATGACAAGGCAACCCGTCTCTACCCCGGAGGCAACCGTCCCGCGGTCGACTCCCTCGACCTGGACGTCGCCGACGGCGAGTTCCTCGTCCTCGTCGGCCCCTCGGGTTGTGGCAAGTCCACCTCGCTCCGCATGCTGGCCGGCCTCGAAGAGGTCAACTCCGGTCAGATCCGCATCGGCGACCGCGACGTCACGGACGTCCCGCCGAAGGACCGCGACATCGCGATGGTGTTCCAGAACTACGCGCTGTACCCGCACATGACCGTCGCCGAGAACATGGGCTTCGCGCTCAAGATCGCCGGTGTCGGCAAGGACGAGCGCGCCACCCGCGTGCAGGAAGCCGCGAAGCTCCTCGACCTCGAGGACTACCTCGGCCGCAAGCCGAAGGCGCTCTCCGGTGGTCAGCGTCAGCGCGTCGCGATGGGCCGTGCGATCGTCCGTCAGCCGCAGGTGTTCCTCATGGACGAGCCGCTGTCGAACCTCGACGCCAAGCTCCGCGTCCAGACCCGTACGCAGATCGCGTCGCTCCAGCGCCGTCTCGGCGTCACCACGGTCTACGTCACGCACGACCAGACCGAGGCACTGACCATGGGTGACCGCATCGCGGTGCTCAAGGACGGCATCCTGCAGCAGGTCGGCACGCCGCGCGACCTGTACGAGAAGCCGAACAACGTCTTCGTCGCGGGCTTCATCGGCTCGCCGGCGATGAACCTGCTGCCGGCTGACGTCGTCGAGGGCGGCATCAAGTTCGGCACGCTCAACCACGCGATCGACCGCGACACGCTCTCCAACGCGCGTTCCGCCCAGATCACCGTGGGCATCCGCCCCGAGGACGTCGTCGTGGCGCAGTCGGGCGAGGGCCTGCCGGTCACGGTCGACGTGGTCGAGGAACTCGGCGCCGACGGCTACCTCTACGGTCACGCCGACGTCAAGGGCACGCGCGTCGACATCGTCGCCCGCGTGGACGGCCGTTCGCACCCGTCGATCGGTGACACCATCGTGGTGACGCCGAAGTCGGGCCACGTGCACGCCTTCGACACCGAGTCGGGCGAGCGCCTGGACGACAAGGCCGTCGTCAGCGCGTAACCGAAGCGCACTCCCCGAGAGCCCGCGCCGCCTCACAAGGGCGGGTCGCGGGCTCTCGGCTGTCCTCCACGACACCGAAGGATCCACCGTGCCCGACTCGATGTCCATCACCGCAGCCACCGTCGACCCCGGCCTGCTCGACCTGCCGTGGGACCTGCCGCTGGCGGACTGGCCGGACGAGACCATCGTGGCCCTGCCGAAGGGCATCTCACGGCACCTCGTGCGCTTCGTGCACCTGAGTGGGTACGTCGCCGCCGTGAAGGAGACCGGCGAGGAGATCGCGCGCTCCGAGTACGAGATGCTCCGCACGCTGCAGCGCATGGACGTGCCGTGCGTCGACCCCGTCGCCGTCATCACCGGTCGGGTCGACGCGGACGGCGAGCAGCTGCACCCCGTGCTCGTGACGCGGCACCTGCGCTTCTCGCTGCCGTACCGCGCGCTGTACTCGCAGACCCTGCGCCCGGAGACCGCGACCCGTCTCGTCGACGCCCTCGCGTTGCTGCTCGTCCGGCTGCACGTCATCGGCTTCTACTGGGGCGACGTGTCGCTCTCGAACACGCTGTTCCGGCGCGACGCGGGCTCGTTCGCCGCGTACCTGGTCGACGCCGAGACCGGCAAGCTCTACCCCGGCGGGCTGTCGAACGGGCAGCGCGAGAACGACCTCGAGGTCGCGCGCGTGAACATCGCCGGCGAGCTCCTCGACCTCGAGGCCGGCGGCCGGCTCGACGAGAACGCCGACCCCGTGGACGTCTCCAACCGGATCGTGGCGCAGTACCGGACGCTCTGGACCGAGCTCACGGGCACCGAGCAGTTCGACATCAAGGAACGCTGGCGCATCAACGACCGCGTCGAGCGGCTCAACGAGCTCGGCTTCGACATCGAGGAGCTCTCGATCCACACGACCGAGGGCGGTTCGCAGGTGCGGATCCAGCCGAAGGTCGTCGACGCCGGACACCACCAGCGACGCCTGCTGCGGCTGACCGGCCTGGACGCCGGCGAGAACCAAGCCCGACGCCTGCTCAACGACCTCGACTCGTACCGGGCACGCAACGGCCGCGACGAACTCGACGAGGAGATGGTGGCGCACGAGTGGGTCTCGCGGGTCTTCGAGCCCGTCGTCCGCTCGATCCCCCGTGACCTGCGCGGTCGCCTCGAACCCGCGGAGGTCTTCCACGAACTGCTCGAGCACCGCTGGTTCATGTCGCAGGAAGAGGAGCGGTCGGTCTCACTGCCCGAGGCCACCACGGCGTACATCAACGACGTGCTGCGCCACCGCCGCGACGAGCGCCTGCTCATCAATCCGCCGACTTCGTCGATGACGCTGCCGATCCCCGTGGTCGACGACGCGGAACCCGCAGACGACGACGCCGACGTCCAGGACTGGCGCACCACCGTCTGACGCGGTCCCCGGTCGGTCACGACACTCCGCCGGGTGGGTGCCGACTGGTCACAGACCGTCGCCGGCGGCGTCGCGCAGCGACGACACGTGACCACCCGGAGGACACCGGCCGACATGTCGTGACCGTTCGGGGTCCGTGAACGCGACCGCCTGGAGGCCCGGCGCGCGTCCCGGAGACCGGCGCCGCGCCTCCAGACCGTCACGCCTGCGCCGCCGGTGATGCCGTTGGACGTCGAGCGGTCACGACACCCCGCCAGGTGCACGTCCGCCGGTCACGGACCGTCGCCTACGGCGTCGCGCGGCGACGACTCGTGACCACACGGCGGGCATCATCCGACGTGTCCTGACCCGTCGGGCCTGACCCGGCCGGCACCGCACGCAGGAACGGCCGCCTCCCACGAGGGGAGGCGACCGTTCCTGCGGACGAGGCGCCGCGGCTACTCGGCGCGACGGCGCCGGGCGACCTCCCACAGGGTGACGCTCGCGGCGATGCCGGCGTTGAGGGACTCGGTCGCACTCGAGATCGGGATCGACACGATCGCGTCGCAGGTCTCGGTGACCAGGCGCGACAGGCCCTTGCCCTCGGAACCGACGACGATCACGATCGGGCGGTCGGCGAGCGCGAGGCCGTCGAGCTCCACGTCGCCGTCGCCGTCCAGACCGAGGACGAACAGGCCCATCGACTTGAGGGACTTCAGCGTCTGGGTGAGGTTCGGGGCCATCGCGACGGGCGTGCGGGCCGCGGCGCCGGCGGAGGTCTTCCACGCCGACGCGGTGACGCCGACCGAACGACGCTGCGGCACGATGACGCCGTGTCCGCCGAACGCGGCGGTCGAGCGGATGATCGCCCCGAGGTTGCGGGGGTCGGTGATGCCGTCGAGCGCGACGAGCAGCGGGACCTGGTCGCGCGAGAAGGCCTGCTCGACGATGTCCTCGGACACGGCGTACTGGTACGCCGGCACCTTGAGCGCGACGCCCTGGTGCACGCTGTCGTGGCCGGTGATGCGGTCGAGCTCGGGGCGCATGAGCTCGATGATCGGCACGCTGCGGTGGTTCGCGAGCGTCAGGATCTCCTTGACGCGGTCGTCGACCTCGATGCGCGACGCGATGTAGAGCGTCGTCGACGGGGTCTTCGTGCGGAGCGCCTCGAGCACGGAGTTGCGGCCGGTCACGAGCTCGGAGTCATCGGTCTTCCGGGCCGGCGGACGACCGGTGCGGCCCTGCGGGGTGCTCGAGGAACCGTGACGGCCCTTGGCTGCCTCGAAGCGGTCCTTCGCCGCCTTGCGCTTGCCGGCGGGGTGGTACGGCCGGTCCTCGGCCTTCGGGGTCGGCTTGCGACCCTCGAGCGCCTGGGCACCCTGACCACCGGAACCGACCTGCTTGTTGCCCTTGCGACCGGTGCGGACGGCGCCGGGCCGACCCTTCTTGCTTCCCGAGACGTTCTTCATGCGTAGCTCCTGTTCGGCACTGCCGTGTTCAGGCGATGCTCCAGCGTGTTCCGGACGGCGTGTCCTCGATCGTGATGCCCGCGGCGGCGAGGTCGTCGCGCACGCGGTCGGCCGCAGCGAAGTCCCGTGCTGCCCGGGCGTCCGCGCGCTCCTGCACGAGGCGTTCGACGAGAGCGGCGAGCGGGCCTGCCGAGGTGTCCTGACCGCCCCCCGACCAGTGGGCGGCTCGCGGGTCGATGCCGAGGACCTCTACCATGGCGGCCACCTGATGGTACGCGACCCCGAGCGTTTCCGCATCGTCGGCGTCCAGGGCGGCATTGCCGGTGCGCACGGTCTCGTGCAGGACGGCCAGCGCCTGGGGCACTGCGAGGTCGTCGTCCATCGCGGCGGCGAAGGCGTCCGGCACGGCGGGGGCGTCGGCGAGGTGCACGCCTTCGAGCCGCACCTCGGCCCGCTGCAGGAACCCGTCGACGCGGTCGTACGCGGCCTCGGCCTCGGCCAACGAGCCGTCGTGGTGGTCGATCGAGGAGCGGTAGTGCGCAGCGCCCAGGAAGTACCGCACCACGGCCGGACGGGCAGCGGCCAGGAAGTCGGCGGCGAAGATCGAGTTGCCGAGCGACTTCGACATCTTCTGGCCCTCGACCGTGACGAGCCCGTTGTGCAACCAGTACGACGCGAACGGGTCGCCCGCCGCGGTGGACTGCGCGAGCTCGTTCTCGTGGTGCGGGAACCGCAGGTCGAGTCCGCCGCCGTGGATGTCGAACGCCGGACCAAGGTACCGCCGCGACATGGCGGAGCACTCGATGTGCCAGCCCGGACGACCGGGGCCCCACGGGGAGTCCCACGACGCGGTCGACGGCTCGCCGGGCTTCGCACCCTTCCAGAGCGCGAAGTCGCGGGCGTCGCGCTTGCCGCGGGGGTCGGCGTCGGCGGCTTCGACCATGTCCTCGCGACGCTGCCGGGTGAGCGCCCCGTAGGACTCCCAGCTGCCGGTGTCGAAGTAGACGTCGCCCGAGTCGTCGGCGGCGACGTAGGCGTGGCCGCGGTCGATGAGCTTCGTGATGATGTCGTGCATCTGCGGCACGCTCGCGGTGGCGCGCGGCTCGTAGGTCGGGGGCAGGATGCCGAGGGCGTTGTACGCGGCGGTGAACTCGAGCTCGACGCGGTAGGCGCGGGCGAACCACGCTTCGTCGGTGCCGGCGGCCAGGTCGAGCACCTTGTCGTCGATGTCGGTGACGTTCCGCACGAGGGTGACGCGCAGACCGCGGTACGTCAGCCAGCGGCGCCAGATGTCGTAGACCAGGGCCGAGCGCAGGTGTCCGATGTGCGGCGACGACTGCACCGTCGGACCGCAGACGTAGACGCTGACCTGTCCGTCGACCAGGGGGACGAGGTCGACGACGGCTGCGGCGCGGGAGTCGTAGAGGCGAACGGTCACGATCCCAAGCCTAGGACGTCAGGCCGGTCGGGTGACGGCCGTGGCGATCGCGGCGAGCCCCTGGCCCCGGCCGGTGAACCCGAGGCCGTCGGTCGTCGTGCCGGACACCGCGACGGGGGCACCGACGACGGCGGACAGGGCGTCCTGCATCTCCGCACGACGGGCGCCGATGCGCGGCCGGTTCCCGATGACCTGCACCGTGACCGACACGGGGACGAGGCCGGCGTCGGCGAGCAGTCCGACTGCACCGCGGATGAAGACGTCCCCGGCGGCTCCGGCGTAGGCGGGGTCCGCGGTGCCGAACGTCCCGCCGATGTCACCGAGGCCACCCGCGGAGAGCAGGGCGTCGCACACCGCGTGTGCCACGGCGTCACCGTCGCTGTGCCCGGAGAGGCCGGGTTCGCCGGGGAAGTCGAGCAGGCCGACGCGGCACGGCGACTCGACGTCGAACGCGTGCACGTCGACGCCCAGCCCGAGCCGGACCGCCGAGGCACCGGGGTCGCCCGGGGCCGTGGCGCGCGACCGGACGATCGACTCTGCCCGTCCGAGGTCCCACGGCGTCGTGATCTTGAAGGCATCGGCGTCGCCCGGCACGAAGCGCACCGTGCCACCGGCCGCCTGGAACACGCCGGCGTCGTCGGTCTCGGACTGCGTCGACACCGCGTACGCCCGTCGGAGTGCGTCGAGCGGGAAGCCCTGCGGCGTCTGGACCCCGACGAGCGCGGACCGGTCGACGGTCTCGACGACCACGTCGCCGGACACCCGCTTGACCGTGTCGGTGACGGGGAGCGCGGGGACGACGCCGTCACCGGTGCCGGTCGCGACCGAACCCTCGACCGCGTCGAACACCCGGTCGAACTGCGCGGCCGGCGTGAGGCACCGCGCCGCATCGTGCACCAGCACCGCGGTGACGGAGTCCGGCAGCACGCCCAGGCCGGCCTGGACCGAACCATGGCGATCCGTGCCTCCCGGAACCACCGCCGTGTACGCGACCGCGGCGCCCGCGACCGAGGCGACCACCTGACGGCAGTCCTCGAGCAGGGTCGACGGCGCGACCACGACGACCAGCGTCGGAGCCGACAACGTGAACAGCGGCTCGAGCGCCCGCGCGAGCATGAGCTGCCCCGCGATGGGCACGAACGCCTTCGCGGTGCCGATGCCGAGCCGGGTTCCGGACCCGGCTGCAACGACGACGACCGCCCGGTCCACCCCTTCGGGGAACCGTGCGGTCATCGTGGTGTGCAGTGCGCTCAGGACGCGAGGACTTCGTCGAGGACGGTCGATGCCTTGTCCTCGTCGGTCTTCTCGGCCAGGGCCAACTCGGAGATCAGGATCTGCCGCGCCTTGGCCAGCATCCGCTTCTCGCCCGCGGACAGGCCGCGGTCCTGATCGCGTCGCCAGAGGTCGCGGACGACCTCGGAGACCTTGATGACGTCCCCGGAAGCGAGCTTCTCGAGGTTCGCCTTGTACCGGCGCGACCAGTTGGTGGGTTCTTCGGTGAACGGCGCCCGGAGGACCTCGAACACCTTGTCGAGCCCTTCCTTGCCGATCACGTCGCGGACTCCGACCAGGTCGACGTTGTCCGCCGGTACCTCGATCGTCAGGTCACCCTGCGTGACCCGCAGTTTCAGGTAGACCTTTTCCTCGCCCTTGATGACGCGCGTCTTGACTTCAGAGATGGTTGCCGCCCCGTGGTGGGGGTAGACGACGGTCTCGCCGACCTCGAATTGCATGTATCAGGCTCCGTTCCCAGACTTCCAGTTTACCACAAGGGGTGTTCGGGTAAGGGGACCCTCAGCACTGGGCCTTCCCGGTGATCGCTAAGATGGAGCGGGACCGTCTGGTCCTCATCGACTTACGGAGGAATCTCTTGCGAGCTCGGGTACTCGTGTCCGTCGCCGTTGCGGCAACCATCGCGCTGGGCGCCACCGGGTGCGAGTTCATGTCGCCCGCGCACACCGTCGACATCAAGCAGATCACCGACGGCGTCAACGTCTCGACCGGCAAGGTCAACGTGCGGAACGCCATCCTCATCTCGGACGACGGCGAGGGTGCGCGGTTCATCGGCACGCTGGTGAACAACTCCGACACCGACGGCATCACCGTGTCGGTCGAGATCGGTGGCGACACCGAGACCGTGCTGGTGCCGGCGAACTCGCACGTCGACCTGGCGAACGACTCGCAGCACGACACCCTCGACTTCGACAGCGCGGACGCGAAGCCCGGTTCGCTCGTCAAGGTGTACTTCTCCTACCCCGACGCCGAGGGCGTCTCGGCCAACGTGCCGGTGCTGACCACCTCGCAAGAGGAGTACGCAACCCTCGCGCCGACCTCGACCCCCGAGCCGTCCAGCCAGATCACGCTGCCGGTCGAGACCCCGTCGGCCACGCCGACGGACGGCGAGTAGCCGCTCCGCGCAAGCGCCACCGTGTCAGACAGGAGGCCCGGTGCGAGTCCCAGGGACTCGCACCGGGCCTCCTGTCCGTCCGTCTCAGGCCTCGATGCGGTACCCGAGACCGCGGACCGTCACCAGGATCTCCGGGGTGGACGGCACGCGCTCGATCTTCGAGCGGATGCGCTTGATGTGCACGTCGAGCGTCTTGGTGTCGCCGAAGTAGTCGGAGCCCCACACCCGGTCGATGAGCTGCCCACGGGTGAGCACCCGGCCGGCGTTCCGGAGCAGCAACTCGAGCAGCTCGAACTCCTTGAGCGGCATCGCCGTCTCCGACCCGTCCACCGACACCGTGTGCCGCTCGACGTCCATCCGGATGCCGCCGACCTGCAGGATCCCGCTGTCCGCCGGGTCGTCCTCGGTGCGGCGGCGCAGGACGGCACGGATGCGGGCCAGCAGCTCACGCGTCGAGTACGGCTTCGTCACGTAGTCGTCCGCGCCGAGCTCGAGCCCGACGACGATGTCGACCTCGGAGTCCTTCGCCGTCAGCATGATGATCGGCGCGTTCGACCGGGTCCGGATCTGGCGGCAGACCTCGGTGCCGGAGAGCCCCGGCAGCATGAGGTCGAGGAGCACCAGGTCCGGGTTCTCCGAGTCGAACTTCGACAGCGCGGTCACGCCGTCGGCCGCGACGGAGGTCTCGTACCCCTCACGCTGCAGCAGGAACTCCAGGGGCTCGCTCAGGGCCGGCTCGTCGTCGACGATGAGGATCTTGGTCACGATGGCTGCTCTTCCAGTTGCTCTTCGAGTGCGGTGGTCAGTTCGGTGTCCGCCTCGGGCAGGCGGATGGTGAAGGTCGAGCCCTTGCCGGGCTGCGACCAGACACGGACGTCGCCGCCGTGGTTGCCGACGACGTGCTTGACGATGGCGAGCCCCAGGCCGGTGCCGCCGGTGGCCCGTGACCGTGCCGGGTCGACACGGTAGAACCGCTCGAACACGCGGTCCAGGTCGGCCTCGGGGATGCCGACGCCCTGGTCGGTGATCGCGATCTCGACGAAGCCCTTCGCGGACCGGACGCCCACGCCGACGCGGGTGCCGTCGGGCGAGTACTTCACCGCGTTGGCGATGAGGTTCGAGACGGCGACCTGCAGCAGGCCCGGGTCGCCCATCACCCGGAGCTTCGACTTCTTCGCCCGGATGATCTCGATCGAGCGGGCGCGCGCGACGACCTCGTTCGCGTCGATCGCTGCCTGCACGATCTTGTCGACACCGGTCTCCTCGCTGTTCTCCAACGCGTCGACCGACTGCAGCCGGGACAGCTCGATGATGTCCTTCGTCAGGGCGCCGAGCCGCTCGGACTCGGTGATGAGCTGCGCCGCGAACTTCTTGACGTGCTCCGGGTCGTCGGCCGCGATCACGAGGGTCTCGGACAGCAGGCCGATGGCGCCGATCGGGGTCTTCAGCTCGTGCGAGATGTTGGCGACGAAGTCACGGCGGACCTCTTCGATGCGCCGGCTCTCGGTCAGGTCGTCGGCCGTGATGAGGACGTACCGGTTGCCGAGCTGCGCGGCCCGGAAGCTGAGGTAGCCGATGAGCTCCCCGTGCCGTCCGCGCGGGAGCTCGAGGTCCTCCGCCCCCATCTCGCCGCTCTTGCGCACCCGGTCGACCAGGTCGAGGAGTTCCTGGTGCACGAGCCGGCGCCGCACGACGAGCCCGACGGTCAGCGCCTGGGGCGATGCGGCCACGACCGTGTTCGACGGGTCGATGACCACCGCCGGGTTGTGCATCGTCGCGATCACCGCTGCGACACCGTCCGGCAGGGTGCGTTCCGCCACGTCTGCTGCACGAGCCGTGCGCTCGGCGGTGATGATCAGCACCACGACGCCCGCGCCGAAGACCCCGCCGAGGAGCATCGACAGTGGCACGAGCCACGCGTTGTCCATGCCGCCAGTGTAGGGATGGTCATGCGGGGTTCCGGTACCGTTCACCCGTCCCGGAAGGCCGGATCGCGAAGCGTTCAGCCCCACGTCACCGTTCGTTCACCTGGGCTGACGACACTCGTCCGGTACGCAGAGAGAGGTACTCCCCCATGCGCGAAGTCTTCCAGCAGGAACTCCAGGACGTCCAGGAGCGACTGACCGAGATCGCAGGACTCGTCGAGTCCGCCATCACCCGGGCCACCCAGGCCTTCAGCGACTCCGACGTCGCCCTCGCCGAGGAGGTGATCGCGGACGACCAGAAGATCGACGAGGCCGCCAACAGCCTCGACGAGATCGCCATCGACATCCTGGCCCGCCAGGCTCCGGTCGCCCGCGACCTGCGCGTCGTCGTCACCGCCCTGCGCGTGAGCTCCTCGCTCGAGCGCATGGGCGACATGGCCGAGCACATCGCGCAGCTCGCCCGCCAGCGCTTCCCCGAGAAGGTCGTGCCGAAGGGACTCCGCGGCACCTTCAAGGAGATGGGCAAGCACGACGTCGCGATGTCGCAGAAGCTCACGCGGCTGCTCGCGACCGAGGACATCGCGCTGGCCGCGGAGATCCGCGACGAGGACGACGCCGTCGACGAACTGCACGCGAGCGTGTTCGACTTCGTGCTCGGCGAGGCGTGGAAGGGCGGGCCGATCGACACCGTCGACGCCACCCTGGCCTCCCGCTACCACGAGCGCTTCGCGGACCACGCGGTATCGATCGCCAAGAAGGTCGAGTACCTGGCGACCGGCGACTGGACCGGCGCCTCGAGTTCGACCGCCGCGGTCTGAGCGCCGTGGTCTGACCGCGGTTGCGCGGTCTGCGAGGATCGAGGCATGGCTCAGGTCGCGATCATCGTCAACGGCATGCCCGGTTCCGGCAAGAGCACGATCGGCGCTGCGCTGGCCGAGGTGCTCGGCTGCCCGTTCCTGTCGAAGGACCGGATCAAGGAGCCCCTCGCCGACATCGTCGGGCCGATGATCGCGTCGCGTCCGCTCGGTGGCATCGCGATGGAGACCATGTGGTCGATGACGCGGGCCGTGGAGAACGGGGTCGTCCTCGACGCCGTCTGGCTCCCGTCACGCGATCGCGACCTCCTGGAGGCTGGGCTCGCGTCCGCCGGGTCGCCTCGCGCCGTCGAGGTGTGGTGCGACACGGACCGCGCCGCCGCCGAAGATCGGCTGCACGACCGGTACGACCCGGGCACCGTCCCGGTGCGGCACGAGGTGCACGGGGACCTGGCCGGCGTGCTGGCCTTCTGGGACGAGCACGGCGACGACGCGCAGCCGGTCGGGCTGCCGGGCGTCCCGGTAGTCCGCGTCGACACGACGAAGCCCTACGACGTCGGTGCCCTCGTGCAGGAGATCGCGTCGCACTTCGTCTGACCAGCCGATGCTCGAGGAGCCGACCGCCCCGCCGAAGCGACACGTCGTCGGCGCGGTGATCCGTTCCTCCCGGCAGAGCGACAGGAGTCGGCGGAACGTTCGCGGCACACTGTCGCTTTCGCGGCCACACCAGGCAGAACGACGAACGCCCCGCCCGGAGACCGGACGGGGCGTTCATGCGTGCGGTGCTACTTCTTGGCGCCCTGGGCGGCCACGGCGGCAGCGCCGGCGGCAGCGGCCTCGGGGTCGAGGTAGTACGCCGGCTTCGTCGGACGGAAGTCGTCGTCGAGCTCGTACACCAGCGGGATGCCCGTCGGGATGTTCAGCCCGGCGATGTCGTCGTCGGAGATGTCGTCGAGGTGCTTGACGAGCGCGCGGAGCGAGTTGCCGTGCGCGGTGACCAGCACGGTCTTGCCCTCGCCCAGGTCCTTCGTGATGTCCGACTCCCAGTAGGGCAGCAGCCGGTCGATCACGAGCTTGAGCGACTCGGTGCGCGGCAGCTGGTCGCCGAGGTCGGCGTAGCGGCGGTCACCGGCCTGCGACCACTCGGCGCCGTCGGCGATGGGGGGCGGCGGGACGTCGAACGACCGGCGCCACTCCATGAACTGCTGCTCGCCGTACTCGGCCAGCGTCTGGGCCTTGTCCTTGCCCTGCAGGTCACCGTAGTGGCGTTCGTTGAGGCGCCAGTCGCGCTTGACCGGCAGCCAGGCGAGGTCGGCCTGGAGCAGCGCGATGTCGGCCGTCTGGATCGCGCGGGTGAGGAGCGAGGTGTACAGGACGTCGGGGACGATGCCCGACTCGGCGATGAGGTCGCCGGCGCGCTTCGCCTCCTTCTCGCCCAGCTCGCTGAGCCGGACGTCGACCCAACCGGTGAACAGGTTCTTCTGGTTCCAGTCACTGTTTCCGTGACGGAGCAGGACGAGCGTGGAGGTCATGCTGCCGAGTCTACCGAGCGTCGGCAGGCCCGTACCCTTGACGTCATGCCCATCGGGAACGTGACGCGCGGGACGACCGGGTACAACCGGCTCCGCCGTGTCGACCGGTGGATCGCGTCGCTGCCGGCGCTCCGCAAGGCCGACGACCCGCTCGTCGCCGACGTCGGGTACGGGGCCTCGCCGACGACGACGCTCGAGCTGCGCGACCGTCTCGCCCTGGTGCGTCCGGACGTCGAGGTCACCGGCATCGAGATCGAACCGGCACGCGTGGCGTTCGCGAACGCGGGTACCCGCGACGGTGTGACGTTCCGGCTCGGCGGCTTCGAGACGCCCACGCCCAGGCAGCGCCGACCGGCCGTGATCCGGGCGTTCAACGTGCTGCGGCAGTACGACGAGTCCGCCGTGGTCGGGTCGTGGCGGATCATGCAGGACCGGCTGCAGCCCGGCGGCGCGCTGGTCGAGGGGACGTGCAACGAGGTCGGGCGGGTGGCCTCGTGGGTGACGCTCGACGAGCACGCGCCGGTGTCGTTCACGGTGTCGCTGCGGCTCGCCGGACTCGACGTGCCGTCGATCGTCGCCGAACGGCTGCCGAAGGCGCTCATCCACCGGAACGTACCGGGTGAGCGGGTGCACGCGTTCCTGCGTGACCTCGACCTGTCGTGGGCGGTGGCGGCGCCACTCGGCACGTACGGGCCCCGGCAGCGGTGGATCGCCACGGTGCGGGGCATGCGCGACCGCGGGTGGCCGGTGCTGCACGGGCCGACGAGGTGGCGGCTCGGCGAGCTCAGCGTGCCGTGGGACGTGGTCGAGCCCGCCTGACGGGCTCGGCGGCGGCGCGGCGGCGGGACTGCGCCACGGCGGCGGCGGCGAATTGGCGACGATCCACGAGTCGAACACCGCGTGCACTGTCGGAAGATGCACACGCACACGATGCGTGCGCATCACCCGACGGAACACCAGTCGATCAACTCGTGGACTGTCGGAAACCTGCGCACACACCAGGCGACCGGCGACCGGCGACCGGCGACCGGCGACGCAGGCTAGGAGCGCTTGACGGCTCCGAGCCGGGGCAGCCGCGGGACGTTCGCCGTGGCGCCGGCCTCCGGCGGGACGATGGTCTCCTGCGCCGCCGTCACCACGACGTCGTCGGCGGTGAGCGTCAGCGTCGCGGTGGGGTCGAGCGAGCGCTTGACCACGGCCAGCCCGATCGGGCCGAGCTCGTGGTGGACCGCCGAGGCCGACAGGCGCCCGACTTCCTTGTCGCCGAGCATCACGGGAGTCCCCGGAGCCGGCAGCACGGCGTCGGAGCCGTCGAGGTGCAGCTGCACGACACGACGCGGCGGGTGCCCGAGGTTGTGCACCTTCGCGACGGTCTCCTGCCCGCGGTAGCAGCCCTTCGTCAGGTGCACGGCGGAGCGGAGCCAGTCGAGCTCGTGCGGGATGGTGCGCTCGTCGGCGTCGGACAGCGTCGGACGCCAGGCGGCGATCCGCAGCGCCTCGTACGCGAGCAGCCCCGCGACGAGTTCGTCCGACGCAGCGATCGCGGCCGAGGTGCCGGGCGTGACCACGGCGATGCGGAGGGTCCAGTCGGAGCCGGGATGGGCCTCCTGGGCGGCGTAGCTCCACCCACCGGGCGTGACGGCCGCCCACGGGTCGACCCACTCGACGACGGGCGGGTCCGGCAGGACGGTCGACGCGAACGGGGCGGCCTCGCCGAACCAGCCGAGGGTCGCGAAGTCGGCCGAACGGTCGGCGACCTCGACCCGGAGCATGAAGCGCATCGAGTCGAGCCAGGCGGCGAGCGGTGCTGCGTCCTGCGACTCGGTGAGGAGCCACACGACCGCACCGTCGTCGACCACGCGGGCGGCGTGCTCGACCCGGCCGGACTGGTCGAGCACGAGGGTCTCGGTGCTGACGCCGGTCGGCAGGCCGGTCAGCTGCTGCGAGGTGATCGAGTTGAGCCACGACAGGCGGTCCGGGCCGGAGACGGTGACCATGCCGAGACCGAGCTCGACGACCGCGCGGCCACGGGCCAGCAGCCGTTGCTCGCCCAGGGGGTTGCCGAAGTGGGCTGCGGGCGCGCCGGGCGCATCAGATGTCGCGACGAAGCCGTCGCGCACCGCGAACGCCGACATCAGTCGACCTTCGCGAGCTGCCCCGAGGCGTGCGAGGTGAGTTCGCGACCGAGGGCGGCGATGTCCCACGCCCAGAACAACTTGCCCTCGACCAGGCCGTACAGGCGGGTCGCGGCGGAGTAGTCCTTCGCGTTCGGCGAGCGCATCACGGCGTCGGTGGCCAGGTCGATCCGGCCCTTGAGGACGCGGCCGACGTAGAGCTCGTTGACGCCCGTCGGGTGCACGATCGCGGCCTCGACGTCGAAGCCGTCGGTGGTGTTGCGCAGCGCCTCGACGCTCTCGACGGTGGTGAACGGCGTCGGTCCCTCACCCAGGAGCATCGCGGGGCCGCGGTCACCGGGTTCGGTCGGACGGTCGATCCGCCAGTAGCCCATCTCGGCAGCGAGCGGGGTGTGGTCGTCGTCGAGCAGCCACGTCGTGGACGAGTAGTTGAGGTACGGCAGGCCGTCGTGGCTGAAGCTCACGCGCTGGCCGAACTCGTAGGTGCGGGGTGCCTCTTCGTCACCGACGGGGTACTCCACGACGCCGGTGCCCTCCCAGACGCCGACGAGCCACGACAACGGGACCAGTTCGGGCGCCAGGCCCTCGGGGAGCTCGATCAACGCTGACCCTTGAACAGCTTCACGACGACGACGACCGAGATGAACGCGATCGCGAGCGACGCCAGGCCGAGGAGGCCCACGTAGAACAACTCGAGCGCAAGCAGCGAATCCATGCCCCGGAGTCTACGCGGCTCGGCTCAACGCGCCAGGAGCACCACCGCGGTGACGAGCACCACGACGAAGGCACCGGACGATGCGATGCTGATCCGTTCGACCAGCCCGTCCTTCGTCGCGGTGATGAGCTGGAGCACGAAGCTCACCATCACGCAGGCGACGAAGACGAGCAGCAGCCAGGCGAAGGCGTCGCGCTCGGCGAGCGTCAGGACGAGCACCGCCCCGACGACGGCCAGGATCCAGACCGGCAGGACGGACGTCAGCTTGAGGCGCCGCTGGTCGGTGGGCTGCACTGGCTGGGTCACGCGTTCCATCATGACAGGGGTCACGCCCGGCGCGCAGGCGCAGCGGCTCCGCGCCCGGCGCGCGGGCGCAGCCCCGCGCCCGGCGCTTGCGGCTTCACGCGCAAACCGTCCGGCCGGATAGGACTTCCCGAGCATCACTAGGATGTGTCCACGACGTCATCCACCTGCGGAGGTCCTGTGGCACAGCTCCTGGTACTCACCTCGACCGCGCCCGGCGACGTCCTGCCGAGCCTCGGTCTCCTGAGCCACAGGATCCGTCACGTGCCGGCCGAGGCCGCACAGCTGGTCAACGCGCCGCAGAGCGACCTGATGTTCGTGGACGCCCGCACCGACCTGGTCAGCGCGAAGGCCCTGTGCAAGATCCTGGCCTCGTCCGGCTCGACGACGCCCATCGTGCTCGTCGTGACCGAGGGTGGCCTGACCGCCGTCAACAGCGAGTGGAACGTCGACGACGTGGTGCTCGAGAGCGCCGGCCCGGCCGAGATCGACGCCCGCATCCGGCTGTCCGCGGGCCGCGCGGCCAAGGGGCAGTCCAGCTCGAAGATCCAGGCGTCGGGTGTCGTCATTGACGAAGCCAGCTACTCGGCGAAGGTCCGCGGCCGGCCGCTCGACCTGACGTTCAAGGAGTTCGAGCTCCTGCGCTTCTTCGCCACGCACCCGTCCCGGGTCTTCACGCGCGAGCAGCTGCTCAGCGAGGTCTGGGGCTACGACTACTTCGGTGGCACCCGCACGGTCGACGTGCACGTCCGACGTCTCCGCGCCAAGCTCGGCGACCTCGAGTCGCTCATCGGCACGGTCCGCAACGTCGGCTACCGCTTCAACGTCTACGACGACGAGGCCGAGCGCCTGATGGGACAGTAGTGCCGGACCTCGCACGGTTCGTCGTGCCCGGTGAAGCACCGCCGTTCTCGGACCAGACCCTGGTCGACGTCCGCGCCGGGCGCGCGACCGTCCTCGCCGTCGACGACGGGGTCGCCGTGGTCCGTGACGGCGAGCTGGAACTCGTGGTCGACCGGGAGGCCCGTGGTCGCGGCACCGGCACCGCCCTCGTGACGCAGGCGCTCGCGCTGGGCGGCGGGGCCGCTCCCGTGCTCGCCTGGGCACACGGGGACCACCCCGCAGCGCGGGCCCTGGCCGATCGGTTCGGCTGGCGCGCGGTCCGCACCCTGCTGCAGCTCCGGGCGCCGATCGACGGTACCGACGCCCCGTCCGTCGACGTGCCGGCTGGGTACAGCCTGTCCGCGTTCCGGCCCGGGTCCGAGGACGAGGCCGACTGGCTCGCCCTCAACGCCGCGGCCTTCGCGCACCACCCCGAGCAGGGCCGCATGACGCTCGACGACCTGCACGCCCGCGAATCGGACGCCTGGTTCTCCGGCGAGGACCTGCTGCTGCTCCGCGACGCCTCGGGGCAGCTGGCAGGCTCGTGCTGGCTCAAGGTCGAGGACGGCATCGGCGAGTTCTACGCCGTCGCCGTCCGGCCCGATCTGCAGGGACAGCGGCTCGGCGGGGTGCTCATGCGCGCGGGGACCGCTCGGCTCAGCGGCCGCGGGCTGACCGCCGCCGCACTGTACGTCGAGGGCGACAACGAACCCGCGCTGGCGCTCTACCGACGGTCCGGGTTCGAGCAGTACGCGATCGACGTGCAGTACGCCGCGCCGGAGCAGGCGGAGGCGCCGACCGGCCGGTAACATTGCGTGGTCGGCGAGGGGTCGGCCAGCGGGGGAATCGGGAAGTCGGGGACGCAGTGGCGCAGTACGGTCAGGGTGAGCCACTCGGTGCGTCGTACCGGTTGGTCGAGCTGCTCGGGACCGGTGCCACCGGCGAGGTCTGGGGCACCGAGCACACCGCGACCGGCGAGCACGTTGCCGCGAAGCTGCTCCGTGCCGAGCTCGCCGCCGACCCGCAGATCGTCGAACGCTTCGTCCGCGAGCGTTCGGTGCTCCTCGCGCTGCAGCACCCCTCGATCGTGCGGGTGCGGGACCTGGTCGTCGAGGGCGACCGGCTCGCGATCGTCATGGACCTGGTGCCCGGTGGGTCAGCGCGCGATCTGCTCGCATCGAACGGTCCGCTGACCCCGCGGGACGCTCTGACGATCACCGCCGAGACCCTCGACGCCCTCGCCGCGGCGCACGAGCAGGACGTCACCCACCGCGACGTCAAGCCCGACAACGTGCTGCTCCAGACCCCCTGGGCCGCCGGTGCGACGGGCGACGTCCGGGTCACCGACTTCGGCATCGCGTCGGTCGTCGCCGAGCGTGAGCGCACCACCACCGGGCTCCTCGGCACGCCGCAGTACATGGCGCCCGAGTCGATCAGCCACGGCCGCGCGGGTCCCGCTGCGGACGTCTACGGCGCCGGGGTCATGCTCTACGAGCTGTTGTCCGGCCGCACACCCTTCGCCGGACCGGGCACGGACTTCGCCGTGGCGTACCGGCACGTCACGTCGAACCCGCCCCCGCTCGACGTGCCCGATGCGCTGTGGTCTGCAGTGTCCGCCCTGCTGACGAAGGACCCGAACAGCCGTCCTGCAGCAGCGGACGCCGCGGCGACCCTGCGCCGGCTCGCCCGGTCCCTCGCCGCAGCCCCCGCGCTGGCCGCGACGAGCGACCCGGACGCGTTCGACGAGGTCGAGCGGCCCGCCACCGTCGTCCGCGGGGTCCGCCCGGACGGCACCACCTCTGGCTCTCGCGCGGACAGCGACGACGACGCGGAGGACTCCGCCGGGCCGGTGCCGGAACTCGGCCCGGCCGGATCGCAGACCGTCATCCGGCCGATGGTCAGACAGCCGCTGCCGGCCGCCCCCGCTGCCGAGCCCCCACCGGCGCGTCGGTTCGCCCGTCCCGAGTGGCTGACGAACCGTGCGCTCCTGTTCGGCGGCATCGGCGTCGTGCTCGTGGCCGCACTGGTCGTCGGTGGCGTCGTGTGGCTGCCCGGTGCGCTGCGGAAGACGCCGGGCGCCGGCACCGCGACCGCACAGGCCGCCAACGCCTACCAGCAGGACCGCCCACTGCCCACGGGCCTCGCCACCACCCGCCGCGCGACCATCGACCCCGCGAAGGGCACCGTCGACCTGCGCGTCACGTACGCGGCGCAGGCGTCGACCCTCACCGGTCCGTTCCTCGAAGTCGTGCCGGGCTCCCGCTCGGGGGCGTCCTGCCCCGCGGTCACCTGGTCCGGCGAGGGCATCTCGGCGAAGCGCAACCAGCCCTCGCTGACTGGTGTCGACACCGCGTGCGCCTGGGCCCTGTCCGGGGTCGAGGTTCCCGCCGGCGGCGACGTCACGGTCGAGGCCTCGGTGCCGCTCGCTTCCGTCACGGACGGCGCGGCGCTGCAGACGTGGCTCGACAGTGTCGGCGAGGCGACCACTGCTGCCGTGAGCGACGACTCGGTGCGCGGGACCGCCTACCCGGTCCAGCGGCTGCAGGGCGTCGAGGTCCGCACGCCCGACCGCACGGTCAGTCAGACGGCCCTGCCGGTCACCCTGGTGCCGGTGTGGCCGAACGGTGCCGACGAGCTCAACCCGCTCTACCGCAGTCCCGCCACGGGACGCCCGTCGCAGATGCTCGTCGACGTGGCCGGCGGGGAGTCCGGCGTGCGGTTCGCCGACGGCTGCTCGGGGGCGTTGGCGGTGTCGTCCGACGGGCTGGTCGTCACGGCGCTGTCGGTCGCGCCGTCGTGCACGGTGCGGGCGACGGTGGGGAACTTCACGAACCTCGAGAGCTCGCCCTTCGGGATCACGACGCGCGACTGAGCGCGCTCTGGTCGTGACTGCGGGTCGATCCTGCCGTCCGTGGCGGACGCAGCCACGGGCCTCCAGGTCGACGGTCTCGGCGTCTCCGTCAGCTGACAGCAGACGCGGTCTGCACGAGACGGACGGTCCCGCCTGAAGCGGCGTAGCCGCGGCCGACGGTCAGCGCGACCGGTGCACGACGCGGGAGCGTGACACCGAGGAGCTCGCCGTCGTAGTCGACGTCCGGCTGCAGCAGGACGCCACACCGGGACTTCCGGACCGCTCGGGTCCAGTGGCTGTACAGCGACCGGAGGTCCGCGGACCGGCCGGCCGCCACGACGCACAGTCCGGGGCGCTCGGTCGTGAGCAGCGTCGCGATGGCCTGGTCGCCGTCCTCGAACCGCTCCGCGTCGTCGATCAACAGCAGCACCGGTCCACGCTCGAGCCGCAGCCCGGCCAACAGGGCCGGGACCTCGTCCGGGCCGACGGCGATGCGGTCGAACGAACCCGAGGCGAGCGGCGACCGGCGGTCGCAGATCGCCCAGACCGCTGGACGGACACCCTCGGCTGTCCGTGCGAGCTCGGCGACGGCGAGGAGCACGCTCGACTTGCCGGACCGCGCCGGGCCGGCGACGAGCACGTGTTCGCCGTCGTAGACCTCGACGGACGCCGGCTGCAGGTCGTCCTCGGCGATGCCGATCGGGATCCGCCAGGGCTCACCCGCGAACACCGCTCCGGCACCGAGCTCGTCCACGAGCACAGCGTCGGGCAGCCGGCCGACCGCACTGGCCTTCTTCGTACCGTCCGACCGGATCTCCGCGATCCGTGCGACCGCCTGCGCGAGCGGGACGTCCGGCGTCGCGACGTGCGACTGTAGCCGCCTGGTCGAGTCGATGAAGCGGCCGGGCACCGGCGGCGGGACGTCCTTGGGGCGGACCCCGATGGACGCGTAGTCGTAGGGATCCGCGAGGCGGAACATCCACTTCTGCGTGGTGACCTCGTCCATCGCCGACGGCACCGCCTTCGCGCGCGTCGTGGAGACCGCGAACGAGATGCCGAGCGCCGGACCCTCGGCGTACACCCGGTAGAGCGCGTCGAGCAGCTGCTGCCCCTCGAAGTCCTGGTACTCGTCGCGCAGGGCGGCGAGGCCGTCGATGAGCACCACGGCACGGCGCCCACCGGGTGCCGCACGGCGACGCTCGAGCTCGACGCGGAGGTGCCGCAGGAACCGCGTCTGCAGCTCCCCCGCACCCGCACCGGAGCCGACGTAGGCCGTCGTGTGCGGTAGCTGTGCGAGCGGAGCGAGGTCCCCCGGACCCATGTCGAGCACGAGGAGGTCGAGCTCGTCGGGGCTCGACGCGGCGGCGAGCTGGAGCGCGATAGTGGCGAGGGCGGTGCTCGTCCCGCTGCCGGGGATGCCCATGAGCATGAGGTTGCCCTCGTCGAGGTCCCATCCGGTGGTGACCTGGCGCTGGTGGTCCGGGTCGTCGGCGAGGGCGACGGGCACCGTCGCGGGGCGCGGGTCGGTTCCCGGGCCTGGGGCGGTGAGGGCCGCCAGTTCGACGCGCTCGCCGAGCGCCTCGGGCCAGATCGGACGCGGCGGGGCGTACCCGGCTGCCTCGTTCGCCTGCCCGATCGCCTCGATGAGCTGGTCGAGGTCGGTGACGTCGGACGCCGTCGGAGCAGGGGTGGGCATCGGAGCAGGCACGCCGAAGACGTCGGTCGGTCGGACCGAGACAGGCTGCTCGGCACGCTCGTCACGGGCTCGGCCCGTGACCAGAGCGGTCTGCACCGGGGTGATGTCGTCCTGCCCGAGCTTCACGTAGGCGCGGCCGGTCTGCTGTCGACCGATCCCGGCTGCGGCGGGGACACCGATGACGTTCGTCGAGTCCTCGCGGCTCTGCACCCGCAGGGCGACCCGCATGTTCGTGTTCGCGAGGATGTCCTCGCTCACCACACCGGCCGGCCGCTGGGTGGCGAGGATCATGTGGACGCCGAGCGTTCGGCCGACGGCCGCGATGCTGACGAGCGACGTCAGGACGTCCGGGAAGTCCTTCGCGAGCATCGCGAACTCGTCGACGACCAGCAGCAGCCGCGGCATCGGCTCGACCGGCTTCGTCGCCAGGTAGGCATCGAGGTTGTCGATGTCGGCTCCGGCTGCCGCGAACACCCGCTGACGTCGTTCGAGTTCGGCTTCGAGTGCCCGGATCGCACGGTCGGCGAGCTGTTCGTCGAGGTTGCTGATCGTGCCGATGGTGTGCGGGAGGCGCTCACACGCCGCGAAGGCCGCACCACCCTTGAAGTCGACGAGCAGGAAGTTGAGTCGGGTGGGGTCGTTCCGGGCGGCGAGCCCGGCCACGAGGGACCGGAGGAACTCGCTCTTGCCGGAACCCGTCGTGCCGCCGACCAGGCCGTGCGGACCGTCGCGCACCAGGTCGATCTCGAGCACACCGCTCTCGGACGAGCCGATCGGGGTCGAGAAGCCCGTGCGGGCGTCCCACGCCGCGCGGATCCCCTCGCTCGACAACAGCTCGGGCAGGCGGACGAGCGAGGGCAAGGACGCCCCCGGCACCAGCAGTTCAGGATCGTCGAAGTGCGCCACGCTGCGCGCGCTGCGCTCAGCGGTCTCGACGCTGAGGCCGGCGAGCACGACGTCCTCGACACGGGTCCGGTCCTCTGGTCGGTAGACCGTGGCGGCGGCATCGGCACCGACCGTGATGATCGACGTGCAGGCGGCGGGGAGCTGCTGCTCGTTCGTCGCGATGACGATCCCGCTCACCCGGTGTGGTCGTTCCCCTGGGCGCAGGGATTGCCCGGGCACCGAGCGGCCCTGGCCGAGCAGGTTGCGGGCCGGGGCATCCCGTCCCTCGGTGAGCACCTCGGAGTCGACCACGACGAGCAGGTTCGGCGTCGGCAGCTCGTCGAGCGACTCGCGCAGGCCACGGAGCATCGCCGCGCTTTGGTCGCGTTGTGCCGACATCCAGCGGGCGCCGGTGCTGCTCCCCGCCACACGCGCGTGCGGCAGCCAGGAGGCCCACCCCCAGTCCTCCGCGCGGCCCGCGTCGCAGAAGACGCCCACCGTCAGGTCCGCTGGACCGCAGTGCACGGTGGCCTGCGTGAGCAGGCTGCGCGCCAGGGCGAGGGCGCCCTGACGGTCGCCGACGATCCCGACGACGCCGGCGTCGGACAGGTCGGCAACCACCGGCGCGGCCGTCAGACGGCTGTCGGCGATGGCGGCCTTCGCCTCGTCCTCGAGCTTCGCGGACGCTGCACGCTGGTCGACCTCGGGCCGCCAAGGAGCGTCCCCGGTGCCGGCGTGCAGGCTCAGGAAGTCCTCGTCATCCGAGCGGCGCTGCCACAGCAGGGTGGTCGGCAGCTCGGCTCGCCGCACCACGGTCGCCGGATCGGGCACGAGCTCCTGGCGGCGGGCGGCCTCGACGGCCGCGGCTTCGGAGATCTCACCGCGGAAGGACTCCACGGCCTCGGCGAAGCGGGTGTCCTCCTCCTTCAGGTTCTTCGCGCGGCGGTGCTTCTGCTCGAACCACATGCCGATCGCGGTGACCGGGGAGAGCAGGGCGAAGAGCGCGAACCGTGCGTCGCCGAGCAGGAGCACCATCGCCCCGGCGAGCACCAGGGGCGCGGCGACGGTGATCCAGCTGAACTTCGACGCCGGTGGCACGTCCTTGCGTCCGGGCGGCACGACCGTCTCGGCGTCGGAGGTCCGTCCGGCGCGCGGTGGACGGTTGAACGGCGCCGTCGCCGCCGGGGTCAGGTTCGCCATCGAGCCGGCCGCCGGCACGGGCACCTCGTCGAGCGCCGGCCGGACGAGCAGCACGGCCCCGCCCACGATGACGCTCGTCGTCCCGCTGAGCAGGACGCCCTCGGCGTCGATGCGCTCCCCGGCGATGACGGTGCCGTTCGTCGATCCCGCATCACGCACCCGGACGCCGTCGTCCTCGCGCTCGACGGTGCAGTGCTCCCACGACGCGCTCTCGGTGGGGAGCACGACGTCGGCCTGCGGCGCCCGTCCGACCACGAGCTTCCGCCCGCGCGGGACCGGCACCACGAGCCCGGCTTCGAGCCCGCCGGCGAGCGTGACGGTCCAGCCGTCGGTGCCGAGCGGACGGTCCTCGGGGGTGCGGCCGATACGGGAGCCCTCGAGCAGCACGAGGTCACGGAGCGGGGTGTCGACGCTGGTGCGGTGCCCGTCGACCGCCAGCGTGGTGCCGGGTTCGAGTGTGAGGCCGACGGCCGCGGACACGAGTTCCCCGAGCGAGGATGCGCCGGACCACCCGTCGACCTCGACCGCTTCACGTCGGTCGTCGAGCTCGATCAACAGGCGCATGCTCGCGTTCCTCTTCCGGGTCGGTGCGTGGGTGGGTCAGTCCGTGCTGGAGTCGTCGAACCAGACGAGCGACGCGGTCCGGGCAGCGTCGGTTCCGCTCCCGGTGCCGTCGCCGGACGCGGTGCTGGCCGGACGGAGACCGAGCTGCTGTGCCGACGCCGCGAGCACCGTCGCCTGTGCGCCGAGTGCCTGCTGCCGCGTGAAGTCGAGCGCCGGACCGGCGATGCCCGCATCGGCGTCGAGGTCGAGCACGGCGAGGGCGTCGGTGACGTCCGTCGGCTCGACGCTCCGCGCCGTGCCGACGGCGCGGACCAGGGCGATGACGGCGTCGTGGCTACGCGAGTCCGCTGCGCCCGCTACCGCCGAGAACGGCTGGTCACCGGTCAGGTTCTCGGCGTCCTGGTCGCCGGCGAGCACCCGGACACCGCCGAGGAAGGCGGACATCGCGCGGCCCCCGGCGTCGGAGGCGAGCGCGCGGGCGTCGTCGGTGGCGACACCCACGGCCCGGAAGGAACCGCTCAGGCTGCCGCCGGCCTCGACGAGTGCGGCGCCGAACGCCGGGCTCGTCGCATCCGGCGTGAGGACGACCGGCACCGTGACGTTCTCGGCCTGGAGCGCGGCGACGAAGGCACCCTGGCGTTCTGCGGAGCCGCTGACGACGACGGCGTCGGAGTCCGGCGTCGGGGTCTTCGCGTCGGCATCGGCATCGGCATCTGCGTCCGCGTCTTGCTCGTTGCTCGTTGCGCCGGTGCGCTCGGCGACGGTCGTGGCGAGCGCTGCGGTGTCCGCGGTGTCGTCACCGTCCAGGACGTGCGCCACCCGCAGGCCCGCCGGAGCACCGCCGCCCAGGTCGACCAGCAGTGGAGCGTCGGCGTCACCGAGTGCCGTCGTCATCGCCTTGCTGATCGAGTCAGCGGCCGGCGCCGTCGACCAGGAGTCCTTCTCCGCCGGAGCGTAGGGCAGGACGACCGGGATGCCCTTCGCCGCAGCAGCAGTGAGGGCGCCGGACACGTGGCTGCCCGACGAGGCGACGACGATGCCCGCGACCCCGCTCTTCGCGAGGGCCTCGACCGCGGCCGTGCCCCCGGCAGCGGTCCCGCCGTCGTTCTTCGTGACGAGCGCGACGTCGGTGCCACCAAGTGCGAGCCGACGCTCCGCCACCAGCGCGCCTTGCGCCGCTTCGTTCCACTCGGAACCCTCGCCGTCGCCGAGCGTGACGATGATGCCGATCTTCGTCTTCGCCGGGACGTGTGCCACCGTGATCTTCACCGGCACGGTCGCCGACACCGCTTCGGCCGGGGTGCTGCTGCCGAACGCCCGGAACGTCAGGACGGCGGCGACGACCGCGGCCACGAGGAGCACCGCGATACCGACGAAGAGCAGCGGACGGCGGCTGCGCGGACGCGTTCCGTCAGCACCCTCGGTCTCAGTTGCTTCGGTCGTCTGGTCACTCATCGGTCGGCCCCGATCCGGAAGGTGTACAGCGTGGTCGACGTCGCGCTGGCGGGGACCTTCAACTGGAACGCCGGCAGCGTCGTCGCCGCATCGAGCGATGCGCGGAACTGCTCCTGCTGGAGCAGGATGCCGGCGACGTCCTCGGCCCGGACGTTCGCGTAGCCCGCGGCGTTCTGCGACGCCAGGGCGAGCTGGTAGTCGGCGGAGTCGGACTTCGCCGCGCTCGTGGCCATGGCGCCGAGGATGCCGGAGCCGTTGACCTTGCGGTCGCCCAGGTCGAGCATCACGCGGTTGAGGTCGCCGGTCAGCAGCGTCGAGGCACCCTGCACGTCGCGCGTCGAGGCGCTCGTGCTGGCCGCGATGCGCTCGAGGCTGGACGCCGTCTGCCGGTCGACCGCGGAGGAGAGCTCCGAACCCTCTTGCTCGAGCGTGCTCTTCTGCTCGTCGATCGTGCCCTTCGAGTCCTTCGTGACCTCGCCCGAGGTGGACCGGAGGCCGGCGATCGACTTGTCGAAGGCCGAGATGACGGCGTCACGACTGCCCTTCGCCGTCTCGCTGACCTGCCGCACCTGCTGGTCGATGATCTCCTGGACGTCCTTCTCGGACTGCGTGGACGCGTCTGCGAAGGCCTTGCGGACGGCGTCCTGCAGCTCGGTCTGCTGGGCGCTGATCGCGGTCAGCTGGGTGCCGACCACATCGCTCGACTTCGTTGCCTGCTCGACGAGTTCCTCGAGCTGGCGGGCTGCGCCGTCGACCGAACCCCCGTCATTGCGCACCGCTCGACGCACCTCCTCGATGCCGTCGTCGAGTGCATCGACGTCGTCGGACAGCGTCGTGATCGCGGCACCGATGCCGGTCGCGGAACGGAGATCGGTTGCCGCGATCACCGCGTCCCACTGCTTCGCCTGGTCCGTGAGGCGTTCATCCATCGGGGTGCTGAACCGTCCACCGGGCTTCAGCGTCGTGCCCTCTTCGGCGCCGGGGCAGGGGGTCGCGGTCAGGTAGCCCCGCAGCGCATCCGCCTGTTCCGCGTCGAGCTGGTCGGTTGCCGCGAGGGCGCAGAGCTGGTCGGCGACCTCACGGTTCTGCGCCTGCATCGAGGTGCTGAACAGACCATCGCCGGCGTTGCCCACGAGCCCGCTCGCTGCGATTGCCTGCCGGTTCACCGTCGTGACGGCGTCGCGCACGGGGCCGAGGTCGTCGGCGGTCTGGTCACGCAGGTCCTGCAAAGCCTGCAGGGTGCGAGCAACCTCGCCGGTGCCGTCGCTTCCGAGGGCCTGGACCGCGGTGTCGATCTCGCCGAGCTTGGCGCGCAGGGCGTTCGACTGCTCGATCGCCGTGTCCGCGAGCTTGGGGTCGAGCTGGTCGGCGAGCTGCTGCCCGGTGCTGACCAGACCGATCAACGAGGTGCTCACCGCACGCGACGATTCCCAGAGCGCGCAGGTCAACGATCCACGGGCCTCCTGAGGGGCGCACGTCGCTGCGTCCGGTGACGCCGGGCCGACGGATCCCGCCAACTGCGCACTGACCTGCTGCTTGCACGCCTCGCTCGCGTCGGCGTAGCCCTCGAGCTGCGACGAGACGCGGAGCAGGTTGCCGTAGACGCTGCCGCCCGCGGTCGAGGTCTTCGGCGTCGCCGCGCACCCGTTGCCGTCGAGCACCGTGGCCGGTGCCGTCGCCGAGGTGTCGCCGAGCAGGCTGTCGAGACTCGTCGTGGTCTGCTGGAGCTGCTGCAGCACGGTGGACTGTGTCGCCTTCACGGTCGCGCCGAGGTCGCCGTTCAGGGAACCGAGCTCGCCGGACAGGGACCGCATGGTGCCCGCCAAGGACGAGCTGCTCTCCTTGAGCCGCTCGGCCGTGCTGACGCCGAGGGTCTTCGACGTGGTCTCGAGGTTGGACCGGACCTCGGTGATCGTGCCGCCCGCTCGTGCGAGCACCTCGTTCACCTGCGAGATGAGGTCGATGGTGCGGCGCTGGAGCGCGAGTTCGGAGTCACTGTCGGACCCGAACGCCGCGTTCACCACGCCGGTCGAGGACAGGTCCGTGGACAGCCCGGGCTGCGCGGCGACGTCGAACGTCGGTGCCGTGAAGTCCTTGACGTCGGCGACGAGGTGCAGCGTGCTGCTCGCGCCGGATGTCGGCGGTGCCAGCAGGCGACCCCACTGGACGACCGCGTCCCCGTCCTCGTTCGTGCTGACGACGCCGTCCGTGGACGAACCGGAGTCAGCGGCATCGGTGACGATGCGGTCGGCCGCGGTGCCGGTGAGGACGGTCGAGGCCGCGACGCTGAACGGTGCACCCACGAGCGCCGGCGTCGAGCGGGAGGTCCCGGCGACGTCGTAGGTCAGGTTCTTCGACGTGACCGTGAGGTTCTCGATCGTCAGGTCGATCGCGATACGACCCGAGTACCCGTCGAGGTCGGCAAGGTCGGTACCGGTCTTCTTCGACGTCGAGTACTGCGTCGTGATGCGGAGCGGGAGGTCACCAGCCGCCTTCGCGGGGTCGTGGTCGGTCGTCGCTGACGAGGAGTCCTTGCCCGCGACGGAGATCGCGGTGTCGGAGATCGACGTGATCGAGCCGTCCGCGGCCAGACGCGTGTCGACCGTCTGCAAGATCCGTGACGGGTCAGCCACCGGCTTGTCGTCGGACGTGCACCCGGCGAGCACCAGAGCGGCGATGCCGGTGACGGCGACCGCCCCCACGAGCCGGCGAGTGGTGCTTCGTGCTCCGGTGTTCCCGGCACGCTGGTTGATCACGGTCTTCCCCCCAAGAGAATCGTCGAGCACATCGATGCTAGTTGCTCGATGGCGTCGGGTCCGCGTCGATCGGCCGCCCTGGCCGCCCCCGTTCGGGCCACACGCCCCGACTGGAATACAACGTATCGCATCCGGCGAGTTGCGCGTTCGCCTTCCACAACCGCGCTGATACTCTGCACGCATGATCCAGGGGGACCAGGGCTTCGGGCCCATCGAACGACGACGTCCGCACGCACGACCGGGGGCAGATCGGTGACACTCAACCTCTCGCCGGTCCTCATCGCGCTGCTCGCGATGATCGCGATCCCGGCCGCCGTCAGCGCGCTCGTCCGCCGCAGCGATCGCAAGCGACCACCGTCCACCGTCGTCGGCGACGAGGCCTACGGCGTGCTCTTCACCGTCCGCGCACGCCGGTGGAACTACCTGCTGCTCCGGATCATCGGGATCGTGTTCATCGTCGTCGGCGGGTTCTTCTTCCTGGCCACGCTCAGCATGCTCGACGACCCCGACGCGATCGGGATGCTCATTGCCGGCGTCGGCATGGTGCTGTTCGGGCTGTTGTTCGTCTACCTCGGCGTCGGGCAGAAGCGCCGTCGCGTCGAGGCGTACGACTCGCAGCTGGTGGTCACCCCGATGTTCCGCGCCCCGCGGACCGTCGACCCGGCGGCGATCAAGCACATCCGGCCCACCACCAACCGGTTCGGTGGACTCGACATCAAGGTGAACGGGCAGCGCGGCGTCATCAGCGTCGTCTCCATCGATGCGGCCTACCAGGAACTGTGCGCATGGCTCGAGCAGCGTGCGCCGACGCAGTGGAACGAATTCGTCCGGGTCTTCGGGCACTGACGAGCGCCTCAGCCGCCCTCAGGCCAGCTCGAAGCTGTTGACGTAGACGGCTTGTCGAATCGTGTTGAGGAAGCTCCGCATGGCGAAGGAGGCCGCGCCGACGTCGAACTCATAGCGCTCGCCCGGGACGATGCTCTCGGCGAGGTCGTCCTCGTTGTCGCGGGTGACGCCCCGCTGCAGAACGAGTGTTCCGCAGTCCGAAGTCTCGAACACGATCTGCGCCGTCGACGAACCGATCCCCTTCAGCGAGTGGGACGATCCGGCGCTGCTGTGGGCAGAGGTGACGGTACAGACTGCATGCACCCGGTGTCCTGCGTCGTACACCTTCAACGTGATCGGCCCGACGAAGAAGCCCAGCAGGGGCACGAGGACAACGACAGCGAGGACGATCGATGCCGCGACCCTGTCCCGCCGCACGCGCCGTTCAGCGCCGGTGTCAGTCAACCGTGACTCCGACGCCCGTCGTGCCGACAATCTGGCCAGCCGGCAGGCAGTCCACCGTCCCAGGATGGCCTGCGAGATCAGGTCTGAGGCGGGTCAGTCCGCCCGCGCCGTCCTCGGCTTCAAGGGGACGGCCGTCGGCGCCGAGGGTGATGGAGCCGTCTCCGTTGGACGTCGATCTGACCGGTTTCATCGGGGTCTGCGAGGGCCTTCCTGCTCGCGGGCGGCCCGCCCACCAGCACACGTCAGTAGCATTTCGGCATGTTCGAAAAGCGTGCCTCCAGGGCGGGAGCGATCCAGATGCCGTCACCGTCGACGTGGGATTCCGGCGGTCTTCGGATCACAGCTTCCGCCGAACCCCGCGGCTTGACCCGTCGCCTCCAGCTCATCGTGACAATGGAGATTGCGAGCGTCGTCGCCGTCTTTCGTGGCGAAGAGCTCTCGAGCCTTGTCAACCGTCGGGTGCAACAGATCGAGTCTGATTCGACTCCGACCGCATTCCTGTTCTTCGGCGGAGAACAGGACACGGGAGCACCCATCGATGCGGCGCGACAAAACGTGCCGGGCGACGCAATCGCTCTCGTCATCACGCCGAACGTCGAGGCCGTCGCGCACACGCTCACGGCGGTCGAAGTTGAGCGACTGCAT
Source organism: Curtobacterium sp. PhB25 (assembly GCF_004365375.1). NCBI lineage: Bacteria > Bacillati > Actinomycetota > Actinomycetes > Micrococcales > Microbacteriaceae > Curtobacterium > Curtobacterium sp. PhB25. The sequence goes on along the minus strand of NZ_SODR01000006.1, from coordinate 83,268 downwards.
TCTTGGCTACGAGAATGTGCGCGCTGACCCACTGCCCCGTCGACTCCGCAACGGACACCGCTTGTCTGTACCAAGCAGCTCACACAGGATTGGTCAGCGCTGGATCCTCGGTTGCACAGTTCCCCGGAGCCGTACGCTCACGCGATCGCCGACCGCTGCGCCACTGATCAGACCGGCAAAGGCGGTGAGAAGCCACAACCATTGAAGACCCGCAATCGGCCGAGCAGCGCCGACGAGGCCGATGAAGACCAAGATCACAACCACCATCAGCGCGGCCAGTACCACCGGGCGACGATCGTTCAGCTTCGACCAGCATCCGACGGCGCTCCCGTAGCCGAGAGCAACGGCACCGACAATGATCGCCGCGGGGACGTTGATGTCCTCGGGACCACTCCGCAAGCGCCACCAGGCGATTGCCAGGCAAGCGAGGGCTGCAACGGCATCGACGAACCAAGGTCGCATTCGACGGCTTGATCGACTCGTCATCCGAAAAGACCTCCCACGACCGAACCGCCGACGGCCGATCCCCACAAGGTGCTCGTGTTCTTCTGCAAGAAGTTGAACGCGCCGGAGGGGGTTCGCGGGTGGAAGTAGGGCATCTGCGCAAGGGTATCCACTCCGTGCTGACCCGGGAGGATCCTCCCGCTGACGTACGTGCCCGCCATACCCGTGGCTCCGTTCTGCGCCACAGTGCCGAGATCCACTCCGTCCCCGCTGATCACCTGACTAACTGCCGTCCCGGCCGCCGTTGATGCGCCGCTCAGCACCAGGGACGTCCCCTGAGCGAGCGCTCCGGACGCTGAGTACCCGATTTCCTTAGCGATCGTGCCCCCGGCCGGACCAGCCATTCCTCCGGCAGCACCGGACACACCACCGCCGACGACGTCCCCCGCAAACTCCCACCCGTTGCGGATCTGCCAGCCGTTCTTCTGAAGGTTGGTCACACCACCACTCACAGCACCGACCCCTCCGTTGACACCCATGTTGACCGCGACGGCTCGCGCCGCTTGGCCTGCAGGTGCGCCTGCCATGGCAGCCTTGCCGAACATCATTGCTCCGCCACCGGCTGCACCGAGCACGCCGCCCACAGCAGTGTCGACTCCGACTCTGCCCCAATCTACTTTTCCGGTCTGTGCTTTCTGCGACGCCACCGAGACGCCCCCGCTGAGCAACGCCCCAGACGCAGCCATGAGCGCGATTCCAGCAGGGCCGCCGACCCCGGTGCACATGAGCGCGATGCCGCCAGCGATCGCAACCCCCGCGACCACGTACTCCCAGTTGTCGTCCCACCAGCTCCCGACAGCAGCGATCGCCCCCTGGTTCGCATCCCGGTACGCCTGCAGGTCTTTGTCCGTCGCCGGCCGGAGCCCGAGCGGGTCGACGGCCTGCAACGGATCGTTGCCGGCGTACGAGTAGGGGTTCCCCGACCACGCCGCACCCAGGATCGGCGCGAGCGGGTCGACCGACAGGAAGCCCCGCGCCGCCGGGTCGTACACACGGGCGCCGAGCCACTCCAGCCCGGCGATGGACACCCCGCCGGAACCGGTCAGTGCCACCCCCGCGGGCAGTCCGACGTCGGTGACGGCAGCGAGCGCGGCCCACGGATCCGCAGCATCGGTGGCGCGAGCACTGCGCCACGCGGGCCGCGTGACGACATCGCCGATCGCGGTGACACCCCCCGGCAGGTCGAGCAGCGACGTGTCGGCGATGCTGATGAGTGACGGCACGACCGCGGCGGAGTCCCACCACGCCGCGACCCCGGCCACCTCGGCGAGTTCACCCAGGGCATCGACCCAGACGTCGAGCCGACCGGTCTCGGCGTACGCGGCGTCGCGGTCGACGACGGCAGCGAGGTACCCCAGGTCGGACCACGCGTACTCGGTGGTCGAACCGTCGGCGGTGGTCCGCCGGATGCGTCGGCCGAGACCGTCGTGGACGTACTCGGTCCGGCCGGCCTCGGTGATCGTCGCGATGATCTGTCCGGCGGCGTCGTACTCGTGGCGCGTCTCGACACCGCCGACGGTCTCGGCGACGAGTCGCCCACCGTCGTCGTAGGTCCACGTCGAGTCCCCGGCGCGGACGAGCTGCCCGGCGGCGTCGTACTCGAACGACACCGCTCCGGACGGTCCGTCGATCGCGGTGATGCGCGCGTCGGCATCGCGCTCGATGCGCGTGGTGGTGGCACCGTCGAGCGTCGTCGAGGTGTGCGCGACGAGTGCGCCACCCTCGTACGACCACGACTGCACCAGTTCGCCCGTGGCCGCCTGGACGATCCGACCCGAGGCGTCGTACGAGAACGTGCCGGCAGGGGCGCCCTCCCGTTCCACCCCGACGACGCGGCCGACGGCATCGCGACGGTAGGTGGTGCGGGTGCCGTTCGGGTCGACCCGAGCGGTGCGGTTGCCGTCGGCGTCGTACTCCCACGCGACGGACTGGTCGCCTCGGGCACGGCGGACGAGCAGGCCACGGCGGTCGTGCTGGAGCTCGTGCTCGATCGTCCGACCGGCACCACGGGTGTGGTCCGCCACGACGACAGTGCGGTGGACGGCGTCGCGGGAGATCTCCGACTGCACCGCACCGTCGACGAGCACGGCCCGCTGTCGGCCAGCCGCGTCGTGGGTCCACTCCGTCGTGCGGCCGTCGGGATCGGTCTGGCGGATCTGGCGCCCGGCCGGGTCGTAGGCCGCGGTGGTGGTACGGCCGAGCGCGTCGGTGACGGCGACCACACGGTCGGCGGCGTCGTACTCGCGTCGCGTGGTCCCGCCGGCAGGGTCGGTGATCGTCACCAGCCTTCCCCGGTCGTCGTACTCGAACGAGGTGCCCCCGTCGAGACCGTTGACGACCTGGATCAGCTGCCCCGCGGGGTCGTAGCGGAACCGACGACGGCCGAAGCGTGCGTCGTGGCTGGAGACGAGCCTCCCGGCTTCGTCGTACCGGAACCGCGCGGTGCCGGAACCCGGAGTCGTCTGCGTGACCACACGTCCGACGGCGTCGTACGTGACTTCCTCGACCTCGCCGGTGGGCAGGGTCCGGGCCACGACGCGGGAGTCCGCGTCGTAGGCGAGCGTCGTCCGCGCCCCGGCGGCGTCGGTCGCCGCGGTGGGTCGACCGCAGGCGTCGTACTCGTAGGTCGAGCGCGCTCCCGAGGGGGCGACCAAGGCGACGACACGGCCGGCGAGGTCGCGCTCGAGTCGGGTCAGGCCGCCTTCGCCGTCGACGAGTTCGACGGGTCGGCCGGCAGCGTCGTAGGTGACGAGTTCGGAACCGGTCTCGTCAGACGTGGACTCGACGGGTCGGCCGTACTCGTCGAACCGGACGGTCGCGGTGTCGAAGGCGTCACGCAGGGTCGCGACGCCGGTCGCGACGTCGTCCGAGAACTCCTGGCGGACGCCCGTCGGGTCGACGGTCGCCGTCAGCTCGCCGACGACGTCGTACTCACGACGCCAGGTGGCGCCGGCGGGGTCGGTGATGGCCTGGAGGCGCGACAAGGCGTCGTGCGCGAACGTCCAGACCGCGCCGCCCGGCATTGCGAGCTCCGCCAGGTTCCCCTGGTCGTCGAACGTCCGCGAGACACGCCGACCCAGCGGGTCGGTGGTCGTCGCGAGCTCGCCGTTCGGGGCGTAGTCGAACGTGGTGCGTGCTCCGAGCGGGTCCACGACCGCTGCGATGCGTGAGCCGGCGCCGTACTCGAATCGCCAGACGGCTCCGTCGGCGTCACGTCGTTCGACGAGGAGCCCAGCTGCGTCGTAGCGGTACTCGCTCCGTGCGCCGGAGGGGCTGACCGCGGCGACCGGGCGACCGGCCGGATCGCGCTCGATCCGCGCGGTGTCGCCGACGGCGTTCGTGGTCGCGGCGAGCTCGCCGAACGCGTCGTGGGAAAGCGTCAGGACCACGCCCGCCGGGTCGACGACGCGGGTGAGGGCGCCGTCCTGCCAGGTCAGCTCCGTCCGGCCGCCGACCGGGTCGGTGATCACCGACGGGTCGCGGTCGTCGCCCACGTACTCGTAGCTGACCACGGCGCCGGCCTCGGTGACGACGGTCGCGACGCGGTCCTGCTCGTCGTACCCGTAGGTCAGGTCACCGCCGGACGGCGTGACGGTGCGGGTCTTCCGGCCGCGCTCGTCGTACGCGTGCACGGTGACGGACCCGTTCCGCTCGGTCGCCGACACGAGGTTGCCGTACCGGTCGTAGCTCATCGACTGGCGTCGGTCGTCGGAGTCGATGACCCCGACCAGGCGCCCCTTGGCGTCGGCGATGTACGAGTTGGACCGGGAGCCGTCGTGGTCGGACACCACCGTGACACGACCGGGCAGGTACGCGAACCGCACCGTGCGGCCGTGCGGGCTGACCTGCTCGACGACGCGACGCTGGTCGTCGTAGGTGTTGTCGACCTCGACGACACCGGCCGCGCTCGTGACCGTCGTGATCAGGTCGTCGTCGTTCCAGCCGTAGATCCGGGTGCCGACGGCATCGGTCGCCGAGACGAGTCGGCCGCGATCGTCGTACCCGTACTCGACCCGGCGGCCGTCGGAGGCGCGGAGCACCGCCACCCGGCCGTCGACGTGGTCGACGTCGATCGAGCGACCGCGCTCGTGCACCAGGCGCACGACGACGTCGGCGGCGTCCCGCTCGACGCGGACCGCGGTGCCGGCCCCACCACGCTGTCCGAGCCACAGCCCGGACGGCGAGAAGTCGATGCGCCCACCCTGGTTGTCGCGGACGACGAGCCGGTCGCCCTCGGCCGCGAGCCAGCGGTTCTCGCCGACGCCGCGGGCCCACCCCTCGCCGTCGCGCGGGAAGCGCACCTGGCGACCGTCGGCGCCGACGAACGACGCGCCTTCGTCGTCGATGAGCAGCCGGGTCTCGAGGATCGACGCCCACCCCGGACCGAAGAGCCCGACGTGCTGGTCGAGGGAGTTGTACATGCGGGTGACCTGCAGCGCTGCAGATGAACCGGTGAACCCGAGGTCGAGCTCGGGTTCGAGGAAGTTGCCCGTTGTGGTGTTGACCGGGTCCATCGAGTAGCCGGTCGTCGGCTGGGCCCCGTAGGCCGACGGCGGATCGAACTGCAGGTCGGTGCGGGACTGCGAGACCCCCGCGGCAGCCAGGGCTGCGGCGAGCGCGGCATCCGAGACCGTGGAGACGGCGCCTTCACCGCCGGCAGCAGCGAACGCGTCGGCGATGGTGTTCGCCCAGGTGACGTCCTGGCCGTTGGCGGTGATCCACTGTTCGAAGGCGTTCACCAGGCTCGTCGCGTCGATGTGCCCCCAGGAGCACTTCGACGCGAAGTCGGTGAGCTTGCCGCGCAGACCGGCCGGCTTGCCGTCGAGGGACTGGTTCAGCGTCGACGACCCGGTGGCGAACGAGCGGAGGTCGGCGGGCTTGGCGGACGACGTCCCACCGCCGCCCCCGCCACCGGAGCCGGGGTTCGGCGTCTGGCGCGGAGTGCTCGGTCCGGTCGCCTGGTCGAAGGTCGGTGCGTCCTCGTGGTGGACGGTGGGCGGCACGGGAGCCCCGGCGACCTTGTCGTGCACCCACTCGAAGAAGTTCCGGTCGCCGTACTCCGCTTCCCAGTCGCGGGCTTCCTTGCGACGAGCGTTCTCCCGCTCAGCAGCGGCCTTCATCTTGTCGACCCACCCCGCGACGGTGCGGAGGTTCGCGGCGATCGTCGAACCGTCGGACGCTGCCGTCGACGCGTTCTGCGCGAAGAGCTCGGAGAAGTGCCCGCGGAACTCCTGCGATGCGGTGGTGACGTACGACTGCCGTGAGCCGGCCTGCCCCTCGATCGACTCGGCCGCGCCGTTCAGCGCCGTGCTGAGTGCGTCGGCCGTGCCGTTGTCGAACTTGACCGGATCGTTGCCGTGCAGGTCAGCCATGGTTCATCCCCCGAAGTCGTACTGGTCGTGCTGGTCACGCGGCCCCACCGACCGCGAACGCCCGGACCGCCGCGAGCGCGGCGGTCCGGGCGGAACGAGTGGCTGCTTACGCGCCGCCACCCGCGGTGAAGATGTCCTGCGAGATCTTGTCGAGCTGCGTGCGGAGCTGCTCGAGTTCGGTCTTCGCCTTGTCGAGGGCGGCCTTGGTCTCCGGCCAGGTCGACCCACGGAAGGTCGCCGCAAGCGGGCCGTCCCAGACGTTGGAGTCGGACAGGATCCGGCCCTGGGCGTCGAGCTGTGAGATCTGGTCGGTGAACCCACCGTTGATGATCGACTGGACCTGACGGATGGCGGTCTTGGCCTGCTCGGTCGAAAGGACACGCGACATGATGAACCTCTTTCATTCGTAGCTGCACCCCCGCGCAGTGGAATCCCCCCGGAGGCTCTGACGGGACCCACCATACCCACAATCCGGCGCAGATGTCACCGTTCGTATATCGTGATCGTTCCTCCACAAACAGTCCGTTCACCGCGGGTTTCCACAGCGTCCACCGGAGCCCCTCCGGCCTTGGTGCCCGGGTGGCAGGATGTTGACATGGACACCGAACCGCAGCTCGACGGCGAATCCGTCGCACCCGACCTCGACGACTTCGACGAGGTCGTCGAGATCGAGCACGAGTCGCTGCCGTCGGACCGCTACTTCGACCGCGAGCTGAGCTGGCTCCGCTTCAACCAGCGCGTGCTCGAGCTGGGCGAGGACCGAACGCAGCCCCTGCTCGAGCGGGCGAACTTCCTGGCGATCTTCGCGTCCAACCTCGACGAGTTCTTCATGGTCCGGGTCGCGGGCCTGAAGCGCCGCATCGACACCGGCATCGCCGTCCCGACCAACGTCGGCCGCGCCCCGAGCGACGTCCTGCGCGACATCGCGAAGAAGGCGCACGAGCTGCAGGACCGGCACGCCCAGGCGTTCATCGGGTCGCTCAAGCCCGACCTCGACGCCGCCGGCATTCACGTCGAGCACTGGTCCGACCTGGACGAGGCCGACCGGCTCCGGATGCGCGAGTACTTCAACGAGCAGATCTTCCCGGTGCTCATGCCCCTGGCGGTCGACCCGGCGCACCCGTTCCCCTACATCTCGGGGCTCTCGCTCAACCTGGCCGTCCGGGTCCGCAACCCGAAGTCGCAGCGCCAGGAGTTCGCGCGCCTCAAGGTGCCGCAGAACTTCTCCCGCTTCATCAAGCTGCCGGACGACAACTCCGGCCGGATGCGCTTCATCCCCCTCGAAGACCTCATCGCGAACCACCTCGACGATCTGTTCCCGGGGATGGAGGTGCTCGAGCACCACGTGTTCCGGGTCACCCGCAACGAGGACGTCGAGATCGAGGAGGACGAGGCCGAGAACCTCATCCAGGCCCTCGAGCGCGAGCTGCTGCGTCGCCGGTTCGGTCCGCCCATCCGTCTCGAGATCACCGAGGACATGGACCCGGTGACCCTCGACCTGCTCGTGCGCGAACTCGACATCACCGAGCAGGAGGTCTTCCGACTGCCGTCGCCGCTCGACCTCGGTGGCCTGTTCGAGCTCTCGAAGATCAACCGCCCGGACCTGCACTACCCGAAGCACGTGCCGACGACCCCGGTGCAGTTCCAGCCCGGTGAGCCGAACACGAAGCCCGACCTGTTCCGTGCGATCAAGGCGAACGACGTCCTCGTGCACCACCCGTACGAGTCCTTCGCGACGAGCGTGCAGGCGTTCCTCGAGCAGGCCGCGGCCGACCCGCACGTGCTCGCGATCAAGCAGACGCTGTACCGCACCTCGGGTGACAGCCCCATCGTCGAGGCCCTGATCGACGCGGCCGCCGCGGGCAAGCAGGTCCTGGCGCTCGTCGAGATCAAGGCACGCTTCGACGAGCAGAACAACATCACGTGGGCCCGCAAGCTCGAGAAGGCCGGCGTGCACGTCGTCTACGGCCTGGTCGGGCTGAAGACGCACTCGAAGCTCGTGCTCGTCATCCGGCAAGAGGGCGGCACGCTCAAGCACTACAGCCACATCGGCACGGGCAACTACAACCCGAAGACCTCGCGCATCTACGAGGACATGGGCCTCTTCACCGCGGACGACACCGTGGGCAAGGACCTGACGCGCCTGTTCAACGAGCTGTCCGGCTACGCGATCGAGAAGAAGTTCAAGCGGCTGCTGGTCGCGCCGTTGCACCTGCGCAAGGGGCTGCTCAAGCGGATCCAGACCGAGTCCGACAACGCCCGCGCCGGCAAGCCGTCCGGCATCCGGATCAAGGTCAACTCGATGGTCGACGAGCAGATCATCGACGCCCTGTACCTGGCCAGCCAGGCGGGCGTGCCGGTGGACGTCTGGGTGCGCGGCATCTGCTCGCTCAAGCCGGGGATGGAGGGCGTGAGCGACACCATCCGGGTGCGGAGCATCGTCGGGCGGTACCTCGAGCACTCCCGCGCGTTCGCGTTCCACAACGACGGCGACCCGGCGGTCTTCATCGGCAGCGCCGACATGATGCACCGCAACCTCGACCGCCGCGTCGAGGCCCTCGTCCGGCTGACGGCACCGGACCACATCGACGAGGTGCTCGCGATGTTCGACCTGGCGATGGCCGACACCGCGAGCTCGTGGCACCTCGAGTCCGACGGTGAGTGGACCCGCCACTCGACCGACGATGACGGTCGCCCGCTCGAAGACGTGCAGAATGTGACGATGCGGAAGATCTCGGCTCGGAAGCGCTCCACTCGGTGAGCGGCGGTCCCTCGGGCCCCGTCCTCGCCGCCGGCGCAGTCGTCTGGCGCGATCAGGACGGCACGCCCCTCGTGCTGCTCATCCACCGCGACCACCACAAGGACGTCTCCCTGCCCAAGGGCAAGGTCGACCCGGGCGAGGCCGTCCCGACGACCGCCGTACGCGAGATCGACGAGGAGACCGGGTACCGCGTGCACCTCGGCGCCCCGCTCGGCACCGCGGAGTACGTGCTGCCGAACGGCCGCGACAAGGTCGTGCACTACTGGGCCGCCCGCGTCTCGTCGAAGGAGTACGCCCGCGCGGGTGACTTCACCCCGAACCACGAGGTCGCCGCGCTCGAGTGGGTCACGATCGACGACGCCCGCAACCGTCTGACGTACGAGCGCGACGTGGCGATCCTCGACCGGTTCGCCGAGCGCGCCGCCGCGGGCCACCACCGCACGTTCGCCCTGATCGCGCTGCGACACGCGAAGACCGTGCCCGGCTCCGACTGGAACGGCCCGGACGCCACCCGTCCGCTCCTGCCCGTCGGTCGTTCCCAGGCCAAGGCCGCTGCGTCGCCCGTCGCCGCGTTCGGCCCGAAGAAGATCGTGAGCAGCACGGCGGCCCGGTGCCTCGCCACCGTCGAACCGCTGTCCGCCACCACGAAGCTCGGCGTCTCGAGCACCCCCGACATCAGCCAGGACGCCCACGACCGCGGCGCCGCCGACGTCAAGGGCATCGTCCGCCGCCGGCTCGACAAGGGCAAGACCGCGGTGCTGTGCTCGCACGGGCCGGTGCTGCCGGACATCATCGCCCGGATCGCCACCGCGACCGCCGACGACTCCGGCCGGTTCGACCTCCGCCGCGCCGCGATGCTCTCGGTCGGCGACTTCTCGGTGATGCACATCGCCGGCGAGACCCTCGTCGCCGTCGAGACGCACCGCAACACGATCCCGGCGTAGCGACCGCACGCCCTGCACCCGGCCACGTGCCGGGCGTCCGCCGCGCCCGGAACGCGATCCGCGCCTCCCGGTCGGCACAACCCCTCGTTCACCTTCCGTTCACCAACGCGCGTGATCCCCGTCACCTCGCGTCCCTACAGTCGCTCCCGGGTCGGCACCGGCCCAGGGACCGCAGTGGTCCCACTGCACCCCATCCCCGAAGGGACCCCTGTGAACATCAAGCGAATCGGTTCGATCGCAGCAATCGCGATCGCCGGCGCAGTCGTGCTCTCCTCGTGCGCGGCGAACGAGGACGCGGGCAGCACCGAGTCCTCCTCGAGCAACACCGGCTCCTCGAGCCTCACCGGCACCCTGACCGGCTCCGGCTCGTCCGCCCAGCAGACCGCCCAGGCCACCTGGGCCGCCGGTTTCCAGGACGTCGCCAAGGGCGTCACGGTGAACTACTCGCCCGACGGCTCGGGCGCCGGCCGCAAGAACTTCATCTCGGGCGCCGCGGACTTCGCCGGCTCCGATGCAGCGCTGAACGACGAGGAGCTCTCGGGCTCCTTCGACCTGTGCAAGGCCGACACCAAGGCCATCGACATCCCGGTCTACATCTCCCCGATCGCGATCGCCTACAAGGTCGACGGCGTCAGCGACCTGACCCTCGACGCGAAGACCATCGCGGGCATCTTCTCGGGCAAGATCACCAAGTGGAACGACTCGCAGATCGCCGACCTGAACGACGGCGTCGACCTGCCGGACGCGAACATCACGGTCGTGCACCGCTCCGACGACTCGGGCACCACGCAGAACTTCTCGGAGTACGTCTCCGCGAACGCCGGCGACGTCTGGACCGAAGAGCCGAGCCAGACCTTCCCGTACTCGGTCGGTGACAGCGCGAAGGGCACCTCCGGTGTCGCCTCCGCCATGGGCAGCGCCTCCAACGCGATCACCTACATCGACGACTCCGGCGCGGGTGACCTCGACAAGGCGAAGCTGATGGTCGGCGACAAGGCCACCGAGATCTCGGCCGACGGCGCCGCGCAGGTCGTCGCCGACTCGAAGGTCGCCACCGGCCGCGAGGACAACGACCTCGCGATCGACATCGACCGCAAGGACACCGCTGACGGCGCCTGGCCGCTCGTCCTCGTCTCCTACGCCATCGCGTGCCAGGAGTACAAGGACTCGGACAAGGCCGACCTGGTCAAGGGCTTCCTGAACTACGTCGTCTCCGGCGACGCCCAGGACGCTGCGGCGAAGGAGGCCAAGTCGGCCGCCCTGTCGTCCGACCTGGCCGACAAGGCCGCTGCCGCGGTCGACTCCATCAAGTAAGACCCCCAAGCGCCCGGACGCCGGTCCCACCCACCTGACCGGCGTCCGGGCCCTTGCTCGTCGCGACGCGAGCAGCCCGGCTCCACCGCCAGCGCCCGTCCGACCAGCGCCACGCACCACGCACCATCCCCGAACCCGTCGCCTCCCCCGGCGTTCCTCCGACAGGAGTCCCATGACGACCGCACCGGCCCAGCCAGGGGCCACCGTCACCCCGACCAAGCCGAAGGCCGTCGTCCGCGTCGGTGACCGGGTGTTCTCCGCTGCCTCGGTGATCGCCGGCGGCCTCATCCTCTTCGTGCTCGTGCTCGTCGCGGCGTTCCTCGTCTGGCAGAGCATCCCGGCGTTCGCCGCCAAGGTCGGCGACCTGCCGAACAACGCCACGAACTTCTGGGACTACGTCGGCCCCTTGGTCTTCGGCACCGTCTGGTCCGCGCTCATCGCGCTCGTGATCGCGGTCCCGCTCGCACTCGGCATCGCCCTGTTCATCTCGCACTACGCACCGCGACGCCTCGCGCCGGTGCTCGGCTACGTCATCGACCTGCTCGCCGCGGTCCCGTCGGTCGTCTACGGCCTCTGGGGCATCGTGGTGCTGGCGCCGTTCGTGAAGCCGTTCTACGGCTTCCTGAACGAGTACCTCGGCTGGTTCCCGCTCTTCTCCGGCCAGGTGTCCGGCACCGGCCGTACCATCCTGACCGCGTCGATCGTCCTCGCCGTGATGGCGATCCCGATCATGACGGCCGTCATGCGCGAGATCTTCCTGCAGGCGCCCACGCTCAACGAGGAAGCCGCCCTGGCCCTCGGTGCGACGCGCTGGGAGATGATCCGCCTGTCCGTGCTGCCGTTCGCGAAGTCCGGCATCGTCTCCGCGATCATGCTCGGGCTCGGACGTGCCCTGGGCGAGACGATGGCGATCGCCCTGGTGCTGTCGGTCTCGACGAACGTCACCTTCCAGATGCTGACCTCGCAGAACCCCTCGACGATCGCCGCGAACATCGCGCTGCAGTTCGCCGAGGCATCGGGGACCGCCCTGAACGCCCTGATCGCGACGGGCCTGATCCTGTTCGTCATCACCCTGGTCATCAACATGCTCGCGCGGTACATCGTCCGCACGCGGGTCAGCTGAGAGGTCGCACCCGATGTCCCTCGCGCTCCGTCACACCGGCACCGCCGGCAACGTCTACGCCAACGGCAAGCTGCACCGCTCGGTGCCGTGGCTGCTGCTGGTCGGCAGCTGGGTCGCCCTGGTGGCCGTGTTCGCCCTGCTCAACGCCGGCGGTGCGGTCAAGGACTTCAACGTCGTCGCCGCCCTGTTCCTCGGCACCGTCCTGTTCGACGTCCTGATCGTGGTCGTCTCGCGCATCGTCGAGGGCGGTCGTCAGGCCGTCAACCGACTGGTCACGTCGCTCGTCATCACCGCCTTCGTCATCGCGGTCCTGCCGCTGGTGTCGCTGCTCTGGACCGTGATCGCCGACGGCCTGGCCCGCTTCGACGCGAACTTCTTCTCGTACTCGATGCGCGGCGTGATCTCCGAGGGCGGCGGCGCGATCCACGCGTTGGTCGGCACGCTCGAGATCACCCTGTTCGCGGCGCTCATCTCGGTGCCGATCGGGCTGCTCACCTCGATCTACCTGGTCGAGTACGGCCGCGGTGCACTGGCGAAGGGCATCACGTTCTTCGTCGACGTCATGACGGGCATCCCCTCGATCGTCGCCGGTCTGTTCGCGTACTCGCTGTTCGCGCTGTTCCTCGGCCCTGGTGCCCGCTTCGGCTTGGTCGGCTCCGTCGCCCTGTCGGTGCTGATGATCCCGATCGTCGTGCGCTCCACCGAAGAGGTGCTGAAGATCGTGCCGATGGAGCTCCGCGAAGCGTCCTACGCCCTCGGGGTGCCGAAGTACCTCACGATCCTCAAGGTCGTCCTCCCCACGTCGCTCGCCGGCATCACCACCGGCGTCATGCTCTCCATCGCCCGCGTCATCGGCGAGACGGCTCCGCTGCTCGTCACCGCCGGCTTCACCGCGAGCATGAACTACGACCTGTTCAAGGACCCGATGATGACCCTGCCGGTGTACGCGTACACGCAGTACTCGCAGCAGGGCGCCAACCCGCAGCCGTTCATCGACCGTGCCTGGACCGCCGCGCTGGTGCTCATCCTCATCGTGATGGCGCTCAACCTGCTCGCCCGGTTCGTCACCCGACTCTTCGCCCCCAAGCTCTCGCGCTAGCGAACCCACTTCCCCACCCACCAGAAGGATCAACGTGTCCAAGCGCATCGAGGTCGACGGCCTCAACGTCTACTACTCGAAGTTCAAGGCGGTCGAGGGTGTCGACATCACCATCGAGCCCCGCACCGTCACCGCCTTCATCGGCCCGTCCGGCTGCGGCAAGTCCACCTTCCTCCGCACCCTGAACCGCATGCACGAGGTCATCCCCGGCGCATGGGTCGAGGGCTCGGTCAAGATCGACGGCGACGACCTTTACGGCCCCGGGGTCGACCCGGTGCTCGTCCGTCGCCAGGTCGGCATGGTCTTCCAGCGTCCGAACCCGTTCCCGACGATGTCCATCAAGGACAACGTGCTCGCGGGCGTGAAGCTCAACAACAAGCGCGTCTCGAAGTCCGAGGCCGACGACATCGTCGAGCGCTCCCTGCAGGGCGCGAACCTGTGGAACGAGGTCAAGGACCGCCTCGACAAGCCCGGTATGGGCCTGTCCGGTGGGCAGCAGCAGCGTCTCTGCATCGCCCGCGCCATCGCGGTGCAGCCCGACGTCCTGCTGATGGACGAGCCCTGCTCGGCGCTCGACCCGATCTCCACCCTGGCCATCGAGGACCTGATCGAGGAGCTCAAGAAGGAGTTCACGATCGTCATCGTCACGCACAACATGCAGCAGGCCTCGCGCGTCAGCGACAAGACGGCGTTCTTCAACATCGCCGGCACCGGTGCGCCGGGCAAGCTCATCGAGTTCGACGACACCGCCACGATGTTCTCGAACCCGTCCGTCCAGGCCACCGAGGACTACGTCTCGGGTCGCTTCGGTTGATCGCTGTCCGTCCGTCGTGCTGACGGACGACCGGGAGGCCCGATGCACGTCCGCAACGGACGCGCACCGGGCCTTCGTGGTCGCGCTGGGTGCGGGGCTGGGCGTGGCGTGGAGCCGCACGGCGTGGGTGCGTGCGTGGGTGCGTGCGCATGTTCCGACGATCCACGCGTCGATCGTCTCGTGGTTCGTCGCTCGATGCGCACGCAGACGGTGCGTGCGCATGTTCCGACGATGCACGCGTCGATCGCCTCGTGGAACGACGAAAGGTGCCCACGCATCGATCGCGTGAGCACCTTCCGGGGAGGGTCAGGCCGAGGTGGTCGGGACCGCCATGATCGGCGTCGTGGTCGGCTGCTCCGAACCACCGGCGGGCTCGACCGTCATGCCGATCGTTGCGCCGTCGGACATCGAGCCCTTCAGCACGGCGGAGTGCACGCCGTCCGCGACACCGTCGACCAGGCCGGCCGACTTGATCGTGCCGCCCTCGATCTGGGAGCCGATGTACCAGAGCTCGTACGTCTTGCCCTTCGGCGCCTGGGCGACACCGTCGAGGATGACCGCGGACTTGCCGAGGTCGCTCGACCACACGACCGTGGCCGTGCCGCCGCCCTCGACCTTGGTGGTGCTGCGCTGGAAGTCCGACGCGGCGTAGATGCGGTCGAGGCCGCTCGACGCCTGCGTGGTGCCGGTGCCCGGTCCGGAGCCGTTCGGGTCGAAGACCGATCCGAACCCGAGTCCCCCGAAGAAGACCGCGGCGACGGCAGCGGCGGCCGTCAGCATCACTGCCGGACGCTGGAACCAGCGGCGGCGAGCCTCGGAGGTCGCCCGGCCACCGGTGGTGGAGCCGTCGGCGATCGAGGCGACGTGCCTGGCGGGCTCGGGACGGGCCTCCTGGACGGATGTCGTGTCGACGGCAGGAGCCGTCTCGGCCAGTGGTGCAGCCTGCGGGGTCGTCGCGATCTGGGCCAGCAGCGACGCGCGGAGCGACGTCGGCGGCTCGATCGGAGCGGCGGCGAAGGCCAGCTGCAGCGCGGTCTCGCGCAGCGAGTCGGCCTCGGCCTGGAGTTCGGGCGACGTCGTGAGGACGTCCTCGAGGAGCATGCGCTCATCGTCGGACAGCGCGTCGAGTGCGTAGGAACCCGTCAGCAGGGCGGGGTCGTCGTGCCGTTCGGTCATGAGGTCACCCCCATCTCGTCTCGGAGTCGGATCATCCCGTCACGCAGACGGGTCTTGACGGTGCCGATGGGGACACCGAGTTGTTCGGCCATCTCGCTGTGCGAGAAGCCTCCGTAGTACGCGAGCTGCACGGCCTGGCGCTGGAACTCGGTCAGCTTGGCCAGGGCCCTGCCGACACGTTCGTGTTCGATGCGGATCTCGACCGACTCGGAGACCTGGTCGAAACCGGACTCGAGGTCGCGGATACCGATCTTCGTGTCCCGGTCGTGCGAGGCCTGCGACGCCCGGACCCGGTCCACCGCTCGGCGGTGCGCCATGGTCAGGACCCAGCTGGACGCGGTCCCGCGCTTCCGGTCGAACCGGGTGGCCTGTTGCCAGACTTCGAGGAACACCTCTTGCGTGACCTCTTCGGACTGGGCGCGGTCCCGCAGGAGCCGCGTCACGAGTCCGAGGACCCGGCCGGAGAGGACGTCGTAGAGGTCCGCGAAGGCGGCTTGGTCACCGGAGGCAACCCGCGCCAAGAGGTCGTCCGGCGATGCCTGGGCTGGCTCTGACGAGCTCCAGCGTTCGGTGTCGCTATCCACGAGGGCAAGCATTGCAGGTTTCCCTCCTCTCGGGTGCTTCGGCGACCGGTTGTGGCCGTTCTGTCAGGGGTGCTGCGTGATGCGGTGGTGCTGTGATGCGGTTGATGCTGTGATGCGGTTGATGCTGTGCTGCGGTCGCGCCCTGGGGAGGACGAAGCCGCCGCGTCGTGCGGTCGAGACGAGAGGCCAGCGTGACCCACAGGGAATTGACCGGCGGATACCGGTCCGGGTCACGCCGGGCCTCTCGCGTTCGTGACGGTCATCAAGTCCGTCACGCTGATGATTCGGCGCGGTGCCCGTGGTGGTTTGGGTCGGATGCCGAGAAGTTGTCGGGATGCCGCGTCCGGGCCGTCTGCCGGGCACGCCCGGGTCCGGATCTGTCCACCGAGAGTGAACAGGGCGGCAGACTCAGCCGACGCGTCGTAGAATTGGTGTCGCCGGGCCGCAGCAAGCCCCGGGCTCCAAAATTCGCCGCTTCGAGCGGCCTCGCGCCGAGAGGCGCTTCTGCGGCCCGGTTTTTCTCTGCCCGGTTCTTCTCTGCGCGGTTCTTCTCTGCGCGGTTCTTCTCTGCGCGGTTCTTCTCTGCGCGGTTCTTCTCTGCCTGGTTCTTCTCTGCCTGGTCGCGGCTGTCGCCGTTCGGCCGGGAGGCCCGGTGCGGGTCCGGCGCATTCGCTCGCTAGTCCAGGCTCTCGCGACGCCAGAGCGCCGCCGCCTCGGTCAGGTCGGCCGCCAGCTCCGTGAGACGGAGCGCCCGCCGCGTCAGTTCGCTCGCACGATCGGTCGCCGTCAGGTCGGAGTCGTCCGCCACCGCCGTCGCACCGGCCGCGGTCAGCCGGCAGAACGCCGCCCCTCGGTCGAGCGCCACCGCGAAGTCACCCGTGTACAGCCCGTGCAGGATGCGGTCCGCCAGGGTGAGGATCTCGGCCGGACCCGTCGGCTGCTCCGCCCCCGCGACGGCCTGGTCGATCGTGCCGATGCGCTCGGTGCCGCGCTGGAAGAAGTACGCGATCTCGTCCGGGTTCTGCCGGATCACCGTGCGGACGAGGTACACCCGCCACAGGGCTCCCGGCAGCGTGTGGGCACCCACCCGCGCCCAGAGTTCGGCGATCGCGTCGATGCCGTGCACGTCCGTGTAGGTGACGAGCCGCTCCACCACAGCGGGGTCCGGGTCCTGACGCACCCGGTGCAGCAGCGCGTTCGCGGTCTCGTGCGCGACACGGTTCACGACGGCGGGGTCCTCGCCGCCCTGGATCGCGGCGAACTCGGCATCGGTGAAGTGGACAGGACGGTGGTGATCGCGAGGCACCGCGTCAGTGTAGGCACGGCCGGTGACACGCCCGCCCTCCGTTCGCCCAGAACGCAACGGCAGCGCCGCGGGTACGGTGTCTCGTCGGGAGGCGCTCCTCCCGAACGTGAAGGAGAGGACTCCCCCATGAACCCGTTGCTCATCATCCTGGCCGTCATCGCGGTCATCCTGCTGTTCGTCGGTGGCTTCACCGCGAGCCTCAAGTTCCTGCTGTGGGTCGGCATCGTGCTGCTCATCGTGGCCGTCGTCCTGTGGCTGCTGCGAACGCTCACCGGGCGTCGCGGCTGACCATCGACACCAGGTTCTTCCCAGAGGCCCTCACCCGCTAGCCTTGCGGGTGAGGGCCTCTAGCTCAGTTGGTAGAGCACCGGACTTTTAATCCGAGGGTCGTGGGTTCGAGCCCCACGGGGCCCACACTCTCCTGAACGCCGGCTTTTCATCCGAGGGTCGTGGGTTCGAGCCCCACGGGGCCCACACTCTCCTGAACGCCGGCTTTTCATCCGAGGGTCGTGGGTTCGAGCCCCACGGGGCCCAC
>NZ_SODR01000006.1:0-65729 GCF_004365375.1 Curtobacterium sp. PhB25 | reverse complement strand
CATCCGAGGGTCGTGGGTTCGAGCCCCACGGGGCCCACACTCTCCTGAACGCCGGCTTTTCATCCGAGGGTCGTGGGTTCGAGCCCCACGGGGCCCACACACCCTTCCCTTCGGCGGCCGTCCGGACTGCGTTGTCTAAGATGTGGCGGATGGCACGACGACTCCTCCCCGGCATCGCGCTCGGAGCTATGGCTCTCGGCGTGAGCGGGCTGCTCGTCATCCTCCCGACCGTGTCGAGTGCCTGCCAGCCCGTCACGACGTCGTCGAGCGTCTCCTCCGCCGAGGTCTCCGACGCGATCGCCCCCGGCTCGCACGTGTTGATCGTCGGCGACTCGTACACCTCCGGCCGCGGCTCGACCAGCGGCATCGACGGGTGGGCACAGGACCTCGCGGCCGACCGGGACTGGAAGGCCACGATCGACGGCTACCCGGGGACGGGCTACGTCGACACCGGCCGCACCGGGTCCTCGCACTACACGTTCGGCCCCCGCCTCGAACGGCACGCCGCGACCGTCGATCCCGAGCTCGTCATCGTGCAGGGCAGCCAGAACGACTGGCTCGTGGACGCGTCGGTCCTGCAGGCCCGCGTCGAGAAGACCCTCCGCGACGCCGAGCAGACCTGGCCGGACGCCGTCATCGTCGCGCTCGGGCCATCGGCGCCGCTGCCGTGGGCGAAGTCGACGGTCGGGGTCGCCGCCTCGGTCTCCGCGGGGGCGGCGGCAGCGGGCGTGCCGTACATCGACGCGCTCGCCGGGCAGTGGTTCACCGCGGCGAACAGCCCGGGCTACGCGGCGATCGACGGCGGACACCTCAACGACGCCGGCTACCAGTACCTGGCGGACCGGGTCTCGGACTCCCTCGACGCGCTCGCTGCCTCCGACGACGAACGGTGCGCCTGACCTCGGGTTCGGGTTCGGGGTACAAGTCGTCCCCAGCTGGCTCATGGCAGATCCCCTGCCCACAACAGCCCGCGCACAGCCGACTGTTGGGCTGCCGCCGATAGTGTCGTTTCCGGATCCGATCACCGGATCCTGCAGCACCGCACCACCACGAACGAACGGGGAACACCGTGATCGAGCCCATCGAAGCCACGCAGACCAGCAGCACCGGGGACGCGCGCCGCATCGTCGAGCTCGCCGCAGCGACCAACACGACGATGAGCAACGAGCTCCTGCTCGACACGCTCCGTCGCAACGCGCAGGTCACGACCCGGCACATCCGCAAGGACTTCATCGAGGTCGCGACGGCCACCGCAGTGCTCGGCTACGTGTGCCGACAGCGCAAGGACTTCATCGCCCTGCGCGGGGACGACCCGGCCTGGGCGCACGAGGTCGGGCGCTACGCCAGCGAATCACTCGCGGTCGAGGCACTCCGCATGCGCCGCGGCTGACCAGCAGCTCCCCGCCACGAACGCCGTCCCCACACCGGGGCGGCGTTCGTGTGTCCAGTGGAGCAGCGAATCCCCGGCCGAAGCGACAGATCCACGGTCGCACCCGCGACAACCCCGCGAAAGCGACTCTGTGCCGCGAACCTTCGGCGGGACGGAGTCGCTTTGGCGGAGCCGGCAGCGTGGGGGCGATCAGGACCAGACGCGGCGGATGCCCCAGGTGCCCGTCCAGGTCTCGTCGGGCTCGAGCCACCGCAGGCCCTCGCCGGAGTTCAGGGCGTTGGCCGGAGCGGTCATCGGCTCGACCGCCACGGCCAGACCCTTCCCGTCGCTGCGGGGGTACTCCCGAGAGGTGAACACCTGCACGTACGGGAACGACGCGTCCTGCCAGAGCTGCACGCCGTCACCCTCGGGGCCGTGCAGCGTCGTGTGACGGACCCCGTCGGCATCCGGGGTGATGTCGGAGTACGCGGTGTCGAGATCGGCGTCCCCGGCACGCAGTCCCCGTCGCAGGTCGAACGGGGTGCCCTCCACCGACACGGACCCGTTCGGCACCTTCTGCTCGTCCGTGGTGAACGCAGTGGCGGCGTCGAGCGTGACGACGAGGTCATCGGCCGGGGTGTCACCGGCGCGCAGGTACGGGTGTGCCCCCACGGCGAAGGGCGCGCGGATACCGGATCGGTTCGTGATCTCGTGCGTCACCCGGATGCCGTCGTCGACGAGCTCGTGGTGCACGCGGGTCTCGAGGGTGAACGGCCAGCCGTGCTGCGGGTGGATCGTGGCTTCCTGCACGATGCCCGTCTCGGTCTGCGACACCACGCGGTACGGCGCGAAGCGGAGCAGGCCGTGCGACGCGTTGCCGTACTTCGGCTCCGAGACGTCCAGCTGCTGCCGCTTGCCGTCGAGTCCCCAGACCCCGCCGGCGACGCGGTTCGGCCACGGTACGAGCACGATGCCGTTGGCACCGGGCGGCTGCTCGGTGACGGGGAACGGCTCGGTCAGGTCGAAGCCGGCGACACGGAGTTCTCGGATGCCGGCGGCGACCTCGGTCACGACGGCCTCGACGACGCCGTCCGGTCCGGCGTGGTGCAGGCGGTACTGGCCACCGGTGGGTGCTGCGGTCATGGGGTGTGGTTCCTTCCGGCTGTGTCCTCGCCGTCCGCGACGACGACCTCGACGCCGGCCGCCCGGATCGTGGCGACCGCGTCGGCTTCGGCCTCGGCGGTGACGACGACGTCGATGTCCTCGAGCGCGCGGACGACCCCGATGTGGGCCCGGCCGAACTTCGACCCGTCCGCGACCACGACCGTACGCCGAGCCGTGGCCGCGAGCACCCGCTTCGCCTCGGTCTCGGGCAGGTTGACGTTGGTCAGACCGTGCGCGACGTCCACACCGGTGCCGCCGAGGAACACGATGTCAGCCGCGATCACCGGCAACAGGGTGTTGTTGAACGGTGCGACGAGCGAGTGCTGGAGGGGTCGGAGGGTGCCGCCGGTGACGATCACGGTGAACCGCGGCACCGCGCGCTCGAGGGCCAGGGCGGTGGTCAGCGAGTTCGTGACGACGGTGACGTCGGACAGCTCCGTGCGGGCGACGAGCGCCTCGGCGACCGCTGCCGGGGTGGTGCCGACGTCGAGCACGACGCACTCGCCGGACCGCACGAGCGCCGCGGCCGCACGGCCGATGGCGGCCTTGGCCACCTGGTGCTCGACGGCGGTCTCCTCGAAGGGGCGCTCGGTGGACCCGGCCCCGAGGCGGACCGCTCCGCCGTGCACCCGGCGGATCCGGGCCTCCTGGTCGAGGACCGCGAGGTCCTGCCGGACCGTCACCTCACTCGTGCCGAGCGACGCGGCCAGCGCGGCGGTCCGGACCATGCCGGGTGCGCCCTCGACGATGGAGACGATGCGGTCCTGCCGCAGCGGCGCGGGCAGCGATCCGGCCAGGAAGGAGAGGTCGTCGTCGGTCACGGCTCTAGTTTCGCTTGCTTCCGAAGCCTTTCGCAACGCTTCGGATCGGCGCTAGGCTGTTCCGGTGATCACCAAGCGCGTGACGAAGCTCGCGGACGGCCGCGACCTGTTCTACTTCGACGATGCGGACAGCACCCTGCCCGCTGAGCGTGCCATCGACGAGCGTGCGCTCGACCCTCGGCCCGAGACCGCGCGGATGCGGCAGGACGTCCTGACCGGCGAGTGGGTCTCCATCGCCGCGAGCCGGCAGAACCGTGCGTTCCTGCCGCCGGCCGACCAGGACCCGCTCGCGCCGCAGACACCGCAGAACCCGTCCGAGATCCCGAGCACGTACGACGTCGCCGTGTTCGAGAACCGGTCACCGTCGTTCGGTCCGGCGCTCGAAGCCGATGACGCTCCGTCCTCGCTCCAGTCCTTGTCCGACGTCGGCCTGAACCGGCAGCTCCGCAGCGTCGGCCGGTGCGAGGTCGTGTGCTTCTCCCCCGCGACCGAGGGGTCCTTCGCGTCGATCTCCGAGTCGCGTGCCCGCACCGTGGTCGAGGCCTGGGCGGACCGCACCGCCGCGCTCTCCGCCATGCCCGGCATCCAGCAGGTGTTCCCGTTCGAGAACCGCGGCGAAGCGATCGGCGTCACGCTGCACCACCCGCACGGGCAGATATACTCGTACCCGTACATCACGCCCCGCACGCAGCGCCTGCTCGACTCGATCGAGC
Source organism: Curtobacterium sp. PhB25 (assembly GCF_004365375.1). NCBI lineage: Bacteria > Bacillati > Actinomycetota > Actinomycetes > Micrococcales > Microbacteriaceae > Curtobacterium > Curtobacterium sp. PhB25. The sequence goes on along the minus strand of NZ_SODR01000006.1, from coordinate 61,662 downwards.
GCTTCGGGCCCGACCTGTTCGAGCAGCACCTGGCGAACGAGCGGGCCTCGGACCGGGTCGTGCTGCAGGGCGAGCACTTCACGGCGTTCGTGCCGTTCGCCGCGCGCTGGCCCATCGAGATCCACATGCTGCCGCACCGCCACGTCCCCGACTTCGCCGGTCTGACCGAGGCCGAGAAGGACGAACTGGCTCACATGCACCTGCGCCTGACGCGGGGCATCGACGAACTCTACGGCGACCCGACCCCGTACATCGCCGCGTGGCACCAGGCGCCGGTGCACGTCGGGCGGGACACCGTGCGGCTCATGCTGCAGATCACGTCGCCGCGTCGGGCGGCGGACAAGTTGAAGTTCCTGGCCGGCAGCGAAGCCGCCATGGCCGCCTGGATCGGGGACCTCGTGCCCGAGAAGGCAGCCGAGTTCATCCGACAGGGAATCGAGCGAGCATGACGTTCCAGCAGGTCTACGGGTACGAGCCGGCGGTGCGGTACTCCGCCCCCGGCCGGGTCAACCTGATCGGTGAGCACACCGACTACAACGACGGGTACGTCCTGCCGTTCGCGATCGACCGGCGCACCACCGCGTCGATCGCCCCGCGGCCGGACCGTCTGCTGCGCGTCTCGTCCGCGTTCGACGCCGACACGGTGCTCGAACTGTCGCTCGACGACCTCGACCCGTCGAACATGACCGGATGGTCGGCGTACGTCTTCGGCATCGCTTGGGCACTCCGCGAGCAGGCCGGCGCGGACCTGTCGAACAAGACCGGGTTCGACGTCTTCATCGAGTCCGACGTCCCTGTCGGGGCCGGCCTGTCGTCCAGCGCCGCGATCGAGTGCGGCGTCGCGCTCGCCTTCAACGACCTGTGGGAGCTCGGCCTCGACCGCAAGACCCTGGCGCGCGTCGGCCAGTACTCCGAGAACCACGCCGTCGGTGCCCCCACGGGGATCATGGACCAGTCCGCTTCACTGCTCGGTGAGCAGGACGCCGTCGTGTTCCTGGACTGCCGCACGCTCGACACCGCCGTGGTCGACCTGGCGCTCGAGGCCAACGGGCTCGAGGTCCTGGTCATCGACACCCGGGTCGAGCACGCGCACGCCACCGGTGGGTACGCGGCTCGTCGGGCCTCGTGCGAGAAGGGTGCGCAGGTGCTCGGTGTCGAGGCCCTGCGTGACCTGAGCGTCGACGACCTCCCCCGTGCGCAGGATCTGCTCGACGACGAGACCTTCCGCCGCGTGCGCCACGTCGTGACCGAGGACCAGCGCGTCCTCGACACCGTCCGGACGCTGCGCGAACAGGGCCCGCGGGCGATCGGCTCGCTGCTCGTCGCGTCGCACGAGTCGATGCGCGACGACTTCGAGATCTCCGTGCCGGAACTCGACCTGGCCGTCGCGACCGCCGTCGAGCACGGTGCCGTCGGTGCGCGGATGACCGGGGGCGGGTTCGGCGGCGCGGCGATCGCGTTGGTCGACCGGGGATCGCGTGGTGCGATCACCGAGGCCGTCACCTCCGCGTTCGCAGCGGCCGGGTACCGCGAGCCGAACGTCTTCACGGTGCACGCCGCGCAGGGCGCCCGCCGCGACTGAACCTGACCGGCGGAGTTTCGCGCTCACCGACACGTCACGCGGCGCACGGCCCGTGAGGTGTCGCTGACCGCGAAACTTCGGCGCAATCCAGCGCGAGGCCGTGCGTCAGCGGGTCATGTGACCCGTGCTGACGGTGACGCCGCCCCACGGGAACCCGTGCGGGTGCAGCACCTCGTGCTGGAGCTGGTCCATCACGACGTGGCCCTGCCACACCGTGTAGACCAGCACGCCGACGACGATGCACACCGGGACGGCCAGGTACGCCGAGTACCGCACGATGTCGCCGAGGGTGCGGTGCCCGTAGCGCGCGAGCGTCGGCGGCAGGACGATCCCGACGACGACCACGAGCAGCAGCAGTGCGAGTGCGGCCGGTGCGACGTGCGCTTCGACCTGCACCGTGATGGGCGCGGTCTCCAGGACCTTGCCGCCGTTGTCGATCCAGTTGTCGTCGGCGTCGACTCCGCCGTAGCCCGTCGACGTGCTCCAGAGCACCAGGTTCGGGGACAGCACCAGTGCGACGATCCCGACGAGTACGAGTCCCCACGCACGCGGACGCAGCTTCCTGCCGGTGGCCGCCATCACGGGCGCGGTCTGGACGTTCTCCCCCATGCGGTGACCGTAGCACTGGGGGCGGCTCCGCACCCGTCCCCCGAACGCGCCGGGCGGGGGCGAGCCGCGCCTCCCGGCCGCCCGTAGACGCGACCATCCCGCCAAAGCGACAGATTCCCGCGAACTGTTCACGGGAATCTGTCGCTTTCGCGGCACGGACCGCGGCACGAACGGACGCGCGCCAGCGGCACCGAACGCCGCGCGCGCTACTTCAAGTGGCGCTCCGCAGCCTCGACCACGTTCTTCATGAGCATCGCGCGGGTCATCGGGCCGACGCCGCCGGGCACCGGCGACATGAACCCAGCGACGGACGCGACGGCGGGGTCGACGTCCCCGTGCAGCTTGGCCTTCCCCGTCTCCTCGTTCACCACGCGGGTGATGCCCACGTCGATCACGGCCGCACCGGGCTGCACCCAGTCCGGCTTGACGAGCCCGGCGACCCCGGCCGCCGCGATGACGATGTCGGCGCGACGGCACTCCGCGGCGACGTCCGCCGTCAGGGAGTGGGTCAGGGTGGCGGTGGCCTCGAGGCGGGTGAGCAGCAGACCGAGCGGCCGGCCGACCGTCAGGCCCTGCCCGATGATCGTGACGTGCGCGCCGCGGATCGGGATGTCGTACGCCTCGAGCATCGCGACGATGCCCCGCGGGGTGCAGGGCAGGGGCGCGTCGATGGTACCGGCACCACCGGGCACGGCGAGCACGAGCTCACCGAGGTTCGTCGGGTGCAGGCCGTCGGCGTCCTTCGACGGGTCCATCAGCTCGAGCATCGGCGTCGGGTCGATGCCCTCCGGCAGCGGCAGCTGCACGATGAACGCGGTGACCCGGGGGTCGTCGTTCATCTGCAGGATCGCGGCGCGGATGTCCGCAGCGGATGCCGTCGCCGGCAGGTCGATGCGGTGCGAGTCGAGCCCGATCTGCGCCGAGTCGCGGTGCTTGCCCGCGACGTAGGACAGGGAACCGGGGTTCTCCCCGACCAGGATCGTGCCGAGCCCCGGACGGATGCCGTGCTCGTGCAGCCGGTCGATGCGGACCCGCAGTTCGTCGAGGGTCCGGGCGGCGAGGGCGGTGCCGTCGATGCGGACGGCAGTGCCCTCCCCCGCCCATCGCTCGACGGGCAGGGGGCTCAGGGCGTCGCTCACGCGTAGAGGGGGAACGCGTCGGTCAGGGTCTTCACCCGGGCCGAGAGCGCTGCGATGTCCGGGTTCGGCATGAGGGTCAGCGCGATGATGTCCGCGACCTCGGTGAACTCGGCGTCGCCGAAGCCACGCGTGGCGAGCGCCGACGTGCCGATGCGGACACCCGAGGTGACCATGGGCGGACGCGGGTCGAACGGCACGGAGTTGCGGTTCACGGTGATGCCGACCTCGTGCAGCAGGTCTTCGGCCTGCTTGCCGTCGACCTCGGAGGTGCGCAGGTCGACGAGCACCAGGTGCACGTCGGTGCCGCCGGTCAGGACGTCGACGCCGGCCGCGCGGGCGTCCGGCTGCGTGAGCCGATCCGCGAGCAAGCGGGCACCGCGGATGGTGCGCTCCTGGCGGGCCTTGAACTCGGGGGTGCCGGCGAGCAGGAACGCGGTGGCCTTGGCGGCGATCACGTGCATGAGCGGGCCGCCCTGCTGGCCCGGGAAGACCGCGGAGTTCAGCTTCTTGAACAGGGTCTCGTCGTTGGACAGGATGATGCCCGAGCGGGGGCCGCCGAGGGTCTTGTGCACGGTCGACGAGACGACGTGGGCGTGCGGGACCGGGGACGGGTGCAGACCGGCGGCGACGAGGCCGGCGAAGTGCGCCATGTCGACCCAGAGCTTGGCGCCGACCTCGTCCGCGATCTCGCGGAACTTCGCGAAGTCGAGCTGGCGCGGGTAGGCGGACCAGCCGGCGATGAGGACCTTCGGCTGGTGCTCGATGGCCTTGGCGCGGATGTCGTCGTAGTCGACCTCGAACGTCTCGGGGTCGACGCCGTACGCGACGGCGTTGTAGATGCGGCCGGAGAAGTTGAGCTTCATGCCGTGGGTCAGGTGACCGCCGTGCGCGAGCTCGAGGCCGAGGATCGTGTCGCCAGCCGAGGCGATGGCGTGCAGGACGGCCGCGTTCGCGGTCGCACCGGAGTGCGGCTGGACGTTCGCGTAGGCAGCACCGAAGAGCGCCTTGGCGCGGTCGATGGCGAGCTGCTCGGCGACGTCGACGTACTCGCAGCCGCCGTAGTAGCGCTTGCCGGGGTAGCCCTCGGCGTACTTGTTGGTGAGGACGGAGCCCTGGGACTCGAGCACGGCGCGCGGCACGAAGTTCTCGGACGCGATCATCTCGAGGGTGTCGCGCTGACGGCCGAGCTCCTGCTGCAGGACGGCGGCGATCTCGGGGTCGACCTCGGAGAGCGGGGCGTTGAAGGCTGCGCGGTCGGTGTCGACGGAGCCGTCGACGGCGGGCAGATCGGTGATGGACACGGTTCTCCTACGTGGGTTGGCGACGACCGGTGGGTCGCGCACGGACGATCGGTCGGTGCAGCCCAGGCGTACGGCCGCGCACCGTGTCAGGTGTCGCTCCCCGATGGTGACCCATCCAACGCCAGTCGCGACGTGACGATCGTACCGAGCCGTCCGCCCTGTGTCACCCTGGATGCATGACGCTGACCTCGCCCGACGTGGACGAACGGACCACCCCGGACGAACGCACCAGTGCGCGCGCGGACACCCCGTGGGTCACCGTCGTGTGGGACGACCCGGTGAACCTGATGTCGTACGTCACGTACGTCTTCCAGCGGCACTTCGGCTTCGGCCGCGCGCAGGCGGAACGGCTCATGCACCAGGTGGACACCGAGGGTCGGGCCATCGTGGCGACGGGTCCGCGCGAGGCGATGGAGGCCCACGTCCAGTCGATGCACGGCTACGGCCTGCAGGCGACCGTCGACAAGGCGCCCGAAGCGTGATCCCCTTCGTCCGCCGGGCCGACGGCGTCCACCTCGGCATGTCCTCCGGCGAGCGCGGGTTGCTCACGTCCCTGACCGAGCAGCTGCGCCAGGTGCTCGACGGCGACCTGACGGCGGACCCGGTGGCCGAGCGGATGTTCCCGGACGCCTACCCGGACGACGACGACGCCAGCGCGGAGTTCCGGAAGTACACGCAGTCCGACCTGCTGGCGCAGAAGACCACGAACGCGACGACCGTGCACGAATGGCTGACGGGGACCCGCGACGGCGCCCTCGACCCGGAGGACGAGCAGGCCTGGCTCCGCACCCTGACCGACCTGCGGCTGACGATCGCCGACCGCCTCGGGATCGTCGACGCCGACGACGAGGAGCGTTCCGTCGAGGCCGACGCGGGCGTCGGCCTGCGCGACGTCTACGACTGGCTCGGCTACGTGCAGGAGCACCTGATCACGACGATGACCGACCCGCGGTGACGGTCACCTTCCGCGCGACCATCGAGGACGACCGGGAGGCCCTGCTCGCGTTCTCGACGTCGGAACCGGTCGCGTGGATCGGTCCGGACCGGTACCGCGCCGAGTCCGGCACGGACAACTACCGGCAGGGGTGGTCGTGGCTGGCCGAGCGCGACGGCCGTCCGGTGGCACGGGCGCTCTGGTGGGGTGGCGCGGACGCCGAGGTGCCGTCGACCCTCGACGACCTGCTGGTGGCTCCGGACGTGCCCGAGCGCGACCGGGTGGCGATCGCCGCCGGGTTGATCACGGCGGGGACCGCTGCGTTCGGGGCGCGACCGGAGTGGATCGTCGACGTCGCGGTGGACTGGCACGACGACCCCGACGCCGTCGCCGCGGTGTCGTGGCGCACGGCGGCCGCCCGGGCGGCAGGGCTCGGACGATCGACGGAGCGGGTGAGTGTGGCGTGGACGCCGGACCACGGAGTGCCGATGCCGTCATCGCTGCGCTTCCGGTCCGGTGACGACGACGAGTTCGTGGACCTGTTCGCCCGCGTCGCGGTGGGGAGCCTCGACGCCCACACCGTGGCCTCGGTGGACGAACTCGGCCCGCGGGGCGCCGCCGCCGACGACCTCGAGTTCTACCGCTCGCTGCCGGGGTCGCGCGACGGCTGGCGGATCGCGCTCGACCCGGACGGCCTGGTGGTCGGGTTCGTCCTGGCGACGCGGACGGCGTACGACGCGGCGATCAGTTTCATCGGCGTGCTGCCGCAGCACCGTGGGCGCGGTGTGGTCGACGGGCTGCTCGCCGAGGGGCTGCGCGTGCACGCCGAGGCCGGGGAGCCGAAGGTGGTCGGCACGACGGACGCGGCGAACACCCCGATGCGCCGGGCGTTCGAACGGGCCGGCTTCGTGGTGACGAAGCGCCGCATCGTGTTCGAGCGCTGAGCCGATCCAGAGCGGCGAGCCGGAGAACTCGCAAGGCAGCCTTGCAAGTTGTGCTGTCGAAGTAGTACCGTGCCGGTATGGAATCACCCGATCCGACCACGCTCGCCGGCGACCTGCTGACGCTCTACGGCCGGATCCGTCGCACGCTGCTGACCGGCAAGGCCGACGAGGTCACGGCGTCCCAGACCGCCGCGCTCGGCCGCCTGCTGCGGTACGGCGAGAGCACGGTCGCCGAGCTCGCCCGCGCCGAGGGCGTCCGGCCGCAGTCGATGGGCGCGACCGTCCAGGCGCTCGAGGACCTCGGCCTCGTCGAACGGCGTCCAGACCCCGCCGACGGCCGCCGTGCGCTCGTCCGCGCGACCGACCAGGGCGCCCGTGCCCGCGAGGACGCCTGGACCACCCGCACCCGCGTCCTGACCGACCGGCTCGCCGCGCTGCCCGACGCCGACCGCGCCACCGTCGCCCGAGCGATCGCGATCCTCGCCCCGCTCACCGAACGCTGACCCCGGAAGAAGCACTCCCACGTCCACCTCGACCACTCCCACCCCCGTCGCCGCCCCGGGCAGCACCGGCAGTGGCTTCGGCCCGAAGCTCCTCATCCCGGTGCTCGTCGGGCCGCTGCTCAACCCGATCAACACCACGATGGTGTCCGTCGCGCTCACGCCGATCTCCCGCGACCTGGGGATCGGTGCGGCGCAGGCGATCTGGCTCGTCGCCGCCCTGTACCTGGCGAGTGCGATCGCGCAGCCGACGATGGGCAAGCTCGCCGACCGCTTCGGCCCGAAGAAGGTGTTCCTGACCGGGCTCGTGATCGTCGGTGTCGCCGGGGTCGTGCCCGAGTTCCTCACCGGCTTCGGCGGCGCGGTGTTCGCCCGCGTGCTCATCGGCATCGGCACCTCGTCGGCGTACCCGGCGGCACTCACCACCCTCCGACAGCACTCGGCACGGATCGGGAAGCCGACCCCACCGCTCGTGCTCGGAGCGCTGTCCATCACCTCGCTCGTGTCGGCGGCGGCCGGGCCTCCGCTCGGCGGCGCGCTGATCGCCGCGTTCGGCTGGCACGCGATCTTCCTGGTGAACGTGCCCCTGGCGGCGTTCGGCATCGTCGTGGCGTCGATGTGGCTGCCGTCCGACCGTCTCCGTCCGCGTGACGACGAGGCCCTGCCCGTCCTGCAGGCGCTCGACCCGTTCGGCATGCTGCTCATGACGGGCACCGTCTCGGCGCTGCTCGTGTTCCTGCTCGACCTGTCCGCCGGCCTGTGGTGGCTGCTCGCGGTGGCGATCGTGCTGCTCGTCGCCCTCGTGCTGTGGGAGCTGCGCGCGGTCCGGCCGTTCGTGGACGTCCGGATGCTCGCTCGGAACGGCGCGCTGTCCCGCACCTACGTGCGGCTGTTCCTGACCTACCTGCTCGCGTACACGATGACCTACGGGTTCTCGCAGTGGGTGCAGGACGTCGCCGGGTACTCGAGCGACGTCGCCGGGTACATCCAGCTGCCGGCCGCGATCGTGGCCGGGGTCGCGTCGTTCGTCGTCGCGCGGAAGACCGCCGTGCGCGGACCCCTGATCGTCGCGGCCGTGGTGCCGATCGTCGGCGGGGCACTCCTGCTCTTCCTGCACACCGGGTCGCCGGTCGTGCTGCTCGCCCTGGCGCCGGCACTGTTCGGCGTCCCGCAGGCCCTGGCGTCGGTGTCGAACCAGGCGGCGCTGTACCGGCTCGTGCCCGCGTCGTACATCGGCACCGCGGCCGGGCTGTCCCGCACGGCGGTGTACATCGGGGCGATCGGGGCCTCGTCCCTCATCGGTGGCGTGTTCGGCCAGGCCCCGACCACACCGGACCTGCACGTGCTGGCGTGGGTGATCCTCGGCGTCGCGGTGCTCCTGACGATCCTGACCCTGGCCGACCGCCGCCTCCGCACGGCCGCCGCCGCCACGCCCGCTTCGTGAGCAGAAATGGTCGGGTCGCGTGACGGCACTCGACCATTCCTGCGCACGAAGCACCGCGCTCCTCACGCCCGGTACCCTGATCCGGTGACCGACCCGACCCCCACGCACTGGACCCTGACGCTCGTCTGCGACGACCAGCCCGGGATCGTGCACGCCGTCTCCGGAGCGGTCGTCGCCGCCAACGGCAACATCACCGAGTCGCAGCAGTTCTCGAGCGTCGACACGAACACGTTCTTCATGCGCCTGCAGGTCATGGCTCCGGTGGACCGTGCGACCTTCGAGGCAGCCCTCGCCCCCGTCGCCGCCCGGTACGACGCCCGCGTCCAGCTCGACGTCGTCGGTCGCCCGCTGCGCAGCCTCGTCCTCGTGTCGAAGGCCGGGCACTGCCTCAACGACCTGCTCTACCGCCAGCGCGGTGGGCAGCTGCCGATCGAGGTCCCCCTCGTGCTGTCCAACCACCCGGACCTGTCCGAGCTCGCGTCGTTCTACTCCGTGCCGTTCGAGCACCGTCCGGTCACCGACGCGGACAGCAAGGCGGCCATGGAGCGCCGTGTGCTCGAAGCCGTCGAGGAGCACGACATCGAACTCGTCGTGCTCGCCCGCTACATGCAGATCCTGTCGCCGGAGCTCTGCGCGGCGCTCGAGGGCCGTGCGGTCAACATCCACCACTCGTTCTTGCCCGGCTTCAAGGGCGCGAACCCCTACCGCCAGGCGCACGCCCGCGGCGTGAAGCTCATCGGTGCGACGGCCCACTTCGTCACGAGCGACCTCGACGAGGGCCCGATCATCGAGCAGAACGTCGTGCGCGTGGACCACACGAAGGACCCCGCCGAGCTGGTCTCCATCGGCCAGGACGAAGAGTCCCGCACCCTCACCCAGGCAGTGCGCTGGATCGCCGAGGACCGCGTCCTGCTCGACGGCGCCCGCACCATCATCTTCAAGTAGGCAGCACCATGACGAACGCCCCGCAGTCCCCCGTCGACTGGGAAGCAGTCCCCGGCCCGGCACCCGCCGGCAAGCAGCGACGGCCGTTCGACGTCTGGCGGGTGCTCCGCGTCCTGGTCTGCACGTTCGGCCTGCTCTCCCTGGCGTTCTGGGGCTACTGGTCGTGGCAGCTCCCCCTGCCCGGCTACCTGTTCATGGTCGGCGCCCCGCTGTTCGCTGCCGTCGTCTGGTACTTCTTCCGCTCGCCGGCGTCGCCGATCGAGACCGACATCGTCGGCAAGACGATCGTCGAGGTCGCCCTGGTCATCGCCGCAGGCGCGACCTGGATCTCCATCGGCCACCCGGTCGTGGGCTTCGTCTTCATCGTGGTCGCCGCCCTGAGCGGCGTGATCGCGTTCCGCAGGGAGACCGCATGACCGTCACGGGCCTCCAGGCCGGCCGGGAGGCCCAGCGCACCCTGGTGCGCGCTTCCCGCGTCGTCGACGCGGCCGGGTCCACGGCGGACGGCTGGGTCCTGCTCGCCGGTGACGTGGTGCACGCGGTCGGCTCCGGCCCCGAAGCCCCCGCGGCGGACCAGGTCGTCGACCTGGGCGACGCGGTCCTGACGCCCGGGTTCACCGACCTGCACGGGCACGGCGGTGCGACCGAGTCGTACGAGGACGACTCCTTCGCCGAGTCGCTGGCCGTCCACCGGGCCCACGGCACGACCCGGTCGGTCCTGTCCCTCGTCGCGAACCCGGTCCTCGCCCTCGCGGACTCGCTCGCGCGGATCCGTTCCGTGATGGCGACCGACCCGCTCGTGCTCGGCGTGCACCTGGAGGGGCCGTTCCTGTCCCCGCACAACAAGGGCGCCCACAACGAGTCGTTCCTCATCGACCCGTCCCCCGCAGCGGTCGACGCACTACTCGAGGCCGGCGAGGGCGTCATCCGCCAGGTCACCATCGCGCCGGAACTGCCGGGCGCGCTCGACGCCGTCCGCCGGTTCGTCGCCGCCGGGGTCACCGTCGCCGTCGGCCACACCGTCGGCACCTACGACCAGGCCCGAGCCGCGTTCGACGCCGGGGCGACGCTGCTGACCCACGCGTTCAACGCGATGCCGGGGCTGCACCACCGCGCGCCGGGGCCGATCGGTGCCGCGGTGGCCGACGACCGGGTGACGCTCGAGCTCATCCTCGACGCCGTGCACGTGCACCCGGTCGTCGCGGACACCCTGTTCCGCGCTGCTCCGGGCCGGGTGGCGCTCATCACCGACGCCATGGGTGCTGCGGGCGCAGCCGACGGCTCGTACCGGCTGGGGTCGCTCGACGTCACCGTGACGGACGGCGTCGCGCACGTCGCCGGGACCGACACCATCGCGGGGTCGACGTTGACGCAGGACGTGGCGTTGCGGAACGCGGTCTCGCTCGCCGGACGGACGCTGCCCGAGGCCGTCGCGGCCCTGACGAGCGTGCCGGCCGCGGCGCTGGGGCTCGGCGACCGACTGGGACGGCTCGCGCCGGGGTACGCGGCCGACCTCGTGGCGCTGTCCCCGGCGCTCGAGGTGCAGCGGGTGTGGGGCGGCGGGCGCGAGCTGCGCTGATCAGCGCCGGACGAGTGCCCCCGCGACGAGCCGGAGCAGCAGGGCGACCGCACCGAGCCCGGCGACGGCGACCCCGATGACGACCACGATGACGAGCCGGGTGAGGAAGTGCACCTCGGACTCGTCCTCGCGCACGCCGAGGGACGACGCACCCACGAACACGAACACCGCCGCGATGAGCAGCAGCCCCCCGATCCAGGTCGTGGCGCGCAGGGCGGCCGGTGCTGGTGGCCGGTTGCGATCGTCCGGGGTCGTCGGTCGGGCCTTGGCGCCCTCGGTCTCCCAGTCGGCGAGTTCGGTCATGGTGGTCCCCCTCTGTCGGGTCGATCGTAGGGCTTGCACGTCAGGACCAGATCCCTCCGGCCAGCGTGCTTGCCGTTCCGTCGACGCTCTTTGAGCGATCGGTGAGCGCCGTACCCTGGTTCGCGTGGCAGGGGGAAGCACGAAGGCGAAGCCGGGACGACGCGGACGACGACCGCGGAAGCGACGCCCTCGCGAGCCGCTGACATGGGTCCGGTTCTGGCGAGGCCTCCGGACGTACGCACGCGACACCTGGTCGCGCTGGTTCACGATCATCGGCGGCCTCGCCGTCCTGCTGACGGTGTTCCATCTGCCCGGCGACGTGTCCTCACTCCGGCAGAACGCCGACCTGCAGCAGCGCGGGCGAACGGCACAGGCGGTCGTCGTCGAGGTCAGGCACGAGCACCACAGCGGGTACCGGGGTGGGTCCTGGGACGAGTACTGGCCGGTGACCGAGCAGACCGTCGACGGCGACGTGTTCACGGCTTCGCTGCGCCGGTACTCCACGCGCGATCCCGGCTTCTACGAGCGTGGGCGCCGCATCGAGGTGCTCTACGATCCTGACCACCACTGGACGGTCGCGCTCGCAGGAGATGGTGCTCGCGCCGCCCTGGAGCGACAGGTGCGGAGCGCGAGCACGGTCGGAGCGGTCGGCCTCGCCCTCGTGGCCGTCGGCCTGCCGATCGAACTGCGCCGCGGGCGACGGAAGCGTCGGCGCGCGGAGACCGCGCGGCCACTCGGCACCGCGCGGCGCAGACCCCGCCGCTGACCGCACCAGCGAAGGACGAGCCTCACCCCGGGTCAGCGGTCGATCGGGCGCCCCCGAGCGCCGCTCGCCCACGTCGTGTCCGCCGTGTCCCCGACCCGGAGCGACAGCGTGCCGCCCCGGGTGACGAAGGACGCCGGCACCCACGACTTCTCGAGGGTCCGCCCGTTCAACCGCGCACCGTGCACGTACGGCGCGGTGCCGGAGGACCGGACGACGATCCGCTCCCCGCTCGACCGCCGGATGTCAACCGTGCTGAACGTCGGGCTGCCGATGAGCATCTCCGCCCGCCCCGGCGTCTGTGGGAACAACCCGATCGACGCGAAGACGTACCAGGCACTCATCGTGCCCAGGTCGTCGTTGCCCGGCAGCCCGCTCGGCCCGGTCGTGTAGGCGTCGTCGACGACCCGGCGCACGGTCTCCTGCGTCTTCCACGGTTTGCCGAGCGCGTTGTACATCCACGGCGTGTGGATGTCCGGCTCGTTGGTCGGGTCGAACTTCGTGGCGTCGCCGCCGGTCACCGCGAACGCACCAGTGCTGTCGTGGAAGAACGCGTCGAGTCGCGCGACCGCCGCGTCGTCGCCACCCAAGGCCGTCGACAGTCCCTGTACGTCCTGCGGCACGAGCCAGGTGTACTGCGCACTCGTCCCCTGCGCGAACCCGGTGCCGGTCGAGGGCGACCAGTCGGGCGTCCACGATCCGTCGGCCTGACGAGCGGCCTGGTGTCCGACGGCCGCGTTGAAGGTGTTCTTCCAGTACTCGCCACGAACGCTGAACATCCGGGCATCGGAGCGCAGCCCGAGGGAACCCGCCCAGTACCCGAGCGCACTGTCGGAGATCGAGTCCTCGAGCGTCTCGGCAGCGCCGCCCCAGCACGAGCAGTCGTCGTTCGCGGCGTACTGACGCTGCAGGTACTCGTCGAGCGCCGGGCGTTGCGCCAGGCACTGGCCCGGGCACCCGATGTCGCTCTCGGCGTCGGCGTTCTCGACGGTCGCCTGGTGCTTCAGCGAGGCGTAGGCGGCCCGCACGTCGAAGTTCCGGACCCCCATCGCGTACCAGGTGGCGAGAGTCGCGGCCGAGGGGTCACCCGTCATCACGTGCGTCGGCGCCCCGAGGTGGAGCCAGCGGTCCCACACCCCACCGTTCTGCTGGGCGAACCGCAGCATCGACTGCGCCATGTCCCCGGCGACGTCCGGCCGCAGCAGTGCGAGCAGTTGGATCTGCGCCCGGTACTGGTCCCACCCGGAGTACGTGCCGTAGACGGCGCGGTGCCCTCGGTCCATGCGGTGCACCCGCTGGTCCGGCCCCAGGTAGCGGCCGTCGCGGTCGTTCAGCGTGTTCGGCTGCATGAGCGCGTGGTACACGGACGTGTACAGCTGGGTGGTGCGGTCCGCGGTGCCGCCTCCGACGCGCAGACGCGACAGTTCGCGGTTCCAGGAGGCCCGTGTGCCGGCCGCCACACTCGCGACGGTCGAGCGCTGGGTCACCTCGCCGTCGCGGTTCGCGATCGCTCCTGCGGCGCTCACGTACGAGATGCCGATCTTCGCGTGCACCGTCGCACCGCGACGCGCGTCGAACCCGACCCACGCGCCGGAGCCGCGTCCGGCACGGTCGGCGCCGGTCAGGTAGCCCTCCCCACCGGAAGAGGACGTGCCTCCCGGTCGGACCGTGCCGTCCTGCCAGGTGCCGGTGCTCGTGAAGGCCTTGTCGAAGGTGGCCGTGAAGAACAGCCGGTAGTAGCTGCGCCGGTCGGGGTTGGTGGCCCCGCCGCCGTTCGCCCGGCGGCTGCAGAAGCCGCCGGTGAGGACGCTGCCGCTCACCGTGCGGGTGCGGGCGTCGACGCGGGTGGTCGCGGCCTCGCTGCCGTTGATCGAGTTCGAGGTCCGGAAGAGCAGGTTCGCGGCCTTCCCGGCGGGGAACGCGAACTCGCCGACGCCGGCCCGGGTGGTGACGGCGAGGTCGGTGCGGACGCCGTTGTCGAGTGCGACGCCGTAGCGCCCGGGGCTCGCGGACTCGTCGTCGTGCGAGTAGCCGGCGGCGTAGACCGCGTCGGTGCTGTCGGCCGACGGCGACGTCGTGATCGGGGTCGTGACCGGCATGATCGGCACGTCACCGGCGGCCCCCGGCGCGCAGCCGGCACCGTTCAGGTGCGTCAGGCTGAACCCGCGCAGCCGGTTCACGTCGTACGAGTAGCCGTTCGCGACCGGCGTCGAGGTCTGGTCGCCCGCGGTGCCGGTGGGACTCCACTGGAGCATGCCGAACGGTGCGGTCGCGCCGGGCCAGGTGTTGCCGTCGCCGCTCGTGCCGATGAACGGGTCGACGTACCGGGCGGGATCCGAGACAGTCCGCCCCGCCTGCGCTGCCTGCCCTGACGGCGAGGCGACGGCCGGCGCGGCGACGACCCCCGTCCCGAGCAGCGCGGCGATCGTGGCCACCGCGGCGAGCGGGAGCGGGCGGACGAGCGGGCGACGGTGCACGCGAGAACGGTTCACGTCGGCGACGCTAGCCCCCTCGGACGGGGGACGCGCGATCCGTCACCGAGCCCTCTCCTGCTGTTCACCACGGTCGGCGTGTTCGGGGCCCACAGGCGGGTTCACCGCCGCTGGTAGCGTCCGGGCATGGTGTCGACGACCGACGAACCGGCCCGAGGACGCGTCCGCGACCTGCTCGGGCTGCCGTCCCCTGACGAGCTCCGTCCGGTGGCGGTCCGCCTGGAGCCGCTCGGACGCGACGGGTCGGTGCGGTGGGCACGCGTCGAGCTGGACACGGCCGACGGCGACACCATCCCGTGCTTCCTCCTGACCCCGGACCACGGCACGGGAACGGACGTCATCGCCGTCCACCAGCACGCGGGCGACTTCACCTCCGGGAAGAGCGAGGCCGCCGGGCGGGCGGGGGATCCGACTCTCGCCTACGGCGTGGTGCTCGCTCGCAGTGGGGCCCGCGTGGTCATCCCCGATCTGATCGGTTTCGAGGAACGCCGACGCGACTGGACTGACGACCCGGCGGCCGACGAACGCCTCGACGCGCTCTTCCGTGTGGCGGACGGCAGCAGCCTGCAGGCGAAGCACTCGCGTGACATCGCCACGGTGACGTCCTGGATGATCGAGACGAGTACTGCCGACACCGAACTCGGCATCGTCGGACACTCCCTCGGCGGACAGGTGGCGCTGTTCGCACTCGCCGTGGACGCCCGACTCACGCGGGGCGTGGTCAGCTGCGGACTCGGTACGCTGGCCTCGTTCGAGGACGCTCGGATCCGCCACAACCCGGCCTGGTTCGTCCCGGGACTCACCGCCGCTGGCGACGTCCCCCTGGTCGCGTCGGCCGTTGATCAACCGGTCTTCGTCGCGGTGGGACGGGACGACGGACTGTTCCCCCTCGCCGGCGTCCGGCGCGTCCTCGACGCGTTCCCTCCGGGTGTCGCGACGACCGAGGTGTTCGACGGCGGCCACACGATGCCGGCGCGCATCACGGAAGCGGCACTCCGGCACCTGCTGCCCACGTGAACGGATGATCAGGACCCGTCGCGCACCGCGACCTGGTCCACGAAGGCCCGGACGCGAGCGTGGAACGCCGGGTCCGCCGCCGGGCCCTGCACCGGCACGACGTGCAGCCGCCGGTCACCACGGCGGAGCGCCGGTCCGACGAACACCCCCTCGGTGACGTCCGCGGCGGTGGCTGCCCAGAGGGTCGAACGAGCGCCGTCCGCAGCGGTCCGGGCCAGGCTGCGTGCGACCATGCCGCCGAGGCGCTGGGTCAGGGTCTCCGCCTGGTCGTTCATCCCCGTCGCCGCGATGCCGGGGTGCGCGATCACCGACCGGATGTCCGAACCGGCAGCACGGAGTCGTTCACCGAGGTCGACGCTCAGCGCTGCGGCCGCGGTCTTGGAGGCGGTGTACACACCGAACTGCGAGTAGTCGTCCGGACCGTCGACCCCGCCCGGACCAGGCACGCGGCGAGTGCGCTGCGACAGGTTCGAGCCGACGAGCACGACGCGGGGCGACGGCCCGCCGAGCAGCGGGAGCATCGCCTCGGCGAGCACGGCCGGCCCGACGACGTTCGTCGCCCAGGTGCGCTCGATTCCTTCGTCGGTGCGCCCGAAGGTGCCGATCGTCGCACCGGCGTTGTTGACGAGGGCGTCCACGGCGATGCCGTCCTCGGCGAGCTGCCGGGCGAACGCCGTGACGGACGCGACGGACGCGGTGTCGACGAGCCGCGCCTCCAGGTCGAGTCCCACGGGGAGGACGCGAGCCGCCTTGTCGAGGTCGCGCACCCCGGCGACGACGCGGGCGCCGGCCGAGGCGAGGGTCGTGGCGACGACGAGGCCGAGCCCACCGGTCGCGCCGGTGACCACCACGGTCCTGCCGTGCTGGTCGGGCATCGCTGCCGGTTCCCACTCGAAGCTGTCCATCGTCGTCTCCTGCTCGTTCGGCGCACCCAATCGGATGATTCATCCGGAACGCTAGCACAACCGGATAGAGTGTCCACATGACGATCGCGATGGCCCGACCCGAGGCGCTGCGCTCCGATGCCCAGCGCAACCGGACGGCACTGCTCGACGTCGCCCGCACCTTCGTCGACCGGGGCGAACCGGCCCTGCTCAACGCCGTCGCGCACGAGGCCGGAGTGGGGGTCGGGACCGCCTACCGGCACTTCCCGAGCCAGCAGCACCTGCTCGAAGCGCTCGCGATCGACGCGCTCGAGGACATGCTCGACCAGGTCCGCGACGCCGTCGTCCTGCCGGACGCGGCCGATGCGCTCCGCGGGGTCGTCACCGCTGCGTTCCGGAGCATGGTGGACGACGCAGCGCTCGGCGACCTGCTGACGAACGGCGGGTTCTCCTGCGCGGACACCGCTGCCCTCGCCGGAGACCTGGTCGTGTCCGTCGACGCGCTGCTCGCGCGGGGACGCACCGAGGGGATCGTCCGGACCGACATCGACGCCGACGACCTCCGCCGACTGCTGTGCGGGCTGCGCGAGGCCGCCGTCGCCGGCGGTACCCGGGTCAGCGATCCGGAGCGCTACGTCGAGATCCTGCTCGCCGGGCTCCGTCCGACGAGCTGACCGACGCCCTGATCGCGGCGAGGCCGACCAGCGCCCCGAACCCGCAGACGGCGACCGCCGCCACCGCGACCGCGATGTAGGCCGCTTCGGTCGAGGACCCCCGGTAGGGCATGTCGTCGAGCCACCCCAGTCCGGCGATCACGATGACCAGGCCGATCGCGACACTGCCGACGACCACCAGCACCGCGTCACGGACGGCCCGGAGCACGGTGCGCGAGCGGTGTTCCACGGGTTCATCCTGCCGTGCGGCGGCGGGCACTGTCAGGATGGGCGCATGAGCGTCATGGTCTCCGTGTTCGATGCGCACCGCAGCCGTACGAGCGAGAAGTACACCGCGTACCCGCCGGACGTCCTGCCGATGTTCGTCGCCGAGATGGACTCGATGCTCGCGGAGCCGGTGCGCGACGCCCTCGTCGCCGCGGTCACCAACGGTGACACCGGGTACGTCGGCCACGGTCGTGCGCTGCCCGAGGCGTTCGCGGACTTCGCCGAGAGCCGGTGGGCCTGGCGCGTCGACCCCGACCTCGTCCGCACCACCACCGACGTGTCGGTCGCTGCGGTGGAGATGCTCCGCCGGATCATCGAGCCGGGCGACCAGGTCGTCATCATGCCGCCCGTGTACCCGCCGTTCTGGGAGTACGTGTCCGAGGCCGGCGGCACCGTGACCGAGGTCCCGTTGCTCGCACCCGACGGCCCCGCGGACCCGTTCGACACCACGGCCGGTTGGCGGATGGACCTGGACGGCCTCGCGCAGGCGTTCGCCGACGGCGCGCGTACAGTGCTGCTCTGCAACCCGCACAACCCCCTCGGCCTGGTGCACGACCGCTCGTCGCTCGTCGCACTCGCGAAGCTCGCCGCCGAGTGGGACGCCGTGGTCGTCTCGGACGAGATCCACGCGCCGCTCGTGCACGCCGACGCGGTCTTCACGCCGTTCCTGGACTCCTGCCCCGAGGCCGCCGCGCTCGGGGTCTCGTTGACGAGCGCGAGCAAGGCCTGGAACCTCGCTGGCACGAAGTGCGCGCTCATCGTCGGCGCCTCGGAGCGGGCCCGTGCCTGGTTCGACGCCCTGCCGACCGAGGTCGTCGAGCGCACGGGCATCCTCGGGTACACCGCGAGCGTCGCGGCGTTCAGCGAAGGGGGGCCGTGGCTCGCGTCCCTGCTCACCGAACTGGCCGCGAACCGCCGCACCCTGGCCGAGCGGATCGGTGACGTCCTGCCCGGGGCGGAGTACCGGCAGCCGCAGGCGTCCTACCTGGCGTGGCTGGACCTGCGCGCCCTGCCGTGGGGCGACGACCCCGCGGCGCTGCTGGTCGACGAGGCGAAGGTGGCGCTCGCCTCCGGCCCGGCGTTCGGACGCCAGGGTCAGGGCTTCGCGCGGCTGAACTTCGGGTGCTCGGCCGAGACCCTGGACGACGGCCTCAGCCGCCTGCACACCGCGTTCCGGCAACGCGCAGACGGCTGATCGTCGGTCCTACTCGAACACCTGCCACGCGGGCTTGTTCGCGTACGTGTAGCGGTAGTAGTCAGCGAGCTGCAGGCCGGCCGCGGCTTCCTCGTCGACGACGACCGTCGCGTGCTCGTGCAGCTGCAGCGCCGAACCGGGGACGAACGAGCTGAGCGGCCCCTCGACCGCGGCGGCGATCGCGTCGGCCTTGGCGGAGCCCTGCGCGACGAGGACGAGCTGCTGGGCGTCGAGGATGGTGCCGAGCCCCTGCGTCATGCAGTGCGTCGGGACCTGCTCGGGCGAGTCGAAGAACCGCGCGTTGGCGTCACGGGTCGACGGCGCCAGGGTCTTGATCCGGGTGCGCGAGGCGAACGACGACGTCGGCTCGTTGAACCCGATGTGGCCGTTCGCGCCGATCCCCAGGATCTGCACGTCGATCCCGCCGGCGGCACGGATCGCGGCGTCGTACTCCTTCGCCGCGAACTCGAGGTCGTCGGCACGACCGTCGGGCACCCGCACCCGCGAGGGGTCGAACCCGAGCGGCGCCACGACGTCGCGCGCGATGACGCTGGCGTACGACTCCGGGTGCTCGAGCGGGATGCCGACGTACTCGTCGAGGGCGAACCCGCGAGCCTCGGCGAACGAGATCTCGCCCGCACCGACCCGACGCTGCAGGTCGGTGTAGATGCCCTGCGGGCTGGATCCGGTGGCGAGACCGATGACGGCGGACGGCTTCTTGGCGACGACGGACGCGATCTTGGCCGCGGCGACGCGACCGACCTCAGCCGGCGTGGGCAGGATGATGATCTCCACACGCCCATGCTACTGGTCATGACCAGTCTCCGACAGGGCGGGATCGGTAGCGTGGGGACATGCCCACCCCCGACTTCGTCCTGTCCCTCCGCTCGAGGATCGGCACCGATCCGCTGTGGTTGACGGGCGTCACCGCCGTGGTCACGCGGGGTTCCGGTGCCGACCAGGAGCTGCTCGTGGTCCGTCGTGCGGACAACGGCGCCTTCACCCCGGTGACCGGCATCGTCGACCCGGGCGAGGAACCCGCCGTCGCCGCCGAGCGCGAGGTCCTGGAAGAGGCCGACGTCGTGGCCGTGGCCGAACGGCTGGCGTGGGTGCAGGTGCTGCCGGAGATGACGTACCCGAACGGCGACCGGGCGCAGTACCTCGACCTGGTGTTCGCGTGCCGGTACGTCTCGGGCACGCCGAACCCCGCCGACGGCGAGAACACCGAGGCGTTCTGGGCCCGGCTCGACGACCTGCCCGACATGCCCGCGAACATGCGTGCCCGTGTCGCGGCGGCGTTGGCCGACGAGCGCGAGGCGCGCTTCCAGCGCTGACCCCACCGGCCTGGAGGCGCGGGGCGGCCCCGCCACGCGCCTCCCGTCCGCCCGTGGTCGCGCCCACCCCGCGAAAGCGACAGTGTGCCGCCGACGTTCCGCGGGGAACTGTCGCTTTCGCGGAGGGGACGCGCCTGGCCCGGCGAGGACTGTCGCTTTCGTCGAACGAGCAGTCGCGGTCAGGTGAGCGGGGCGACCGCGACGGGGGCGCCGAGCAGGCGGACGGCGACGGACTCGCCGGCGGCGCGACGGTCGCCGACCTCGTGCTGCACGATCACGACGGTGTCGTCGTCGAGCCGGACCGTGGTGCGGCGGATCGAGCCGAGGAAGCTCGACGACACGACGGTGCCGGTGATGCCCTCCGGGGCGAAGGCGACGTCCTCCGGTCGGACGTAGGCGAGCACCGGCCCGTCGGCGACCGAGGCGTCGAGCGCGGGCACGCGGAACCCGTACACGAACACGTCACCGCCGCGCAGGTCGCCCTGCAGCCGGTTGGACTGGCCGACGAAGTCCGCCGTGAACGCCGACGACGGGGAGCGGTAGAGCTCCTCCGGCGTGCCGATCTGCTCGATGTCGCCGGCGTTCATCACGGCGATGCGGTCGGAGACGGCGAGCGCCTCTTCCTGGTCGTGGGTGACGAACACCGTGGTGATGCCGAGGTCGCTCTGGATGCGGCGGATCTCCTCACGGAGCGAGACCCGCACCTTGGCGTCGAGGGCGGAGAGCGGCTCGTCGAGCAGGAGGACGCGGGGCCGCGTGACCAGGGCTCGGGCGAGGGCGACGCGCTGCTGCTGGCCACCCGACAGCTGGTGCGGGTAGCGCTCGGCGAACTCGCCCAGGTGCACCATGTCGAGTGCCTCGACGACGCGGCTCCTGCGCTCGGCGGCGGGGACACGGCGCATCTCGAGGCCGAACGCGACGTTCTGCCGCACCGTCATGTGCGGGAACAACGAGTACTGCTGGAACACCATCCCGATGTCGCGCTTGTTCACCGGGGTGGCGGCGACGTCCTGGCCGTCGATGCGGATGGCGCCGGCGTCGATGGCCTCGAGGCCGGCGAGCGCTCGGAGCGCCGTCGTCTTGCCGCAGCCGGACGGGCCGAGCAGGGACACGAACTCGCCCGGTTCGACGCGGAGCGACAGTCCGGCCAGGGCCCGGTGCGTGCCGTAGTGCTTCTCGACGGCCTCGAGCTCGACGACGGCGCCGGTGGAGGCGAGGGACGCCGGGGCTGCCGGTGCGGTGACGGTCATGCGGACTCCTTGACGCGGGTGGTGCGGACGGTGCGGGTACGGCCGCCACGACGGCCCGTCCCGATGCGGCCGATGACGACGAGCAGGACGAAGCCGAACACGAGGGCCGCGACCGAGAAGATCGCGGCGACGTACGGGTCGGTCTGCTGCACGAGCACGAGGGCGGTCTGGAAGGTGGTGCGGGACAGGAACGCGGCGAGCGTGTACTCGCCGAGGACCACCGTGATGGTGAGGAAGCACGCGGCGGTGATGCCCCGGCGGAGGTTCGGCAGGAGCACCCGCCAGGTGACCGTCCACCACGAGGCGCCGAGCGACCGGGCGGCCTCGGACAGCACCGTCATGTCCGTCGCGGTGATGGCGGCGGCGATCGGGCGGAACGCGAACGGCAGCGTGACGATGCCGATCGCGAAGGCCAGGGTCCAGGCACCGGACCCGAAGACCCGCGAGACCACCTGGTACACGGGGATGAAGCCGACGACGAGCACCACCACGGGGACCGTGATCGGGACGATGCAGACGAACTCGAGCACGCGGCGAAGCTTCGGGTAGCGCAACGCCGTGATGATCTGGGCGGGCAGCAGGACGAACAGCACGATGCCGACGGTGATGACCGCGATGAGCAGCGATGCCCCGAGGCCGTCGAACACCGGCTGGTAGGTGGACGCGTTGACCGGGTCGACGATGGCCGCCCAGTGCGCGAAGGTCAGACCGTCGTCGGTGCCCTGGCGGAAGGTGAACTGCACCAGCGCGGCCAGCGGGACGGCGAGGACGATCCCGACGACCGTGAGCACGGCCGTGGCGGTGCCCCGTGACGGGGCCGTGCCGAAGCGGCCGACGCGGGGCGGGCCTCCCGTCCGACCGGACGCGACCGACGTCGGACGCGACGGCCCCACCGGCGTTGCCGCGCTCATCGCTGCCACCTTGCGGCCCGGCGTTGCAGCAACGAGTACGCGCCCATGACGACCGCCATCACGACGACCATGCCGAAGGCGAGCACCCCGGCGACGTTCTGCAGACCGATGAGCGTTTCGCTGGTGAGCTGCGTGCGGATCGTGAGCGGCACGATGCCGCCCTGCGAGATGAGTGCCGCGGCGGTGGCGAACGACGAGAAGCCGTTCGCGAAGAGCAGGAGCAACGAGCCCCAGAACGCCGGTGCGAGCACGGGCAGGGCGATCCGGCGCCAGTACGTGGCGCGGGAGGCGCCGAGGGTGGCGGCGGCCTCGCCCCACTGCGTCTTCACGCCCTCGAGTGCGGGCATGAACGTGAGCACCATCAGCGGCACCTGGAAGTAGACGTAGGGGATCACGAGACCGGGCACCGTGTAGAGGAAGGCGCCGGTCGCGTTGCGGTCGACGTCGACGAGGGACACCAGCCACGTCGTGACGAGGCCCTGCACGCCGATCGTGGCGATGAACGCGAACGCGAGCATGACGCCGCCGAACTGGGCGAGGACGCTCGCGGCCGAGTCGATCATCGACCGGACGAGCCCGTCGGGCCGCAGTGCCGACAGTGCCCAGCAGACGAGCGCTCCGATGACGGCGCCGATCACGGCGGACACGGCGGACAGGCCGAACGAGCCGCCGAAGGCCCGCAGGACGGGGGGCTCGGCGAACGCTGCGAGGTTCGCGAGGGTGAACGCGCCGTCGTCGGTGAAGAACCCGCTGCCGACCGCGATCACCGCGGGGACGGCGAGGAAGAGCAGGACGTACGCGGCGAACGGGGTGAGGCCGAGCCAGGCCAGGCCGACACGGCGCCGGACACGGGGTCCGGCGCCGTGACGGACGGCATCGGCGGACGCTCGTGCGGACGGCGGGAGCACGGGGCTCGTCGCGCTCGTCGCCGGTGCGCTCGCCGCTGGCGCGGGCGCGCCCGCCGATGCGGTGGTCATGCTGGTCAGGACCCCATGGTCGAGGACCACTTGGCCGACAGCACCTTCGCGGCGTCTGCCACCTGCGCGTCGGTCAGCTCGACGTAGTCCTTCGGCGCACCACCGGCGGCGTCGAGGGCGTCCTGGTCGACCTTGCCGGACTCCTCCAGGGCGGCGAGGGTCGACGGGAACGCACCGGCCTGCAGGTACAGGTTCTGCGCCTCGGGGCTCGCGATGTACTCCTGCCACAGGCGCGCTGCGGCAGGGTGCGGGGCGTCCTTGTTGATGGCCTGCGAGTAGTACGAACCGAGCGCCTGACCCTCGGGCACGACGGTCTTCCAGTCCTTGTTGCCGCTCGCACCCGCTGCGGGGCCCCACGCGAGGTTGTTGTACGACCACTGGATGACCACGGGGGTCTCACCCGAGGCGACCGTGGCCTGCGTGGGCAGCACGTTCTGGAAGTTGCCGGCCTGCTTGAGCTTGCCGAAGTAGTCGACGCCCTTGGTGATGTCGTCGGCCGAGCCGCCGTTCTCGAGCGCGGCCAGGTAGACCGCGGACGCAGCCTGGTTCGCCTGCGTCGGGTCGCCCGCGATGGAGACCTTGCCCTTGTACTCGGAGCCGAGCAGGTCCGTCAGGTCCTTCGGGGCGTCCGTGATCTTCGACGAGTCGTAGCCGATCGACATCAGGCCCGTGTAGTCGCGGGTCCAGGCGCCGTCCTGCTCCTTGAGCGTGTCCGGGATGTCGCTCCAGTTCGCGACCTTGTAGTCCGTCAGCAGGTCGAGGTTCTCCTGCAGCACGGCGTTGCCGAGGTCGAGCACGTCGGGAGCGGTGGACTGCCCCTTCTGCGACTTCACCGCGGCGACCTCGTCGGCGCTGGAGCCGTTCGGGTTCGCGGAGTTGACCTTGATGTCGTACTTCTTCGTGAAGCCGTCGATGATCTTGCCGTAGTTGGCCCACGACGGCGGCAGCGCGATGACGTTGAGCTGTCCCTCGGCCTGCGCGGCCTTCACGAGGGCGTCCATGCCACCGGAGGCCTCGGCGCTCGTGGCGGTCTTCCAGTTCGTGTCGTCCTTCGTCGTGCTGGCCGAGCTCGTGGCCGAGCATCCGGCGAGGGTGACGATCGCTGCGGCGGCGAGGGCGATGCCGGCGATGGTGCGCTTGTGCTGCACGGGAGGTGCCTTTCGGGTGGGTGCTGCGGGTGCTTCAGGTGGGTGCTGCGGGTGCTGCGGTTGGGTGCTTCGGGCGGGGCCGCGGTTCTCGGCCCGGGACGATCGTGGAGGCGGCCGGTTTCCGGCCCGTGCTGCGCCGGTGAACGGCTGCGGAACAGCGGGTGCGGCTGTACGATCTCGCCTGGCGGCACGCTCGTGCGTGCTCCGGTTCACGGCCTGGAGGCACGGATGCAGTTCACGACGACGGTCCTGCTGGCGAGGAAGACGGCGACAGGGCTCCCGGTCCCGTCGTCCGTGATCGATGCGCTCGGCTCGGGGAAGCGCCCGCCGGTGGTGGTCACGATCAACGGCGGCTACACCTACCGGTCCACCGTCGGGGTCATGGACGAGCAGTTCCTGGTGTCGCTGTCCGCGTCGCACCGCGAGGCCGCGGGCATCGCTGCCGGGGACACCGTCGAGGTCACGCTCGTCGTCGACACGCAGCCCCGGGTCATCGACCTGCCCGACGACCTGGCGGCGGCACTGCAGGAGGCCGGGGTCCGTGCGGCCTTCGACACCCTGTCGAACTCGCGGCAGCGAGCGCTCGCCGACCCGGTGTCGCAGGCGAAGGCGCCGGAGACCCGAGCGCGGCGCATCGCGAAGGCCGTGGAGGCGCTGCGGGGCTGAGCGGGGCGCGGGGCGGCGGCGTACCTGGTCGATTCGGGCGTACCTGGTCAGAAGTTCCTGGCAGGTATGCCCGAAAGCATGAGGTATCGCGCGCGCTCTGGGAAAGAACGGGCGAGCTCAGGCGCCGAGTTCGACGAGCACCCGCGGGATCTCGGTCACGAGTTCGCTCGCCAGGTACCCGAGGGGCCCGACCTGCACCGCGAGCCGATCACCGGCAGCCGCGTGCACGTAGGACGCCCACGCCACCGCCTGTGCCGGTTCCGCGCCACGAGCGAGCAGGCCGGCGACCGCACCCGACAGGACGTCGCCACTGCCGCTGGTGCCGAGTCCTCCGGAGCCGGTGCCCTTGATCCAGCTCCGCCCCTGGGGAGTCGCGATGGCGTCCCCCAGGGCCACGACCGCACCGAACCGCTGCGCGATCGCCATCGCGTCGGCCACGTCGTGGTCGCTGCCCTCCCGACCGAGGAGCCGTTCGGCTTCGCCGGAGTTGGGCGTCATCACCAGCCGACCCCGGAGCGGTTCCAGACGGTCCCGCACGTCGGCCGCCACCCCGAGGGCGAACGCATCGAGCACGACGGTGGTCTGTGGTCCGACGACGTCGGCGAGTCCGGCCACCAGGTCACGGGTGCCGTTCGGCTCGTCGAGTCCCGGGCCGACCAGCAGCGCGTCCGCACTCGCGGCGGAGGTGGCGATGCCCTCGATGGCGCTCACGGCGACGTGACCGTCCGCGTCCTCGTCGAGCGGTTCGACCCCGGACTCGGGCACGGCGACCGCGACCTCGTTCGCGATGCTCCGCCCCACCGCGAGGGTGAGCCGCCCCGCTCCCACCCGGAGTGCAGCGAGCGCCGAGAGCATCGCGGCGCCGGGCGTCCGCGCTGCGCCGCCGACCACGAGCACCTGCCCGCGACCGTACTTGCCGGCGCCGGGCTCGGGGAGCGGCCAGTCCCGCAGGAAGTTCGGGGTGACGGTCTCAGCGGACATGCTCGTCGTCCTTCCGGCCGGTGTGCGCCGTGACCTCGTCGTCGTCGAGGTGCCCGACGGAGGAGAACTCCTCGAGCACCCACGGTGCGCCCGCCCGCTCGCGGCGGAGTCGGGTGAGGGAGGCGTTCGCGACCGCGTGCGTCCGAGCGAACTCCATGAGCGCCGGCTCGTCGAGGTCGAGGCACACCGCCACGACCAGCATCACGACGGCATCGTGGGCCGCGACGACGAGCCGCTCGGTGCCCTCGATCCGTTCGACGTCGACGAGTGCCGATCGGAGCCGGAGCATCACGTCGGCCCAGGACTCGCCGCCCGCTGGCCGGTGGTAGTACTTGCCGAGCCACTGCCGGCGACGTTCCTCGTCGGGGTACCGGTTCCGCACACCCTGCAGGGTGAGCAGGTCGAGCACACCGAGCTCGCGGTCGCGGAGCCGCTCGTCCACCCGTTTCTCGGGCTCGGCCAGTCCGCCGGCCCCGAGCGCGATCTCGATGGTCTGCTGCGCACGCAGGTACGGCGAGACCCACAGCGCCACGGGGACGTCGTCGATGCCACGATCGGCGAGTTCCTGTCCGAGCGACCGCGACTGCGACTCACCGAGCGGGCTCAGCGGGACGTCGGCGTCCCGGTACTCGACGTCGATGACGTCGTCGCCCGCGCCCTCTGCTCGGGCGGCGGCGACGTTCGCGAGCGATTCACCGTGGCGGACGAGCCAGATCTCCTGCACTGCCATGCCGCCACGCTAACCACGCCGCGCTGAGCCGGCTCACCGACGCCCACCGACTGCGGTGCGGCGGGCGCTCCGGACCGGGCGGATCGCACACGGCAACCCCGCGGCGCGGAACCGGAGCGCCAGCGCATCGAGGTCGAACAGGTCCCGCCACTCGAGCCGGATGATCGTCCGCACACCCGGCACCGTGAGCAGTCTGGCGTGGCGACGTTTCTCGTCCAGGAACACCTCGGTCTGGCTGCGACCGCCGAGGTACCGGTCCTGCGTGTACTTCGCGCGTCCGTCGATCTCGACGACGACGCCTTCTGCGGGGAACCAGAAGTCGACGGCGGACCGGCGGCCATCGACGACGAACTCCTGCTGCAGCACGGGGGCGGGCAACCCGAGCTCGCGGAAGACCACGCGCGCGAGTGACTCCGCCGGCGAGCCCGAACGCCCGTCGGCCAGGTCGAGGACCTGTGCGGCCCGGGCCCGCCCGCGAGCACTCGGGTGCACCGCTCGCCACAGCTCGTCGCGCTCGGTCCCGTTGCGCAGTGCAGCGTCTGCCACGACGACCCCCGTGCGCAGGTCTCCGGTCATCGCGATGTCGATCACCGTCCGCGGGACCGCGGTCACGGCGAGGTCGCCGACCCGGACCCGTTCGGCGCCGGACACCGGTCTCGTGTGCAGGACCAGCTCGGGGGTCCTGCCCCGGTACATCGACTCCGGCACGGTGGCGTGCACCGGGACGCTCCACCCGCCGAGCGCGGGCAGCCCGTGCACCGCGGCCGCTGAGTCGTGCGAGGCCGTCGCCCGCGGGCCGAGCCGGCCGAGCCGCGCGTACACGCGGGTGACGTACCGCTGCCGTGGCCCGGCCGCGTCCCACGCTGCGCCGTCGACGAACGCGTTCGGCCCTGCCCGGACGAGTCGGCCCGGACCCTGGAGTCGGGTCCGGCGGCGCAGGGTGGTGGCGTCGAGTCCGGCCTCACGCGTGGGCGAGGCTCGGAGGATGGGCAGCGGTTCGTTCATGGAGGAGACCTTGCCCGACCCGCCATGCGCCCAGCGGGCTGACGTCGAGGTCTGTGGACGGGCCTCCAGGACTGCCCGCCTGGGGAGGGAGGACGTTCCTTCCCAGAACGGCCGCGATGCCAAGCGGAATCGGGCGTACCTGGTCGGAACTTTCGACCAGGTACGCCCGATTCGACCAGGTACCCACCCACCCACGCCCGCACCACACGCAGAGCGGCGCCGGACGGAACGCACCCGTGTCCCGTCCGGCGCCGCGGTCTCTCCCCCGAGGGGGACCGGCCCCGCTGCCTCAGGCCCGGCGTACCCGCAGGGTCACGATCTCGAAGGGCCGGAGCGTGAGCACGACCGGCTCCCCCGAGTCCCACGAGTCCCCCAGCGGGCGTTCCAGCAGGTCCACCGTCGCCACCGAAGCGACGTCGAACCCGAACGACACCCCGACGTCGGTCGCCCGACCACCGGAGGCCTCGTACAGTCGCACGACCACGTCACCGGAGCGGTCCTCGGCGAGCTTCACGGCCTCGACCAAGACCTGCGGCGACGACACCGAGACCAGCGGCGAAACCGCGGTCGAACCGGCGACTGTCCGCACCGGCAGGTTCAACCGGTAGCCGGAGTCGGCGGCGTCGAGCACCGACGCCCCCACCCGCAGCACCGTCCGGAACACGTGGTGCCCCTGGTCGGCGTTCGGGTCCGGGAACGTCGGCCCGCGCAGCAGCGACTCGCGCACGAGCGTCGTGGTCCCGCCGTCGGGCCGCGTGGAGCGCGTGATGTCGTGTCCGTACGTGGAGTCGTTCGCCACCGCGACACCGAACCCGGGCTCCGCGACGTGCACCCAGCGGTGCGCCGAGGTCTCGAAGCGGGCGTGGTCCCACGAGGTGTTCTGGTGGGTCGGCCGGTCGATGTGCCCGAACTGGATCTCGCTCGAGGCGGACGACGCACGGACGTCCACCGGGAACGCGAGCTTCAGCAGCTTCTGGTGCTCGTGCCAGTCGACCTCGGTCTCGATCACCAGCTCTGCGAGCCCGGCGACCGCCGAGTACCGGGTCGTGAGCGTCGACGACCCGAAGGACCGTTCCACCACGAGCGAGGAGCCGTCGATCGCGACCGACGACGCTGACAGGACGGTGCCGTTGCGCTGGTACGCGCGGTCGATGTCCCACGCCTCCCACTG
Organism: Curtobacterium sp. PhB25; assembly: GCF_004365375.1. Lineage (NCBI taxonomy): Bacteria > Bacillati > Actinomycetota > Actinomycetes > Micrococcales > Microbacteriaceae > Curtobacterium > Curtobacterium sp. PhB25. The sequence continues at coordinate 32,917 of NZ_SODR01000006.1, read as the reverse complement.
GTTCGGGGTGTCGCGGAAGACGGTGTACTCGGCAGCTGCCGCACCCGGTGCGATCGCGTCGCGCCCGCTGGCGCGGTCGACGAGCGACACGACGTGGCCGGCGCCGTCGATGGTCGCCGTGACGACGCCCGTGTCGAACACGAAGTGGTCGCCAGAGCGGACGGGAGGCACGGGTCGCGGTTCCGAGCCGAGCGAACCGCCCAGGGCGGCCGCGTCTCCCGCCGCGACCGGCGAGGCGTTGAAGCGCACGACGTTCCCGGACGAGCCACTGCCGCCGACGGCGTCGGCGCCGGACGGCGCGTCGAGCAGCGCGCTGCTGCCGCCGGCGGCGGCCGACGACGAGGCCCCGACGCCGGCGAGCGCCGCAGCGCCCCCGTTCGCGAGCGCGGTCGTCGCGTTGCCGATCAGCCCCTCGAGCACCTGGGCGATCTGCGCGTAGTTCTCCTCGGCGTTCTCGTAGACCCAGGCGATCGAGGACCCCGGCAGGATGTCGTGGAACTGCTGCAGCAGGACGGTGTGCCAGGCGCGCTCGAGCTCTTCGTAGGGGTAGTCGAGCCCGAGGCGCACGGCGGCGGTCGACGCCCAGAGCTCGGCTTCGCGGAGCAGGTGCTCGGAGCGACGGTTGCCCTGCTTCGTGCGGATCTGCGACGTGTAGGTGCCGCGGTGGAACTCGAGGTACATCTCGCCGGACCACACACCGGGGGTCGGCAGCACCCGTTCGAGCTCCTCGAAGACCTGGGCGGGGGTGCCGAGCTGCACGCGCGGCGAGCCGTCCAGGTCGTGCTGGCGTCGGGCGGCCGCGACCATCTCGCGGGTGGGTCCACCACCGCCGTCGCCGAAGCCGTAGAGCAGCATCGAGGTGTTCGCGACGCCGCGCTCCTTGTTGTTCCGTTCGCCGCGGTGCAGGTCGGCGGCGGAGACGTCGGAGTTGTAGGTGTCGGCCGGCGGCAGGTGCGTCAGGACGCGCGAGCCGTCGATGCCCTCCCAGTGGAAGGACGTGTGCGGGATGACGTTCGTCTCGTTCCACGACGGCTTCTGGGTGACGAACCACTTCGAGCCGGCGGCCCGGACGATCTGGGGCAGCGCGCCGGAGTAGCCGAACGAGTCGGGCAGCCAGGCCTCGGGGGTGTCGATGCCGAACTCCTCGAGGAAGAAGCGCCTGCCGGCGACGAACTGTCGGGCGAGGGCTTCACCACCGGGCAGGTTCGTGTCCGACTCCACCCACATGCCACCGACCGGGATCCACCGGCCCTCGGCGACGCGCTGCTTGATGCGGGCCCAGATCGACGGGTAGCCGTCGCGGATCCACGCGTACTGCTGCGCGGATGAGCACGCGAAGGTGAAGTCCGGGTCGCGGTCCATCAGGTCGAGGACGTTCGAGAAGGTGCGGGCGCACTTGCGGATCGTCTCGCGCACCGGCCAGAGCCAGGCGGAGTCGATGTGCGCGTGGCCGACGGCGATCGCCCGGTGTGCGGCGGCACTTGCGGGGACGGCCAGCACGGGTGCCAGGACCTCGCGGGCGTCGGCTGCGGTGCCGGCGACGTCGTCGGGGTCGAGCGCGTCGGCTGCGAGCTCGAGGGCGTGCAGGATGTCGGCGCCGCGGGTGCCGTCCGTGGGGAGTTCCGCCATCAGGCCACGCAGGACCCAGAAGTCCTGCTGCAGCTCCCACACGGTGTCGTCGCGCTCGACGAGTTCGAGGGCACGCACGCGGTAGATCGGCTTGTCACCCGCGGTGGAGCGCGACCCGAGGGGCGTCGCGCCCTGGAACGAGTCGCCGCCGATGTCCGGGTTCGCGCCGGCCTCGACGTACAGCTCGAACGACTCCCCTGCACCGACCTCCACGGGCACGGTGTCGTTCCGCGGCTCGACGCCCTTGATCGTGGAGCCGTCGGGCCGGTACGCCAGTCCCTCGGCCTGGAACCCCGGGTGCCGCTTGGTGAACCCGAGGTCGACGAGCAGTTCCGCAGTGGTCCCCGGCGCGGTACCGAAGTCGGCGGGGACGGTGCCGGTGATCCGGAACCAGGTGGTCCCCCACGGCCGGCCACCCCAGGCGCTGCCCACGGTGAACGGTGTGTACGCCTGCTGGACGGCGGAGTCGAACGGCACCGGCTCGTCCGGCACCTCCCACGCCTCGATCGTCACCGGCGCCGAGCGGCGGTGGACGGCGGGGTCGACACGGTCGCGGACGAGGCGGGCGATCCGGGCCTCGACGAGCGGTTCGTCCTGGTGCATGTGGTTCCTTTCGAGAGAGCCGGCCGGGGCCAGCAGATCAGCCCTTGATGCCGCCGGCGAGGGCGTTGCCGCCGCCGAGGCCTCGGGACACGATCACGTAGAGGGCGATGACGGGCACGGAGTAGACGATGGAGAACGCGGCGAGCTGTCCGTACGCGACCGCCCCGTTCTGCCCGAAGAAGTTGAAGATGCTCACCGCGGCGGGCACCTTGTCGGGCGAGAGCAGCAGGACGAACGGGACGAAGAAGTTCCCCCACGCCTGGATGAACACGAAGATGAACACGACGGCGATGCCCGGACGCATGAGCGGGACGACGATGCGCGTCAGGGTGGTCATCATCGAGGCCCCGTCGGTCCACGCTGCTTCTTCGAGCGAGATCGGCACGGAGTCCATGAAGTTCTTCGCCATCCAGATCGCCATCGGCAGCGACGTCGCGGCGAGGAAGAAGATGCAGCCCCACACGTTGTCGATCAGGTTGAGCGACACGAACAGCGCGTAGACCGGCACCATCATGGCGGTGATCGGCAGGCCGGTCCCGAACAGGATGCTGTACAGGAACGGCTTGTTGACGCGCATCTTGTAGCGGGACAGCGGGTACGCGGCGAGCAGTGCGAAGACCACGGTGACGACTGCCGTGCCGCCGGAGAGCAGCAGGCTGTTCGCGAGGGGGATGAACGACAGCTCGGGCGTGAGCACCTTGGTGAAGTTGTCGAGCGTGAACTGCGTCGGCAGCTTCACGGACAGCGACGCCTGGGTGTCGACCGAGGCGAGGACGAGCCAGAGCAGCGGGACCGCGAAGCACACCGCGATGACGAGCAGCACGGTGTTCGCCACCCACCGCATGGTGCGGCCCCGGGGCGACGTCATGTGCAGCGAACCGGGAGCGGTCACCGAACGGGTGGTGGTCGGGTCGAGGGACGGGGCAGTGATGGCCATCAGTCCACCTCCGGCTTGAGGGCTCGGATGTAGATGATCGAGAAGACCGCCCCCACCACGAGCAGGATGGTCGCGATCGCGGTCCCGAAGCCGAGCTGCGAGAACTTGAACGCCTCTTGGTAGGCGAGGATCGGCAGGGTCGACGAGTTCGTGCCCGGCCCACCCCCGGTCATCACGAAGATGAGGGTGAAGACCGACAGCGTCTGCAGCGTCGTCAGCATCAGGTTGGTGGAGATGCTCCGTCGGATCACCGGCAGCGTGATGTAGACGAGGCGCTGCCACCCGGTGGCGCCGTCGACCTCGGCGGACTCGGTGATCTCCTCGGGAACCTCTTGCACGGCGGCGGAGTAGACGAGCATCGAGAAAGCCGTGCCGCGCCAGATGTTCGCCAGGATCACGGCGAACATCGGGAACGTGTAGAGCCAGTTCGGTCCGCTGATGCCGATGGACTTCAGGAACTCGTTGAGCGTGCCCTCGTCGTTGAAGAACGCGTACGCGGCGAACGAGGCGACGATCTCCGGCAGGACCCAGGCGGCGACGACGAAGGTACCGACGATCGCGCGGACGGCCTTGTTGGCCGAGCGCATCAGGAGTGCGAGGCCGAGCCCCAGCACGTTCTGTCCCACGACCGCCGAGGCGAGCAGGAACACGACCGTCAGGATGACGGACTTCGGGAAGTCCGGGTCCTGGAACAGTTCGACGTAGTTCTGGAAGCCGACGAACTGCTGGTCGGCAGCGCCGGCGCCGGTGAGCGCGGAGTTCGTGAACGACCCGTAGAACGACGAGATGACGGGGCCGAGCAGGAAGATGACGAGCAGGACGAGGGCGGGCAGGAGCGGGACCGCTCGGCCGACGTTCCGCAGTGGTCGCCGCTTGCGCGGCACGGGTGGATCGGTGCGCTTCGGCGCACCGGGCGCCGACAACGTCGGCGCGAGGGGGGTGCTGGACACGATGGGTGCCTTCCGGGTGCGGAGGGGTTCCGAAGGTGGGGAAGGACGGACCGGGAGGCGCGGTGCGGGGCCGCCCCGCGCCTCCAGTCCGTCAGTGGGTGACGTCCGTCAACCAGCCGAGACGGTGTTCTCCTTGCCGACCACCTGCGTGACGGCCTTGTCGTACACGGCAGCCGCCTGCTTCGGTGTCTGCTGCCCGGTCATGACCGACTCCATCGCGACCTGGATCGCGTTGGACACCTGCGAGTAGTCACTCGTCGCCGGCCGGAAGTTCGTGTTCTCCACCAGTCCGGAGAAGAACTTGAACGTCGGGTTGGCGTCGGTGTAGGCGGTGTCGTCCGCGACGTCCTTGCGGACGGCGATCTGGCTGTTCTCGGTGTCGTACTTCAGCGAGCCGTCCTTGTCGAGGAAGCTCGTGATGAAGTCGAACGCCGCCTGCGGGTTCTTCGACTTCGCGCCGACCGCCAGGGTCCAGCCGCCGGACATCGAGTTGTAGCCCGGGTCCTGACCGTTCTGCGTCGGCATCGGCGCCTGACCCATCACGTCGTTCCACTCGGCCCACGGCGCGGTGCCGGACTTGAGCCACGTGCCGGACTGCCACGAACCGTCGAGGTCGATCGCGAGCTTGCCCTTCGGCAGCCACGTCTGCGCGATGGTCGTGCCGACGTTCGTGTCGAGCGCCTGCTGCGGTGTCGGGCCGAGGCCGCCCTGGTAGACGTCCTTCACGAACTGCAGCGAGTCCTCGAACTGCTTCGAGCCCGTGACCCACTTCTTGTCCTTGTAGAGCGTGTTGCCGGAGCCGTCCGCCCCGTACAGGAGCATCTCGAAGCCCTGCATGGTCGACGCCTCGCCCTGCGCCTTGCCCGAGTAGATGTTGAACGGGATGAGGTCGGGCTTCTTGTCCTTGATCGTCTTCGCCGCGGCGAGCACGTCGTCCCAGGTCTTCGGCTGCCACGGCACGGGCAGGCCGACGGACTTGAAGATGTCCTTGTTGTACCAAAGAGCGCGGGTGTCGGTGCCCATCGGGACGCCGTAGATCTTGCCGTCGTCACCCTGGCCGGCCTGCTTGGCGTTGTCGAAGAACTGGTCCCAGTCCTTCCACTTCGCCGTGTACTTGTCGAGCGGCAGGAGGTAGCCGGCCTCGGCGTCGGCCTTGACGAGGAAGGTGTCCTCGTACATGACGTCGGGAGCCGTTGCGGGCGCCTTGTTCATGAGCGCGAGCTTCGTGTAGTAGTCGTTGCCCTGGGCCTGGATCGGGACGAGCGTGACCTTCTTGCCCGGGTTGTCCTTCTCGTACTCCTTCTTGACGACCTTCATCTGGGCGTCGAGCTGCTGGAAGGCTCCGAATTTCTGGTACGCGATCTTGATCGTGTCGCTCGAGGCGGACCCCGAGGCTGAGCAGCCTGCCAGGCCGACCGCGGCGACGGCCACGGCTGCGAGTCCGGCGATGATGCGGGTGCGTTTCATCGGTGCTCCTTTGCACGGGTGACATCCGCGGGCTCCATCGCCCGCGCGCAGGATTAGTCCAGCGTATGGACTTATCCGTGTCAAGGAGTTTTTCGTGCCGCGCGCGTCGGGGCGCTGCTGGTCGGGGTGGCTGGTGGGCGTACCGTGCCGAATCGGGCGTACCTGGTCGGAACTTTCGACCAGGTACGCCCGATTCCGCTTCCCATCGCACGCGCTCTGGGAAGGAACGCCCGTCAGTCGATCGGTGTCGCGCTCCCCGTCACGGTGATCCCGCCGGACTCCGGCACGTCGACGAGCAGCAGGCTCGGACGACCGACGTGCCGCCCCTGCCGGATGACGACGCGGTCCCCCGGCTCGACGGCACCGACCTCGCGCAGGTACGCCCCGGTCGACGCCGCAGCCGAACCCGTCGCCGGGTCCTCGGTGATGCGGCCGGCGGGGAACAGGTTCCGCGCCTCGTACTCGCGCTCCCCGGTCCGGAGCAGCACCGTGACCGTCCCCTGCCAGTCGGCCTCGCGCTTGAGGTCCGCGAGCGGGCCGGGTGCGAACCGGAACTGGTGGAAGAGCTCCCGGTCGTGCAGCACGAGCACCGGGTGCCAGTTGCCGGCGAAGGACTCGAGCACCGGGAAGCCCGGCGCGATGTCGTCGGCCGTGAGCCCGAGCAGGTCGAACAACCGCGTGAGGAGCGCCGGGTCGATGTCCCGCGTCGCCGGTTCGACACTCGTCATCGCGACCTGGACCACTCCGTCCGGGCCGGTGGTGGCGTCGAGGGCGACCTCGCCGGCGGCCGTCGTGAACACTCGGCGGCCGAGCCCCTGCCGTTCGGCGAGCGCCACCGCGAGCGCGACCGTCGCGTGCCCGCAGAACGGCACCTCGGCGGCGGGCGAGAAGTAGCGGACGTGCGGGCCCGTCGCCGTGGCGCCGACGACGAACGCGGTCTCGGGGTAGCCGACCTCGCGGGCGACGGCGAGCATCTCGTCGTCGGAAAGCGCTGCTGCGTCGAGGACCAGGCCGGCGGGGTTGCCGCCCCCGGGCTCGGCGGCGAAGGCGGTGTACCGGAGGACGTCGATGCTCATGGTGCGACGCTACTGCGGAGGCAGCGCGGACTGCTGATCACGCTCGGTGAGCAGGAATGGTCGGGTCCGCTGAGCGAACCCGACCATTCCTGCTCACGAAGTGCGCCCGTGGGGCGTGGGGGCTACTCCGCGGCCGCCCGGCGGCGACGGACGATCAGCACACCCGCGCCCGCGGCGAGCAGCAGGAACGCGATGAGTGCGCCGGCACCGAGGCCCTCGGCACCCGTGAACGCGAGCTGCCCGTCAGCGGTGATCGTGATCGGGGTCCAGCCCAGCACCGTGCCGTCCTCCGCGGTCACGACGATGCGGTGCTCGCCAGCCGGAGCATCGGCCGGGATCGTGACGCGCACCGTGCCGTCAGCGCCGACCGTGACGGTGCCGAGCAGCGTCGGGGTCGAGTACAGCCACACGTTCACCCGGTCGCCGGCGTACTGCGTGCCCACCGTGACCGTGATGGTCTCCCCCGCACGAGCGGACGACGGGGCCGAGACGCCCCCACGGTTCGTGTCCGTCAGGCCGGTCTCCGAGGGAGCGACCGGGGCGATCGGCGCGGCCGGAGCGGTCGACGACGGGGTCGGCGTCGGCGTCGGCGTCGGCGTCGGCGTCGATCCACCGGTCCCGGGGTTCGGCGCAGGCGTCGATCCGCCGTCACCCGGAGCGGGGGTGGGCGTGGGGGTCGGAGTCGGCGTGGGAGTCGGCGTCGGGTCGGTGCCTGGTTCCGTGCCGCCGCCCTCGCACGGGTACGTCCCGGTGCGGAGCGAGAACCCGTCCGTGTCGTTGTCGTCGGCGTAGAACGTTGCGCGCTCCCCGTCGGCGCAGACGCCGGAGATCGCGAAGCCCTCGTTGGCGAGCGTCCGGTCCGCGTTCGACGGTGCCTCGAAGACCTTCGCGGCGGTGAAGGCACCGTCGGTCAGCTCGTACAGCGCGGTGCGTCCGGCGCAGGCGTCGTCGCACACCACCCAGAGCGCGTCGAGGGTCGGGTCGAACTGCACGTCGGCGACGACCGCGAACGGCGAACCGATGGTGGCAACGCGCTGGGACGAACCGTCCGCCATCAGGGCGTAGGCGTAGACGCTCGCGGTGCCCTCGACGCCGACGAAGAAGAGCCCCTCGCCGTGCCCGGCGTACGTCGACGGTGCGTAGGCCGCGCCGGTGTGCTCGTCGGCGAAGCCCTGCTCGGTGAGCCACGAGTCCGGGATCCAGGTGACGCCCTCGAGGCCGGCGTTCGCACCGAGCCCCGGGAAGTCGGCTGCGAGGTCCCACTCGTCGGTGGCGCGCAGGGTCGACTCGGACCCGTCGGTGGTGGCGTACCGCAGGACCGACGGACGGCTGGTCTTCGACACGTCGTTGTCCCGCTCGGTCGACACGTACACGGCGCCCGGGTCGTCGCTCGTGACGGTGACGCCCTCGGCGTCCGGGGTCCCCGTGCCGTCGGCGTACCGCAGGTCCGTGCCCGCGGCGTTCGACGGTGCCCAGCCGCCCTGCCCGTCCGAGGTCAGGTGGTAGAGCAGGCCGTCGCCGTTCTGCACGGCCCACAGCTGGCCGTCCTCGGACGTGCTGGACGTGGTCCAGTCGATGCCGCTCAGGTCACCGGTGAAGGTGTCCTCGTCGTCGAGCACGGTCTCGTCCGGGCCGCCGGGCCACGGCTCGGCGGTGACGACTCCGGCGAACCGGTTCGCGGTGCCCTTCGTCGACTCGGCGGTCTCGGCGAAGTCGCCGGTGCCGTCCGGGTTGCGGCCGTACGTGGCGGCAGCGTGGGCCGTCCACGAGTACGAGTCGACCAGCGCACCCCGCGGATCGAAGACCCGGGCGGAGTCGGCCTTGCCGAGTCCGAAGCCGAAGTCCGCCTCGTCGAGGACGGTGAAGCCCCCGGCCGCGATCGTCGTGCCGGCGGGGATCGTGTACGCGTGGTCGTCCTCGCTGTCCTTGAGGACGTACCCGCCCAGGTCGACCGTGGTGCTGCCGACGTTGGTCAGCTCCACCCAGTCGCCGGGGGTGCCGTCCTGCGACTCGACCTCGTTGATGCGCACGGGCGAGGAGCAGTCGTTGGCGGCCCCCTTCGTCGACGCGGTGGTGTCGACCAGCGCACCGGTCCCGTCGGCGCACCGGCCGTACGTGACGACCGCGTGGCTCGTCCACGAGTACCGGAGCACCAGGTCGCCGGCGGGGTCGTACACCCGCGCGGTGTCGGCGCCGCCGAGTCCGAAGTCGAACCCGGGCGCGGTCGCCGAGAGCTGGTCGATGACGAAGTACCCGCCGGGGGCGATCGTCGAGCCGGCGGGCAGGACGTAGGCGTCGTGGGTGCTGTCGTCGTCGAGGAACGCGTACCCGGTCAGGTCGATCGACGCCGACGACGTGTTCGCGAGCTCGACCCAGTCGGTGTCGTCGCCGTTCGACTCGACCTCGTTGACGACGAGGCCGTTCGGGGCGGCGGCGCCGACGCTCGGGTCGTCGTCACCGACGGCGGCGAGTGCCGGGCTGGCCGTGACGACACCGGCGCCGAGGGCCAGCGCGGAGACGATGGCAGCACCGATCCGCACGGAGCGGGGGCGCAGGGCAGGAGTGCGCATGCAGGTCCTTCTCGGGAGGGGAGGGGAGACCTGCACGACTGTTCAGCACCCGGGCATCCGACCGGTGGCCGCCCGGTGAACGACAGGTGTCGCGCGGCGCCCGAGCGCGGGATCCCTCAGCCCTGCGCGACCCCGGAGAAGTCGGGCGACCCGTCGGGCAGCGCCGGCAGTGGCGTGCCGTCGACGTACCGCGGCCACGCCAGGGCACGCGACGACGTGGGACGCGGCTCGTACCGGTACCGGTCCGCGCCGACCGGGCCGGCGGCCGTGGCAGCCGTGGCAGCCGTCGGGGCATCGGGCACCGGAGTGGCGGCCCACGTCGCGATCGGTGTCGCGGGCGCCGTCGGGGGTGCTGCCGGCGGCGCTTCCGGCGTCGGCCACGCTCCGACCGCCCCCGCCGGGACGGCGCCCCGCGGGCGGAAGAGCGCGTTGCTGAGCGGGACGACGACCGTTCCGAGCAGGTCGAGGATGACCACCACCCAGACGAGTCGCCAGTAGCCGCGGGCGTAGTCCACGTCGGGTGCGAGCAGCGGGATCGAGAGCAGCAGTGCGAGCAGGGCGATGACCCCGACGGTGGCCTTCGCGACGACCTGGAGCGCCGGTGTCGGGTACCGGCGGTGGATGACGAGCAGCAGGTGCACGTGCAGGAGCGCCACGCGGGCGACGCCGACGAGCCAGATCCAGTGCCAGAACCGCTCGCCGACGAGCCAGAGGCCGTCCTCGCCGGAGGAGTCCGTCGGGGCGAGCCACACCTTGTACAGCCCCGCGACGAGCAGGTACATCGACGTGGCGATGCTGACGAACGCGAACGTGCCCGATCGGCGTGACGAGACGTCGGCGTCGTACCAGGACAGCAGGGCGAAGACGACCACCACGACGATCGTCAGGAGCAGCTGCACCGCGACCCGTCCGAAGTCGCCGACCAGCACCGCCACGATGCCGACGAGCCCGGCTGCGACGACCGCGCCGATGATCGTCCGGAACACCAACGGCCGGACCTTCGCCCAGCGTCGGTCGATCGTGCCCGCGGCGCCGTTGTCCGTCATGTGTCCCCCGTCGTTCGCCGCCCACCTGGCGGATCCGTCGGTTCGCAGCGTAGCGGGCGGTGCGAGCCGCCCCTGACCGCCGTCAGCGGCGGATGAGCAGCCCGCTCGCCCGCGGGGACAACGCGGCGTCGAGCACCAGGCACGCTGCTCCCACCGCGGCGACGTCGGCACCGCGGTCGCTCTCGACCACGTCGACCGCGTGCTTCGGCACGAGCAACGGCGACCCGACGATCGCCGCGCGGGCGGCCGGCAGTGCGGCACTCGCGATGCGGGACCAGAACGGTCCGCCGAACACGACCCGGTCGATGTCGAGCAGGTTCACGATGACGACGGCGGCGTCGCCCATGACGGTGCCGGCCTCGGCGGCGAGCGTGATCGCGGCCTCGTCGCCGGCGGCGATGGCCTCGGCGAGTTCGTCCCAGGCACGGTTCACCGCGTCGACCGACCCGTCGGACGAGACCGGGCCATCGGACGAGACCGGGCCGTCGGACGAGACCGCACCGGCAGCGTCGCCGCCGCCGGACAACGCCACCCCCCGCTCCCGCGCGATCCGCACGAGTCGGTCCGGTGCCACGGCCGCGCCGACCTCGCCGCGGGTGCCGGACCCGTCGGGGGTGCCGGCGAGCGATCGCTGGTCGACCATGATGTGCCCGGCGTCCCCGGCGTTCGACCCGACCCCGCGCACGGGTTCGTGGTCCACGACGAGCCCGACGCCGAAGCCGGTGCCGAAGTACACGAACGCAAAGTTCCGCGCCGACGACTCCCCCGCCAGGAACATCTCGCCGACCGCGGCGGCCGTGACGTCCTTCTCGAGCAGGACGGGGTAGCCCGTGGCCTCGGCGAGCGCGTCGCGCAGGGGCACGTCACGCCACCGGGGCAGGAACGGCGGGTCGACGACGATGCCGGCGTCGACGTCGATGGGGCCGGGGCTGGCGATCCCGACGCCGAGCACCCCGTCGACGTCCACGCCGGCGTCGGCGATCAGGCCGTCGACGGCGGAGCCGATGGTGCGGACGACCTCGGACGGGTCGTCAGCGGTCGGGGTCGAGGTGGTGGACGAGGCGACGACGGTACCGGCCAGGTCGAGCAGCACGTAGGTGACGACGGCCGGGTCGACGTGCACGCCGACGGCGTAGCGGCTGCCGGGTTCGAGCCGCAGGATGGTGCGCGGCTTGCCCCGACCGGCGACGACGGTGCCGGACTCGACGATCATGCCGGCCTCGATCAGGAACCGGGTGACGTTCGACACGGTCTGCGCGCTGAGGCCCGTTCGCGAGGCGAGTTCGACGCGGCTCAGGCCGTCCGGCGAGCGTCGGACGGCATCGAGCACGACCGTGCGGTTGAACCCGCCGATCGACGGGAGGTTCGCTCCACGCCGATGTTCTGCCATTCCGCGACCATACCGCGGCAACGGTGCGGTCTCGGTCTGCCGTCCGCGCTGGCCCCCACACGGGTCGCACCGTTACCCTGGCCGCATGGCCGACCTGCGTCTCGAAGAACTCTCCGCGAAGACCGCTGCCGCGGCGAACTCCCTGACGCTCAAGCCGGGTCAGGAACAGTTCGTGCAGCCGACCACCTACGGGGTCGCCGAGTCCGACGTCAAGCCGAGCTCCGCGTGGACCCGGGTGGTCCTGGACGGCGACGAGGTCCTGGGCCTCATCATCGGTTCGTTCGACGCGGACAACGCGCAGGAAGAGCTGCGCAGCGCCATCTGGCGGGTCAACGTCGCCGGCACGGCGCAGGGTCGCGGCGTCGGCCGCTTCGCCGTGCACGGCCTGGCGGACGAGGCCCGCAGCCGCGGGCAGGAACGCCTGACGGTCGTGTACGAGCCCGGTGGCGACGACAGCCCCGAGGCGTTCTTCCGCGCCGTGGGCTTCGAGGTCGTCCGTGAGACCCAGTACGGCGACCACTTCGCGGTCCTGACGCTCTAGTACGTCTCCGACGACGTACTCATCAACGACGTGCCCGAGGACGACGCCCCCGCGCCGGAGCAGGACTTCGGGGCGGCGGTGGCCGAGGTGGTCCGGATGATCCCGCCGGGTCACGTCATGACGTACGGCGACGTCGCCGCGGCGCTCGGCTCACGCGCGTCGCGTGCGGTCGGCAAGGTGATGGCGCACGAGGGCGCCGACCTGCCCTGGTGGCGCGTGGTGCGCGCGGGTGGGCACCCGCCGCTGCACCACGAGGCCCGTGCGCTCCAGCACTACCGCGCGGAGGGCACGCCGCTCGTGCAGGGGACGGCGGCCTGGAGGCTCGACATGCGTCGTGCCCGCTGGTCGCCGTCCACGGATGCGAACGACCCGTTCTGACGTCGGGCCCGCGCACGTCGGCCGTCCGTCCGCCGACGGTCAGCGGTCGAAGCGCTCGCCCTTCGGGCTCGTCGGGATCAGGCACAGCACGTACACGACGAGCGAGCCGATGCCGGGCACGACGTGCAGGAACTGCCAGAAGCCGGACAGGCCGGCGTCGTGCAGCCGTCGGGCGCCGAGGGCGAGCGACCCGATCAGGGTCGCGAGGCCCCAGAGGACGAACAGGTAGGACCCGACTGGGTTCTCGAACAGCGCGGTGTCCGGCGTGAACGCCTGCGGGACGAGCTGCAGCACGAGTCCGATCGCGAGCGACGTGATCCACCACCACCAGAACTCGGCACGCGAGGCCCGTCCGGTGAACACGGTGTACTTCCGCCAGAACCGCCGGACGGCCTCGGTGAAGGGTGCGCCGTAGAAGGGGTCGCGCAGGGCGACGCCGCCGGGCTGCACGCTGTCGTTGCTCATGGAGCAAGCCAACCACGTGGTGCAGCCCGGCTGCGTCCTACACGAGCGAGTCGCGCCAGGCCGCGTGCAGCTGGGCGAACCGTCCGGTACCCGAGATGAGGTCGGCGGGGGTACCGTCCTCGACGATCTTCCCGTGTTCCATCACGAGCACGCGGTGGGCGATCGCGACCGTGGACAGGCGGTGCGCGATGATCACCGCCGTGCGGTCGGCGAGCAGGGTCTCGAGCCCTTCCTGCACCAGCCGCTCCGAGGGGATGTCGAGCGACGCCGTGGCCTCGTCGAGGATGAGCACCTTCGGGTCCGCGATGAACGCCCGCGCGAACGAGAGCAGCTGCCGCTGTCCCGCCGAGACACGACCACCACGCTTGTTCACGTCGGTGTCGTACCCGTCGGGGAGCGCCATGATGAACTCGTGCGCGCCGACCGCCTTGGCGGACGCCTCGATCTCGGCGCGGGAGGCCCCCGGCTTGCCGAGCGCGATGTTGTCCGCGACCGTGCCGGAGAACAAGTAGGCCTCTTGCGTGACCATGACGATCGCGCGGCGCATGTCCTTCGTGTCGAGGTCGCGCAGGTCCACGCCGTCGAGCCGCACGGAACCGTGCGACGGGTCGTAGAAGCGCGCCATGAGCTTGGCGAGCGTCGACTTGCCCGCGCCGGTGGACCCGACGAGCGCGATGGTCTGCCCGGACGGGATGTGCAGGTCGAACTCCGGCAGGACGACCTTGCCCGCGTTGTACGCGAACACGACCTCGTCGAAGTCCATCTTGCCCGTGGCGTCGGCCAGCTTGGTCGGCTTCACGGGGTCCGGCACGCTCGGCCGCTCCTCGAGGACGCCGGAGATCTTCTCCATCGCCGCCGAGGCCGACTGGTACCCGTTGTAGAACATCGCGAGCTCCTGCGCCGGGTCGAAGAAGCGCTTGGCGTACAGCGCGACCGCGAGCAGCGCACCGACCTCGAGCGTCCCGCCGACGATCCGGAAGCCGCCGACGACGACCACCGCAGCGAGCGTGGCGTTGCCGATGAGCACGAGCACCGGGTCGAACGTCCCGAACAGGTTGAACACCTTCGTGTTCGCCAGCCGGTAGTCCTCGACGAAGCCGCCGTACTCGTCCTTGTTGCGGGACTCCTTGCGGAACGCCTGCACGGCACGGATGCCCGTCATCGTCTCGACGAAGTGCACGATCACGCGCGCCGAGGTGACGCGGGTGGCGCGGAACAGCGTCTGCGAGTTCTTCTGGAACCAGCGGATCAGGAACCAGAGCGGCACGAGCGACACCGCGAGCACGAGCCCGGACGTCGGGTCGAGCAGCACCAGGGCCACGGCGGTGAACACCATGTAGAGCACACCCTGGATGAGCTGGTTCAGGCCGGAGTCGAGCAGCTCACGGATCGAGTCGAGGTCACTCGTCTGGCGGGAGATGATCCGGCCGGACGTGTAGGTCTCGTGGAACTCGAGCGACAGCCGCTGCGTGTGCAGGAACACCCGCTTGCGCAGGTCGAACAGGATCGCCTGGCTGATCCGTGCGGCGAGCACGGTGTACCAGGCGGTGAGCACCGCGCCGAGGACGGCCACCACGATGTACGTCGCGACGACGCCGAACGCCGGCACCCAGTCGTTCTGGTCCATCACCGCGGGCAGGGCGTTGTCGATGCCCCACGCGATGAGCGCCGGGCCCGCGACGGTGCCCGCCGTGGAGACCACGACGACGATCCCGAGCAGCACCAGGCGGAGCTTCAGCGGGGCCGCGAGGGAACCGAGCAGGGCGAGGGAGCGACGCCGCAGGCGCTTGCTCTCCGCCTTCGTGAAGTCCTCACGCTCCTCGCCGCGCACGCCCAGGGTGGTGATCGAGGCGGTGACGGGCGCGGCAGACTGCGCGTCGGCGATGTCGTCGACGACGGGATCCGCGCCTCCCGGCCCGGCCGCCGTGTCCAGCGGCAGGTTCTTCTCTTGCTGGCTCATGCCATCGCCTCCTGTCGTGCGGTCGCGTCGTCGTCGTCGAGCGACGAGATGACGTAGCGGTAGTGCTCGTTGGTGGCCATCAGGTCGTGATGGGTCCCGACGGCGGTGACGACGCCGTTCTCCATCAGGGCGACCCGGTCGGCCAGCGTCACCGTCGACGGACGGTGCGCCACGATGAGCGACGTGGTGTCGGCGAGCACGCGCCGCAGGCCCGCCTCGACCCGTGCCTCGGTGTCGACGTCGAGCGCCGACAGCGGGTCGTCGAGCACGAGCACCGACGGTCGCGCGGCGATCGCGCGAGCGAGCGCCAGGCGCTGGCGCTGTCCACCGGACAGCGACAGCCCCTCTTCGCCCACCCGGGTGTCCACGCCGTCGGGCAGGTCGTCCACGAAGGACGCCTGCGCGATGTCGAGGGCCTCGCGCATGAGCGCCTCGGCCTCGGCACCCTGCACGTCCGGGCGACCGAGCAGCACGTTCTCACGCACGGTCGACGAGAACAGGGTGGCGTCCTCGAAGGCGACGCCGACGTGCCGGCGCAGCTCTTCGCGGGTGAGGTCGCGGATGTCGACCCCGTCGATCGTCACCGATCCGCCGGTCACGTCGTACAGGCGCGGCACCAGCGAGAGCAGCGTCGTCTTGCCGCAGCCCGTGAGCCCGACGAGCGCCATGGTCTCGCCCGGCTCCAGCTGCAGCTCGACGCCGTTGATCAGGTCCGGGTACTGCGGCGCGGAGTCCTGGTACCGGAAGTGCACGCCGTTGAACGACAGCGCACCGTGCGGCTCCGCGATCGTCTTCGGGTCCTTCGGGTCCGTGATCGTGTTCTCGGAGTCCATGACCTCGAAGAAGCGGTCGACCGCCGTGCGGGTGTCGAACGTCATCGAGAGCAGGAAGCCGATCGACTCGATCGGGAACCGCAGCACCGTCGCCGTCGCGAAGAACGCGAACAGCTGGCCGACGGTCATCTCGCCCTGCGACGCCAGCCAGATGCCGGCGAGCAGGCACAGCGCGAACGCGACGTCCGGCACGAGCAGCAGCCACAGCCAGATGCTCGCGATGGCCTTCGCCTTCTTGATCTCCGTGCCACGCAGGGCTTCGGCCTGCTCGCTGAACTCCTCGAGCTTCGACCCGCCGCGACCGAACGCCTTGAGCACGCGGATGCCGTGCACCGACTGCTCGACACTCGTCGCGAGGTCACCGACCTGGTCCTGGCTGCGGCGCGCGACGACGGAGTACCGACGCTCGAACAGCAGCCCGTTGATCCACAGCGGGATCGACGCGATCAGGAAGATCAGCCCGAGCAGCCACCCGAAGGTGAACAGCACGACGAAGCCGACGACGATCGTCACGACGTTCACGACGAGCAGGACGACACCGAAGGCCAGCCAGCGGCGGATCAACGACAGGTCCGACACGGAACGGGACAGCAGCTGCCCCGACTCCCACCGGTCGTGGAACGCGACGGGCAGGTCCTGCAGCTTCGCGTACAGCGAGTTCCGCATGCTGGCCTCGATCCGCGTCGAGGGGCGCATCACCATCCGGCGGCGCGAGGCGATGAAGAATGCCTCGAGCACACCGAGGGCGAGCACGCCGAGGCCGGCGGGCCAGATCTGTGCGCCGTCCTTCGATGACAGCGGGCCGTCGACGAGCCACTGCAGGACGTAGGGGATTGCGAGCGCCACCAAGGAGGCTCCCATCGCTGCGGCCATGCCGCCGATGAGGCGCCCCTGGTAGGGCTTCACGTAGGGGTAGATCCGCGCGATCGCGCGGAAGGTGGACGGGCGCGCCGTGGTGGGCGACTTGGACATGCGTTGCGTCCTCATGCGTCTGCCGGGTCCCCGGGTCGCGCTGCGCCCTGGCCGCCTGCTGCTTGCTTGCTGCTGGCGTGCGGTGCGTGCGCGGCCTCGACCTGGAGGCTCGGTGTGGCGTTGCGTGGTGATCATCGGCCGGGCGCGTGGTCGCGCCTCCGCCGTCACTCGCGTGACGTCGGTCGGGCCGGAGGGCACCGGGAGACACTCGTCCCCCGGGTTCAGGCGGGTGGTTCGCGGACGCTGGTCGTGCGGCGCCGCGAGGCCGTGGGAACGGCCTGGCTAGACGGCGGCCGCGACGCGCGGTCGCGGTGCGATCAGGGATCGCCGTGCGGGAGTGGTCCCCACGACGGACACGAGACCTGCACGGGCGGCCGTCGCCACGGTTCCGGTCATGTTGTCCATCGTCACTCCAGTCGTCGTCTTCGTCACCGTTGTGTCCGCGGTGCCACCGGTCCCGAGGGACCGTCGGCTGCCTGTCGCGGAGCCTTACAGACTATTCACAGTGACTCTCAGCGCGCAATAGGGTGCCGCGATTTGTTCACTTCAGTGGACGAAGTGGTGCTCGCCTCAGTGCTCGCCTCAGTGGAAGAAGTGGCGCTCGCCCGTGAAGTACATCGTGACGCCCGCGGCCGTCGCCGCGGCGATGACCTCGTCGTCGCGGACGCTGCCACCGGGCTGGGCCACCGCGCGCACACCGGCGTCGAGCAGCACCTGCAGGCCGTCGGCGAACGGGAAGAACGCATCGGACGCCGCGACGCTGCCGGTCGCGCGGTCACCGGCACGGTTCACCGCGAGGTGGCACGAGTCCACCCGGTTGACCTGGCCCATGCCGACCCCGACGCTCGCGCCCTGGTTCGCCAGCAGGATGGCGTTCGACTTGACCGAACGGCTCGCCTTCCACGCGAAGGACAGGTCGGCGAGGGTCTGGTCGTCGGCGGGCGCGCCGGCGACCAGGGTCCACGTGGACTGGTCGAACGCCGTGAAGCGGTCGGCGTCCTGCACCAGGAAGCCGCCGGAGATCTGCTTGACCTCGCGCGGCGCCAGGGCGAAGTCGGCCGGCAGCGTGAGCAGGCGGATGTTCTTCTTGCGCGACAGGATCTCGAGCGCCTCGGGGTCGAAGCCCGGGGCGACGACGACCTCGGTGAAGATGTCCTTCACGGTCTCCGCCATCGCCACGGTGACCGGACGGTTCGCGGCGATGACCCCACCGAACGCCGACAGCGGGTCGCAGGCGTGCGCGGCGGCGTGGGCCGAGGCGATCGGGTCGGCGGCGTCCGCCGGGGCGATCGCGATGCCGCACGGGTTGGCGTGCTTGATGATCGCGACCGCGGGGGTGTCGAAGTCGAACGCCGCACGGACGGCCGCGTCGGCGTCGACGTAGTTGTTGTACGACATCTCCTTGCCGTGCAGCTGCGTCGCCTGCGCGATGCCGGCGCCGTCGGTGCTCGTGTACAGCGCGGCTGCCTGGTGCGCGTTCTCGCCGTAGCGGAGCGTGGCCGACAGGTCGGCGGTGAAGCCGAGGTGCTCGTCGAACGCGCCGGGCGTCTGGATGTCGCCGCTGGTCGTCGGCGCCGCAGCGGCCGCGACGACGTCGCTGGCGAAGTAGGACGCCACCGCGGTGTCGTACGCCGCGGTGTGCGCGAAGGCCTGGGCCGCCAGACGCTTGCGGAGCTCGAGCGAGGTGCCGCCGGCGCGGACGGCCTCGACGACCTCGGCGTAGGACGACGGCGAGACGACGATCGCGACGTTCGGGTGGTTCTTCGCCGACGCACGGACCATCGCGGGGCCGCCGATGTCGACGTTCTCGACCACGGTCGCGGTGTCGGCACCAGAGGCCACCGTCTCGACGAACGGGTACAGGTTCACGACGACGAGCTCGAACGCCGCGATCCCGAGGTCGGCGAGCTGCTGCTCGTGCGACTCGAGGCGCAGGTCGGCGAGCAGGCCCGCGTGCACCGAGGGGTGCAGCGTCTTGACCCGGCCGTCGAGCGACTCCGGGAACCCGGTGACGCTCGCGACGTCGGTGACGGCGTACCCGGCGTCACGGATCGTTTGGGCGGTGGACCCCGTCGACACGATCTCGACACCCGACTCGGCGAGGGCACCGGCGAGCTCGAGCAGGCCGGACTTGTCGCTCACCGAGATGAGTGCGCGGCGGACCGGCACCACGTCACGGTCGCGGTAGAGGCTGGGGTCGGCTGCGTGCACGCTCATGCGCTCGGGGTGCCCTTCAGGTCGGTGGTGCCGTTGGCGATGTCGAGGATGGTCTGGATGAGCAGGCGGCGCTCGACCGGCTTGATGCGGTCGTGCAGCGTCGACTCGGAGTCACCCGGGAGCACGGGGACGCGCTCCTGGGCCAGGATCGGGCCGGTGTCCACGCCGTCGTCGACCGCGATGACGCTCGCGCCGGTCTCGGTGACGCCGGCTGCCAGGGCGTCCCGCACGCCGTGGGCGCCGGGGAACTCGGGCAGGTACGCCGGGTGGGTGTTGATGATGCCCGGGGCGAACTCGGACACCACGGCCGGGGGCAGCAGGCGCATCAGGCCGGAGAGCACCAGCAGGTCGGGCGACCACGGGCGGATCTGCTCGGCGAGCTCGTCGCCCCAGGCCGCGCGCGAGTCGAAGCGCGAGAACGGCACCGTGAAGGTGGGGATCGAGAACTCCTCGCCCAGACCGAGACCCTCGGCATCGCGGTCGGCACCGATGGCGACGACACGGGCGGGGTACTCGGCGTCGAAGGTCGCTTCGAGCAGGGCTCGGAGGTTCGACCCGGTACCGGAGATCAGGACGACCAGTTCGAGCACGGCACCAACCCTACCGGGACCCGCGCGGCATGACGTCGGCGCTAGCGATCGTCCTTCGGACGGCGCCACCAGGGCAGCTCCTCGTCGGGGATCTGGTCGGTGACGTCCCAGTTCGTCGGACGGGCCGCCTGGGTGGGAACGGCTGCGGGTGCCTCGGGTGCGGCCGGTTCGTCGTCGACGTCGTCCCGTCCGGCGACGAACTCCTCGGTGCTCCACGGGAACGCCGGCTGCGCGTCGGTGTGGTCGGGCGTGGACGTCGACGTGGCGGGCCGTTCCGGAGCGGGCGCGGGGCGCTGAGGCTCGGCGTCGGCACCGGTCACGCGGTCGCGGAGTCCGCCGGCGCGGTCGCGGAGTCCACCAGCTCGCTCGCGGAGTCCACCGGCACGCTCCCGCACACCGTCGGCGGCACCGTGCAGTCGATCGCGCAGTGCACCCATCGCGGCACGTCCCGACGAGCGGGGCTCGGTCGGGCTCTCATCCGCCAGACGCTCCGAGGCGACGGCGTCGGTCTTGGCCCAGGCCGGCAGTTCCACGTCGTGGTCCGGGTCGCGCGGGGGCGTCCGAGGCGTTGCGACGGGCGCCGGCGCGACTGGTTCGTCGGCGATCGGTTCCGTCGGGCTGGTCACAGCGGCGCGCGGGCGGGCAGCGGTCGACCCGTCGTGGGGCTCCTCGACCACGAACCGGTGCACGTCGGTGGTCCGTCCCGCGCCGGCCTGGTCGAGCGCGGCGAGGAGCGATCCCGTCCCGGCCCCGGCTCCGCTGCGGTCCGCGTCGTCGTCGTCCGCCTCGGTCCAGCGCTCCCGTGTCCAGCCCCGGTCCGGCAGGCGGACGAGGTCGCTGCCCGCGGCGAGGGCGATGACCGCCGGCAGGCCGATCTCGAGCGCGGCGAACCCACCCACCACCAGGGCGTGCGGGCCGACGTCGGCCAGTCGTCCGGGGCCGAACGATCCGGACGACACCCAGGCGATCAGCCCGGTCAGGACACCGGCGACGATGCCCGTCGCGACACCGGCGAGCGCTCGGTGGAGTGCGGAGTCGGCGCTCCCCAGCGCACGGACGAGTCGCGGGCGCATCGAGCCGCCGATCGCGAAGCCGGCGACCACCGGCACCAGGATCCAGACCAGGCCGAAGGTGTGGCCCGAGGTCGGCAGTGCGCCGAACACCGGCAGTCCGGGGATCGGTCCGAGGGTGGTGGCGATCGGGGACACGCTCGAACCGGTGCCGATGGCGAACCCGGGGCCGATCAGCCACGACGTCGCCCACCCGACGAAGTCCGGCAGGAACGCGAGCTGCCCGACGGTGAGGGCGATGCCGCCGATCACGCCGGCGTGGGACTGCTCGTACAGGGTGATCACCTCGGCGAACGAGGTGAAGAGCAGGAACGCGACGACGACCCCGGCGAACGCGACGACGACCCCGGTGGCGGCGGTCCCGGCACGGAGACCGAACCCGGCGATCGCACGCCAGAGCACGGGCACGCGGTCGAGCAGGTCGATCACACGCTGGGTGGCGGGGTCCGCCGGCAGGTCGCGCCGTCGTCGGCAGACCTCCGAGCTGATGAGCGCCGGGATCCCGAACCACAGCGCGGGCAGGACCACGGCCTGCCAGATCGTCGGCTGTGTGGCAGCGGAGGTCGACGACAGCGCGACGCCCAGGCCGAGCGCCGCGACGACCGCCGTTCCGACCAGCAGGCCGGTGGTGCGGTGCTCGGTCTCCGCGAAACGTCGACCCGCACGGGCGCCGAGCCAGGCGGTCACGACCGCGAAGCCGAGCGCCGCGAGCGTCACGTGGATGGGATCGGCGGCACCGCTGACCCCGGAGCTCTTCGCCAGCGCGGACCCGAGCAGGAACGAGACATCGACGCCGTGGCCGACGAGCCAGACGCTGCCGGTGGCCTTCCAGAACACGTCCCAGTCGATCTGCAGGCCGTACTCGAAGCCCCACAGCAGGGTGAGCGGCACCAGTGCGATCCCGATGCCGACGCCGACCGTCACGACCGCCTCGATCGCGGCGAGCAGAGCGGTTCCCAGGCGGTTCATCGCAGCGAGGATACGTGAGCCGACCCCCGAACGACGGGAGGCTCGGCGCGGAACCCGCACCGAGCCTCCCGGCTTCGTCCCGACCGTGTGCCGGGCGATGGCCGCTAGCGGGCGGCGACGACCTCACGCAGCAGCGCAGCGGTCTCGGACGGCGTCTTGCCGACCTTGACGCCGGCGGCCTCGAGCGCCTGCTTCTTCGCCTCGGCGGTGCCGGCGGAACCGGACACGATCGCTCCGGCGTGGCCCATCGTCTTGCCCTCGGGGGCGGTGAAGCCCGCGACGTACCCGACGACCGGCTTCGTGACGTGCGCCTTGATGAACTCGGCTGCGCGCTCCTCGGCGTCGCCACCGATCTCACCGATCATCACGATGGCCTCGGTCTCGGGGTCGGCCTCGAACGCGGCGAGCGCGTCGATGTGCGTCGTCCCGATGACCGGGTCGCCGCCGATGCCGATGGCGGTCGAGAAGCCCAGGTCCCGCAGCTCGTACATCATCTGGTAGGTCAGGGTGCCCGACTTCGAGACGAGGCCGATCGGGCCCTTGCCGGTGATCGTCGCCGGGGTGATGCCGACGAGCGACTCCCCCGGGGTGATGATGCCGGGGCAGTTCGGGCCGATGATGCGGGTCGTCCCGCCGAGCGCCTTGGCGTGTGCCCAGAACTCGGCGGCGTCCTGCACCGGGATGCCCTCGGTGATGACGACGACGAGCGGGATCGCGGCGCCGATGGCCTCGAGCACGGCGTCCTTGGCGAAGGCCGGCGGCACGAAGACGATGGAGACGTCGGCACCGGTGGTGTCGATGGCCTCGCGCACGGTGCCGAAGACGGGCAGCGACACGTCACCGTGGGTGACGGTGGTGCCGGCCTTGCGGGCGTTGACGCCACCGACGACCTGGGTGCCGGCCTTGAGCATGAGGGCGGTGTGCTTGGTGCCCTCGCCGCCGGTGATGCCCTGGACGATGACCTTGGAGTCCTTGTTGAGGAAGATCGACATGGTCAGTCCCTTCAGGCCGCGGCAGCGGCGAGTTCGGCGGCCTGCTCGGCCGCGTCGTCCATGGTCGCGGCGACGGTGACGAGCGGGTGCGCTGCCTCCGCCAGGATCCGTCGGCCCTCTTCCACGTTGTTGCCGTCCAGGCGCACGACGAGCGGCTTGGTGGCCGCGTCGCCGAGGATCCCGAGGGCGGCGACGATGCCGTTCGCGACGGCGTCGCAGGCGGTGATGCCGCCGAAGACGTTCACGAAGACGCTCTTCACCTGCGGGTCGCCGAGGATGACGTCGAGGCCGTTGGCCATGACCTCGGCCGAGGCGCCGCCGCCGATGTCGAGGAAGTTCGCGGGCTTCACGCCGCCGTGGTGCTCACCGGCGTAGGCGACGACGTCGAGCGTCGACATGACGAGGCCCGCACCGTTGCCGATGACGCCGACCTGGCCGTCGA
Source organism: Curtobacterium sp. PhB25 (assembly GCF_004365375.1). NCBI lineage: Bacteria > Bacillati > Actinomycetota > Actinomycetes > Micrococcales > Microbacteriaceae > Curtobacterium > Curtobacterium sp. PhB25. The sequence continues at coordinate 9,820 of NZ_SODR01000006.1, read as the reverse complement.
GCTTGACGTAGTTCAGGCCGTGGGCCTTCGCCTTGGCCTCGAGCGGGTCCTCGCTGGCGGAGTCCTCGAGGTCCTTGTGCGCGGGGTGGCGGAAGTCGGCATTCTCGTCGAGCGAGACCTTGCCGTCGAGCGCCAGGATCTGGCCGTCGCCGGTGCGGACGAGGGGGTTCACCTCGACGAGCGTGGCGTCCTCACCCTTGTAGACGTCGTAGAGCTTCGAGAAGACGTCGGCCACCTGGTCGACGAGCTCCGCCGGGAACCCGGCCTGCTCGGCGATCGCGCGACCGGCGGCCGCGTCGATCCCGGTGAGCGGGTCGACCTCGACGCGGGCGAGCGCCTCGGGCTTCTCGACTGCGAGCTGCTCGATCTCCATGCCGCCCTCGACGCTGGTGAGCGAGAGGTAGGAGCGGTTGGCCCGGTCGAGCAGCACGGAGAAGTAGAACTCCTCGGCGATGTCGGCGCCCTGGGCGATCATGACGCGCTGCACGGTGTGGCCCTTGATGTCGAGGCCGAGGATCGCCTGGGCGTGCTCGAACGCTTCGTCGGGGGTCTTCGCGACCTTGACGCCGCCGGCCTTGCCGCGCCCGCCGACCTTCACCTGGGCCTTGACGACCACGACGCCACCGATCTTCTCGGCCGCCGCTCTCGCCTCTTCCGGGGTGTCGGCGATGATCCCCTGGAGGACGGGGACGCCGTAGGACTCGAAGAGGTCCCTGGCCTGATACTCGAAAAGATCCACGCTGTTCTTCTTCCCGCACGGTTCGTGCGATCGGCATCGGTTTCCCGGTCGCGCACTCCACATCGAGGGTCGCTCGATGTCGAGACAACGGCCGTCACGCAGCCTAGCGCGGCGACATGGGCGTCGAGACAACGGGCGGCGCGGGACGCAGGGGAAGGCGCGGTCGCTCGACCACCCGTCGGCGACCGCGCTCCACTCCCCCGAGCACCGGCAGTGTGCACGGCCGTCGTGACGGGGAGGTGTCCCGCAGGTGAACTCGCGCACCCTGGACGCCGCTCTCACCGACCCGGCGTACACCGGAAGGCCCGAACCACCGGCAGGCCCGAACCACCGGATGGCCCGAACGAAGGAGCGCGCATGACCGCGGAACAGAACCAGCAGGCACAGGAACGACTCGGCGAGATCCTGGAGGCGCGGGCCTTCGACCGCTTCCCCGAGGTGTGGGCCGAGGACGTCGTGGACCACGACCCCGCGCCCGACCAGCAGCCCGGCCTCGCGGGGATCGTCGACTTCTGGACCGAGTTCACCACCGCGTTCCCGGACCTCACGCTCGAGCCCGACCCGCTCGTCGTCACGGACGACTACATCACCGCGGTGTTCACGATCCGCGGCACCCACACCGGTCCGTTCCAGGGCCACGCGCCGACGGGTCGCACCTTCGAGGTCCGCGGCATCCAGGTCTCGAAGTTCCGTGACGGCAAGATCGCCGAACGCTGGGGCGCGACCGACGAGAAGGGTCTGGCGGAGCAGCTCGCGCTCGGCTCCGCCGACGTCCACTTCGTCAGCGCCTGAACACGATCCGACACCCGGCACCACCCACACCCAGGAGGACACCATGAGCGATCCCGGCATCAGCCCCGTCGACGACTTCGAGGCCCAGCAGCGCCGCGACGACGACATCGACCGCGAGCACGTCGGCCCGTACGAGGTGGACGAGTCCGAGGAGTCCCTCGAGACCGTGACGAACGACGCCGTCGCCGGCGAGACCGTCGAGCCGCAGCCCGGTGACGGTACCGACGACGGCCCGACCGGCGGATCTCCGCGCGAGGGCTCCCCCGACCTGTGGGAGCACGACGCCGACGAGGACCGGCCGGACCTGGGAGGCGACCTCGGCACCAAGCCGCTCTGACCCGCATCCCCTGACCAGCGCCTCCCCCAGGGATCCGCGGAACACGGCCCGTAGCATCGGGCCGTGTTCCGTCGCGTCCGAGCCAGCGTCCGCAGCATGCCGTCGGCCGCCCGCCTGGTGGCGATCGCGGCGATGCTGCTGGTCGCGGCCTCCGCACACCTCGCCGCGCAGTCGGGGCCGGCAGGTCGATGGGTGCCGCTCCTCGCGGTCGCGGTGGTCGGAGCCGTCGTCTCCGGAGCACCGAGCCGCCTCTGGCCGCTCCCCGCGATCTGGCTCGTCGCGACCCTGCTCGCCCTGACGGGCGACGTCCGGGTCGACGGCACGTACCTGGTGACCGCCCTCGTGACCGGCATGGTCGCGCTCGTCGCGGCGATCGTCGCTGATCTCGTCCCCGTCCTGCGGGCGCGACGCCGACGGGGTGGACCGTGACCGCCCCACGGCCTGGAGGCCCGGTGCCGGGCCCGCCACGTCCCTCCAGTCACGGCCGTCACCCCGCTGGCGCGGTGCGCCGGAACCGGCTGGTCGGGCCCACCTCCCGTCCGTCGTCCGGTCGCGTCCACGACCGCAGCCTGCGTCGGTTCCTCGGTGACAGCACACCCGTGGCCGCGGGCGGCCGCGCCATCCTGCTGCAGATCGCCGACCCGGTCGTCGCGGCGGGGGTCCGCCGGCACTCGGACTTCGCCCGTCGACCGCAGCAGCGGCTGGCCCACACCCTGATGTTCGTGTACGCCGTCGTCTCCGGCACGGAGCAGGACGCCGCGATCGCCGCGGGTTTCGTGAACCGTGCCCACGCGCCCGTGACCGGCGCGGACGACGTCGACCGGCAGCTGTGGGTGGCCGCGACCCTGTTCGACTCGGCTCGTCGGGCGCACGACCTGTTCGGCGCTCCCGTCACGGCGGAACGCGCCGAGGCCGTGCTCGCCGCGTACGCCCCGATCGCGACGACGCTGCGGGTGCCCGCCGAGCGCTGGCCGACCTCGGTCGCGGCCTTCGACGAGTACTGGGCCGACGCCCTCGAGCGGCTCGAGGTCACCGACGACGCCCGCGGGGTGGTGCGTGACCTGCTCCACCCGCGGTTCGCGCCGCTCTGGGTGCGTGCCGCGATGCCGCTCGTCCGGATCGTCACGGTCGGGATGCTGCCGGAACGGCTGCGGACCGCGTACGGGTTCGCGTGGGGGCCGCGCGAGCACCGTCGGTTCCAGCGGACGGTCGCCGTGGTCAGCGGGGTGCGGTCGGTCCTGCCCGGGGCCCTGCTGCGGCTGCCGGGTCCGCTGCTGCTGCGGGCGATGCGCCGGACGGCCGGGCGACACGCCACGGTACGGTAGCGGGCATGTCGGTCGACCACTTCGCCATCACGGTCCCGCGCTCCTGGTTCGAGCTGCCCGTCGAGCCGGAGCGCCGCGACGACCGGATCAGCGCCCTCGTGCAGGAGCGCATCGAGGACCAGCGCGAGCTCTGGGACCACCGCACCGAGATCGTCCGCGCCCTCCGTCGGTTCGCGCGGTCGGCGTGGGACAGCGGTGCCCGGTACTGCGCGGCCTTCGCCGAGCCGAGCGAGGACGGCATCGTCTCCGGCGCACTGACCGTCACGGTCCTGCCCGCGCCCGAGGCCGGCGGCGACCCGCTCGCCGCCCTGACCGACCACGTCGCCGCGCTCGGCGGTGACGACGACGGCATGCACGTCGACGTGCACGAGGTCCCGCGCGTCGGCCGGGTGCCGCGCGTCTGGGGCGTCTCGACCGTGCAGGCGCCGGACGGCCGCGGATCGTTCGACGTCGTGCTCATGCAGACGTTCGTGCCGGCCGGTGACCAGGTCGCGCTGGTGAGCGTGTCCTCGCCCGCGACCGACCTGGCCGAGCCGCTGTACGAACTGTTCGAGACCGTGACCGACACCTTCGAGCTCATCGACTCGGCCACGGTCGGCGGCGGGGTCGACTGATGCGGATCTGGCCGTTCCGGAAGCGTCGGAAGCCCGTCGAACCCGTCGTCGAGCGGGTCACCGTCGACGACCTCGCGCGGATGGCGCAGCGCGGCGAACTCGCCCGCGCGGTCGTCACGCCGCCGCCGGCTCCCCGCGCCAGCGCCGACCGGGTGCGGGCGACCGTCGCGCAGCTGCCCGGGCGTCCCCTGGGCTCCGCCGGTGGCACGGCCCGCCGCGACGCGGCTCCGGCCCGGCAGACTGCGGCGGCCGTCCTGGTGCTCGACGACCACCAGCGGGTGACCGTGTCCGGTGGCGGGCTGATCGGCCGCGACCCGGCGAGCGCCCACCCGGACGGCGGCTACGCGCACATGATCGCCCTCGAGGACCCGGACAAGCTGCTCAGCCGCACGCACCTGGAGTTCGGCTTCGGTGCCGAGGGCTCGCTCTGGGTGCTCGACACGGCGTCGGCGAACGGGGTCGAGCTGCAGCGGCCGGGGTTCCCGGCGACGATGGTGCCGCCGGCGCAGCGCACCGTGGTGCAACCGGGCGACGTGGTCGTGTTCGGCGGCCACACGCTGCGCGCCGAGCCGCAGACCGCGCTGGTCGGCGAAGCCCCACTCGGCTGACGCCGAGCGGCGCGGCGGCGCGACGCTGGCGCGCGACGTCGCGCCGTCCCCGTCAGTCGGCGGGCACCTGCACCAGCCGCAGCGCCTGGTCGGCGTCGTTGAGCAGTGCCCGACCCGGCACCCGGTCCTGCGTCACCAGGCTCTTCGACAGCTTCGTGCCGATCAGGTCGCCGTCGACCGTGCTGAGCGGTGCGAGCAGCATCCCGCGACGGGCCTTCTTCGCGTCGACCTGCCAGCCACGGAACCCGCTCGCGACGCCCTCGACGTCGCCGGCGATGACCAGCCCGACCGAACGACCCCGGTCGGAGTCCATGACCGCCCGGAACACCGGTTCGGCCGGGGTCTCCTTGAGCGCCTCGGCGTCGTCGACGAGCACGAGCGTGAAGCCGTCCGAGCCGGTGTCGATCGCGGCGGAGAGGCCCTCGGCCCCGATCCCGCCGTCGGTGACCACGGTCGCGCGCGGTGCACCCTCGAGTGCCCGGAGCGGGGAGTCCCGCGGCGTGACCGCGACGACCGACCCACCCGCGGACAGGACGTGCCGGGCCATCGCGACGAGCGCGGTGCTCTTGCCGGAGCGCGGGCTGCCGGCGACGATGAACACCGGGGTGTCCTGCACGAAGTCGTGGGTGAAGAGCCGGAGCTCGTCGCCGCCGACTCCGAGCGCGACCCGGCCGACCGAGGCGTCCGCCGAGGGCAGGTACCGCACGGCCTCCTCGAACGTGATGGACCGCGGCAGCACGTCGATCCGGAACGGCTTCGGCACGGTCGCGGGGACGTGGGCGCGGACCTCGTCACCGATGCCGCGGATCGCCGCCGCCTGGTCGCGTCCGCCGAGGCCGCCGGGCAGCACGGCGACCTGGGTCTCCGTCGCGGTGGCGTTCCGGAAGCCGCGACCGGGCGGGATCGACTCCGGCAGCTTCTTGCCGTTGATGCCCTCGTAGTTGTAGTCGCCGCGGTCGGCCAGGGCGAGCAGCAGCTTCCGCTCCACCTGGCTCGACATCCGGCCGGAGGTCAGCGTGCGGTCGCCGGAGACGATCAGGTGCACGCCGACGCCGACGCCCTCGCGCAGCAGCGTCTGGACGGCGTCGTGCAGCGCACCGTTCTCGGCGTCGGCCAGGGTCGCCATGAAGCTCTCCCACTGGTCCAGGAACACGACGACGTGCGGCAGCGGGGTGGTGTGCTCGTCGGACCGCTGCTCGGCGATGGACGAGTACCCGCCGCTCGCGAAGGCCGCCTGGCGCTCCTGCACGGTGCGGAGCAGGATGCCGAGCAACCGCGAGACCCGGTCGGGCTCGTGCCGCTGCACCACGGCACCGCAGTGCGGCAGGGCCCCGAGCGCGAGCAGGGCGCCGTTGCCGCAGTCGATCCCGTACATGTGCACGTCACCGACGCCGAGGCGCAGGGCCATCGCACCGGCCAGGGTGCGGAGCGTCTGGCTGCGGCCGGAGCGCGGCGACCCGATGACGAACAGGTGGCCGTCGGCGTCGAGGTCGAACACGGCGGGGCGCTGCTGCTGGTCGGCGGGGTGGTCCTCGACGCCCCAGGCCACGGCGAGCGGCGGCAGCTCGGCAGCACCGGCAGCACCGGCGGCTTCGACGTCGTCGAGTCCGACGACCGCACCGAGGGGCGGCAGCCACGGCTTCCGCTGCTCGGGGGTGCCGAGGGCGCGGGTGGCGTCGCCGATCGACGCGACGAGGACGCTCAGGTCGGTGACCTCCACGTCGCTGGCGGCGGCCTCGACGGCTGCCGGGCGGGGGGCTGGTTCGCTGTACGAGGCGAAGGTGAGTTCGCGGACCAGGGCGGGCCGGGCCTCCTGGTCGTCCGTGCCGGGCCGACGCCCGCCCACCCGACCGGACTGGAAGGGCAGCAACGAGGCCGCGCCGAGCCGCACGTACGCGCGACCGGGCGTCGTCTTCGCGATCCGCGCGGCGTCGTTCGCGCCGATGACGTCCTGGCTCTCCGACTGGTCGGTGACGCGCAACGCGATCCGCAGGTTCGTGTTGGCGCGGATCTCGGGCGACACGACACCGCCGGGGCGCTGCGTGGCGAGCACGAGGTGGATGCCGAGCGACCGACCACGTTGGGCGATGTTCACCAGGCCCTTGACGAAGTCGGGCAGCTCGCGGGCGAGCGAGGCGAACTCGTCGATGACGATGAGCAGCCGCGGCAGGCTCGGGATCGCGTCGCCCGACGCCGCGCGCTTCGCCTGCAGGTCCTGGTAGTCCTCCAGGTCCTTCGCGCCGACCTCGGCCAGGGCGTGCTCGCGGGTGCGCAGTTCTGCGCCGAGCGACTCGAGCGCCCGCTCCACCTGGTGGGTGTCGAGGTCGGTGACCATGCCGACCGTGTGCGGCAGGTCGACGCAGTCCTTGAACGCCGCACCGCCCTTGTAGTCGACGAGCACGAAGTTCATCTCGTCCGGCCGGTTCGCGACGGCGAGCGACGCGACGATCGTCTGCAGCAACTCGGACTTGCCGGAGCCGGTCGTGCCGGCGACGAGTCCGTGCGGACCGTCGTTCCGCAGGTCGATCGCGAACGGCCCGTCGATCGAGGCGCCGATGACGGCGGTCGTGCTGCGCCCACCGAGCAGCCAGCGGGCCTGCACGGCCTCGGACGTCGGCGGCTCGAGCTGCAGCACGTCGAGCAGCCGCGCCGACGACGGGATGGCGCCGTCCTGAACGTCAGGGCTGGCGTCGACGATCGGCGACAGCGACCGGGCGACCCACTCGAGCCAGTCCTGGTCGACCAGGTCGGGTCGGGCATCGTCGATCCGCTCGCTGCGCTGCTGCGTGACCCGGATCCGGTCGTCGCGGACCACGACCACGGCGTCGCACTCCTCGGGCAGGAGCCGCTCGTCCAGGTCGAGGCAGATGCTGAACACTCCGACCGACGGCCCCTCCTTGAGCACCTGCACGAGCGACGGCATCGCACGCAGGCGTCGGGCGCCGTCCATCACGACCACGATCTCGTCGGCCGGCGGGGTCTTCTTGCCGATGCCGGCTTCCTTCCGGGCGTCGATGACCGCCGCGAGCTCGGCGATGGCCCGCGCGGTCGTCGCGGCGTTCGAAGCGATGCTCGTCATCGGCTGGTCGGCGCCGTCGCGGCGGACGTGCGGCAACCAGGACATCCACTCCCACAGCGCGGTCCGGGTGGTGTCGGTGAGCAGCGTGAAGGTGACGTCCTTCGGGCTCTGCAGCGTCGCGAGCTGCGCGACCACCCAGTTCGCCAGCCGTCGGGCGTCGTCGTCCGGACCGGCGATGCCGATCACGCCACGCTCCGCCAGGCGGATCCGGACCGGCACGTCGGTCGCGTCCCACGCGACGGTCCGCTTGTGCGACAGCTGTTCCGGGTCCTCGATGGTCACCTCGGACCGTTGCGTCGCCGTGCCGACACGGACGAGCAGGTGGTCGGGGTCGGTCCGACGCCGCTCCCACAGGCGCGGCAGCGGCGTGACCGCCGTCTCGTAGACGGCAGCCGGGTCGGGGGCGCTCGCGATCCAGCGTGCCCGTTCGGACTGGAGGCTCTCGGTCGCGTCCGCCTCGATGCGCGCCTTGGTGTCCTCGTACTCCACGATCCGCTGGCGGTACGTCTTCTTGCCCTGGCGGCGACCCTGGAGGCCCGTGATGATCATCAGGATCGGCGACAGCAGGGCGATGAGCAGGTAGATCCAGCGGCCGGTGGTCGACACGAACATCACGGCCATGCCCATCGGCGCCAGTGCCATCAGGATGGGCAGCGCCCGCGCTGGGGGTTCGGTCGGCGGGGCTGGCAGCTGGTAGCGGGTGTGCTCGTCGGGCGGCAGGATGCGCGGCGGGCGGTTGTACTCGAGCGACATGCCGTCGTCGGCCAGGGACAGGTGCGCCCCACGGTCCGGCGCCCGACCGAAGCCGAGCAGGACCCCGCCGATCGCCAGCTGCGCGGTCTCCGGCCAGTCGGTCTCCTCGGTGACGGCAGCACCGTCGAGCACCGCCCCGGCGAAGCCGTTCGCCGGACGGACCTTCGCGCCGTCGGCCGTGACCGACACGAGCAGGGCGACCTCCGGGACGGTCTCGGCCCCGGTGGCCTCGGCCTCGACCTCGGCGGTGGTGCTCACCGGGATGCGCACCGTGGCGTTCGTCGCCGTGCCGATCGTCACCGTGCCGGTGCCCACCCGCACGATGGTGCCGGCGTGCAGGCCCGAGACGATCCGGATCTCGGCGTCGGTCAGCGGACGGAGCGGCTGCGGCGGCACCTGCTCGAGGCTGCGGGCCACGACCACGCCCTCGCGCACACCGGACTCGGCGACCGTCGCCGCCAGGTCGAGCGGCTGCTCGCCGACGAAGTACGCCGGGGTCCGTCCGGAGGCCACGACGTCCGTCGCGATGAGGCGTTCGGCCTCGGCGACGAGCTCGCCGACCGCACGGGTGTCGTCCCCGTCGACGTAGACGTTGGCGGTCTGACCGCTCTCGCGGTCGACCATCGTGAACGTGAAGGTCATGGCATCCCCCGTAGCATTGACTACATGTCGCAGGACGATGGTAGTGTCCCCTGCAACACGCCCCGTTGGGGGGACATGACGAAACTCCGGGGAAAGGGAGTCACACCGTGGCGAACATCAACGTCTCGTACGCAGACCTCGAGGCAGCAGCCTCCGACCTCAAGGCGGGTCAGGCGGACATCGAAGACCGTCTCTCCGCCCTGCAGCGCAAGATCCAGCAGCTCATCTCCGACGGCTACGTCACCGACAAGTCGTCCGTCGCGTTCGGCGAGTCCTACGACGAGTTCAACCGTGGCGTGACCCAGACCGTCCAGGGGCTCGAGGGCCTGTCGACGTTCCTGTCGAAGGCGTCGCAGACCCTGTCCGAGACGGACGAGTCGCTCGCTTCCGGCCTCAAGGGCTGACACCGCTGACGACCCCGTGTCCCGCGATCGCGTGGGGCACGGGGTCGACGCGGTTCCGGTGGCGGTGGCTTCCGGTTCGTGATCGGGGAGGGATTGTTCCGTGGCTTCGAGACTGCTCGTTGACCTGATGGGGCTCGGGGAGCTCCAGACCGACCTGTCGACCGTGCACAGCACGCTCGAACAGGCGCACAAGCGCGTCGTTGCGTCCGACGACGAGATCGGCTCGGGCACCGTGCAGGACGCCCTGCACGACTTCGACCACCGCTGGGGTGACAAGCGCGACAAGATCAGCGACTCGACGAAGGCGCTGGCGGACATGCTCAGCGCGTCCGTCGAGACCTACACCGAGACCGACGAGCAGCTCGCCCAGGCACTGCAGGTCAACGACGAGAACGGCGGCGGCGGACCCGCTGCCTCGAGGGCGGAGTAGTCATGGGGCGGCCGTCGGGGTGGGATGTCGTCGATCAGGGTGATGATCCGGTCAAGGGGGATCCGTCGACGTTGCGGATGATGTCGCGGGAGTACCA
>NZ_SODR01000005.1:0-369900 GCF_004365375.1 Curtobacterium sp. PhB25 | reverse complement strand
GCGCCGTCCCCCCCTCCCCCCCGCGTGCGTGCGCCGTGGCGTGGCCCCCCCGCCCCCGCCCCCCCCCCCGCCGCCCGCGCCCCCCCCCCCCCCCCCCGGCGGGGGGGGGGGGGGGGGGGGGGGGGGCCCCCCCCCCCCCCCCCCCCCGGGGGGGCGCCCCCCCCCCCCCCGGGCCCCCCACGACCGCAGCGGGGCGCGCACATCGGTCGCAGCTTCGGAGGCCCCGGTTCGATCGCGTTCCGCACAACCGAAGTGCACGTGAACCGCGGGATTGCACGGCTCGACCGCACTTTGGTTGTGCGGAGCGTCGCGCGGCGGGGACGCGGGCAGCGGGTCAGGCGCGGAGGCGGGCGCGTTCGGTTCGGGCTGCGTCCAGCAGCACGTCGGCTCGGGCGTCGAAGGAGTGCTCTGCGGCGATGCGCGACGCCACCGCCGCCCGCTCGGCAGCAGTCGGCCACACTCGTGCCGGGTCCAGGAGCGCAGCGAGCTCGTCACGGGAACGCGCCACCGCGAGCGTCGGGACGTCGAGCACCTCGGTCAGCCCGGCGACCTCGTCGGTGACGACGACTCCCCCGGACGCCAGCACGTCGAACACCCGGTTCGACACGAAGCCACCGGCCGCCATGTCCGCCCAGTGGTCGTTGAGCACCACGCGCGCCGAGGCGTAGGCCGTGGCGACCTCGGCCCGGCTCAGCGACGGTTCGCCGAGCGCTGCGTCGGGGACCACGCCCTGCCACGCCGGGCCGTGCACGCGAAGGTCGGCTCCGAGCGCCACGGCATCGGCGACCACCGGGCGCGCGGCGCCGCGGGTCGAGCCGACGAAGACCACCCAGTCGGCATCGGGGCTCGTCGTCGCCCGCGCGCCCGGGTGGAACACCGCGGGGTCGGTCGCCTGCAGCAGCGTGCGGACCGGGACCCCCGACCGCGCTGCGGCCGCAGCAGCCCAGACCGGCCCGGCGGCGAAGGCCGCGTCGAACGACCGGAGCTCGGTGTCGGAGACGTCGTCGGGGTGGCTGATCACCCAGAGCAGGTTCACCGACGCAGGGTTCGGCGGCACCCGGTCGAGCCCGCGGATCACGAGCGTCACGTCGTCCGCGGCATCGTCGTCCCGCACGTGGGCGTCACGGCGGTCGATCCGGACGCGCTGCCCGAGCCGCTCGAGGGCCCCGGCCAGCTCGGCGGCGAAGTGCACGTCGCCCCAGCCGTCACCCTCGGGCCCGGCGGGAGCGGCGATCTTCAGCGACCAGGTGAGCGGGTCGGTGGCGCTGCTGGTCGTCCGGCGGACCGGTGTCACCGGTCGCGCTCCCCACGGCGGCAGCGGCGGCCCGGCGGAGACTGCAGCGCCCCGGCCGTCGACCGAGTCCCGTCTCGCGTCCCGCCACGACGAGAACACGTCCACGGTGGCAGCGTCGATCGTCCGCCCGGGTTCAGCGAGTCGGACGGTCTCACCGACGTCCTTCACCAGGATCGTGGGACCCGACTGCGGTCGCTGGCGCACGGCGCACGCGTGCGTCCACCCGACGAGCGTCGTCGGCTCGTCCGTGAGCACGGGCGCAGGGACGATCGCGGCCCGGGGCACAGCGAGCACGGGTTGATCGGCACCGAACACCGAGTCCCCCGTGCCGAACGGACGGTCGTCGGACCACGGGAGTGCGCCGGGACGGATGAGCAGTGCACCGTTCCGCGCTGAACCGTCCGCCGTGCGCACCGAGGCCTGCACCAGGCGGTGGACTCCGGTCTCGGCGAGTGCCCGGAGGCCGGCGGCATCGATCGTCACCGAGGTGTCGACGAGCACGAGGACCCGTCCGACCCCGGCGGCGAGGCCGGCGTTGATCGCGGACCCCAGGCCGTCGACCGGCACGCTCCGCACCCACGGCAGGCGACGACCGAACGGATCGCGCGGCGAGGCGTCGGCGACGTAGCTCACGGCGCGGACGTCAGCGCCACGGCCGAAGGCCTCGCGGGCGACGGCGACGAGGCGCGCGACCTCGGCGTGCCGGTCCGACCGGGTCGTGACGAGGACCGTGACGTCCTGGTCCAGGTGCGGCAGGGGGCCGTCGAAGCCGGCCACGCGGACGACGTCGGTCGTCGCTGCGGGCGTGGGACGGGCCTCCCGGTCGGGGTGGTCGGCAGCCGTCGTGTCGCGACGACGGCGACCGAACCACCCAGAACCGGACGCCACGGGCGGTGCTAGGCGCCGAGGAGCCGCTGGAGGTAGACGCCGTAGCCGCCCTTGACGAGCGGTGCGGCGAGCTCGGCGAGCTGCGCGTCGTCGATCCAGCCGTTGCGCCAGGCGATCTCCTCGATGCACCCGATCTTGAAGCCCTGACGGTCCTCGATGACCTTGACGTACTCGGACGCCTGCATCATCGACTCGAACGTGCCGGTGTCGAGCCACGCGGTGCCACGGTCGAGGACCTGGACGCCGAGTTCACCGGCCTCGAGGTAGCGCTCGTTGACCGTCGAGATCTCGAGCTCGCCACGGGCGCTCGGCTCGATCGTCTTCGCGATCTCGATGACCTTGTTGTCGTAGAAGTACAGGCCGGGGACGGCGTAGTTCGACTTCGGCTCGGCCGGCTTCTCCTCGATGGAGACGGCCGTGAAGTCGTCGTCGAACTCCACGACGCCGTAGGCCTTCGGGTCGGCCACGTGGTACGCGAAGATCGTCGCACCGTCGACCTCGGTGTTCTTCCGCAGGTTCGTCCCGAGGCCGGTGCCGTGGAAGATGTTGTCGCCGAGGACGAGTGCGACGCTGTCGTCGCCGATGAAGTCCTCGCCGATGACGAAGGCCTGCGCGAGCCCGTCCGGGGACGGCTGCACGGCGTACTGGATCTCCATGCCGAAGGCGGAGCCGTCGCCGAGCAGGGCCTTGAACTGCTCGTTGTACTCCGGCGTCGTGATGACGAGCACTTCGCGGATGCCGGCCATCATCAGGGTCGACAGGGGGTAGTAGACCATCGGCTTGTCGTAGATCGGCATGAGCTGCTTGCTGATGCCCTTGGTGATCGGCCAGAGGCGCGTGCCGGATCCACCGGCGAGGATGATGCCCTTCATCGGGATCGCTTCCTTACTTCGTTACTTCGTCGTGCGGAGGGACTCGGTGTAGGCCACGCACTCCTCGTACGTCGGCAGCAGACCGGCGGCGGCGGCCGCTTCGAGCGTCGGGGCGCTCGTGTCCTTCTCGGAGAGCACCGGCTCACCGATGCCGTCCGGCAGTTCGAGTCCGACGGTCGGGTCGAGGATCGTGATCCCCTTCTCGCGCTGGGGGTCGTAGTGTGCGCTGACCAGGTAGTTCACGGTGGAGTGGTCCTCGAGCGCGACGATCGCGTGACCGAGGCCCTCGGACAGGTACACGGCCTTGCGGTCGACGTCGTCGATGCGGACCGAGTCCCACTGCCCGAACGTCGGCGAACCGACGCGGATGTCGACGATGTAGTCGATGAAGGCGCCTCGGACGGCGGTGACGTACTTGGCCTGGCTCGGGGCGACGAGGGCGTAGTGGATGCCCCGCGCGACGCCGGCCGACGAGATCGACATGTTCACCTGGCGGAGGTCCAGCGGGTGACCGACCGTCTCCTCGAGGACGTCGGCCCGGTACGCCTCGAGGAATGCTCCTCGTGCGTCGCCGTGCTGGACGGGCGTGAACTCCCACGCGCCGGGGATCTTCAGTTCGCGGATCTGCACCGGGGAAGCCTAGCAAGGTGGCGCATCGCATAGGCTGTCCTGGTTCTGTGCCCCGCGCCCCGCGCGCTGCGACTCCCGAAACGAGACCAAGCGAGCCCGTGAAGCTATTCGTCCAGATCCCCTGCCTCAACGAGGAGAACACCCTCGCCAGCGTCATCGACTCGATCCCGCGTGAGATCGACGGCATCGACGAGATCGAGATCCTGGTCATCAACGACGGCAGCACCGACCGCACCGTCGAGGTCGCCAAGGAGCACGGCGTCAAGCACTTCGTGCACCACACGACCAACATGGGGCTCGCCCGGTCGTTCCGCGACGGCGTCGACTACGCCCTGCTGCACGGTGCCGACATCGTCGTCAACACCGACGGCGACAACCAGTACCCGCAGGCGCAGATCGCCGAACTCGTCCAGCCGATCCTGCGCAAGGAAGCCGAGATCGTCATCGGCGACCGGCAGACCCGCACGATCGAGCACTTCTCCGGCTTCAAGAAGCTCATGCAGCGCTTCGGGTCGTGGGTCGCCAGCCGCGCCGCCGGGCTCGACCTGCCCGACGCCGCGAGCGGGTTCCGCGCCTACTCGAAGTACTCGCTGATCCGCTTGAACATCGTCACGCGCTTCAGCTACTGCATGGAGACCATCGTGCAGGCCGGCTACAAGCGCCTGGCGATCGCGTCCGTGCCGATCACGACGAACCCGAAGACCCGCGAGTCCCGGCTGTTCAGCAACATCTTCCAGCACATGTTCGAGTCCGGCTCGGCGATCGCCCGGGTCTACCTGATGTACCGGCCGATGGCGCTCTTCGCCTGGGTCAGCGTGATCCTGGGCGGGCTCGGGCTCTGGCCGCTCGTCCGCTACCTGGTGCTGCTCGCGATGCAGACCCCCGGCAACCACCTGCAGTCGATCATCCTCGGTGTGGTGCTGCTCATCACGGCGCTGCTCTCCATCGTGATCGGCGTCGTCGCCGACCTCACCCGCCTCAACCGCACGCTGGCCGAGGAGCAGCTCGACCTGCAGAAACTGCAGCGGTATGGCGACTGACACGGCCCCGGCCGTGTCGGGCACCGTCGCCCGCCCACGGGTCGGCCGTGCTGAGCGCGTCGTCGTCATCGCCCTGACGGTCGCGTTCGCCGCCGTCCTGGCGGTCTGGGCGATCGTGACGACCACCTACAAGGCGCCGGACGAGCCGACGCACGTCGACGCCGTCCTGCACCTGGCGATCGGTGACGCCTGGCCGGAGCCGGGCGCGATGCACTACCTCAACGCCACGCACGACACGCAGATCAGCAACCTGCGACAGCCGGCGTCGGACAACGCGACGTGGGGCCAGCTGCTGCGGGAGTTCCCCGGCGTGCACCCGACGAGCATCGACCAGATGTCGCAGCACCCGCCCACGTACTACGCGCTGGCCGCCGGGGTCCTCCACCTGGTGCACTTCGAGGACCTGCGGTGGGACCACGCCGTGATGGCCCTGCGGCTGTTCGACGCCCTGCTCGTGCTGCCCCTGCCGTTCCTGGCGTGGGCCACGGTGCGTCGGCTGACCCGCTCGCCCCGGGCTGCCGTGGTCGGCGGGGCGGCGATCCTGGCCGTCCCCGAGGTCGCGTCGATCGGTACCTCGGTGACGAACGACGCCCTGATGCTGCCCCTCGCGGGTGCGCTGGTGTACTTCGTCGTCCGGCTGCTGACGGGCGACCAGCGGGTGCGGACCACGGTGTGGATCGGCCTGCTGCTCGGCGCGATGCTGCTGACCAAGGGAACTGCCCTGCCCGCCGTCCCCTTCGTCGGGATCGCGGTGATGGCGGCGGGCTGCACCCGCGCGACCGTCTGGCGGAACGTGCTGCGCACCACCTGGACGCTGGGGATCGCCGGTGTCGTCGGTGGCTGGTGGTGGCTGCGGAACATCCTCGTGTACCACGCGATCCAGCCCGACGGCATGGCCTACGCCCGCCCGTCGATGCCGTTCCCGGACGACACCGCCGCCAGTCCGGAGGTCTTCCTGCGCGACTACTGGAACGGCGTGACCCGCACGTTCTGGGGCAGCGTCGGCGGTCTGACGCAGTTCCAGTTCGCCCAGTTCCTGATCGACGGCCTGACCATCGTGTCGATCGCCGGCATCGTCATCTGGGCGTTCCGCCGCGGCCCGTCGCTGCGACCCGCGATCGTCCTGGCGTCGTACCCCGTCATCCTGATCGCCCTGCACATGCAGAGCGGGTGGGGCGGCTACGTGCGGAACACGATCGTCGCCGGCACCCAGGGCCGCTACTACTACCCCACCCTCATCGCCCTCATCGCCCTGAGCGCCCTGGCCTGGCGGCGCGTGACCGTCACCGCGGCCGGCGCCACACGACTGGCCGTCGGCATGTCCGTCGCGGCGACGGCCATCGCCCTCTACGGCGTCGTCTACGCGCTCCGGGCGTTCGGCCGTGACGCCGCGTTCTGGATCGACGAGTTCTCGATCGTCAAGTTCGACGAGTACGGCATGCTCGCTGCCGGCGGGAACTTCACGCTGGCCACCGTGGCAGCGGTCGCGCTGATCGCCACGGCGGTCCTGCTGGTGCGTTTCGTGCGCCGGACGGCGGTGACGGCGTGACCGCCCGCCGCGAGTGGGTCGTGCTCGGCACGATCACGGTCGCGTGGCTGGGCCTGCTGCTCGGCTTCGCCCTGCTCACCCCCGCGTTCGGCGCCCCCGACGAGCCCGCGCACGTCGACGCCGCGTTCCGGCTGGCGCTCGGCCTCGGGTGGCCGCACGGCGGCGAGATGCACTACCTCGCTGCGATCCGGCAGATCGTGGAGCACCCGGTGCCCGCCGTCGACCGCCCCACGGTCGACGCGCTCCTGGCAGCGGTCCCTGGCGACGCCCCCGCCATCGACCCGATGTCGCAGAACCCGCCGACGTACTGGCTCGTCGCCGCGGGCATCCTGCGCCTGATCCGCTTCGGGGCGCACGACTGGGCCACCTCGGTGCTCGTCCTGCGCCTGTTCGACGTCGTGCTCGTGACCGCGCTGCCCGCGCTCGTGTGGGCGACCGTCCGCCGGGTGACGCGGTCGCCACGGACCGCCCTGGTCGCACCGCTGCTGCTCTTCGCGGTGCCGCAGCTCGCGCAGGTCGCCGCCGGCGTGACGTCGTGGGCGCCGATGATCCTGCTCGGCGCCGTGCTCGTGTGGCTGAGCGTGCGCGTGCTCACCGGTGACCGGTCGTGGTGGACCACGGCGGGGTTGGCCGTGGCGGTGACCGGCCTGGCGGCGATCAGCGCACTCGGCCTGCTGGCGGTGCCGTTCGTCGTGCTCGTGTTCGCGCTGGCCCGCGACGAGCGCGACCACCGCGACCGCGATCGCGACCAGCGCACCGCTCGTCCGTGGCGCCGTGCGGCCCTGCACGCCGGCGTGGTCGTCGTCGCTGCCGCCGCCGTGTCCGGCTGGTGGTGGGTCCGCACGCTGCTCGTCAGCGGGACCCTGCTGCCGGACGCGCTGCGCGGCGTGACCACGGTGCAGCCGTACCCGTCGGGCGGCGCGAACCCCGGCGCGTTCGCCGGTCGGCAGTGGGACGGCCTGACCGCCTCGTTCTTCGGGGACTTCGGCGCGAACCAGTGGCCGCTGCCGCCCATGGTCGTCGACGCCCTGGCGATCGTCGGTCTCGTCGCCCTCGGCTGGTCGTACGCGCGTCGCGGCGCCGGACGCCGGGTGATGACCATCGCCCTGGTCTGGCCGGTGCTCGTCGTCGTCGCGACCCTTGCCTACAACTGGCGGAACTACCTCGGCACGCACCAGGGCATCGGGCTGCAGGGCCGGTTCCTGTTCGTGGCCGTCGTCGCCCTCGTGCTGTCGCAGGCCGTGGCGTGGCGTGCCCTGGTCGTGCGCCCGGAACTGCGCCGCCGGCTCGCCCGGATCGCCGCCGTCGGCTCGTTCGCCATCGCCCTTTACGGCATCGGCATCGCGTACCGCGGCGCGTGGGAGAACGTCCAGTTCCGGGTCACCCCCGGCGGCCTGTCGGCGATGGCCGGTGGCTCACTCGCCGGGCCGCTCCCGATCGCAGTGGCCGGCGCGCTGTTCCTCGCCGCCGCCGTCGCAGCCGCCGTGTTCGTCTGGCGCGCGGCCGCCGTGCCGAGCACCGCGGCCGCCGTGCCGAGCACCACGACCACCCCCGTCACCGGGCTCCCGCTAGAATCGCCGCCGACCCACGAACCGACCGTCAGGAAAGAGAACTCGTGAAGATCCTCGTCACCGGAGGAGCCGGCTTCATCGGCTCGAACTTCGTCCGCCGCACCCTGGAGGACGCGTACCCCGGCCTCGAGGGCGCCGAGGTTGTCGTCTACGACGCGCTGACCTACTCCGGCAACGAAGCGAACCTCGCTCCGGTCGCCGACTCCCCCCGCTACACCTTCGTGCACGGCGACATCCGCGACGCCGCGAAGCTCGACGAGGTCGTCCCGACGGTCGACGCGATCGTGCACTTCGCCGCCGAGTCCCACGTCGACCGGTCGGTCCGCGACTCCGGCATCTTCGTCGAGACGAACGTCGTCGGCACCCAGCGCCTGCTCGACGCTGCGCTCCGCCACGGCACCGAGCGCTTCGTGCACGTCTCCACCGACGAGGTCTACGGCTCCATCAGCGAGGGCTCGTGGGACGAGGAACGCCCGCTCGAGCCGAACTCCCCGTACTCGGCGTCGAAGGCCGGCAGCGACCTGCTCGCCCGCAGCTACCACCGCACCCACGGGCTGAACCTCTCGATCACGCGCTGCTCGAACAACTACGGGCCGTACCACTTCCCCGAGAAGGTCATCCCGCTCTTCGTCACGAACCTCATCGACGACGTGCACGTCCCGCTGTACGGCGAGGGCAACAACATCCGCGACTGGCTGCACGTCGACGACCACACCCGCGGCATCGCGATGGTCCTGACCCGTGGCCGCGCCGGCGAGATCTACAACATCGGTGGCGGCACCGAGCTCACCAACAAGGAGCTCACGCAGCTGCTCCTCGACGCCACCGGCAAGGACTGGTCGTACGTCGACCGCGTCGCTGACCGTCTCGGCCACGACCTGCGCTACTCGGTCGACATCTCGAAGATCCAGGCCGAGCTCGGCTACGAGCCGCAGGTCCCCTTCGAGCAGGGCCTGGCCGACGTCGTGCAGTGGTACCGCGACAACCGTTCGTGGTGGGAGCCGCTCAAGGAGCGCGCAGCGATCGCATGACCCGGTACCTCATCACCGGCGCCGCCGGCATGCTCGGCCGTGACCTCCAGGCCGCGCTCGCCGGCCGCGACGTCACGGCACTCTCACGCGCCGAGCTCGACATCACCGACCCGGCCGCGGTGGACGCCGCCGTCGCCGGACACGACGTCGTGATCAACTCCGCCGCGTACACGAAGGTCGACGACGCAGAAGACCACGAGGACGACGCCTTCGCCGTCAACGCGACCGGCCCGAAGCTCCTGGCCGAGGCCGCGGTCCGCCACGGTGCGAAGCTCGTCACGGTGTCGACGGACTACGTCTTCGACGGCAACGGCACCGCCCCGTACGCCGAGGACGCCTCGACCGACCCGATCAACGCCTACGGCCGCACCAAGGCCGCGGGCGAGGCGTTCGTGCGCGAGATCGCCCCGGACACGTCGTACGTCGTCCGGACCGCCTGGATCTACGGCGCGCACGGACCGAACTTCGCCGCGACGATGCTCCGGCTGGCCGGCTCGCACGACACCGTGAGCGTCGTCACCGACCAGGTCGGTCAGCCGACATGGACCGGCGACCTCGCCGCGCGGATCGTCGAGCTCGTCGACGGCGACGCCCTCGCGGGCGTCTACCACGGCACCAACGCCGGGCAGGGGTCGTGGTTCGACTTCACCCGCGCCATCTACACCGAGCTCGGACTCGACCCCGAGCGCGTCCTGCCGACCGACAGCGCCGCGTTCGTCCGGCCGGCGCCGCGCCCGGCGTACAGCGTGCTCGGCCACGACGGCTGGTCGCGCGCCGGCCTCGCGCCGATGCGCGACTGGCGCGAGGCGCTGCGCGCCGCGGTGGCCGCAGGAGCGTTGACGGAGTAAGCACGGCAGTCGACCGGGAGGCCCGGATCACGTCCGCCGCGTCGGGAACGTGATCCGGGCCTCCCGTCCAGGTCTCCTGCCGCGGCTTCCAGGGGGCGGCCCACCTGCCCTGGTAGGGTCGGGCAGCCGGGCGCCGGGCCGGTCCTCGGCCCCATCACCACGACGAGGAGAGCAGCACCATGACCACCCTCCACGTCCTCGTCGACCAGGTCGTCGCACCCGTTCCGGGTGGCATCGGGCGGTATGCCGAAGAGCTCGCCCGGCACCTCGTGGCGAACGCGCCGAGCGGCTGCGACGTCGCCGGGGTCGTGTCCGCGGTCAGCTCCGACGAGATGGCCCACCTGCGCACACTGCTGCCCGGGCTGTCCGACCTGCAGCGTCTGCCGCTGGCCCGTCGTGAACTCTCGCTCGCGTGGCAGGGCGGCTTCGTCGGTGGCATCGCGAAGGGCATGGTGCACGCGCCGAGCGTCCTCGCTCCCCTGGTCAAGCACGACCGGTTCCAGGACCCGGGCCGGCAGACCGTCGTCACCGTGCACGACACCGTGCCGTGGACGAACCCCGAGACCCTGACGCCCCGCGGCGTCCACTTCCACAAGGCGATGGTGAAGCGCGCGTGGAAGCACGCCGACGCCGTCGTCGTGCCCACCCACGCGGTCGCGAGCGCACTGAACGAGATCCACCGGTTCGACGACCGACTGCGCGTCATCGGCGGAGCTCCGAGCGGCCGGCTGCGGCTGCCCGTCGACGCCGACCTGCGCGCCGAGCGTCTCGGACTGCCGGACCGCTACGTGCTGGCCGTCGGCACGCTCGAACCACGCAAGGCGCTCGGGTCCCTGATCGAGGCGCTCGCGCACCCCGACGCCCCCGCCGACATCCCGCTCGTGATCTCCGGCCCGGACGGCTGGGGCGACGTCGACGTGTACGGCACCGCCGAGCGCGCCGGGCTCGCCCGCGACCGGGTGAAGGTGCTCGGGCGGATCGACGACGCCGACCTCGCCGTGGTCTACGACCGGGCGACGGTGTTCGTGTTCCCGAGCTTCGCCGAGGGCTTCGGCCTGCCCGTGATCGAGGCGATGAGCTTCGGCACCCCGGTCATCCACTCCGACGACCCCGCGGTGGCCGAGGTCGCGTCCGACGCCGGGGTGACCGTCGCCCGGAACCCGCGGGACTCCTACCCGGAGCGGATCGCGCAGGCGGTCTACCAGGTCGTCAACGACCCGTTGCTCGCGGGGCAGCTCGCCGTCGCCGGGCCGGACCGTGCCCGGATGTACGACTGGAGCGACTCCGCCGCCGAGACCTGGCAGCTGCACGCCGACCTCTGAGCCGACGCGGGCGTCACGTCACTTCTCGGAGGTGCACGTCACTTCTTGTACGTGTACGTGCTGACCCAGTCGATGTACAGGTGACCGGTGGCGCCCCAGTTGCCCACTTGGAACATGTACCGGTGCGCGGTCTTCGGCACGTGCTTCGTGATCGTCTTGATCACCTCGCCGTCGAGGCGGTAGCGCACCGACTTCCCCGGGATCCACTCGATCGAGTACGTGTGCCACGACCGCCACGAGACGCCGGTGCTCAGGCTCGTCGCGTTGACCTCCTGGCCGGGGGTCATCGAGTGGTGGTGCAGCATCGGCTGCTGCTCGAAGTTCGACTCGGGGTAGTCGATCTCGCCGTCCGACCACTTGTCGGACGACGGCCAGAGCATGAACGCGGCGCCGTTCCCGTTGCCGCCGGTCGCCTTGGCACGGACGATGAACTTGCCGCCCGTGTGCCCCCATGCACCCGACGGGGTGCCGAAGGTGCCGGCAGCGCCGTGCTTGCCGTCCAGCTTGACGTCCATGTACCCGTTGTGCGAGCTGATCTGGGCGCCCGAGTAGTACATGCCCCCGGTGCCGTCCGGGTAGGGCTGCCACGACTTCGCGTAGGTCGTGGCGAACTTCCCCTTGGCCGCCGCCGCCGTGCTGAAGTTCTCGCGGAAGGTCTGCTTGAAGTTCCCGACGCTCCCGATCGGTGCCGAGCTGGCGGACGCTGCGGTTCCCGTGCCGAGCGGTCCAGCGACGAGTGCGGCACTGAGGAGCACGACGGTGAGTGCGGCCCGCTTGGTTGCACGTTTCTGCATGAGCTGTCACTCCCTGACGTGACGGTTCGCACCCGTTCCCGTGGGTGCCGGGCGGCCGGATCTCGACCACCCGCCGTTCACCGTAGTTGCGAAATGCAGCCCGCGCGCGGGGTTGACAGAACCGCTTTATCCCCAGTACGCGGGGGTTGCAGAACGTTCCGTCTACGTCGAAGAAGTGCTGATCAGCGCCCTGTTGCGTCCCCCGTTCTGGGGCTGCCGGCGGCTCGTGGGCTCCGGCAGGCGGTGGTGTTCAGACCCGCGTGCGACGGCGGCGTGACGACACGACGGCGGTGACGACCGCGGCGAGGACAGCGACGACCGCGACCACCGCTGCGACCTCGGCCACGTGCGACGCCAGGAGCCACGAGTCGAACTGCGACTTCGTCGCGACGACGTGCTCGTCCGTGCCTCGGATCCGCCAGGACACCGGGCCGGCACCCCGTGCGGCGACGGCGCACACCACGGCGGCGACGACCGCGACACCGACCAGGACGAGGGTGGCGGTGTGGCGACGGAGACGAGCGGGCATGGCGGTACCGTAGCGCGCATGACCCGATGCGAGGAATGCGGCCGACCGATCACCGGCGAGGCCGTCCGGACAGCGACGCGGACGCTCGACCGTGCCTGCGCCGACCGGACGAACGCGATCGCGTACGGCGTCCTGAACGGCGGGAACCCGTTCGACGGTCCCGGGGCCACCCGCGCGGAACGCTCGAGGGAGTCGCGCAGGCGCGCGGAACGCTAGAGGGAGTCGCGCAGGCGCGCGGCCTTC
Source organism: Curtobacterium sp. PhB25 (assembly GCF_004365375.1). Lineage (NCBI taxonomy): Bacteria > Bacillati > Actinomycetota > Actinomycetes > Micrococcales > Microbacteriaceae > Curtobacterium > Curtobacterium sp. PhB25. The sequence continues at coordinate 357,289 of NZ_SODR01000005.1, read as the reverse complement.
TCCTCGACCAGTCGCTCGAGGCCGTCGGCGTACTCGGTCAGGCGAGCCGCGACCGCGGGCTCCGAGGTGCCGATGATCCGCGCGGCGAGGAGTCCGGCGTTCGCGGCGCCGTTGATCGCCATCGTCGCCACCGGGATGCCGGCCGGCATCTGCACGATCGACAGCAGCGAGTCGAGGCCGTCGAGGCGTGCGAGCTGCACCGGGACACCGATGACGGGCAGCGTCGTCATCGAGGCCACCATGCCCGGCAGGTGCGCGGCGCCACCGGCACCGGCGATCACGACGCGGATGCCACGCTCGGCGGCGCCGCGGGCGAACCGGGTCATCTTGTCGGGCGTGCGGTGCGCCGACACGACGTCCGCCTCGAACGGGATGCCGAGCTCGGCCAGGATGTCGGCCGCAGCGCGCATCGTCGGCCAGTCGGAGTCCGACCCCATGATGATCGAGACGAGCGGCTGGACGGGTGCGTCGGTGTCGGTCACGCGACGAGCCTAGCCGAGCAGCACGCGGCGCCAGGCGTCGTCGTCACGGCCGATCGTGCGCTCCCCCGTGACCCACCGGACCGCCCGTTCGTCGGCCGTCCCGCGCTCGACAGCGGCGCGCACCGCACCACGCCAGGCGCCGACGTCGTCCGGCACCGCGACGGCCCCGTGGGCCCGCGCCACGGCGTAGGAGGGCCGGTCCGAGACCACTGCTGGCAGTCCGAGTGCGGTGTACTCGAGGAACTTCAGGTCGCTCTTCGCGCGGTTGAACTCCTCGTCACGCAGGGGCGCGACACCGGCACGCCAGCGCTCCCGGTGCGCCACGAGCCAGCGGGAGAACGCCGGGTAGTGGCCGTCCGGCACCTCGACGCGGCGGAACCAGTCGGCGCCGCCCTCGTCGGTCACACCGATGACCTCGAGCCGGATCGGCGTGCCGTCGGTGGTCGTCAGGTCGGTGAAGACGTCGCGCAGGAGTTCGAGGTCGGCGGCGTGGGTGAGCGTGCCCATGTAGAGCACCCGGTGCTCTGCTCCGGGACGATCGTCGTCGTCCTCGGTCGCGCCGGCGGTCCACAGCCCCGGGTCGAGGGCGTTCGGCACGACCGTGACGTCGCGGGCCACCGGGTGCACGACCTCGGCCAGCTCCGGTGTGCTCACGACGACCGTGTCGGCACCGCGGACCAGTGCGTCGATCGAGGCGAGGCGGTCCGGGTCGTACTCGGCGCGGGCGAGGCGCTGGCGGCCGGACTCGGTGAAGAAGTCGTCGTCGACCTCGCCGACGACGCGGACGCCGCGGGCCGCAGCCGCCGCGAGGAAGGGCTGCACGGCGTCGCGCGGCAGGATGTCGCGCTGCACCAGGACGGCGGCGTACGACGTCGTGTCGACCCCGTCGACGAACGCGACGGGGTCGACTTGGCGGACCTCGGCCGTGCCGCTGGCCGCCAGGTGCTCGGTGCGCCGGACGACGCGCACGTGGGCGGATGCGGGGTGGGCGCCGTCACCGCCCGCGACGACGTAGCCGAGGACCGGCAGCGGAACGGGCACGGGGGGCGTCCCGGCGACGACCCGGCGGAGTCGACGAGCGGCCCGGCGGACGAGATCACGCGGCATGTGCCCATCCTCTCGCACCGGGCGACCTGGCTCACACGCAGTGATCGGACGCGCACCGTGCGGAGTTCGTCGCCGGGGAGCCCGCTGACCGCTCCGTGCGAGCCTGCATGACCACACCCAGCGATCAACCTCGCACCGACTGAGCAGTGCCGCACCGTGCGCAGGGAGGAGAACAGGCGAGCACCGTGCCCCGTTCCCCACTCCTGTCGTCGCTGACCGCTCCGTGCGAGCCTGCATGACCGCACCCAGCGATCAACCTCGTACCGACTGAGCAGTGCCGCACCGGGCGACCGGGCTCGCACGCAGCACCGCACCTCGCACGGTGCGGGGTTGCCAGCGGAACGGGCCCGAGCGGTCAGCGCCGCGCCACCGTCACCGTCCGGCAGGGGCTCGCCTTCCGGTCCTTCCCGGTGCCGGTGTTCCGCGCGACCGCGCAGACGGTCCGCTTGCCGGCTTTGAGCGCGACGGTGCCGGCGAAGCCGTGCTTCGTGCCCGAGCCCCACGTCCGGTCGACGTCGGCGCGCACGCGTCCCGCCGACAGCGACGTCACCCGTCTGCCGTCGACCGTGATCGCGACCGTGCTGGCGGAGGACACGGCGTCACCGTCGAAGGCCCAACCACGGACGCTGATGCCGCCCTTCTTCCCCGTCACCGACTCGAGCGCGACGTAGGGGTCGTGCCGGAAGGCGCGGACGGTGCCGCACCCGAGCGTGGTGTCCGACCCGGCGCCGATGTTCACCGCGGTCACGCAGACCCGGCGAGCGCCGGCGGCAGTCGGGACGACGGCCTCGAAGCCGTGGGTCGCCCCGACGCCCGCGGCGGCGTCGACGTCGGTGCGGCGGAGTCCGGCGGTCACGGCTCCCGCGGCGGCGCCGTCGACGGTGGCACGGACCCGGACGGGCTGCGTGGGGTCGTCCTCGTCGAAGGCCCATCCCCGGACCCGGACGCCGCCACCGGTGCCGGCGACGACCTCGAGCGAACCCTGCGGCGCGAGGTCGGCCGCGGGGACCCCGAGCCGGGCGTTCGCGACGAGGGCCTGGGCGTAGGAGGACCACCACTTGCCCGCGGCGGGGGCACCGTTGCAGGTGCCGTCGCTCGCGCCGGGGGTCTTCACCCACAGCAGGGCGTCGAGCGCGGTGCCGTCGGTGGTGACCCGGGGCGAGGTGCCGAGTCCGGCGCCGGGTCCGTTGCACCAGGTTCCCCGCCAGCCCTGCCCGTTCCGCGAGGTGTCGATCACGTAGTTCGATCCCCCGGTCGCACTGGAGACCTTCTCCGCGTAGGCCTGTTCCTGCGCGGTCGGGTAGTAGTTCGCGACGTTCGTGAAGAACCCGCGGGCCCGCTGCACGCCGGCACTGTTCAGCCGTGCGGCCATCGTCGCGGGCGGCACCCAGTTCGAGTTGCCGGCGTCGAGGTAGGCGGGCACCCCGGCGGCGGTGAGCCCGGCGACGGTGCGGGACAGGATCCGGTAGCGCTGGTCGTCGAGCGTGGTGCTGCACTTCGCGTTGCTGAGCATCGCGAGGGAGTCCGGCTCGACGATCACGGCGGCGCGGTGTCCGGCGAGTGCCGCGGTGACCTGGTCGACCCAGGCGTCGTAGGAGGCCTCGGAGAACCCGCCGGCGGAGTACCCGCCGCAGTCCCGGTCCGGGATCGCGTACAGCACGAACACCGGGGTGGTGCCGGACTGCTCGGCCCCCGAGACCGCCGTGCTGATCGTCTTGGTCAGCTGGGTCCCCTGCGTCCACTCGCCGAGCCACGTCGCGACGGGGTACCGGGCGATGGTCGACGCCGCGGCGGCACCAGCGGGGTCCGAGGCGGCGAGCGCGGTGGCCGCCTTCGCTGCTTCGCTCGTGGGCGACCGGTACGGACCGGCGCCGTACAGCGACGCAGCCGATGCGGAGCGGATGGTCGTCGCGGACGTCGCGGCGGTGGCGCTCGACCCGAACGCGACGGGCAGCAGCCCGCCGACGAGGGCGGTGAGGGCGACGGCGGCGCCGCAGACGACTACACGGCGCGGACGGCGGCGCATGGACACTCCCCTGGACGATCGGACCCCTGACCCGTCCATGGCACCATGCGCCCGCAGTGCCGGCCAGCCGCCAGTGCGGGTGGCACCCGAGCGGGTGTCGGCAACAGTGCCGACACCCCCTCGTCAGTCGTCGAAGTGCGCCGCGGCCGCGCGTGCCCGGTAGACGACGTCGTCGACGTCGTCGCCGATCACCGTCACGTGGCCGATCTTCCGACCGGGTCGAGGGGCCTTGCCGTAGAAGTGGTACTTCGCCTCGGGGAACGCCTCGAGCGCGGCCGGGTACCGGGCGGCGAGGTCGCCGTCGGCCGGTCCGCCGAGCACGTTGATCATCACGGCGGCAGGGGCGAACGACCCGGTGGCACCGAGCGGCAGGTCGAGGACGGCACGCAGGTGCTGCTCGAACTGGCTCGTCGTCGCACCGTCGATGGTCCAGTGACCGGTGTTGTGCGGTCGCATCGCGAGTTCGTTGATGAGGATGCGCTCGTCGGCGGTCTGGAACAGTTCGACGGCCAGGACCCCGGTGACCCCGAGCTCCTCGGCGATCCGGACCGCGATCGACTCCGTCACGTCGGCGATGCGTCCGGCGCTGTCGGGCGCGGGGGCGATGACCTCGGCGCAGACACCGTCGCGCTGCACGGTCTCGACCAGCGGCCACGCGACCACCTGGCCGGAGGGGCGGCGGGCCACGGACTGCGCGAGCTCGCGGGTGAACGGGACGAGCTCTTCGGCGAGCAGCGCCTGCCCGCCGCCGGCCTCGGCGACGGCGATGAACCAGTCGTCGACGTCCGACGGGTCGGACACGACCCGCACGCCCTTGCCGTCGTAGCCACCGCGGGGCGTCTTCACGACCGCGCGGCCGCCGTGCTCGTCGAGGAAGGCCCGGAGCTCGTCGGGGTCGTGCACCGCGGCCCAGTCCGGCACCGGCAGGCCGAGCTCGGAGAGCTTCGTGCGCATCGTGATCTTGTCCTGGGCGACGGCCAGCGGTCCGGGTCCGGGGCGGACGGCCACGCCGGCGTCGACCAGGGCACGCAGGACGTCCTGGGGCACGTGCTCGTGGTCGAACGTCACCACGTCGACGTCGCGGGCGAACGCCAGCACCGTCGAGACGTCGTGGTAGTCACCCTCGGCCGTGGCGGCGATGGCGGCCGACATGCCCGGCCCCTCGGCGAGGACCCGGATGTCGATCCCCAGCTCGACGGCCGCCGGCACCATCATCCGTGCCAGCTGTCCCCCACCGATGACCCCGACGCGCAACGCCATGCTGTGTGATCCTTCCGGCGTTCGCACCATCCGGGGTGAACGCGTTGTCTACAATCGCTGTTCGGGTCGCGTTGAGCACGGCCCGCGACAACTCTACGGATCCTGGAGGGCACGTGCGGCGCCTCATTGCCCAACTGGCACGCTTCGGCGTGGTCGGTGCCGTCGGCTTCGTCGTGGACACCACGGTGTTCAACGTGCTGCGCATCACCGTCCTGAACCCCGACGAGGTGCACTCCGGGCCGTTCTGGGCGAAGGTCATCTCCACCGTCATCGCCATCTTCGTCAACTGGATGGGCAACCGGTACTGGACGTTCCGCGAGCAGCGCCGTGCCGTCGCCACCCGCGAGGGCATCGAGTTCGTCGTCGTCTCGCTCGGCGGCATGGTCATCGCGCTCGCGTGCCTCGGGGTGTCCCACTACGTGATGGGACTGACGTCGGTATTCGCCGACAACGTCGCGAACATCGTCGGCCTGGTGCTCGGCACGGTGTTCCGCTTCTGGCTCTACAAGGTGTGGGTGTACCACCCCGAGCGGACCGGCTCCGAGCCCGCGGCCGCGGACGTCTCACCCGAGGGGCGCGCCCTAGACTCGACCGGGTGACGGCCCACGAGACCACCACCAGCACCACCGCACCACCCCGCACCGCCCGCTGGGAGCGTGTGGCGATCGCCGTCGTCACGGCGACCTTCGGCCTGTGGCTCGTCGCCTGGGCGCTGATCGTCCCGGTCTTCGAGGCCCCGGACGAGACGGCGCACATCGACGCCGCCGTGCACGTCGCGCTCGGTGACGCCTGGGCCGCCCCGGGCGACCTGTACGTCACCAACGCGGTGCAGGCCGCGAAGGTCGAGCAGGCGACGAAGCCGTCCAGCGAGTGGTCGACCGTCAGCGAGCTGCTGCAGAACGCCCCCGGGCCGTCGTCGACCGTCAACCAGATGACCCAGCACCCGCCGACCGCCTACCTCGCCGGTGCCGCCGTGCTCCGTGCCGTGGACTTCGGTGACCTGCGGTGGGACCGGGCGTTCACCGCGCTGCGGCTCGCCGACGTCCTCGCCGTCACCGCACTGCCGCTGCTGGCGTGGGCGTCCGTCCGCCGGGTGACCCGGTCGCCGCGGGCCGCGCTCGTCGGTGGGCTCGCCGTGTTCGCGACGCCCGAGCTCGCGTCCATCGGTTCCTCGTTCTCGAACGACGCCCCCGTCCTGCTCGTCGCCGGGATCGTCGTGTGGCTCGCCACCCGGCTGCTCACCGGTGACACCCGGTGGCGCACCACCATCGCGCTCGCGGTGGTGCTCGGCGCCCTGGTCTGGATCAAGGGCACCGGACTGCCCGCCGTGCCGTTCGTGGCGGTGGTCGTGCTCTTCGCCGGCGCCGGGGTGCTGTCGCTGCGGCAACGGGTGGTCCGCACCGTGGTGACGATGGCCGTGTCCGGTGGCATCGGGGCGTGGTGGTGGGTGCACAACTGGTTCGCCTACGGCCGGATCCAGCCGAACGGCTACACGGCGATGCGTCCGCCCAAGGACTTCCCGCCCGGCGAGCACCCGACGCTCGGGCACTTCCTCGACGTCAGCTGGGGCACGCTCGCGCGCACGTTCTGGGGCAGCTTCGGCGGTCGCGCACAGGTCAGCATGGGCGACCTGCTCACGGCCGTCCTGACGGTCATCGCGCTCGTCGTGCTCGTCGGCTGGGCGTTCCGGCGCGGACCCGACCTACGGGTGGCCCTGTGTCTGGCGGTGTTCCCGGCGCTGCTCATCGGCATCCAGAACCGGACGAGCGCGCACTCGTACCTCACCACCACCGAGGTCGCCGCGACCCAGGGGCGCTACTACTTCCCCGCGATCGTCTGCCTGATCGTGCTGAGCGCCCTGGCCTGGCGTCGCCTGGTGCCCGCCGGACGCGCACGCTCGTGGGTCGCGGTGGCGCTGGCCGTCCTGCTGCCCGCCGTGGGTGTGTACGGGTTCGCGGTGGCGTCGGCGTGGTTCTGGAACGCCGCCCTGTTCCCGGTGACGGGGCGCGGGCTGCTCCGCTACACGGAGATCGGGCCGGTGCCGCCCGCAGTGCTCGTGGCCGTGGTCGCGCTGGTGGCCATCGGCCTGGTCGCGTCGGTCGTCCAGGTCGCCCGTGCCGACCGTCGGGTGGTGCTCCCGACGACGGTTCCCGCCCCCTGACACGCGCGGGTGCCGCCGCCGAACGGGCACGAATCGTCGGCCCGCGGGCGCACGAGCGACAGCTCGTGACCCCTCGGCGGGCAGCGCGCGGCATGTCGTGACCACACGTCGGGCATGCGGCTGACGGGGTGGACGCCCCACCAGACGGACGGGAGGCCCGGTGCCAGCTGGCACCGGGCCTCCCGGCTCGGTCGTCACGCGCGTCGCGTGCCCCCGGATGGTGAGCAGGAAAGGTCGGGTCGCGCACCGCGGACCCGACCGTTCCTGCTCACGAAGTGCGCGTCAGGCGGCGGGGGCGCTGCCCTCGACGGCCGACGGGTCGTCGGTCGGACGACCACGGCGGAACCACGTCGGTGCTGCGGCGCAGAGCAGGAACAGGCCGTCGACCGCCAGGCTCCACACGCGGGTGACGACGACCACGACCAGGGCGATCCCCGGCGGCATGACGAGGGTGAGGAGCAGGGCCTGCACGCCCTCGCGGACGCCGAGGCCGCCGGGGGCGAACACGGCCAGCATGCTGATCGCCGAGGCCATGCTCGCGGCACCGATGACGAACGCCGCGTCGCTGAGCTTCAGCGACGGGTACACGCCGAGGGTGATGAAGTAGTACGCGGTACCCGACAGGATCGCACCGGCGACGTACAGACCGGCACCGCCGAGGACGGTGCCGAGGTTCGGGCGTACGTCGGCCTCGAGCGGCTTGCGACGCAGGATCTTCAGCGCGATGCCGATCAGGAACACGAAGACCCGCGGGATCAGGCAGACGACGCAGGCGACGAACGCCGCGATCATCAACGCGATGAGCCACGGGCTGAGCGCGTGCGTGCGGGGGTCGATGAGCAGCAGGACGAGCGCCAGGGCGAGGGTGGCGGCGATCTGCAGCGCGCCCTCGAGCAGGCCGCTGACGCCGAGCCGGGCCTTCGAGACGCCGTGCTTCGAGGCGAAGTAGACCTTGCCGATGATCCAGGTCGCGGCCCCGGGGATGTAGCGGCCCATCCAGGACTTCGCGTACACGTAGGTCAGCGTGACGCCGCTGCCCTTGAGGCCGGTCGCCCCGAGCCGCCGCAGCAGGTAGAACCAGATGCCGACGCCCCAGTAGCGGAAGCCCAGGCTGATCACGGTCGCCAGGATCACCCAGCCCCACTGCCAGTCCAGCCCGGCGAGCTGCCCCCAGTCGACGCTCCGCACGTACAGCACGAGGAAGACCGCGAGCAGCACGTAGAAGACGATGGGGATCGCCTTGCCGAGGAACCGTCGCCAGGTCGGCGGACGCTTCCCCTCGGGCGCGGGGGTGTCGCTGGTGGTTCCTGACAAACGTGGTCTCCTGCCGGGCTTCGGGACCAGGTCATCGTAGACGCTGGTGTGGCGCGCTCCCTGGAGCGGCTGCTACTTGGCGAACTTCACGATCTGGACGCGGCAGGGGATCTCGGGATCGGTGGACCGGTCGGCGCTGCACGAGATCGTCGCGTTGTACGTGCCGACGAGCTTCCCCGCCATCGAGTAGTCGCGTGCCGGCGCGTTGGCGGGGTCGAACTGCACGAAGTACTGCACGCCCTCGTCGATGAACAGCTTGCGCATCGCGTCCGAGTGGTACGTGTAGCCCTGACCTGAACGACCGTACACACGCGTGTCGGTCAAGAACGCCAACGAGGACAGCGACCGGTAGTTCGAGCCGATGACGGTGGCGTCCTCGGGCAGGGCTCCGCTCGCCCGGATCTGGTCGGCGAGCCGCACGATCTCGGGGACGTCGGTCGGGCCGGTGACACGGAGCGCCTCGGTGCGGTTCACCGACGGGTAGAAGGGTGCCGGCGACCCGATCCAGTTCTGCGTGAACGACGCCACGGGGACGACGGCGATCGCGACGCACGCCACGATCGTCCGGACCACGCCGCGTCGTCGGACCAACCGCCAGACGGCCGGCAGCATGAGCGCGCCGATCATCGCCGTCAGGTAGAACAGCGGCCAGTAGTAGCGCGCGTTCCCGCCACCGCTCGACGACGACGTGATCATGCCGTAGCCGACGAAGTAGACCAGGGTCGTCGCCGCGACGATGCAGGTGAACGCGTACCGGCGGAACCGGACCACGCCGATCACCAGGGCGGCGGCGAAGAGCAGGGCGATCGGTGCCGCGAACGGCGCGAACGTGCTGATCTTCTGCAGGTAGTACGGCAGCGCGAGCATGCGCTCGTGCAGGTAGTAGCCGGCGCGGGCAGCGATGCCGGAGTCCTTGGTGACCTTCGGCGCGGTGTCCTCGGTGGTCGACTCGGTCGTCGGCGGCACCACGGACGGGTCCGGGTTCTCCATCGGGCCCTGCTTGTAGACCGACGGGGTGAAGTCCTCGTTCGGCGAGAACGCGTGCGAGTTCGGCGGCACGGGCAGGAACGGCCAGTCGGTCGCGCGCCCGCCGTCGTCGAACTTCGAGCCGATGTTCACCGAGAGCGACGAGCCCAGGGTCGGCGACCCGTACTTCATGGTCAGGGCACCGACCCACGGTGCGATGACGACGGCGAAGACCACGATCGTGGCCACGGGCGACGTCCACCAGTGCAGCACCGGCTCACGACGGCGTCGTGCGGACCAGACCCGGAGCAGCAGCCACAGGATCACCGCGCCGACCGCCACCGGCAGCAGGAAGAGCTTCACGAAGTACCCGATGGCCGCGACCGCGCCGAGCACCCCGCCGGAGACCAGCCGCGCCCGCGTCGATCCGTGCAACGCCTGGTCGGCCCACCGGAGCGCCCACAGGTAGCCGACGACCCACGCGACGACGAGCAGGTCGGGGGTCTGCACCGACACCGCGCTCATCAGCGCCGGGATCGCAGTGACCATGAAGAGGACGGCCGGCACGATGCGGTGGTTCTGCGACCACACCAGCCAGCCACCGACGCCGAGCACGACGGCGACCGCGAAGCAGTTCACGACCGCGAAGGCCGTCTGCATGCCGAGGCCGGCAGCGATGAACGGCGCCATCATCCAGGACACCATCGGCGACCAGTAGGCGTTGATCGCGTCGGGCAGCCAGCCGTTCGCGTACTCGCGGGCGATGCCCATGTAGGAGATGCCGTCGACGTTCGTCACCCCGAGGCGGTTGTGGTACGCCACGGCGGCGCTGAGCGCGACGCCCACGACGACGAGCACCGCCAGGATGACCGGCGCGACGACGTGCTTGAACCTCCTCGGAACCGCCCCCGAACGCCGGTGGACGGGATCGTGGGTGATCTGCGTTGCGGCTGCGCTCGTCGAGGTCACGTGCTTCATCATGACATCCGAACCGAAACACCAGGCACAGGGTGCCTGATCGCGGCGCCGGGTCAGCGTGTGGGAGACTGCCTGCGACCCCGCTCCGACCACCACGAGGACGATCGTTGGCCACCGAAACCCGCGCCGCAGTACCCGCAGCCGACTCCGCTGCCCCCGCGCCACGCGCCGGCGGCCGACTCGAGTTCCCCTACCTGGACGGACTCCGGGGGCTGGCCGCACTCGCGGTGGTCTTCTACCACGCGTACCTCTTCACCGGGACGACCGGCACCGGCCCGACCGAGCTGCCCTGGCTGCGCCCGATCATCGGCTGGGGCTACCTCGGCGTCCCGCTCTTCATCGTGCTGTCCGGCTACGTGCTCATGCTGCCGGTGCTCACCCGGTTCGACCGCTACCGTCTGCCCGGCGGGTTCTGGAAGTTCGTCTGGCGTCGCGCCCGCCGCATCATCCCGCCGTACTGGGCGTCGCTCGTGCTGTTCGCCCTCCTGATCCTGTTCGTCCCCGTGCTCGGTCAGCCCGGCGGCACGCAGTGGGACACGAAGCTGCCGATGGGCTGGGGCACGTTCCTGACGCACTTCTTCCTGGTGCACGACTTCTTCCCGCAGTACATCGGCAAGATCAACGGCCCGATGTGGACGGTCGCGGTCGAGTGGCAGATCTACTTCCTGATGCCGCTGCTGATCCTGCCGCTGTGGCGGGTCTTCGGCGGGTGGGCGACGGCGTCGAGCCTGGTCCTCATCGGCATGTGGATGGGCGCCGAGAGCCGTTACTCGTTCATGCACCCGTGGTTCGTCGGCCTGTTCGCGGTGGGGATGCTCGCCGCCGAACTGACCGTGAAGGCGCGCGACGAACACCTGTCGGGCGTGGTCCGCGAGCGCTCGAAGCTCGGCGGCCCGCGGTGGGCGAGCGGCGCGTTCGTCGGCGCCATGGCCCTCGGGACCCTGCTCGTGTTCTTCCGCAACCGCGACTACTGGCAGCACCAGACCTGGCCGTCCGAGGTCGTCACCGGCATCCTCGCGGGCATCCTGCTCACCTGGATGGGACGCCAGGCGGTCACCGGCAACCACACCTGGCTCGCGCGCTTCTTCGCGTGGAAGCCGTTCGTGCTCGCCGGTCTCGTGTCGTACTCGATCTACCTGTTCCACAGCCCGCTGCTGGGCCTCGGCAACCTGCTGCTCCTGCCCCTCGGCCTGTACCCGAAGTACCAGTTCCTGATGATGGTGTTCGTCGTGATCCCGGTCGTGATCGGCATCTGCATCGGCTTCTGGTGGCTCGTCGAGCGCAACTTCATGAACCGCCGGCAGAAGCACGCCACGGCCGAGGTCTCGCACCGCGGCCGTCTGCCCGAGGTCGAGAGCGACGCCGCCACCCCCGACGCGAGCAGCCGCACCGCGCGCTGACGTCCTGCGCGTGGCGGACAGCACGGTCGCTCGCCAGGTAGCATCGCTCGGACCGCGGCGTGGGTGATCAGGGGCCCACGGCATCTCGACAGGGAAGACGAGACCACATGCGCGCACCGATCACCAAGATCCTCGGACTCGGCACCGCTGCCGCCGTCGCCGGGGCCATCACCTTCGGCAGCGGGACGGCGGTCGCCGAGACCGCCCCGGCCACGCCGGCACCGACTGCGACGACGACAGCGGCGGCGACCCCAGCCCCCACTGCATCCGATGCACCCGCGGCTGCCGCTGCACCCGCTGCACCCGCTGCCGAGCAGCTCTCCATCGCCGAGATGGACCGCACCGGGAACCACACCATGGGGGCCGGCATCGCCGCCCACGCCGGAGAGTCACACGTCACGGTCTCCGCGCCGGACAGCGCCGCCGGTGGCGTGAGCGCCCAGTCGCTGAGCACCTCCTCCGCCGCCACCGCGTCCGGCCCACCACCGGGACGCGTCCAGGGGTTCGACATCAGCGCGTGGCAGCCGAGCGTCAACTTCCTGCAGGCGTACCGCAACGGCGCCCGGTTCGCCTACGTCAAGGCGACCGAGGGCACCTCGTACGTCAGTTCGACCTACAAGCAGCAGTACGCCACCGCCAAGCAGCGGAACCTGTACCGCGGCGGCTACGTGTACGCGCAGCCGAGCCAGGCGAGCGGCGCCGCGACGGCGAACTACTTCTTCGCGCACGGCGGGCAGTGGAGTAAGGACGGCAAGACCCTGCCGCCCCTGCTCGACATCGAGTACGGCAGCGCGGCCCAGGGCACCTGCTACGGCAAGACCTGGGGCCAGATGCGCAGCTGGATCAAGGACTTCTCGAACACCGTCTACAAGAAGATCCACCGCTACCCCGCGATCTACACGACCACCGACTGGTGGAAGCGCTGCACGAACAACAGCAACCAGTTCTCGCAGAACCCGCTGTTCGTCGCGATCTACCCGGTCAAGGACTTCACCACGCCGGGCACGCTCGGGCGGAGCTGGTCGAAGTGGACGTTCTGGCAGTGGGCGTCCAGCGGGGTGCTCCCCGGTGACCAGGACGTCTACCGGAACAACATCACCTACCTGAAGCGCTTCGCGGCCAAGACCGAGTGACGCGCGTCACGCCCTGAGCGGGTTCGGATGACGGACGGGAGGCCCGTGGCGGTGTCCCCACGGGCCTCCCGTCCGCCGCACGGTGCGGACTCCGACACCCGGTGCGCCGTTGCACGCCCCGTGCCGACACACAACCGCGCACCAAGCGGGCAAGCCCGCACCGGACGACGAGGCACGCACGATGCGCAGCCCGCGCGCCACGGGCCTCCCGTCCGCCGCACGGTGCGGACTCCGACACCCGGTGCGCCGTTGCACGCCCCGTGCCGACACACAACCGCGCACCAAGCGGGCAAGCCCGCACCAGACGACCAACCACGCACGGTACGCAGCCCGCGCGCCACGGGCCTCCCGTCCGCCGCACGGTGCGGACTCCGACACCCGGTGCGCCGTTGCACGCCCCGTGCCGACACACAAACACGCACCAAGCGGGCAAGCCCGCACCAGACGACCATGCACGCACGATGCGCAGCCCGCGCGCCATGGGCCTCCCGTCCGCCGCACGGTGCGGACTCCGACACCCGGTGCGCCGTTGCACGCCCCGTGCCGACACACAAACACGCACCAAGCGGGCAAGCCCGCACCGGACGACGACGCACGCACGATGCGCAGCCCACGCACCACGCGCCGGCGAGCTTCGCCCGGACGGACGGGAGGCCCGTGGCGGTGTCGCCACGGGCCTCCCGTCCGTCATCGGCTCACGATCGCGAGCCGCTGGTGTCAGCGGACGTCGCGGGTCGCCTCGGCGAAGTCGGCGTCGAGCGCGGTCGCCATCCGGGCCACGCCCTCGGCGAGCTGCGCGCGGACCGCGTCGCGGTCGGCGTCGAGCCGCTCCAGCTGCGCCGTCACGTCGTCGACGAACGTCGGCTCGAGTGCTGCTTCGATCGGCTTCGAGAACTCCTGCTGGCCCATCTGCTCGAAGAACAGCCGGCCCTTGTCGACGTAGTAGAGCACCGCGGCGGGGACGCCGGCGATGGTCGCGACGATCGCGGAGTGCAGGCGGCTCGCCAGGAACAGGCGGCTGCGGGACATCAGGCCCGCGTACTCGGACGGCGAGAACTCGTCGGCCTCGACCACGTGGGTGCGGTCGGCGTGCCGCATGAGGGCGATGACCTCGCGGGCGAAGGCGGCGTCGCCCTCCGACGCCTCCATGTGCATCGGGTAGAACACGACGTCGGCGTCCCAGCGGTCGATGACGCGGTCGGCCAGGTCGGCGACGGCCTGGCGGTAGGTGACGAGCTTGTCGCTGTCGACGCCGGTCTGCCGGAAGCGCTTCGGCAGGAAGCGGAACGGGATCCAGCCGCTGCGCTTGTAGTGGAACCAGCGGCGGACGCCGAAACCGATCGAGCCCTCGAGGCGCTCGGCGGTCAGTCCGGTGGTGCGCTCGAGCCGTTCGAGCACGTCGGCGTCGGGCGTGGTGACGGTCCCGACGACGGCCGGGTCGAACGACGACACGATCGGCGTGCGGACGCCCCACGCCAGGAGCTTCTCGCGGGACTCGTCGTCGCGGACGGCGAACGAGCGGCACAGGTCGACGGTGGCGCGGATCAGGCGCTTGCTGACGCCGGCGGTGGTCGGACCGATGCCCTGGAAGGCTCCGATCAGGTTCTTGTTCACCGCGCGGACGAGCAGCATCTTGCCGAACCAGTACACGAGGCCGAGCTTGTTCGTGTAGTCCTTGAGGATCTCGCCGCCGCCCCACAGGACGACGTCGGCGCTGCGCGCGGCACGCAGCAGGGCGAACAGGTCGCCGATGCCGGTGCTGTACGGCGAGACCGGCAGGAACCGGATCCCGAACCACGCAGCGTCCCGCTCGGGGTACTGCGACAGGGAGACGATCTCGGCGTCCGGCCACCGCCTGCGGACCAGCTCGACGTTGCCGGCGAGGATCGCCCGGTCCCCGCGGTTGTGGGGCGAATCGCTATTGTGGATCAGAACGCGCACGGGTGGAGAGCCTACCGGACCGTCCCCCGCGACCCCCGGAAAGGCACGATGTCCCGCCCCACCCCCTCCGCCCGCCCCCGCCTGCTCGTCCTCGGCTCGACGTTCCCGGCCCGTCCGGACGACGGCGTGCCGGCGTTCGTGCTCGACCTCGCGCACCAAGAGGCCCTCGAGTTCGACACGATGGTGCTCACGCCGCGGGTCCCGGGCGGTGCCACCACCGAACGCATCGGCGACGTCGGCGTCCGGCGGTTCCCGTACTTCCCGAAGGCGTTCGAGGACCTGGCCGACGGCGCGATCCTCGACAACCTCAAGGAACGCCGGTCGCGCATCGTGCAGGTGCCGGCCCTGGTGCTCGCGCAGTGGTTCGCGATCCGCCGCGTGGTCCGCTCCGCGAAGCCCGACGTCATCCACGCGCACTGGGCGATCCCGCAGGCGCTCGTCGCGACGCTCGCGGCCCCGGGCGTCCCCATCGTCGTCACGACGCACGGCGGGGACATCTACGCCCTCCGCGCCGCTCCCCTGGTCCGCCTGAAGCGCTGGGTGTTCGGCCGCTCGGCGCACGTCACCACCGTGAACTCCGAGATGCGCGAGCGGCTGACCGAGTGGGGCGTGCCCGAGGCCCGGTCGACCGTGATCCCGATGGGCGTCGACCTGGGCCCGGCCCGTGACACCCGCGCCCGCGTCCCCGCCCAGGAGCACCACGTCGTGGCGGTCGGCCGGCTCGTCGAGAAGAAGGGCTTCGGCAACCTGATCGAGGCGCTGCGAGGACTCGGCGAGGACGTGCCGTGGCGACTCACCGTCGTCGGCGACGGCCCCTACCGGGCACAGCTCGAGCAGCAGGCCGCCGGACTGCCCGTGACGTTCCTGGGCCAGCGCGGGCGCACCGAGGTGCTCGAGACCCTGGCTGCGGCCACCGTCGTGGCGGTGCCGTCGATCCCCGCGGCGAACGGCGACCAAGAGGGACTGCCCGTCACCCTGCTCGAGGCCGCCGCCGTCGGTGCCGCGATCGTCGCGAGCGACCTGCCTGGTATCCGCGACGTCGTGCAGGACGACGTGTCCGGGGTCCTCGTGCCCCCCGGTGACGTCCCCGCGCTGCGGACAGCACTGCAGCGAGTGCTCACCGACGACGCCGCACGGGCGCGCTACCAGGAGCAGGCCGTGGTGTCGGCGGCGGAGTTCTCCACCGAACGGATCGGCGAGCGCTACCGGGCGGTGCTCCGCGCGGCCATGGCGTAGGCCACCAGCATCCCGGCGGCGCACACGACCGCCGCCGCGAACGCGACCACGACGACGGCGCCGGAGTGCCCGACGAGCTCGGAGCCCTCGAACCGGACGAGCGACCCCGTCGGCACGACGGCCGCGGCACCCCACACCAGCACGAGCCACGTCGCCGCACGACGCCAGGCGAGGAAGCCCGCCGCCATCGCGAACGCGATCGGCATCAGCACCGTGAGCGTGTACCGGTTGAGCGGTGCGCCGCCCCCGGCGGCGTAGCGGATCTCGACGACGACGAACAGCAGCGTGACCACGACGAGCATCGCGACGACGAGGCGGCGCGGCCACCGGTCGTCGTCGGCAGGTGCCCAGGGGCGCAGGCGCCGCAGCACGAGGGCCGCGACGAACAGCAGCACCGGGACGAGCAGCAGCACCCACGGCAGCGGGCTCGCGATCGGCAACGAGCCGCGGTACAGGGCGAAGAGCTGCCGCCAGAAGCCGAGCATCGAGACCACCTCGGCCTCGGAGTAGTGCGGCCGCGGGGTGTACCCGGGCCAGGCGGTCGGCCGGCCGCTGAACGAGCCGGTCAGGGCCTGGTTCCGCAGCCAGAACCACCCGGAGGCGGCTGCGGCGGCGAGCACCGGGACCGCCACGACGACGACGCGGGCCCAGACACCGCGGAGCCTGCCGAACCGGACCGTGCGGGCCAGTGCGAACGCGACGACGATCGCCACGAGCCACAGGGCGAACGACAGGCGGGTGGTCGTGCCGGCCGCCGCCACGAGCGCTCCGCCCACGGCGAGCCCCGGTCCGACGCCGGACCGGAGCGCCGCACCGGCGACGCCGCACGCCAGCGCGCAGGTCAGCGCTGCGAGCGAGTCGTTGTACACGACACCGCCCTGCACCACGAGGACGCTCGTCGACGCGGTCACGACGGCCATGGTGCCCGGGAGCCGCACGACCCCGGGGAAGCACCTGGCCGCAGCCCACGCGGCGACCGGCACGATCGCGGCGACGAACACGGCGTTCGCCAGACGGCCGAGCACCACGGCCTGCACCGGGTGCCCGGCGTCGACGAGCGGGCCCATCACCGGGGCGAGCAGCAGGTAGTAGAGCGGCGGGTGCTGTGCGACCCACTGGACGGGCGGTGTCCCACCGAAGCCCGGACGGAACCGGATGCCGTCGGACAGGACCGGCAGCTGGCCGTGCCAGACCCGCAGGACGTAGTCGACGTGGGCCGACTCGTCGACGCTCGCGAGCGGCATCGACGAGAACGTCCGCGCCACCGACGCCGTCAGGACGAGCAGGGTGGCGGCGAGCACGACCGGGGTCGCCCAGTCGCGCCCGCGGAGTCTCCCGGCGGGGCGCAGCACGCCGGAGGACAGCCGCCGGAGCCGATCCGCGACGATCGGCGTCAGCGCCCCATGCCGCGGTACGTGAAGCCGGCGGCGGTCCAGGCGTCCCGGTCGAGGCAGTTGCGGCCGTCGATGACGACCGGGCTCGACACCAGGGACGCCACCGTGGTCGCGTCGAGCTCGCGGAACTCGGTCCACTCGGTCAGCACCAGGACCAGGTCGGCGCCGGACAGCGCGTCCGCCGCCGTCTCGACGAAGTCGAGCTCCGGGTGCACGCGACGTGCGGTGACGACGGCCTCGGGGTCGTAGGCGGACACCGTGGCACCGAGCTCGTGCAGGCGCGCAGCGATGTCGAGGGCGGGCGAGTCACGGACGTCGTCCGAGTTCGGCTTGAAGGCCAGACCGAGGACCGCGACGCGCTTGCCGCTGACGACCCCGCCGAGCAGCTCCTGCGCCAGCTCGACGACGTGCGCACGACGACGGAGGTTCGTGGCGTCGACGTCGGCCAGGAACGCCAGGGACTCCCCGACGCCGAGCTCGTTCGCCCGGGCCTGGAACGCCCGGATGTCCTTGGGCAGGCACCCGCCGCCGAAGCCGAGGCCGGCGTTCAGGAACTTGCGGCCGATGCGGGCGTCGTGGCCGATGGCGTCGGCCAGCGCGGTGACGTCGGCGCCGGCGACCTCGGCGATCTCGGCCATCGAGTTGATGAACGAGATCTTCGTGGCGAGGAACGCGTTCGCGCTGATCTTGACGAGCTCGGCGGTGGGCAGGTTGACGACGAGCCGGGGGGTGCCGGACGCGAGCGCCTCGGCGTAGACCTCGTCGAGCGCGTCGACGGCGGCCTGCCCGGCGTCACCGTCCGGCACACCGTAGACGAAGCGGTCCGGGCTGATGGTGTCCTGCACGGCGAAGCCCTCACGCAGGAACTCGGGGTTCCAGACGAGCGTCGCCCCGGGCACGGCCTCGGACACCTCGGCGGCGAGGCGTGCGGCGGTGCCGACCGGGACGGTCGACTTGCCGACGACGAACTCGCCGGCGGACAGGTACGGGGTGAGCGCGGCGACCGCGGCGTTCACGTAGGTCATGTCCGCGGCACCGGTCGGGCTCTGCGGGGTTCCGACGGCGAGGAAGTGCACGCGGGCACCGGCGACCTCGGCCATGTCGGTGGTGAAGCGGATCCGGCCGGACGCGAGCGCCTCGGTCAGGATCTCCGGGAGCCCGGGTTCGAAGAAGGGGGCTTCGCCGGCAGCGAGCCGCTCGATCTTCGCCGGGTCGACGTCGACGGCGACGACCTCGTGTCCGAGCTTGGCCATGGAGGCGGCGTGCACGGCACCGAGGTACCCGCAGCCGATGACAGAGATACGCACGACGAAGAAGGTACCGGTTTCTCGTGGGAGTTCCAGCACCCCGGCACCCAGGGTGTCGCGGCGGCGTCAGGCGCGGACGTCGCCCCACGGCGGTCGGTCCGGGCCGCCGACGATCTCGTCCCAGTCCGGCTCGCGGTGCCGCCGCCGGGCCTCGTACGCCTCGACCAGGTCGTGCAGGACGGCCACCACGAGGTCGGCGTGCGGGACGTCCGCGAGCACCACGGCGGGGTCGTCGCCCGGGAACACCAGGACGTCGCCGGAGCGGAACACGCCCTGGAGCCCACGCCGGCGCACCGTCACGTCGTACCCGCGGGAGTGCAGGAGCTCCTGCCGGGTCCGGGTGCCGAGCCCGTGCACGACGACGAGCCGCCGGGTCGTGACGACGTACCGCTCGGACATCCAGCGGAACAGCGGCACGGCGCCGCCGAACACCACGAGCACCACGACGAGTCCAGCGACGACGACGTTCAGCCACGCCAGCTGCGCCTGGAACACCCCGAACCCGAACCCGCCGGCGACCACGACCAGCACGACGAACACCGCCGGGCGCACGAGCCGACGAGCGTGCGGTCGCAGGCGAGCGACGACGCGTTCGGGCGGCGGCTCGGCGGTCATGCCGTCATGCATACCGCAGGTGGGTGACGTCCCCCACGGCGACGCCCCTGGAGTCACCCGCTCGATCCCGGATCGTGATGCGGCCCTCGTCGTCGATGCCGGTGGCGTCGGCCTCCTCCACGGAGCCGTCGGGCAGCTCGAGGCGGATGCGGCGACCGATCGTGCCGCACGCGGCGCGGACGTGGGACCGGACCGACTCGGCGGCTGGACCACCGGCGACCAGGCCGGCCACGGCCTCCAGGACGGCTGCCCGGAAGGCGGACAGGACCGCGTCGGCCAACGCGGGGGCGTCGTCGACCGCGCCCGCCACGAGCAGCGACGTCGACGTCGGGGTCGGCAGGCGGTCGGCGGGGATCGTGAGGTTCACGCCGGCGCCGACCACGATGCTGCCGTCGGAGGCGACCTGGCAGAGGATGCCGCACACCTTGTCGCCCGCGACCTGGACGTCGTTCGGCCACTTGACGGCGACGTCGGCGCCGGCGGGCAGCACCCGTGCGATCGCGCCACGCATGGCGGCGCCGGCGACGAGGGGCAGCCAGCCACGGTCGTGGTCGGCGAGGTCGGCGCGCACGAGCAGGCTCGCGGCCAGCGCCTCACCCGCCGGTGCGCTCCACGTGCGGTCGAGGCGTCCCCGGCCCGCGGTCTGGTGGAGCGTCGCGACCATGCTGCCGTGCTGCTGCTCGGGTGCCACGGCGAGCAGGTCGGCGTTGGTCGAGCCGGTCTCGTCGGGGACGGTGAGGGTCGCGCCCGTCGACCGGACCGCTTCGCTGGTGGCGGGGAACGACGACGACGGGGATGTGGACATGCACGCAAATGTACGGGCAGGAACCGTGGGGGTCCTCCAACCGGCCCCGACGTCGCCGCCGGTAGGGTGAGCGGGTGACTTCAGGAGACACCCCCGATCTCTCGACGACGGCAGGCCGACTGGCCGACCTCCGCGAGCGGTACCACGAAGCCGTGACCGCTGCGGGCGAGTCCGCGATCGCCAAGCAGCACGCCAAGGGCAAGGGCACCGCGCGCGAACGCATCGAGCAGCTGCTCGACGAGAACTCCTTCGTGGAGTTCGACGAGTTCGTCCGCCACCGCACCACCTCGTTCGGCATGGACGCCAAGCGCCCCTACGGCGACGCGGTCGTCACCGGCGTCGGCACGATCCACGGCCGCAACGTCGCCGTGTACGCGCAGGACTTCACCGTCTTCGGCGGTTCGCTCGGCGAGGTCGCCGGCGAGAAGATCATCAAGGTGATGCAGCACGCGCTGAAGACGGGCGTGCCGATCATCGGCATCCTCGACTCCGGCGGGGCCCGGATCCAAGAAGGCGTGGTCGCGCTCGGCAAGTACGGCGAGATCTTCCGCCTCAACACCCAGGCGTCCGGCGTCATCCCGCAGCTGTCGATCATCATGGGCCCGGCGGCCGGCGGTGCGGTGTACTCCCCCGCCCTCACCGACTTCGTGATCATGGTCGACAAGACCAGCCACATGTTCGTCACCGGCCCCGACGTCATCAAGACCGTCACCGGCGAGGACGTCGGCTTCGAGGAGCTCGGCGGCGCGCAGACCCACAACGCGGTCTCCGGCGTGGCCCACTACCTGGCCGAGGACGAGACCGACGCGCTCGACTACGCCCGCTCGCTCATCGGGTTCCTGCCGGACAACAACCTGTCCGACGCCCCCGCCTACGACGTCGCCACGGAGCTCGAGACCACCGACGCCGACCACGAGCTCGACCTCGTGATCCCGGACTCGACGAACCAGCCGTACGACGTCACGACGATCATCGAGCACGTCGTCGACGACGGCGAGTTCCTCGAGGTCCAGCCGCTCTTCGCGCCGAACATCCTGATCGGCTTCGGCCGGGTCGAGGGCCGCACCGTCGGCATCATCGCGAACCAGCCGCAGGCCATGGCCGGCACCCTGAACATCGATGCCGGTGAGAAGGCAGCCCGCTTCGTGCGGTTCTGCGACGCGTTCGGCATCCCGATCCTGACCCTGGTCGACGTGCCCGGCTACCTGCCCGGCACCGACCAGGAGTGGACCGGGGTCATCCGCCGCGGCGCGAAGCTGCTGTACGCCTACGCCGAGGCCACCGTCCCGCTCGTCACCGTCATCACGCGCAAGGCCTACGGCGGCGCGTACATCGTGATGGGGTCGAAGCAGCTCGGCGCCGACATCAACCTGGCATGGCCGACCGCCGAGATCGCGGTCATGGGCGGTCAGGGCGCCGTCAACATCCTGTACCGCGCCGAGATCAAGCGCGCCGAGGAGTCCGGCGAGGACGTCGCTGCGGTCCGCACGAAGCTCGCGAACGAGTACACCTACAACGTCGCGTCGCCGTACCTGGCGGCCGAGCGCGGTGAGCTCGACGGCATCATCCAGCCGCACGCCACCCGCGTCTCGGTCATCAAGGCCCTGCGTGCCCTGCGCGGCAAGCGTGCGACGCTGCCGCCCAAGAAGCACGGGAACATCCCCCTCTGATGGGTGCGCACTGATGGGTCGTCACGCAGCACCGGTCCCCTCGGACGAGCCCGCCTCGGTGGCCGACGTCCGGGTGGTCTCCGGTGAGCCCACCCCCGAAGAGCTCGCAGCGGTCGTCGCCGTGCTGCAGCGCCAGGCCGACGAGGCCGCAGCAGCCGGTCGCGCCGAGGTCGTCGACGAGCCGCGCAGCGGGTGGCAGGCCTCGGCCCGCGGCCTGCGCCGCCCGCTCGACCACGGCCCCGGCGCCTGGGGCCGCTCGCTCCGCTGACGGACCTTGGCATCCCTGTACCCCTGGTGTCCCCGACCCGGCGGACGTTGCAGGCTGCACTTCCCGGTCGGTATCCCCTCGCACGGGGGACACGAAACGCCGAAGAGGACCGGAAATGCCGAATTTGTCCCCCATAATGACGACTGACACAGCGGTTGTGGGTTGGCATAGTTACTGGTGTTCGGTGTCCTTCAACGAAGAACATCGCAGGTCGGTGGCCGACTAGGGTACGACGCCACCGCCCGCTGCGAGGCAGGGCGACATTCGGGTTGTCGCTCAGCCTCGGGTCGTGAACGGGCCGGTCGGATACGACCGGCCCGTTCCCCGTTTCCGGGGCGTGCGCGCGCACCCCATTCGCGACACTCCACGCGTCGAACGACTCGTGTGTTGTCGGAATGGTCGCGTCAGCCGTCGGCGCCAGCCCGGCGCGACCACGGTGCGGCCGGGAGGCCCGTGGCGGCGCCGCCCCGTGCCTCCCGGCCGCTGCGTCCCGCGTCCACCGCCGCGCGCACCACTTTCGCGACATTCCACGCGTCGATCACCTCGTGGTCCGTCGCAAGATGTGCACGCAGGTGCCAGCTCGAGCGGGCGCAGCGCGCCTCAGGCGGGCTCGTGCCGCGGGATCTCGAGCCAGAGGGCCACGGAGTCGTCCTCGTCGCCGTCGTCGTCCTCCATGCCCGCTCCGAGGGCGGCGGACTCGCTCGCGGCCGTGTCGAGCTTGAGCCCGACGACCGTCACCGCGGAGTCGGACCCCTCGCTGACGGTGCGGACGATGACGTTGTCGGCCTCGCGGGCCTGGCGGAGCGCCTCGGCGATGCGGGCGTGGATGCGGCGAACGTCGTCGACCTCGAGCTCGTCGAGACCGCCGTCGTCGTGCAGCTGCACCGTCGCACCCCGGCGGCGCAGGCGCATGACCTCGTCGCGGACGTCCTCGGACAGCAGGGAGCGACCGCGGATCTCGTCGCGGATGGCCTGCTCGAGGTGCAGGCACTCGGCCCGGTCCGCGTCGTCGAGGTCACCGCACGAGTCGATGATCCGCTGCAGCATCGGCAGGGCCATCCGCGTGGTCTGGCTCAGGCGGAACTGCCGCTCGAAGACGTGGGCGTCCTGCGCAGCCTGCCAGTCGGCGGTCTCCTGTTCAGCGCGCATGAGCTCGCGGGTGTTCCGGATGGCGCGGTTCATGGCGATGGCGAACACCGTGGCGATCGCGACCCAGGCCACGCTGCCGAGCACCCCGAGTGTGCCGAGCGCATCGAGACCGGCCCAGGCGACCGTGTACACGGCGAGGAACAGGACCCCTGCCCAGGCGAACGGGCCGCGTCCCCGCACGACGAGCACGACCATCAGGGTGCCGACGGCGGCGATCCACCACGTGGCGGACCCCGGGCCCTTCGCCAGGTCGACGACCGGCGCCGCGACGAGCGGCATCATGATCGCGGTTGCGAGCGAGAAGCACGCCGTCCAGACCGGCAGGACCTTGCCGGGCACGAACAACGCGGTGCCGGTGGCCGCGGCGTAGAGGACCATGCAGGCGATCACGGGGCCGACGTCGTGCACGCGCTGCAGCGACGCGACGGCGAGGACCAGGTGGTAGACGGAGAACAGCGACGCCAGGCCGAGCGCGATGCTCGCGGGCAGGGAGACCTTCACGCTGCGGCTCCCGTCGTCGTGGGCGTGGACGGCGTGGTCGGCGACCAGCTCAGCTCTATGCGCGTGCCCTCGCCCGGGGCGGTGTGCACCTCGGCACGCCCGTCGACGGCGGCGACGCGCTCGATGATCGACCGCCGCACCCCGAGTCGTTCGGACGGGATCGTCGCGACCTCGAACCCGCGACCGTCGTCACCGACCTCGATGTGCACGCCGTCGTCGTGCTGCTCGACGCGGACCCACCGGGCGACGTCGGGCCCACCGGCGTGCTGGACGCTGTTGACGGCCGCCTGCAGTGCTGCTGACGCGAGGGCGTCGGCGACCGACGCCGGCAGCCGGACCGACCCGGACGGGGCAGGGACGAGCCGGACGGGCGCCGCGAGGGCACCGATCGCCTCGCCGATGCGGGTGCGGAGGTCGGCGAGCGTGACCGGGGTGTCGTCGTCCGGACCGTCGGCCGCTGCGGCCTCGAGGTGGTCGATGGCGTTCCGTGCCATGCGGGCGGCGAGGGTCTTCGCCTCGAGCGTGTCGGCCCGCGCGGCGGAGAGCAGCGTCGTCAGCACGCTGTCGTGCACGATCGCGTCGACCTGCACGCGCTCCACCTCGACCGCGTGCTCACGGATGGCGTGCGAGTACCGGCGGACCGCGGTCGACTGCGCCGTGTCGACCGACGAAGCGGCACGGCGCAGGACCACGGCGATGACGAGCACCGCACCGCTGAGCAGCGCCGTGTAGACGCCGTCGAGCAGCGCACGGACGAGCCCGGCGTCGCCGCCGACCGGGGTGAGCCGGAGGACGACGTAGATCGCCGGCACGAGTGCGGTGTAGATCGTGGCCCGCCAGGTGGCGAAGCCCATGGCCGCCGCGGTCGAGCCGACGGTGCAGAACCACCACGGCCACGGCTGCTGCGTGGACGGGATCGAGTCCTGCACCGTGAGCGGCCACGTGGTCAACGCGACCAGGAAGAGCAGGGCGCAGAGGATCTGCGCGAACTGCGCCACCCGCGGCACGAACGCCGAGACCCCGACCAGGACGAACGACGCCCCGAGCGCGATCGCGACGACCGGGCCCCAGAACGGGTCGAGGTACGGCAACTGGGCGAGGACCGCCGGGGTGTCGACGATGCCGAGGCCGACCGCGGTCATCGCCAGCAGGATCGCGAAGGCACGCTCCACCGACGCCTGCGTGATCGACGCGCGGACGCTGCGCGACGGGTCGGCGCCGAACGGCGCGCCGTCCCCGAATCCGACCGGGTCGCCACCGGGAGCACGGCCCGAGCCTGCTGGGACGCGGCCGGCATGGCCGGACGCCGCACCAGCGCCGCCCGACCCGCGGCCGAACCACCGACCGGTCCCCCGACCGGTCCCCGGGCCGCTCCCCCGGCGCGACGCCGGCTCAGCCGCGCTCGCCATCGTGTTCAGCGACCGTCACCGTCGGGGTCGATGCCCGAGTCGAGCCCGGGGAGGATGCCGTCCTCGACCGCCCGCCGCAGGAGGTCGACCTTCGTCGGGGCCGGGCGACCGACCTCGACGTACTTCACGCGGATGCGGTCGAGGTACTCACGAGCCGTGGAGTACCCGATGCCGAGTTGCTGCGCCGCCAGCTTGAGCGGCAGGCCCGAGGCGTACAGGTGCAGGATCTCGCGCTCGCGCCGGCCGAGCTGGGCCTTCGCGAAGTCGCGGTCGGCGTCGATGGCGCTCGCCCACTCGAGGTTGTTCAGCACGTCGCCGCGGGCGACGGTGGCGACCGCTGCCATCACCGTCTTCGTGGCGGACGACTTCGGGATGACACCGGCAGCCCCTGCTGCGAGTGCCTCACGGACGTTGGCGACGCGGTCCGCGATGGAGTGCACGAGCACGGCGGAGCCGGTCCCCTGCACGCCCTTGACGTTCTCGGTCACGGTCGAGCCGTCACCGAGGGACAGGTCGAGGACGACGACGTCGACCTCGCGCCCGTCGAGGTTCTGGACGTACTCGGGCACGCTCGCGGCGGTGAGCACCACCTCGAAGCCCTCGTTCTGGCACGCCGCCTGGATCCCGAGTCGCACGGACTCGTGGTCGTCCACGATCGCGACCCGGACCGGCCTGGTGGCCGTGCCCGACGTCTCGGCTGCGGTTGTCGTTCCTGCTCCCACTGTGGCCTCTCGTTCCGATGTGCGTCCCCGGCCCCTGAAACCGGATCGCCATCAGCGCCCAGGATACCCAGGCTGGACTCAGGTCCGGGGAAACCGGACGCGCCACGCGGACGAAACCGCCCGGTTGCCCGTCAGCGCGCGGGCGTCAGGCGCGCCACGGCCTCCATGTGGTGGGTGTGCGGGAACAGGTCGAACGCCCGCAGCGCCTCGAGCTTGTACCCCAGGTCGGCGAACGTCGCGACGTCGCGGGCGAGCGCGACCGGGTCACAGGCGACGTAGACGACCTGCGACGGGTGCAGGGCCGCGATCTGCTCGACGACCTGACGACCGGCACCGGCGCGCGGTGGGTCGAGGACGATCGTGCCGGCGCGGAACCGGTCCTTCTCGGCGCGCGAGGCGTTCGCCACCGTGTTCGCGAGCCAGCGGTCGACCCGGCCGGTCTCGGCGCGCGCGCCGAGCCACTCGGCGAGGTTCTCCTGCGCGTGCTCGGTCGCGCGTGCGGCGCTCTCGACGCTCGTGAGGCGCGCCTTCGGGCCGACGAGGTCGCCGAGTGCGGCGGCGAGCAGGCCGACGCCGCCGTACAGGTCCAGGTGGGTGCCCTCGGGGTCGAGCCGGTCGCGGTCGACCAGGTCCTGCACGGCCTCGGTGAGCACCGACGCCGCGGCACGGTGCACCTGCCAGAAGCCGTTGTCGTCCACCGCGAAGGTGCGCTCCCCCACGACCTCGGTCACCACGGTGGGCTTCTGCTCGTCGATGACGAGGCGCGCCCCCTCGGAGCCGCTCGGTGCCAGCACGTCGATGACCGACGAGCCGGGCATCACGCCACGGCCGAGCGGCGCGCTCTCCTGCACGGCGTCGTTCGCGAGCGGCAGGCTGGTGACGGGGATGACGGAGTGCGAGCGCGCGGCGAACGGGCCGGCGGTGCCGTGCTCGTCGACGTGCAGCCGGACCCGGGTGCGCCAGCCGAGGCCGTTCGCGGCGTCGTCACCGGGTGCGGCCTCGACGACGACGTCCGAGCCGAGCACCGATGCCAGGTCCGTGTGTGCGAACCGCGAGAACGAGTCGACGAGCACGTCGTGCTTCAGCGTGCGCTGGTGTGCGAGGGCGATGTGGCCGAACTCGGCACCGCCCGGGCGCGTCTCGGGGTCGCGGTCGAGCGCGGCCTCGGCCCAGACGTGGTCGACGCGGTGCTCGCTCGGGGTGACGACGCTGACGGTGTCGGCGCGCCAGAACGACTTCTTCCGGTCCTCGGTCACCCGGGCGACGACGCGCTCCCCGGGGATCGCGTCCGTGACGAAGACCACCCGGCCTTCGTGCCGTGCCACCGAGATGCCGCCGTGGGCGATCCCGGTGACGTCGAGTTCGAGCAGCGTTCCGACGGATTCACCCATGGTTCGATGGTCCCATGCGTCTGTACCTCGCGAGTACATCCCCCGCCCGCCGAGCACTCCTCGCCCAGTCCGGGATCGAGCCCGTGCTCGTGTCGCCCGGGGTCGACGAGGACGCCGCGGCGTCCGCGGCCGCCGCCGCACTCGGCCGTGACCTGACCGGCCCGGAGCTCGTGTCGCTGCTGGCCGTCGCCAAGGCATCAGCCGTCGCGGACGCCGACGTCGCCGGGTCGCCGGTCGACGGCTTCGTGTTCGGCGGCGACTCCGCCTTCGAGGTCGACGGGCGCCTGTACGGCAAGCCGCACGACCCGTCGGTGGCCCGGGAGCGCTGGCGGCAGATGCTCGCCGCCGGCGGCGGGACGCTGTGGAGTGGACACTGCGTGATCGATCGACGACGCGACGACCGGCGCCGCGACCTGGACCCGGCCACGGGGCGGACGGGAGGCCCGGATGCGGCCCGCCCCGCGCCTCCCGTCCGCAGCCTGGTGACGTCTCCTGCCGGCGTGCCGGTGCTGGGGGACGTCGCGCCCGGCGGGTCGGCCCTGGCCGCCGGTGGCGACCGCGTGGTCGCCGTGGACAGCGCCGCGCTGACGTTCGCCGACGACCTGTCCGCCGAGGAGATCGACGCGTACGTGGCGACGGGCGAGCCGCTCGAGGTCGCGGGGGCGTTCACCATCGACGGGCGGGCGGCGGCGTACATCTCGCGCATCGACGGGGCGCCGTCGGCGGTGGTCGGGCTGTCCCTGCCGGTGCTGCGGTCGATGCTGCTCCGCGGCTTCGGCGTCCGCTGGCACGAGTTCTGGTCACTGTAGACATCCGCACTTGTTCGGCACGGTTCTTTGTGGGTGCCAGTCAATTCGTGCTCCCGTTGCACGAATACGCTGATGTCTCATGCCCCGTATCAGCAAGGTCCTCATCGCGAACCGCGGCGAGATCGCCGTTCGCATCATCCGCGCGGCCCGCGACGCAGGCAAGGCATCGGTCGCCGTCTACGCCGACCAGGACCGTGACGCCCTGCACGCCCGCCTCGCCGACGAGGCCTACGCGCTGAACGGCACCACGAGCGCCGACACCTACCTCGTCATCGACAAGATCATCTCGGTCGCCCGACGGTCCGGCGCAGACGCCGTGCACCCGGGCTACGGGTTCCTTGCAGAGAACGCCGACTTCGCCCGTGCCGTCATCGACGCCGGACTGACCTGGATCGGCCCGTCGCCGGACTCGATCGAGCGCCTCGGCGACAAGGTCTCCGCGCGCCACGTGGCCGAGAAGGTCGGCGCGCCGCTCGCGCCCGGCACCATCGAGCCCGTCAAGGACGCCTCCGAGGTCATCGCGTTCGCCGACGAGGTCGGCCTGCCGGTCGCCATCAAGGCGGCCTTCGGCGGCGGTGGCCGTGGCCTGAAGGTCGCACGGACGCGCGACGAGGTCGCCTCGCAGTTCGAGTCGGCGACGCGTGAAGCCATCGCGGCGTTCGGTCGGGGCGAGTGCTTCGTCGAGAAGTACCTCGACAAGCCGCGCCACGTCGAGACCCAGTGCCTGGCGGACGAGCACGGCAACGTCGTCGTCGTGTCGACGCGTGACTGCTCGCTGCAGCGCCGGCACCAGAAGCTCGTCGAGGAAGCACCCGCGCCCTACCTGACGGACGCGCAGCAGGAGCGCCTGTACGAGTCGTCGAAGGCGATCCTGCGCGAGGTCGGCTACGTCGGTGCCGGCACGTGCGAGTTCCTGATCGGCGCCGACGGCACGGTGTCGTTCCTCGAGGTCAACACCCGCCTGCA
The DNA here is from genome assembly GCF_004365375.1 of Curtobacterium sp. PhB25. Classification (NCBI taxonomy): domain Bacteria; kingdom Bacillati; phylum Actinomycetota; class Actinomycetes; order Micrococcales; family Microbacteriaceae; genus Curtobacterium; species Curtobacterium sp. PhB25. The sequence goes on along the minus strand of NZ_SODR01000005.1, from coordinate 328,279 downwards.
GGTCGAGCACTGCGTGTCCGAAGAGGTCACCGGCATCGACCTGGTGCGCGAGCAGTTCCGCATCGCCGAGGGCGGCGTGCTCGACTACTCCGACCCCGTGGCGCGCGGTCACTCGTTCGAGTTCCGCATCAACGGCGAGGACCCGGGCCGCAACTTCTTCCCCGCGCCCGGCCCCGTGCACGCCTTCAACGCGCCGTCGGGCCCCGGCGTCCGCGTCGACTCGGGAGTCGTGAGCGGCGACGTCGTGTCCGGTTCGTTCGACTCCATGCTCGCGAAGCTCATCGTCACCGGGGCGACCCGTGCCGAGGCGTTGGAGCGCTCGCGTCGTGCACTGGCCGAGTTCGAGGTCACCGGCCTGCCGACCGTGCTGCCCTTCCACCGTGCGGTCGTGTCGGACCCGGCGTTCGCCACGGACGACTCCTCGCCGTTCTCCGTGTACACGCAGTGGATCGAGACCGACTTCGTCAACGAGATCCCGGCGTGGAGCGGTTCTCCTGAAGAACTGCCGGCGCCGGCTTCGCGCGACTCGGTCGTCGTCGAGGTGCAGGGCAAGCGCATCGAGGTCACCATGCCGTCGATCGTCGGTGGCGGTGCCGCTGCCGGTGTCGCCGGTCGTCGTCCGGCCGGTCCCTCCGCTCCACCGAAGCGCCGCTCGTCGGCGGTCAAGGGCGGCATCGCGAAGTCCGGCGGGTCCGTCGCGTCGCCGATGCAGGCGACCGTCGTGAAGCTCGCGGTCGCCGAGGGTGACACCGTGGTGAAGGGCGACCTGCTCGTCGTGCTCGAGGCCATGAAGATGGAGCAGCCCGTGCAGGCCCACAAGGACGGCGTCGTCACCGGCCTGAACGCCCCGGTCGGCCAGACGGTCTCGTCCGGTCACGTGCTGCTCGAGCTGGCGTAGGCCCGCGCGGCGGGGTTCGCTCCGCTCGGAACCAGGTTCCGGACACAGCACCGTGCATCCGCGCGGTGCTGTGTCCGTTCGACGGTGTGTCACCAGGCCGGCGTCGTGCGGTGCGCCAGCGAGACCGGAAGCCCCGACCTCCGGAGCGTGGTCGGAGCGTCCCCGCCGGGAAGGACCTCGCGCCAGGTCAGCCGCGCAACGCTCCGGACCCCCGGGACTGCACGCACCGCGTCTTCTCGGAACTTCTCCGCGACGACCACGTCATCTGCAGTCCGCGTGCCCCGGACGTCACCGGCCCGGTACTTGACCAGCCCGTCGAACTCCACGACCACCCCGTGCTCAGGGAACCAGAAGTCGACCCGCGCGATGCATCGACCGCCCACGAAGAACTCCTGTTGCAGCTCCGGCTTCGGCAGCCGGAGATCGTGCATCACCAAGTGCGCGAGGCTCTCACCGACGGACTCGATCCGAGCGTCCGCGAGCTCGAGGAGCGCTCGGACCCGCTGGACACCGCGGCGGGTCGGTCGTGATTCGAGTTCGACCAGCAGATCCCGACGATCGACCCCTCGGCCGAGCACCGCGTCGAGGATGACCAGCGCATGGCCTCGGTCGGATCGGAGCGCGACGTCGATGGCCGTCGTCACCAGGTCCGTCGTCTCGACCTCGTCGATCATCACGGTCGCCACCTCCCGACCGCGCGCCGGCACCTTGTCGCTGAACCGCAGACGCTGCGCACGGTCGCGGGTCGGATCGGTGAGCACGACACGATCCGGGAGTGGCCCGAACCACGGCAGGTCGTGCATCACGACGGCCGACGCGTGCGAGACGATCAGGCCCGGCCTGGAGACCGCGAGGACGGCGTCGATCCGGGCCCGGTGACGAACCATCTCCGATGCGTCGCGGAATGCTCTGGCGGGCGTCGACACCCCGTGTCCGATTCGGAGGAGATCGCCCCGCGCGGTGCTGCGCCGCACGTTCCGAGCCGTCGCGGTGTCCAGCGGTGTCGTCATGAGCGTGAGTCGTTCCATCGGGCCAGCGTGTCGTCCGGGCGGCTTCTCGTGGCACGATGCCCTGGTCGCTGTGGAGAACCAGCTGACCCGTTGCCGCTGTGGAGCGGTGCCCGCCCCACGAGACACCGCGGAACGGACACAGCACCGCGAAGTTGCGCGGTGCTGTGTCCGGAACCTGGTTCCGGGCGGGGCGGCGGACGGCGGCGCTACGAGACCAAGGGGCGGACCGACGCCGCGAGGGCGTCGACGAGGCGCTGGGCCTCGGCGGGGGTCTCGGCGACGGTGTCGATGTAGACCTTGACCTTGGGCTCGGTGCCGCTCGGTCGGACGATCACCCGCGCGTCACCGGTCAGGTCGTACCGCAGGATGTCCGACGGCGGGAAGCCCTCCACCCCGTCGACGTAGTCCGTCACGGTGCGGACGTCCAGCCCGCCGAGCGACGACGGCGGCGCGGACCGCAGCGAGGCCATGATCTCGCCGATGCGGGACAGGTCGTCCACGCGGGTCGCGACCTGCCCCGACGCGAACGCCCCGAACTCGGCAGCGAAGGCGTCGAGCTGCCCGGCGATCGACGATCCGGCAGCGGCGAGGTCCGACGCCAACGACAGCAGCGACAGTGCCGCCGAGATGCCGTCCTTGTCGCGGACGACCGACGGGTCCACCAGGTAGCCGAGGGCTTCTTCGTACCCGAAGAGGAGCCCGGGGACCCGCGAGACCCACTTGAAGCCGGTCAGGGTGTCGCGGTACTCCAGGCCGTGGCGGGCGGCGACACGGGCCAGCGCCGGCGACGAGACGATCGACGCCGCGAGGGTGCCCGTGGCACCGGTCTCCGACGCGCGGACGGCAGCCTGCCACCCGAGCAGCCACCCGACCTCGTTGCCCGACAGGCGGCGGTAGGTCGGAGCCCCGGAGTCGGACACCGCCGGGATCGCGAGCGCGAGCCGGTCGGCGTCGGGGTCGTTCGCGATGACGAGGTCTGCGCCGACGGCGACACCGCGAGCGATCGCCAGGTCCATCGCGCCGGGCTCTTCTGGGTTCGGGAACGACACGGTCGGGAACGCTCCGTCCGGCTCGATCTGCTCCGGCACGACCGCGGGCGACGCGAACCCGGCGGCGGCGAACACCGCGCGTGCGGTCTCCCACCCGACACCGTGCATCGCCGTGTACACGACCGTCGGCTGCTCCTGCGGCGCCAGGGTCGGGGCCGGCACGATGGCGGCCGTCGCGGCCACGTAGGCATCGAGCAGCGCGGACGACGCGACGGTGTAGTCGGTGCCCCGGGGCAGGTCCGTGATCGACCCGGCAGCGACGGCTTCGATGGCCGCAGCGATCGAGCCGTCGACCGGCGGCACGATCTGCGACCCGTCGTCGTCCTGTCCGAGGTAGACCTTGTACCCGTTGTCGCGGGGCGGGTTGTGGCTCGCGGTGACCATCACCCCGGCGCCGACGTCGAGGTGCCGCACGGCGAACGCGAGCACCGGCGTGGGCAGGGCGACCGGCAGCAGCGTGACCTCGAGCCCGAGGCCGCGCATGACCTCGGCTGAGTCGCGCGCGAAGACGTCGGAGTTCACCCGGCCGTCGTAGCCGATCACGACGCTGCGCGACCGGCCCGTGTCGATCAGGAAGCGTGCGAGACCGGCAGCGGCCTGCGACACGACGACCCGGTTCATGCGGAGCGGGCCGTAGCCGAGCTCGGCGCGGAGTCCGGCAGTACCGAACTGCAGCCGGCCGCCGAACCGCGCGGCCAGGGCCTGCACAGCCGGACCGGAGCCGTCGGAGGCGGCGTCGATCGCGGCGGTCAGCTCGTCGCGGGTCTGCGGATCGGGGTCCTGCGCGAGCCAGGACCGAGCCGTGCCGAGCACGTGGTCGAGATCGATCTTCACGACGCCGGCTGCCCGAGGGCGGTCACCACGCGGGCGAGCAGGTCCGCGATCACGGGCTCGGCCTGCTTGCCGGCCTCGAGCACCTCGGTGTGCGACAGCGGCGTCTTCTGGATGCCGGCGGCGAGGTTCGTGATGAGCGAGAACCCGAGGACCTCCATGCCGGCCTGTCGGGCGGCGATGGCCTCGAGTGCAGTTGACATGCCGACGATGTGTCCGCCGATGGCCTTGGCCATCTGGACCTCTGCAGGGGTCTCGTAGTGCGGGCCGCGGAACTGCGTGTAGACGCCCTCGTCCAGGGACGGGTCGACCGACCGCGCCACGTCACGCAGCCGGGACGAGTACAGGTCCGTGAGGTCGATGAACGTCGCGCCCTCGAGCGGGCTGTCGGCGGTCAGGTTGATGTGGTCGCTGATGAGCACGGGCGTGCCGGGCGTCCAGTGCTCCTTGATGCCACCGGCACCGTTCGTCAGCACCATGACCGTGGCGCCCGTGGCCGCGGCGGTGCGGACGCTGTGCACGACCCGGCGGACGCCGTGGCCCTCGTAGTAGTGCGTGCGTGCGCCGATGACGAGCGCGTGGCGGCCGTCGGCGAGGCGGATCGACCGGATGGTGCCGGAGTGTCCGGGCACGGCCGAGGCGCTGAACCCGGGGACCTGGTCCGCCGGGATCTCGGACACGGTCTCACCGATGATGTCGGCGGCCTTGCCCCAGCCCGAGCCGAGGGTCAGGGCGATGTCGTGCCGCTCGATTCCGGACTTCGCGGCGATGACGGCGGCGGCGTCCCGCGCGACCTCGAACGGGTCGGCAGCGGGGTCGTTCAGCGGGTTCTCGGTGCTCATGCCCCAACTCTAAAGGGCCGACGCCCGCCGCAGCGGCCGCCGCCGCTCCCGCCCCAGCGGCCGCCGCCGCACCCGCCGCAGCGGCCGCCGCCGCACCCGCCTCAGTGCTCGCCGAGCGCCCGGTCCACCGCCGCCGTGATCTCGCCCTGGTCGAAGTGGTTCCGGATCACGATGACCTCGGCGTAGGTGTCGCCGATCGCCTCGACGAACTCCTGGCTGGTGAGGATCACGTTGGCGTCGTCGGACACGTCGCGCACCGAGGCCACGTCGGCTGCGACGACCGATGCCTGCAGACCGAGGGCCGACAACGCCTTCTCGGCGTTCACCTTGAGGATCCCGCTCGAGCCGATGCCCGCACCGCAGATGGTCACGATCTTCACGCGGACACCCCCATGATCGTGCGGACCTCGTCCGCCGTCGTCGCGTCGGCGATCCGCCCCGTGACGGCCTGGTCGTTGAACAGGTTCGCGATCTCGCCGATGGACTCGAGGTGCGTGCCGACCCCGGCGACCGCGAGCCCCAGGACCACGCGGACCGGGTCGTTGTGCGGATGGCCGAACGCGACCGGTGTCGCGAGGGTCACGACGGCGAGCCCGTCGCGCAGGACTGCGCCGCCCGGTCGGGCGTGGGCGAACGCCAGGCCCGGGGAGATCACGATGTACGGCCCGTGTTCCTCGACCATGCCGATCATGGCGTCCGTGTACTCGTCGGTCGCGGCTCCGGACGCGACGAGCGCGCCGCCGGCCAGGCGCATCGCGTCACGCCAGGTGGGCGCGGTGGCCCCGAGGAGGACGGCGGCGTCCGGTAGCGGCGGCAGTCCCATGCGTCAGGCCTCCGAGTACCCGGAGGTGATGGTCGCGATGATCTCCTCGCGGTCCTCGAGCGGCAGGAAGGAGCCGAGCGCCGCGTTGATCTGGAACGCCGCCAGGTCGTCGAGGTCGTAGCCGAACGTGCCGGCGAGCAGTGCGAGCTCCTTCGACAGCGACGTCCCGCTCATCAGGCGGTTGTCGGTGTTCACCGTGACCCGGAAGCCGAGCTGGTAGAGCACGTCGAAGGGGTGGTCGGCGAGGTCGTCCCCCCAGGCCGCGATCGCACCGGTCTGCAGGTTGGAGGACGGCGAGACCTCGAGCGGGATCTCGCGGTCGCGGACCCACGACGCGACCTCGCCGAGGGAGGCCAGCGTCGAGCCGTCACCGGCGTCGGAGAGGGTGACGTCCTCGAAGATCCGGACGCCGTGCCCGAGGCGCAGCGCGCGGCCGTCGACGAGCGCGGACCGGATCGAGGCGAGTCCGTCGGCTTCGCCCGCGTGGACGGTGACGGGGAACAGCTCGGATGCGAGGTGGTCGAACGCGGCACGGTGGTTCGAGGCGGGGAACCCGGCTTCGGCACCGGCGATGTCGAAGCCGACGACCCCGTTGTCACGGTGCCGGACGGCGAGCTCGGCGATCTCGAGCGAGCGGTCGGCGTGGCGCATCGCGGTGACGAGCTGGCCGACGCGGATGCGCCCGCCCGCGGCGTCGACCGCTTCCTCGATGCCGGCCTGGACGGCCTCGACCGTCTCGTCGAGGGTCAGGCCGCCCTGCAGGTGCTGCTCCGGCGCCCAGCGGACCTCGCCGTACACGACGCCGTCGGCGACCAGGTCCTCGACGAACTCCTTCGCGACGCGGTGCAGCTGCGGAGCCGTCTGCATGACCGAGATGGTGACGTCGAACGTCTTCAGGTACTCGACGAGCGAGCCCGAGTTCGACTGGTCGGCGAACCACTGCCCGAGCTCGGACGGGTCGGTGGTCGGCAGCGTGACGCCCGCAGCACCGGCAAGCTCGACGATCGTCGCGGGGCGCAGGCCGCCGTCGAGGTGGTCGTGCAGCGAGACCTTCGGCAGGTCGTTGATGACCGCTCCGGCGTCGGGCAGGCGGTAGGTCGGGGCGTCGGCGCTCATGCGTCCAGGCTATCGGTGGTCACCGACCGCGCGCAGGCACCTGTGCACAACAGACGGACGAACCGACTGGAGGCTCTCCACACGTGTGCGGAGAGCCTCCAGTCGGTCGGACGGTCGCGTTCAGCCCGCGATGCGCTCCCGCACGATCGGCCCGCGGGCCGCCACGGCAGCGTCGGACGAGCCGATCGACCACGCACCCTCGAGCGACTCGAGCGCGCGCGGGATCCGCGAGGCGTCGTCGGTGTGCAGCGTCCAGAGCGGCTGCCCCTCGGTCACGGTGTCACCGGGCTTGACGTGCAGCTCGATGCCCGCCCCGGCCTGCACCGGGTCCTGCGCGCGGGCACGACCGGCGCCGAGGCGCCAGGCCGAGACGCCGAACGGCAGGGCGTCCTGCTGCGCCAGCACACCGGACGACGGCGCGGTGACGACGTGCTGCTCGCGAGCGACCGGCAACGCGGCGGAGGGGTCCCCACCCTGCGCGGAGATCATCCGGCGCCAGGTGTCCATCGCGCGACCGTCGGCTAGCGCCGCGGCGGGATCGGCGTCCGGCAGTCCAGCCAGCGTGAGCATCTCGGAGGCCAGCGCGACGGTCAGCTCCACGACGTCGGCCGGACCGCCGCCCTCCAGCACCTCGACCGACTCCCGCACCTCGAGCGCGTTGCCGATCGTCAGCCCGAGCGGGACCTCCATGTCGGTCAGCAGCGCCGAGGTCTTCACCCCGGCGTCGTTCCCGAGGTCGACCATCGTCTGCGCGAGCTCGCGCGACGCCTCGTACGTCGGCATGAACGCACCGGAACCGAACTTCACGTCGAGCACGAGCGCACCGGTGCCCTCGGCGATCTTCTTCGACATGATGCTCGACGCGATGAGCGGGATGCACTCGACGGTGCCGGTGATGTCGCGCAGGGCGTACAGCTTCTTGTCGGCGGGTGCGAGACCCGAGCCAGCGGCGCAGATGACCGCGCCGACGTCGGACAGGATCTCCATCATCCGGTCGTTCGACAGCGCAGCCTGCCACCCGGGGATCGACTCGAGCTTGTCGAGCGTCCCGCCGGTGTGACCGAGGCCGCGGCCGGACAGCTGCGGCACCGCGACGCCGAACGACGCCACCAGCGGTGCGAGCGGCAGCGTGATCTTGTCGCCGACCCCGCCCGTGGAGTGCTTGTCGACGGTCGTCTTGCCGAGCGACCCGAACGACATCCGCTCCCCCGACGCGATCATCGCGAGCGTGAGGTCCTTGACCTCGCGCCGCTCCATCCCGTTCAGGAAGATCGCCATCGCCATCGCGGCCATCTGCGGGTCCTCGACGTAACCGCGGGTGTACGCGTCGACGAGCCAGTCGACCTCGGCGGTGCTCAGGGCGCCGCCGGAGCGCTTCGTGCGGATGAGGTCGACGGTGTCGAACGGCTCGACGGCCATGTGGATCAGTGCTCCTGCTGGTAGGTGGCGAGGGTGCGCGGCCCGAACGCGTCGGGCAGGACCTCGTCGATGGTGCGGATGCCCGAGACCGTCTCGAGGAGCATGCCCTCGGTCGAGTGCTCGAACAGCAGCTGGCGGCAGCGGCCGCACGGCATCAGGGTCGCCCCGTCGCCGTCGACGCACGTGAACGCGACGAGCTTGCCGCCGCCGGTCATGTGCAGCTGCGACACGAGCGAGCACTCCGCGCAGAGCGTCACCCCGTAGCTCGCGTTCTCGACGTTGCAGCCGGAGACGATCCGGCCGTCGTCGGTGAGCGCCGCGGCGCCCACCGGGAACGACGAGTACGGCGCGTAGGCGCGCCGCATCGCGGCCGTGGCGGCGTCCCGCAGGACGCCCCAGTCAACGTCGTCGACCGGGAGGCCCGTGGCCGCGTCCGCCCCGTCGGCGGCGGTGTCGCCGCCTCCCGCGCGCAGGGCCGTGGCCGGGTCCGTCCAGGCGATCGCGTCGGTGGACGCGGCCGTGCCGTCGTCCGCAGCGTGCGTTTCGGTCATGTGCCGTGCCTCCTGGCCGTCAGCTCTTGATGTACGGCTTGCCGGACGCGGCGGGACCGCGCGACTGCCCGACCAGGCCGGCCACCGCGAAGATCGTCACCACGTACGGCAGCATGAGCAGGAACTCGCTCGGCACGGGCGAGTCGATCGCCCCGAGCGTGTTCTGCAGGTTCGACGCGAAGCCGAACAGCAGCGCCGCCAGCGTGGCCTTGATCGGGTCCCAGCGACCGAAGATGACGGCGGCCAGGGCGATGTAGCCGGCGCCCGCGGTCATGTCCTTCGTGAACGGTCCGACCGCGTCGAGCGTGAAGTACGCACCACCGAGGCCGGCGATCGCGCCAGCGAGCGACACGTTCCAGAACCGGGTGCTCGTGACGTTGATGCCCACCGTGTCGGCCGCCTGCGGGTGCTCGCCGACCGCGCGGAGGCGCAGGCCCCAGCGGGTCTTGAACAGGCCGAAGGTGACGACCGCGACGGCCACGTACGCCAGGTAGACGATGACGCTCTGCTCGAAGAACACCGGACCGATGACCGGGATCTGGTGGAGCAGCGGGATCTCGAACTTCGGGAACCGGACGCCGACGTTCAGCGTGGTCTCGTTCGGGGACAGCACCTGCGAGTACAGGAAGCCGGTCAGCCCCGAGATGAGGGCGTTGATGACGACACCGACGATGACCTGGTCGACGAGGTACTTGATGCTGAACGCAGCCAGGATGAACGAGACGAGCACACCGGCGACGAGCGCGCCGACGAGCCCGACCCACGCGGAGCCGGTGAGCGACGCGATGAGCGCCGAGGTGAACGCACCCGCGAGGAACTGGCCCTCGATGGCGATGTTGACCACGCCGACCCGCTCGGAGATGACGCCGCCGAGGGCACCGAACACGAGCGGGACGCTCAGACCGAGTGCGCCGACCAGCAGGCCGGGCAGCGGGATCGTGGCGCCGGCCGCTGCCCACGTCAGGAAGCCGACGACGAAGACGATCGCGAAGACCGACGTGACCCAGAGCGGGACGTGCCGGTACGCGCGGACCTCGACGAAGGCGTAGACCGTGGCGATCGCCAGGAGCACGACCACGACGTAGCCGGTCGGTGCCGCCGACAGCGGGACGTTCGGCAGCGCGACGAAGTCGCCGGCGTTCGCGAGCCGGAAGGTGGTCGTGCCGGCACGGCTGAGCAGGACGAAGAACACGACCGCGAGCAGCGTGAACACGGCGTACCCGATCGGGAGCTTCCAGCTGCGGGTCGTCTCGACCGGACGGTCGGACAGGGGCGACGCGGGCGCCGCGGTGGGGCTGAGGGTGCTCACGCGGCGACCGCCTTCTTGCTGTTCTTGCTCGTCTTCGTGCGCTGGCGGGCCCCCGGCTGCGGGATCCGGAAGATCGCGCGGACGAGCGGCGGCGCCGCGATGAACAGGACGATGAGGGCCTGGATGACACCGACGATGTCGATCGGGATGCCGTTGGCGGCCTGCATGGCGTAGCCGCCGTTCTTCAGCACACCGAACAGGATCGCGGCCCAGAACACACCCCACGGCTTCGAGCGGCCGAGCAGCGCGACGGTGATCGCGTCGAAGCCGATGCCGGCGTCGATGCCCGAGGTGAAGCCCGTCGTGACCGCACCCTGCACCTGGTAGGCACCGGCGATGCCGACGAGGGCACCGGAGATGACCATCACCCAGATCGTCAGTGCCGGCACGCTCATGCCGGCGACACGGGCGGCACGGGGGTTCTCACCGATGGTGCGGAACCGGAAGCCGAGCGACGACTTGTTGACGAGCCACCAGACGACGACGACCGCGATGATCGCGACGATGAAGCCGAGGTCCACGCCGTACCGCACGCCGAACAGCTGCGGCAGCAGGGCGCTGTCCTTCGTGGCCGGGGAGATCGGGTTGCTGCTGCCGGGAGCCTGCAGCAGACCGGGGGTCCGGAGCAGGTAGCTGACCAGGTAGAGCGCGACGTAGTTGAGCATGATCGTGACGACCACCTCGTTCGCACCCGTGCGCGCCTTGAGGACACCGACGATCCCGCCCCAGACCGCACCGCCGACGATGCCGGCGACGATCGTGAGCGGGATGTGGATCGCGGCGGGTCCGTCGAACGAGAACCCGACCCAGCCGGCGGCCGCGGCCCCCATCAGGATCTGGCCCTGGCCGCCGATGTTGAACAACCCGGCGCGGAAGGACAGCGCGATCCCGAGGCCGGCGACGACGAGCGGCACCGCGTAGTCGATCGACCGGGTGAGCGGGGCGATCGCCTGCTGGAAGCTGGTGGCGCCGAAGTTGACCACCGAGCCCTGGAACAGCGAGGCGTAGGCGCCGCCGACCGCGGTGCCGATGGCTTGGAGCATGTCAGCGGGACGGGCGAAGAAGTAGCCGGCCGTGGCGCGGACGTTCTCGTCGGTCAGCGCGATGAGGATGCCGCAGGCGACGAGGGCGAGCACGACCGCGAGGACCGTGACGAGCACGGAGCCGTTCAGGATGCTCTGCATCGCGGCGTGCCAGCGGTCGGTGCCGGGGGCGCCGCTCCGTCGCTCGGTGTCGTCCACCGAGTCCGTCATCAGGTGCGGGGTCTCCGGGGCCTCCTGCAGGCGGTCGTCGGTGAGCGGCTGCTGCGTGTTGTCTGGGTCCTGCGCGGTCACGCTGCCAGCTCCGTTCCTTCTGGGATCTCGCCGGCCATCATGAGGCCGAGGACGTCTCGCGGGGTGGTCGCCGGCACGATCCCGACGATGCCGCCGCGGTACATGACGGCGATGCGGTCGGCCAGTGCCACGACCTCGTCGAGCTCGGTGGAGACGACGATGACGGGCACACCGGTGTCGCGGGTGGCGACGATGCGCTTGTGCACGAACTCGATCGACCCGACGTCGATGCCGCGCGTGGGCTGCGCGGCGACGAACAGCCGGAGCTCGCGGCTGAGCTCCCGGGCGAGGACGATCTTCTGCTGGTTGCCGCCGGACAGCCGACCGGCAGCGGTCGCGCGGCCCGGCGTGCGGATGTCGAACTCGGCGATCTTCTCGTCGGCGAAGGCGTCGCGCTCGGCGGCGCGGATGGTGCCGGCGCGGACGAACGCGTCGTGGTCGGACCGGTCGAGCATGAGGTTCTCCGCGATCGTGAACTCGCCGACCAGGCCGTCCTCCTTGCGGTCCTCGGGGACGAAGCCGACGCCGGCGTCGAGCACCTGCTTGACGCTGCGGCCGGTGAGCTCCTTGCCGTCCAGCGTGATGCGGCCGGCGTGGACGGGCTCGAGACCGAGGATCGCCTCGGTGAGCTCGGTCTGTCCGTTGCCCTGCACCCCGGCGATCGCCAGGACCTCGCCACGACGGACCGAGAACGACACGTCGTCGACGAGCACGATGCCGGACGGGTCGGTCACGGTGAGGCCCTCGACGACCAGGGCGTCCTCGCCACCGGTCGACGGCGTCTTGTCGACGACGAGGGAGACCGCGCGGCCGACCATCATCGCGGCCAGCTCGTTGTTGGTCGCCGCGGGCGAGGCCTCTCCGACGACCTTGCCGAGCCGGATCACCGTGATGCGGTCGGCGACCTCGCGGACCTCGCGGAGCTTGTGGGTGATGAAGACGATCGCGGTGCCGGCCTCGCGGAGCTGCCGCATGATGCCCATCAGCTCGTCGGTCTCCTGCGGGGTGAGGACGGCCGTCGGCTCGTCGAACACCAGCACGGAGGCGTCGCGGGAGAGCGCCTTGATGATCTCGACGCGCTGCTGGACGCCGACGGGCAGGTCCTCGATCTTGGCGTCGGGGTCGACGTCGAACCCGAAGCGGTCGGAGATCTCCTTCACCCGTTTGCGGGCGCCGGCCAGGTCGAGCCGTCCACCGAAGGTGGTCTGCTCCTGACCGAGCATGACGTTCTCGGCGACGGTGAAGACGGGGACGAGCATGAAGTGCTGGTGCACCATGCCGATGCCGGCGCGCATGGCGTCACCGGGGCCGTCGAAGTCCTGGACCACGTCGTCGAGCAGGATCTCGCCCTCGTCGGCGTCGTACAGGCCGTAGAGGACGTTCATCAGGGTGGACTTGCCGGCGCCGTTCTCACCCAGGAGGCAGTGGACCTCACCCGGCTCGACGGTGAGCGAGATGTGGTCGTTGGCGACCAGGGCGCCGAACCGCTTGGTGATGCCGCGGAGTTCGAGCTTCATGTTCGGGAGTCTATTTCTGTCTCGAGTGCGCCACGCGGGCGCACGGTCGCGTGCACCGCTCGGGCGCACGGTATCGCGTGCACCGCTCGGGCGCACGAGAACGCGGGCGAGGGAAGCCCCTCGCCCGCGTTCGTCGGGTCAGGACTGGGTCTTGACCTTGATCGAGCCGTCGATAATGCCGGCCTTGATGTCGTCCAGTTCGCCCTGCAGGCCCTTGTCGACCTTGGACTCGTAGTCGTGGAACGGCGCGATGCCGACGCCCTCGTTCTCGAGCGTGCCCACGTACGGGGTCTTCGAGAACTTCTTGTCGGCCGCCTGCTCGACGACGTCCTTCACGGCCGGGCGCATGCCCTTCTCGACCGAGGTGAAGGCGATGTCCTTGTAGCGCGGGTCGGCCTCGTAGAGGTCGCTGTCCGCACCGATCAGGACGGAGCCGTTGTCGGCGTCCTTGATGGCCTCGGCAGCCGACTGGTAGATCGGACCACCGACGGGCAGGATCACGTCGGCGTCCTGGTCGAGGAGCGTCTGCGCGACCGACTTGGCCTGCGTGCCGGCCTCGAAGCCACCGGTGAACGAACCCTTGCCGGTGTCGACGTTCCAGCCCTTGACCTGGACGTCCTTGTCCTTCTGCTCGTTGTAGTACTTCACGCCGTCCGCGAAGCCGTCCATGAAGATGGTGACGGTCGGGATCTGCATGCCACCGAAGGTGCCGACGACGCCGGTCTTCGAGTAGGACGCCGCTGCGTAGCCGGCGAGGAACGCGGCCTGCGAGGTGTCGAACGTGATCGGCTTGACGTTCTTCGCGTCGATCGAGCTGTCGTCGATGATCGCGAAGTCGGTGTCGGGGTTCGCCGCGGCCTGCTTCTTCGTGGCGTCGGCGAGGTTGAAGCCGACGGTCACGACGAGGTTGCAGTTCTGGCCGATGAGCTGCTGGATGTTCGAGTCGTAGACGGTGGCGTCCTTCGACTCGGCTTCCTTGTAGGTGGCACCGAGGTCCTTGGCGGCGTCCTTCATGCCCTCGTAGCCGAGCTGGTTGAACGACTTGTCGTCGAAGCCACCGGCGTCGGAGACCATGCAGGGGCGGAAGTCGGTCTTCTTGGCGGTCGTCGTGTCGGACGGCGCCGAGGCGCAGCCTGCGAGGACGGCGGCGGTGCCGAGGAGCGCGAAGCCGCTGAGGACGACGCGTCGGGTACGAGATGTCACGGGTGGGTTCCTCCGGGGAGCGTGCCCGGACCACGTGCGTTCCGGGCGATCGTGGCGACAGTACACGACCGCCCGGCCGGTACAGGACCCGTTCTGAGCACCGGACGGATCAGTTACGGGATCGCGACCGCGCCGAAACGCGCCCGTAACGCGGGGTCACGCTCGGACCCCCAGTTCGAGGGGTTTGTCGGTGGAGCGCTACAGGACGTCGCCGCGGCCGCTGATCTTGAGCGCATCCACGACGCCCTTGACCCGCTGCGCGTTCGCGCTGGTCGTCACGAGCAACGCGTCGGGGGTGTCCACGACGACGATGTCCTCGACCCCGATGAGCGAGATGAGCCGCTGGCTGTGCGAGATCACGATGCCGCTCGACGAGTCGGCGAGGATCCGGGCGCCGTCGCCGAGGACGGCAAGGTTGTTCGGGCGACCGCCGGACTGCAGCTTGGCGAGCGAGGCGAAGTCGCCGACGTCGTCCCAGTCGAAGTCGCCGGGGACGACCGCCATGCGGCCCGCCGCGGCGGCCGGCTCGGCGACCGTGTAGTCGATCGCGATCTTCTCGAGCGTGGGCCACACCGCGTCGACGACCGCGCCGCGGGCCGAGGTGTCCCAAGCGTCCGCCAGCTCGTTGATGCCGGCCAGCAGCGTCGGGTTGTTCCGGCCGATCTCCTCGAGCAGCACGTCGGCGCGGGCGATGAACATGCCCGCGTTCCACAGGTACGTGCCCTGTTCGACGTAGGAGCGTGCGGTGTCCAGGTCGGGCTTCTCGACGAACGACCGGACGGCGTGCGCGGTCGGTGCGCCCTCGATGTCCAGGGTGTCGCCGTGCGCGTGGATGTACCCGAAGCCGATCGCGGGCTCGGTCGGCGTGATGCCGATGGTGGTGATGTACCCGGCACGGGCGACGGCGACGGCCTCGCGCACGGAACGGCGGAAGCCGCGGGCGTCGCCGATGACGTGGTCGGCGGCGAAGGAGCCGATGACGACGTCGGGTTCGCGGCGCACGAGGATCGCCGCGGCGAGCCCGATGGCCGCCGTGGAGTCCTTCGGCTCGCTCTCGAGCACCACGTTGTGGTCCTCGACTCCCGGCAGTTGCGACTCGACGGCGACGCGGTGCGCCCGTCCGGTCACGACCATGATCCGCTGTTCGCCCGCGAGCGGGGCGAGCCGGTCCCAGGTCTGCCGGAGCAGCGAGGTGCCGGAGCCGGTCAGGTCGTGCAGGAACTTGGGTGCGTCCGCGCGCGACAGCGGCCACAGGCGCGATCCGATGCCCCCTGCGGGGATGATCGCGTAGAAGTCTTCGAGAGCGTCAGCCACGCGCTCACCGTACCGGTCCTGCCGCGCGGATCCTGGGTGGTCTCCGCACGATTCCCGCATGCGGGCTCCCGCAGGGCAGTGACGCGCGTGCGCGCGGCGACGACGTTGCGTTGTTCACCCGTCGCCTCCGCCCCGTTCACGTCGTCGGCCCCGCGGGGTCACGTCACGCCCGGAGCATGGGAAACACCATGAGCGCACGCAGCGTGGAGCGCGGCACGTCCCCCCGGACCGTCGCCGTCGTGACCGAGAGCTTCCTGCCCACCCTCAACGGCGTGACCACCAGCGTCCTGGCGGTCCTCGACCACCTGGAACGCCGAGGCCACCGCGCGGTCGTGATCGCGCCGGACACCCCGGGGCTCGCGCAGTTCCGTTCGCGCAGCAGTGTCGAGCGCTACCGCTCCTTCGACGTGCACCGGATCCCCGCCGTCGCGTACCGGCAGTTCCCCGTCGCACTCCCCCACCCCGTCCTCGACACGATCCTCGCCGCCTCCGGCGCCGACGTGCTCCACGCCGCGAGTCCGTTCCTGTTGGGTGGGCGCGCGATCACGGCAGCCGGGAGGCTCGGCATCCCCTCCGTCGCCGTCTTCCAGACCGACGTGGCCGGTTTCGCCCGCCGCAACGGGTTGACGGCGACCGTCCCGTTGGTCCGCAGGATCCTCGGCCGCATCCACGCCGGCGCCTCGCTGACGCTCGCGCCGTCGAGCGCGACCGCCGCGATGCTCGCCGAGGACGGCGTCCCCCGCGTCGCACGGTGGGGGCGCGGGGTCGACACCGAGCTCTTCCACCCGGCCCGACGGGAGTCCGCCCACGTCCGAGCGCTCCGACGCCGGATCGCGCCGCACGGCGAGACGATCGTCGGCTACGTCGGACGGCTGGCCCCGGAGAAGGAGGTCGAACGGCTCGCCGAGCTCGGCGGGATCCCCGGCATCCGCGTCGTCGTGGCCGGCGGTGGACCGTCCCGCGCGCTGCTCGAACGGCGACTGCGGCACCTCGACGTCACCTTCACCGGACCGTTGCGCGGCGACGCCCTCGCCGACGCGTACGCCTCGCTCGACCTCTTCGTGCACACCGGTCCGGCCGAGACCTTCGGGCAGACCCTCCAGGAAGCGCACGCCTCGGGGCTGCCGGTGATCGCGCCGGCGTCGGGTGGTCCGCTCGACCTCGTCGCCCCCGGACTCGACGGCGAGCTCTACGACACCGACGCACCACAGGCCCTGCGACAGGCGGTCCTGCGGCTCCACCACGACCGCGCACTCGCGGAACGGATGGGATCGGCGGGCCGTCTCCGGGTCGAGGGCACCACGTGGGAGGCCGTCGGCGACCAGCTCCTGGGGCACCACGACACGGCCAGGAACATCGGCGCGCCGCCCGTGGGTCGGGGCCTGCGGGCCGGTCGGGACGAGAAGGTCAGCACCCGCGCATAGGATGGGACGTGTTCCACACGAACACGAACGGCAAGGGCTCGCCGATCGGGCGAGCCCGTCCTATGGAAGGACGAGCTCATGGCTGAGCCCACCGGCGGCGGTACGGCGACCGCCGTCCCCGAAGTCACGATCGAGGCGCCCCGCGCCTCTCGGAAACTCGAGGGCACGCTGTACCGCGGGTCGACCGGCATGTGGTCGTGGGTCCTGCACCGGATCACCGGTGTCGCGATCTACTTCTTCCTGCTCGTGCACATCCTCGACACGGCACTCGTGCGCCTCTCGCCCGAGGCGTACAACGCGGTCATCGGCACGTACAAGACCCCGATCATGAACCTCGGCGAGATCGCCCTGGTGATGGCCATCGTGTTCCACGCGTTCAACGGGCTCCGGATCATCCTCGTCGACTTCTGGTCCAAGGGGCCGAAGTACCAGCGGGCCATGTTCTGGGTCGTCATCGCCCTGTGGGCGATCGCGATCGCGGGCTTCCTGCCCCGCCAGCTCATGAACCTCTTCGCGGACTTCAACTAGAGGGGCACCTGATGACCACGCAGATCGTCGAACCTCCCCGTTCCGCCTCGGCCGCTCGCCGCTCCACCAACTGGGAGAAGTGGGGCTGGATCTACATGCGCGGCTCGGGCGTCCTGCTCGTCGTGCTGATCTTCGGCCACCTCTTCGTCAACATGGTGGCGGGCGAGGGTGTCAAGCAGATCGACTTCGCCTTCGTCGCCGGCAAGTGGGCCAACCCGTTCTGGCAGGTGTGGGACTCCCTCATGCTCGTCCTGGCGCTCATCCACGGCTCGAACGGCATGCGCACGATCGTCAACGACTACGTGTCGAAGCCGGGCATCCGGAAGACGCTCCTCGCCGCGATCCTCATCGCGTGCGTCGTGCTGATCGTCCTCGGCCTGCTCGTCTGCTGGACGTTCGACCCGTGCCCCGCCGGCGCAGCCGCCGCGGACCTGCCCTCCTTCTGCCCGGCGCAGTAGCACCATCCCCGCTGCCGACCGCCTTCCCACCGTCTACGGAAAGACCCCTGTGACCGAGACCACCGTGCACCACCACCAGTTCGACATCGTCATCATCGGCGCAGGAGGCGCGGGCATGCGTGCCGCGATCGAGGCCGGCCCGAAGGCGAAGACGGCCGTCATCTCGAAGCTCTACCCGACCCGCTCGCACACCGGTGCGGCGCAGGGCGGGATGGCCGCGGCGCTCGCGAACGTCGAAGAGGACTCGTGGGAGTGGCACACCTTCGACACGATCAAGGGCGGCGACTACCTGGTCGACCAGGACGCCGCCGAGATCCTGGCGAAGGAAGCCATCGACGCCGTCATCGACCTCGAGAACATGGGCCTGCCGTTCAACCGCACGCCCGAGGGCAAGATCGACCAGCGTCGCTTCGGCGGCCACACCCGCGACCACGGCAAGGCACCGGTCCGCCGGGCCTGCTACGCGGCCGACCGCACCGGCCACATGATCCTGCAGACGCTGTTCCAGAACTGCGTCAAGCTCGGCGTCGAGTTCTACAACGAGTTCTACGCGCTCGACCTCATCATGGTCGACGTCGTGGGCGAGGACGGCGTCACGCGCAAGCAGCCGGCCGGCGTCGTCGCGTTCGAGCTCGCCACGGGTGAGCTGCACGTGTTCCACGCCAAGGCGATGATCTTCGCGACCGGCGGCTTCGGCAAGATGTACAAGACGACCTCGAACGCGCACACCCTGACCGGCGACGGCGTCGGCATCGTGTGGCGCACCGGCCTGCCGCTCGAGGACATGGAGTTCTTCCAGTTCCACCCGACCGGCCTCGCGGGCCTCGGCATCCTGTTGACCGAGGGTGCTCGTGGCGAAGGTGCGATCCTGCGCAACGCCTCCGGTGAACGCTTCATGGAGCGCTACGCCCCCACCATCAAGGACCTCGCCCCACGCGACATCGTCGCCCGGTGCATGGTGCAAGAGGTGGCAGAGGGCCGCGGTGCCGGCCCGAACAAGGACTACGTCCTGCTCGACTGCACGCACCTCGGTGCCGAGGTCCTCGAGACCAAGCTCCCGGACATCACGGAGTTCGCCCGCACCTACCTCGGCGTCGACCCCGTCGTCGAGCCGGTGCCCGTCATGCCGACCGCGCACTACGCGATGGGTGGCATCCCGACGAACACCGACGCACAGGTGCTCTACGACAACACCACCGTCGTCCCCGGCCTCTACGCCGCCGGCGAGTGCGCGTGCGTCTCGGTGCACGGCTCGAACCGTCTCGGCACGAACTCGCTCCTCGACATCAACGTCTTCGGCAAGCGCTCGGGCAACAACGCCGCCGAGTGGGTCAAGACCGCCGAGTTCCTCCCGCTGCCCGAAGACCCCGCTGCCGGCGTCCGGGCGATGCTCGACCAGTTGCGCGCCTCGACCGGCACCGAGCGCATCGCCGTCCTGCGCAAGGAGCTGCAGGACGAGATGGACAAGAACGCCCAGGTGTTCCGCACCGACGAGTCCCTCGCCCGCGTCACCGAGACCATCCACACGCTCCGGAACCGCTTCATGCAGGTCTCCGTGCAGGACAAGGGCAAGCGGTTCAACACCGACCTGCTCGAGGCCGTCGAGCTCGGGTTCCTGCTCGACCTGGCCGAGGTGGTCGTCTACTCGGCCCGCAACCGCAAGGAGAGCCGCGGCGGCCACATGCGCGACGACTACCCGAAGCGCGACGACGAGAACTACATGCAGCACACGATGGCGTACCTGACGGGCGACCCGCACTCGTCACTCGCCGACGACCACGTCACGCTGGACTGGAAGCCGGTCGTCGTGACCCGGTACCAGCCGATGGAGAGGAAGTACTGAGATGACCGACACCCTGGTCTCCGACGCACCCCGGACCGACACCACCGACGCGCCTCCCGGGTCCTTCTCCGTCACGCTCATCATCCGGCGCTTCGACCCGGACGTCGACGACGAGCCGCGCTGGCAGGACTTCGACGTCATGATGCTGCCGACCGACCGCATCCTCGACGCCCTGCACAAGATCAAGTGGGACCAGGACGGCTCCCTGACGTTCCGACGTTCCTGCGCCCACGGGGTCTGCGGCTCGGACGCGATGCGCATCAACGGCCGGAACCGGCTGGCGTGCAAGACCCTGATCAAGGACCTCGACGTCTCGAAGCCGATCTACGTCGAGGCGATCAAGGGCCTGCCGCTCGAGAAGGACCTCGTCGTCGACATGGAGCCCTTCTTCAAGTCCTTCCGCGAGGTCCAGCCGTTCCTGCAGCCGAAGACGGCGCCCACCCCGGGCAAGGAGCGCATCCAGTCGGTGGCCGACCGCGCACGCTTCGACGACACCACGAAGTGCATCCTCTGCGCTGCGTGCACCTCGTCGTGCCCGGTGTTCTGGACCGACGGGCAGTACTTCGGCCCGGCCGCGATCGTGAACGCGCACCGCTTCATCTTCGACTCGCGTGACGACGCCGCCGAGGTCCGCCTCGACATCCTCAACGACAAGGAAGGGGTCTGGCGCTGCCGGACCACCTTCAACTGCACCGACGCCTGCCCCCGTGGCATCCAGGTGACGAAGGCGATCTCCGAGGTCAAGCAGGCCGTCATGCGGGGCCGCGCCTGACACTCGGGGTCGTCCAAGACTCGACATCGACTCCACCGATAGGCTCCGCTCCATGACGTTCGCGGCCACCCGCCCCATCCTCGACCAGCTCGGCTACACGATCCGCTACGTGCAGCTCCCCGGAGAGACCCTGCACGAGCCGCCGGTCGAGGGTGCGCTCCGCGTGGTCCCGGCCGAGGCGTCCGACGAGTTCGCGCTCGAGGTCGTCGACTACGGCACGGCTCGTCGCCTCGCCACCGCGCGCGGTGAGGAGGACGCGGTCGAGATGCTCCGTCGGTTCCTGAACCGGCCGTTCCCGGCTCCGCGCGACATCGCCCGGCACGAGCTCGACGGGCTCCGTGACCGTGCGGCGTCGACGTACCCGCAGCTGGCGCAGCAGGTGTCGCAGGCTGGAGAACAGGGGTTGACCATCCAGATCCCCGCGGGCGTCCCCGTCGACCGCATCGGTGGTCCGGACGGCTACCTGCTGCACCCGCTCGACACCCCGCTGCCGAGCCGGTCGCTGCCGCCGCACGTCGCCGGCGTCCCGGAGACCCACCGCTACCTGGTCGAGCGCCCGTTCATGGTGAACGTCCGCTTCGTGCAGCCGTGGTTCGAGCAGCCGGGCGGTGCGCTCCGCTTCCAGATCGCCGATCCCACGGTCACCGTGCGCGACCTCGTCGTCGACGGTGCACTGGCTCGACTCCGCGTGGTCTGACCCCGCGCACGACGCAGATCGGCCCGCACCGCGCTTTCGCGCAGTGCGGGCCGATTGCCGTTGTGTGGGGTTACGCCTGGTCGGGGCGGTCGTACTGCGCACCAGCCGGGTTCGGCGGCAGGCAGCCGAACACGATCGCGGCGATGCCGACGAACATCCCGATGAGCCAGAGCGGACCGGCGAGGTTCGCGTCGTGCACGCGGCGCCACCCCAGTGCGATGTTCGGGATGAGGGTCGCGAGCCACCACAGGCCGTACAGGACGAGCAGGATGAAGATCCACGCCGGGGGTGCACCCTCGGTCTGGGTGTAGCCGTACTCGTCGGTGGTCGAGGCCGAGACGCTCCACGAGATGATGCCGGCGATGAACCCGCCGTACAGAACGAGGGTCACGATCGCGTTCGCCAGGACCCAGTACCAGTACTCACTGCGGCTGGCGCGCCCGTCGAACCGGGCGTACTTCTTGAAGAAGCGCGTGAAGGCGTCGAGGAAGCCGGCACCGTAGAAGGGTGCCCACAGCGGCGGAGCTCCGTCGGGCCCGACCGGGATCGGCGGACCGGCCTGCGGGTACGGGTCGGCGTACTGCTGGCCGTACCCGGGCTGCTGGCCGTACTGGGCAGGCTGCTGGCGGTACTGGGCAGGCTGCTGGCCGTACTGGGCAGGCTGCTGGCCGTACTGGGGCTGCTGACCGTACGGACCAGGCTGCTGTCCGTAGGGTCCGGGCTGCTGCCCGTAGGCACCAGGCTGCTGCCCGTACCCCGGCTGCTGTTGCCCAGGGTCAGGCTGCCCCGACGGCTGGTCGCCGCCGGGCTGGCCCCACTGCGGTGTGTCGTTGCTCATCGAGCGCCGGTCGGTCGGTCGTAGCGCTCGCCCTGCGGGTTCGAGGGCAGCAGGCCGAACACGATGCCGACGATGCCGACGAAGATCGCGATGATCCACAGGGCACCGGGCAGGTTCGCGTCGTGCAGGCGTCGCCAGCCGAGGGCGAGCGTCGGGATGATGATCGCGAGACCCCAGAGTCCGAGCAGGATGCCGGCGATCACGAAGAGCGCGGACGGGCTGGTCACCGTCGACTGCACGCTCGCCGAGGTCGCGGTCGACATCGACACCGTCGAGCGCTCCGACGTGGCGAAGCCGATGCCGTACAGGATGCCGAGGACGATGCCGACGATCGCGTTCGCCAGGTACCACCACCAGAACTCGCTGCGGCTCGCGCGGCCACTGAAGGTCGCGTACTTCTTGAAGAAGCGTCCGACGGCCTTGCCGAAGGAGATCCCGTACCAGGGGGCCCAGATCGGCGGCTCGCCGTTCGGGCCGGTCGCCGGCTGCTGGCCGTACTGCGGCGTTCCGTTGTACGGGTTCGGCTGGCCGCCCGGCTGCTGGCCGGACGGGTTCTGCGGGTACTGGTCACTCACGGTGTCCCCCTCGATCGTTGGCTGGTAGTCGGGTCCGAGTCAACCAGAACCGTCGCGCGGCCGTCGCTCGCTACGCGCGGTGGGGTTCGTCGTACCGCTGCCCCTGCGGGTTCGAGCCCATCAGACCGACGATCAGCGAGAACAGGACGCCGAGCGGCGGGATGATGAAGAGGAAGGCGAAGTACCCGCTCAGGTTCACGTCGTGCAGTCGTCGCACCGTCAGAGCGATGAAGCCGAGGGCGCAGGCCAGGGCCCAGAGCCCGCTCAACCCGTTCGACGCGTCGTCGAAGAACGGCAGCACGTTGAAGAACCCACCGACGATGCCGGTGGCCGCCGAGCCGATGACGTACCAGAGGGCCCAGAACCAGAACTCCGACTGGCTGGCGCGGCCGTCGAACCGGACGTACTTCTTCCAGAACCGCGGGAACGCCTGCACGAACGGGATCCCGTACCAGGGCGCCCACAGCGGGGGCTGGCGCGGGCCGGTCGGCTGCTGGCCGTACGGTCCGGGCTGCTGGCTGTACGGTCCGGGCTGCTGGCTGTACGGTCCGGGCTGCTGGCCGTACGGTCCGGGCTGCTGGCCGTACGGGTTCTGCGGCGGGTACTGGTCACTCACTGGTTCGTTCCTTCCGAGGCCGACTGCGATCACCGTCGAGTCTGGCAGCGGCGGCGACCGGACGCGTCCCCCCAGCGGAGGACAGCGCAGCGACTGCGCTGGGACAGCGCTCCGACCGGCGCTTCGACCGACTCAGGGCACCAGCGCCAGCTTGCCGCCGGGGTGCCCGGACTCCAGCAGCTCCGCGGCCGCCTTCGCCTCGGCGAGCGGGAACGTCCGCGCCACCGGGACCTCGAGCTGTCCGGCCCCGGCCAGGTCGATCAGTCGCTGTCGCACCGAGTCGCGGAACGCCTTGCTCGCTGGCTGCGCCCCACCGACGGCGGCGAACCCCGCCTCAGCGGCGCGCGCCTGCGCGGCGATGGTGACGATCCGGTCGCGGTCCGCGACCACCGCGAGCGAGACGTCGACGGCCTCGTCGGTGCCCACGCAGTCCAGTGCCACGTCGATGCCGGAGGGTGCGAGCGACCGGACCCGTGCCTCCAGGCCGTCGCCGTACGCGACCCATTCGCCACCGAAGCGTCGCACGACGTCCGCACCCCGCTCGGAGGCGGTGCCGATGACGCGCGCGCCGAGCAGGTGGAGCTGCTGCAGCAGGCTGACGCCGACTGCTCCGGAGGCACCGTGCACCAGCACGGTGTCGCGCCCCGCGGCACGGGTGACGCGCAGCATGTCGGCTGCGGTGGTGCCCGCGAGCAACAGGTTCGCCGCCTCGGGGAAGCCGAGCCCGACGGGCTTCGCGAAGACGTCCGCGGCCGGGACGGTGAGGGACGACGACCAACCGCCGGCGATCCGGAACGCCAGGACCTCGTCGCCGACCGCTCCCCCGCCGGAGGCGATGGTGGTGTCCGGTCCGAGGGCGGTGAGCACGCCGGCGACCTCGTAGCCGACGGGCACGGGCAGGTCGGCCGGGTCGCCCTGCCGCGTGTGCTTCGTGTCGGCGGGGTTCATGCCGGCGGCGCGGACCGCGATGGTGACCTCACCGGGTCCGGGTGCGGCGACCTCGGTGTCCACGAACTCGAGGACCTCGCTGCCGCCGAACCGCGGTGCCACCCAGTGCTTCGTCATGCGGCCGACGCTACGCCCCGATCCGCCGGCGGCGTGCGCGGAGGGTCCGTGACCGGAGCACCATCACGGCGATGCCGCCGAGCAGCATCGCTCCTGCCGCGGCGAGCGGGATCGTCGGGTCGCTGCCGGTGAAGGCCAGTTCCGTCGTGCCGCCGCCGGTGTCGCCTCCACCGATGACCGGGACCGCGGGTGCTGTCGACGTGGGAGCGGTGGGCACGGGAGCCGAAGCGGTCGGCGTCGCCGTGGGCGTCGGTGCCGGCGCACGGACGGTCACGACGTAGGTCTCGGTGTCCGGCGGTGCCGTGCCGTTGTCGACCGTGATCGTCACCGTCGTGGTGCCGGGCGTGGTCGGCGTGCCGGAGATGACGCCCGTGTCCGGGTTGATCGTGAGTCCGGGCGGGAGGGTGCCGCCATCGGAGTACGTCGGTGCCGGGTTGCCCGTCGCGGTGACGGGGAACGAGTACGGCGTGCCGGCGGTCGCGTCAGTCGGGGTGCCCGAGGTGATCGTCGGTGCGACGCTCTCGGACGGCGTCCCCGCAGCCGGGCAGTTCGTCGGCCGGGTGATGGTGTTGTCGTCGAGCGTCACCGCTGCGTTCCGGGCGAGCAGTCGGCCCACGACCGTCGCACCCGTCGTGGCGGTCACGGACTGGTCGGCGAGGACGGTGCCCTGGAACTGGGCGGCGCTGCCGATGGTCGCTGAGCTGCCGACTTGCCAGAACACGTTGCACGAACTCGCGCCACCGGTGATGACGATCCTCGTGCCGGACCCGATGGTCAGGGTCGACGCGGCCTGGAACACCCAGACGGAGTCCGCGCTGCCGGCCAGGGTGAGCTGGCCGGTGTTCGCGAGCTGCAGCGTGTCGCCGTTGTAGACGCCCGGGCTGAGGCTGAGCCCGTTGAGCTCCTGGAGGCCGGTCTGCGTCGGCGTCAGCGAAGCGGCCACGTCGTAGGCGGTCGTGGTGTCCGACTGGGCCTGCGCGGCCGCCGCGTCGGTCTGGTGCACGGTGCCGTTCACGGTCCCGTTGCCGGTGCCGCCGAAGCCGGTGATCGAGGTACCGGGCGAGACGCCGAGGTCACCGTTGACCACGGTCGGCCCGGTGTTCGTCACGGTCTGCGCGCCGAGGACGCCGTAGCTCGCTGCGGTCCCGAGACCGACGGGGCCGTCGATGATGGTGGCGGCGGACGCGGCCGAGGAGGCGCCGAGGGCGAGCGCTGCGGCCAACCCGATCCCGGTGCTGACGACGATGAGCGGACGGAGGATGGGCGTTCTGGCCACGGAGGCCCCTGCCTGAGATGGCGAAGAGCCGATCGGGCATCGGAGACACCCGGCGTTCACCGTGTCCCGAGTGTGTCCGGATCGCATGTGTTCCGAGGTCTTGACTCCCAGGTTCGCCCGGATCAGCCGATACCGGACAGGACCCGTCCGTTCCGGTCGACGACGGCTGTTCGGTATTGTCCTCACATGCCGCGCGCCGCGATCGTCGTCAACCCGTCCAAGGTCGACCTGCGGGTGCTCCGCAACACCGTCGCGGCTGAGGAGGATCGGACCGGTTGGGCTCCCACGACCTGGTTCGAGACCGCGGCGTCCGACGACGGCCGTGCCGCTGCGGTCGACGCACTCGCCACCGCGCCGGACGTCGTCCTGGTCGTCGGCGGCGACGGCACGCTGCGCGTCGCAGCCGAGGTGCTGCACGGCTCCGGCGTGCCCCTCGCCGTGCTCCCCGTCGGCACCGGGAACCTGTACGCCCGGAACCTGCGCATCCCGCTGAACGACGTCGCCGGTTCGGTCCGAGACGCCTTCACCGGGACGGATCGACGGGTCGACCTCGCGTTCGCCGAGCTCACCGACCCGCAGGGCACGACGACGCGCAACGCCTTCCTGGTGATGGCGGGCATCGGCCTCGACGCGAACATGGCGGCCAACACCAACGCGCGGCTCAAGAAGCGGTTCGGGTGGCTCGCGTACTCCGACCCGATCATGCGGTCCGTCATCGGCAACCGGCAGATCGACCTGCGGTACCGCCTCGACGACGGTGAAACCCGGACGATGCGGGCGCACACCGTCATCGTCGGTAACTGCGGCACCCTGACCGCCGGCGTCCTGCTGCTGCCCGCCGCGAAGCCGGACGACGGGGTGCTCGACGCGGTCGCGTTCCGCCCCGGTCGGACGGTCGGCTGGGCCGGCGTCGGCTACGGCCTGTCGCTGAACCGCTTCTTCCACCGGACCGGGTTCGGCCGGTTCCTGTCGTGGCTCATCCCGGCCACCCGGACGCTGCGGTACACGAGCGCGCGGGTCCTCGACCTCGAGCTGGACCAGCCCGAGCAGGTCCAGCTCGACGGCGACCCCTTCGGCACCGTGGTGGCGGTGCGGCTGACGGTGGACCACGGCGGGCTCACCATCCGGGTGAGGCCGTCGCGGTGACCACGTGAAGACGGGAGGCCCGGTGCCAGCTGGCACCGGGCCTCCCGTCATCACCGGGCCACGTCGAGGGCGTCAGCCGCGCGCGACACGCACCTGGTCCGCGAACGCTGCGTGCAGCGGGTGCTCCGCGGCGAGGCCGGTGATCTGCGTCACCACGTCGGCATCGGACGCGTCCGAGGCCAGGAGCGCCTGCAGCTCGACGCTCTGCTCGTCGTCGGCGACGTCGAAGCGGAGCGCCGCGCCCATCGCGTCGAGCAGCGCGGTCGGCTCGGTGCCGTCCTCGGCCAGCGCCGCGGCGGGCGAGACGAAGCGCTCGTCACGCGACAGCTTGCGGAGCGGCTGCCGGCCGACGCGGGTCACCGTGTCGGGCAGGTGCGGGTTCTCGAACCGGGCGATGATCGCCTGGACGTAGGCGCGGTGCACCTCGGGGTCGAGTTCGTGGCGGCGGACGAGCAGGTCGCTCGTCTCGGCGAGGACGGACTCGAGCTCGGAGCGCACCGCGGGGATCGCGATGGCGTCGGAGATCTTGTCGGCCCCGGCGACGAAGCCGTGGTACGCGACGGTGGCGTGCCCGGTGTTCACCGTGAAGAGCTTGCGCTCGATCGAGGCGGCGAGGCCGTCGACGTAGTGCGCGCCGGGGATCTCCGGCTCGTTGCCGCCGAACGGCGTGCGGTCGATGGCCCACTCGAAGTAGGTCTCGACGGTGACGTCGAGTCCGGCGCCCTCGGGCTGGGCCGGCACGATGCGGTCGACGGCGGTGTTCGCGAAGACGGCCTTCGCGAGCGCCGCGTCACGGCCGTCGGCCGGGAGCGCGTCGACGATGAACTCGCGCAGACGGTCCGTGGCGTTCAGGGCGTTCTCGCACGCCATCACGGCGATGGGCGCAGCGTCCGCGTCGCGCTGCTGCAGCGCCCGCGCGATCACCGGGGCGATGAACTTCAGGACGTTCGGGCCCACCGCGCAGGTGACGATCGCGGCAGTGGCGATCTCGGCGACGACGCCATCCTCGTCCTGCGCGCTGTTCAGGGCGCGGAAGTTCGTGACCTCGTGGTCCTGCGCTCCGGTGCCGACCTCGTGCACGGTGTACGAGTCGGCGGCGGCGAGGGCGTCGATGAGCGGCGCGGCGACGTCGGCGAAGACGACCTCGTAGCCCGCTTCGTGCAGGAGGAGCCCGACGAAGCCGCGGCCGATGTTGCCGGCACCGAAGTGGACGGCGGTGCCCCGGTCGGTGGTGCTCACTCGTTGACCTCGCCGAGGATCGACAGGATCGCGCTGGTGTCGGCCGCGTCGGTGAGCTTCTGGACCTCGTCCTCGTCGGAGAACACGATCGCGATCTTGGACAGGATGTCGAGGTGCTCGTTGTTCACGCCGGCGATGCCGACGACGAAGCGCACGGGGTTGCCGTCCCAGTCGATCGGGCTGGCGTAGCGGATGAACGACAGCGCGGACGACTTGATGGCGTCCTTCGCGTCGTTCGTGCCGTGCGGGATGGCGAGGAAGTTGCCCATGTACGTGGACACGCTCTTCTCACGCTCGAGCATCGCCGGGTAGTAGTCAGCGGTGACCGCGCCCGCAGCTTCGAGGATCTCGGCCGCCTCCTTCATCGCCTCCGACTTGGTCGGCGCGGTGTCCTCGGTGTGGATCCGGATCTGGCTCTCCTGCAGGACGGGCATCGTGGTTCTCCTTGGTGTTCGAGGACGTGACGGAGGGGACGGGGATGTCCCCGTCCCCTCCGATACTGCACTTCGTTACTGGTGGTGGCGTTACTGGTTCTTGAGCTGGTCGACGACCTGGTCGTACTGCGGCGCGTTCATGAAGTTGCCGACCGACACGTGCTGCGCGTTCGGGTTCTTCTGCTTGGCGCGGTCCGTCAGTTCTTCCTGCGTGATGATCAGGTCCTCGTCACCGGACAGGTTCGCGATCGCCTTGTTGGTGACCGTGACCCCTTCGATGCCCGCCTTCTTGATCTTGTTGCGCAGGACGCTGGCGCCCATGGCGCTCGACCCCATGCCGGCGTCGCAGGCGAACACGAGGTTCTGGACCTTCGTCGCGGTGGCGGTGGTGCCGGCGGCGGCTGCCTCTTCCGAGTTGGCCGGGGCGGTGCCGCCGAAGAGCCCTGCGGTCGCGGCGTTCGCGTCGCGGCCCTTGGTGGCCTGCATCTTGTCGAACGCTGCGGTCATGTCGCCGCCGCCGTTGGCGAGGTCGCGCTTGCGGCTGGCCAGCAGGAAGAACGACGCGACCGCGAAGGTGACCGCTGCGGACAGGATGACCGACAGGATGACGCCGACGTAGCTGTCCTTCGCCGTCGCCGTCAGCACGGCGAAGATCGATCCGGGCGATGCCGGGGCGACCAGGCCGGAGCCGAACAGGACGTTCGTGCCGACGCCCGTCGCACCACCGAGGATGACGGCGATGAACAGGACCGGCTTCTGCAGCACGTACGGGAAGTAGATCTCGTGGATGCCACCGAAGAACTGGATGAGGATCGCACCGGGAGCGGTCGAGCGGGCGATGCCGACACCGAAGAAGGTGAAGGCGAGCAGGATGCCCAGACCGGGGCCGGGGTTCGCCTCGAGCAGGAACAGGATCGACTTGCCGGAGTCCTGCACCTGCTGGGCGCCGAGCTGGTCGAGCACACCGTGGTTGATGGCGTTGTTCAGGAAGAACACCTTGGCCGGCTCGATGATGACGCTGGCGAGCGGCAGCAGCGAGTGCTGGACGAGGAAGTTCACCGCGTCGCCGAGGCCCTCGGCGATGAGCTTGAACAGCGGGGCGAGCCAGAAGAACCCGACCATCGCCAGCCCGAAGCCGAGGATGCCGGCCGCGTAGTTGTTGACGAGCATCTCGAAGCCCGGCTTGATCTTGCCGTCCCAGATCTTGTCGATCTGCTTGATGAGGTACGCGCCGAGCGGCCCGCAGATCATCGCGCCGAGGATCATGATCGTGCCGTTGGCGCCGAGGATGACGCCCATCGCCATGATCGAGCCGACGACGGCGCCGCGGGTCTCGTAGATCATCCGGCCGCCCTGGAAGGCGATCGCGAGCGGGATCAGGTACGTCAGGATCGGGCCGACGAGACCGATGTTGGCCACACCGTCCGTCTCACCGAACCCGCCGAGGATCCCGACGGGGGTCCATCCGGTCTCGATGAAGAAGGCGGTGATCAGGCCCCACGCGATGAAGATCGCGATGTTGGGCATGACCATGCCGGAGAGGAACGTGCCGAACTTCTGAACGGCGACGCGTGCGCCGCCCCGCGACTTCGCGGGTGCGTCGGGCGCTGCAACGGACGACGTTGTCATGTGCGGTGACTTTCTGTGTGGTGGAGCTGCTGCTGGTGCGGACGGGGTGTTGGGGATGGTGCGGCTCAGACGGCGTGCGCGGCCGCTGCGGCGGACTTCGCGGCCGCCGCCGTGGACGCGGCGAGTGCCGCCTGGGCCATCTCCCGGGCCTGTTCGAGCGTGTGCTGACCGAGTTCGGCGCGCACGTCGGCCAGGGCCGCGGGGGTCATGGAGAGGGTGGTGGCGCCGAGGCCGACGAGCACGACGGCGAGCAGCGGGTCGGCTGCGGCCTCACCGCAGATGCCGACGGGCTTGCCCGCGTCGGCACCGGCCGCACCGAGCTGCGCGACGAGGCGCAGGACGGCGGGGTGCCACGGGTCCTGGTAGGACGCGACGGTGCCGAGCATGCGGTCGGCGGCCATCGTGTACTGGGTCAGGTCGTTCGTGCCGATCGACACGAAGTCCGCGTTCTGGAACACCTGTTCGGCCATCAGGGCGAGCGACGGCACCTCGGCCATCACGCCGGCGGTGCGGATGCCGAGCTCGCGAGCCAGGGTGACGAAGTACTCGGTCTCCTCGGCGTCGGCGACCATCGGGGCCATGACCCAGAGGTCGGCCTCGGTCGCGGCGTCCGCCTGGGCCAGTGCGACGAGCTGGTCGCGCAGCACCTCGGGGTGGTTGCGCAGCGCACGGAGCCCGCGACGGCCGAGCGCCGGGTTCTCCTCGTCCTTGTCGGTGAGGAACGGCAGCGGCTTGTCGGCACCGGCGTCGAGCGCACGGACGACGACCTTCTTGCCCGGGAACGCGGCGAGGAGCTGACGGTAGGACTCGGTCTGCTCGTCGACGGTCGGCGCCTTCGGCGAGTCGAGGAAGAGGAACTCGGTGCGGAAGAGCCCCACGCCCTCCGCACCGAGAGCAACGGCGCCCGCGGCGTCGGCGGGGCTGCCGAGGTTCGCGAGCAGGGGCACGACGTGGCCGTCGGCCAGGGCACCGGCGGTGAGCGGTGCGGCCGCCGCGGCGAGCCGGTCGGCGATGCGCTGCTCGACGTCGGCCACCAGGGCCTCGGACGGCTCGGTCACGACGGTGCCGGCGACGGCGTCGACGACGATCGGCTGCCCGTCGGCCAGGTCGTCGGCACCGGTGACGCCGACGATCGCGGTGATGCCCTTGGCGCGGGCGAGGATCGCGGTGTGCGAGGTCGGGCCGCCGTCACGGGTGACCAGCGCGAGGACCTTGTCGAGGTCCAGCAGTGCGGTGTCGGCCGGAGCGAGGTCACGGGCGACGAGGACGAACGGGGTGTCCGACTCGGGGACACCGGGGGCGTGCACGCCGCGGAGCTTCGCGATGATGCGCTGGGCGACGTCGTCGAGGTCGGCTGCGCGCTCCCCCATGTAGCCGCCCATGCCGACGAGCAGGTCGCGGAACTGCGCGAACGCCTCGTACACGGCACGCTCGGCGTTGGTGCCGCCGTCGATGCGCGTGTGCACGTCGTCGAGGAGGGTCGGGTCCTGCGCCATGAGCGCCTGCGCCTCGAGCACGGCCTGGGCGTCGCCGCCGGCGAGCTGTCCGCGCTTGTTGAGGTCCTCGGCCACCGCGGCCAGTGCGTCGTGCACGGCCTGCTTCGCGTCGTCCGCCGAACCGGTCAGGGCGTCCTTCGACGGTTCGCCGAGCGGGTCCGCCATGCGGAGCACGGGGCCGTGGGCGACGCCACGACCGACGCCGGTGCCGAGCAGTTCGGACATTCGAGACTCCTTCATCTCACACGCGCTTGCGGTGGGGTGTTCGTTCGGTGCGCGCACGGCTGAGACGGGACCTCGCCGGTGCGGCTGAGCAGCACACTACCCCGATCCGCGTTGACAAACAAACACATCCGGGGATAAAAATGCAGAAACAGATGCCCGTTTGCGTCTGGCGGCCAGCCGCTCCGGCTCGGTTCCGTCAGGTTCGTGCCCGGTCATGTCCGTTCCGTTCCGACCAGGAGACGACGAGGTCCGATGTACGCACCAGAACGCCACCAGCGCATCGTCGAGCAGGCGCGCGCGCAGGGGCGGGTCGACGTCAAGGACCTCGCCGAGCTGCTCGAGGTCACGCCCGAGACCATCCGCCGCGACCTCACCTCGCTGGAGCGACGGGGACTGGTCCGACGTGCCCACGGCGGCGCCATCCCGGTCGAGCGCATCACGATCCACCCCGGTGTCGGCGACCGGGGCGGCATCAACCAGGCCGAGAAGATGGTCATCGCCGAGGCCGCGCTCGAGGAGCTGCCGGAGAACGGCTCGATC
Source organism: Curtobacterium sp. PhB25 (assembly GCF_004365375.1). Lineage (NCBI taxonomy): Bacteria > Bacillati > Actinomycetota > Actinomycetes > Micrococcales > Microbacteriaceae > Curtobacterium > Curtobacterium sp. PhB25. Next base: position 296,262 of record NZ_SODR01000005.1, on the reverse strand, counting down.
ATGATCGACGCCGGCACCTCCACCATCTGCCTCGCCGAGATGCTGCCGACCGACCGCGGACTCACCGTGGTCACCCACTCGCTCCCCGTCGCGATGGCCGTCGCGAACCGCCCGGGCATCGACCTGCACCTGCTCGGCGGCAACATCCGCAGCGACTCCCTGGCCGGCGTCGGCACGTGGACGCACCAGCTCATCGGCATGGTGAGCGTCGACGTCGCCTTCGTGAGCATCAACGGGATCACCCCGGAGCGCGGCCTGACGACCCACAACATGGCCGAGGCCGCGGTGAAGTCGGCGATGATCAAGTCCGCCCGCCGCAGCATCCTGCTCGCCGACCACACCAAGTTCGGTCGCGAGGAGTTCGGCCGCGTCGCACCCCTCGCCGCCATCGACACGATCATCACCGATCCCGCCGTCAACCTCGACCTGGTCCGCGAGGTCGAGGCCGCCGGCACCGAGGTGTTCTGGCCCGGTCGACCCTGACCGCTCGCCCGACCCGCCCATCCGGCGCTCGCTAGCATGAGCGCACCACCCATCGACAGGAGTACATCGATGTCCGAAGCCACCCGCACCGTGACCGTCGCCAGCGCGTCCGGCCTGCACGCGCGCCCCGCGTCCCTCTTCGTCCAGACCGTGACGGCCTCCGGCCACCAGGTCACGATCGCCAAGGGCGACAAGTCCGGCAACGCCGGCAGCATCCTCGCCCTGCTCGGCCTGGGCATCGAGAACGGCGACGAGGTCAGCCTCACCGTGACCGGCGACGACGCCGAGACCACCGCCGACAGCCTGGTCGAGTTCCTGCAGACGGACCACGACGCGGCCTGACGCCGCACTGCGACGGACGGGAGGCACGGTGCCAGCTGGCACCGTGCCTCCCGTCCGTCCTGCGGTCCCCCGCACTGCCGGGCCCGCGCCCGCCCCATCCGTCCGGCCCCGCGCCCACCCCGTCCGCCCCGCCCGTCCGGCCCCGCCGGGGTTCCGAAATCTCGTCATCTCGGCGTCCCCCACGTCGGTCCGTGGAACCTCGGCGGACGGCACGCGGCGAGTCGTGGAACCTCGAACCGGTGCGGTCCGGGGCTGTCGGCGCCCGCCGATAAGGTGGTCGGCATGACACGCCTGCGCCTCGCATCCGTCAACGTGAACGGCGTCCGCGCCGCCTTCCGCAAGGGCATGGGCGACTGGCTCGCCACCCGCGACGTCGACGTGCTCGCCCTGCAGGAAGTCCGTGCGTCGAGCGAGGACCTGGCCGGTCTGCTCGGCGACGAGTGGGACATCGTGCACGACCCCGCGACCGCCAAGGGCCGGGCGGGTGTCGCGATCGCGTCCAGGCACTCGGCCCAGATCCACCGCGTCGCCCTCGGACCGGACGAGTTCGACTCCGCCGGCCGCTGGCTCGAGGCCGACTACGAGATCGGCGGCACCACGGTCACGGTCGTGTCCACCTACGTCCACTCGGGCGAGGTCGACACCCCCAAGCAGGACGAGAAGTGGAAGTTCCTCGACGCCATGACCGAGCGGCTGCCCGCCCTCCGCGCGCACAACCCGCTCGCCGTCGTCGTCGGTGACCTGAACGTCGGGCACGACCAGCGCGACATCAAGAACTGGAAGGGCAACGTCAAGCGAGCGGGCTTCCTGCCGCGCGAGCGTGCCTACTTCTCGCGCTTCTTCGGTGCCGACGGCGAACCGGTCGAGGGCGCTGACGGCTCGACGGGCCCGGGGCTCGGCTGGGTGGACGTCGGGCGTGCGCAGGCCGGCGACGTCGAGGGGCCGTACACGTGGTGGTCCTGGCGCGGCCAGGCGTTCGACAACGACACCGGCTGGCGCATCGACTACCAGATGGCCACGCCCGACCTCGCGGCGAAGGTCACGGAGTACACGGTCGACCGCGCCGCGGCGTACGACCAGCGATGGTCCGACCACGCCCCCGTGGTCGTCGACTACGAACTCTGATCCCCACTCGTTGCGCTCCACCTGACCCACAGGAACACCACCATGACCAAGACCCGCATCTTCTCGGGCATCCAGCCGTCCGCCGGTTCGCTGCACCTCGGCAACTACGTCGGGGCGCTCATGCAGTGGCGCGACCTGCAGGACGACTTCGACGCCATCTACTGCGTCGTCGACATGCACGCGATCACCTCGCCGCAGGACCCGGCCGAGCTCCGCGCGAGCACCCGGGCGACGGCCGCGCAGTACATCGCGTCGGGCATCGACCCGACGAAGTCGACGCTGTTCGTGCAGTCGCACGTGCCGGCCCACGCCGAGCTCGCCTGGGTGCTCAACACCCTCACTGGTTTCGGTGAGGCGAGCCGGATGACCCAGTTCAAGGACAAGTCGGCGCGGCAGGGGTCCGAGGCCGCGTCGGTCGGGCTCTTCACGTACCCGGTCCTGATGGCCGCCGACATCCTGCTGTACGACACCAAGGTCGTGCCGGTCGGCGACGACCAGCGCCAGCACGTCGAGCTCACCCGCGACCTCGCCGGACGCTTCAACTCGCGGTTCGGCGACACGTTCGTCGTGCCCGAGGCGCGGATCGGCACCGAGACGGCGCGCATCTACGACCTGCAGGACCCGACGAGCAAGATGAGCAAGTCGGCGGCGTCCGACAGCGGCTTGATCCGGCTGCTCGACGACCCGAAGCGCACCGCGAAGAAGATCAAGTCGGCGGTCACCGACGACGAGCGCGAGATCCGCTCCGACCGGCAGGCGAAGCCGGGCGTGACGAACCTGCTCGCGATCCTGTCCGCCTTCAGCCGGACCCCCGTCGCCGAACTCGAGGCATCGTTCGCGGGCAAGGGCTACGGAGACCTCAAGGGCGCGGTCGCCGACGCCGTCGTCGCCGAGCTCGAGCCGGTGCGCACCCGCACGCTCGAGCTGCTCGACGACCCCGCGGAGCTCGACCGGCTGCTCGCCGTCGGCGCGGACCGTGCCGAGTCCATCGCGCAGGAGACCCTGGCGCGCGTGTACGACCGGATCGGGTTCGTCCCGCGCTCGCGCGGCTGACCGTGCTGCCGGTCACGCTGGAGTCCGCCCGGGTCCGACTCGACGTCCCGACCCGGGCGGACACCGCGGCGATCACCGACGCCTGTCAGGACCCGGACATCATCCGCTGGACGACCATCCCCACGCCGTACCGCGAACAGGACGCACGGACCTTCGTCGACGCCCTGGTCGGCCCCGGCTGGGCATCGGACCGCGAGTACACCTGGGCGATCCGCCGCAGTGGGTCCTCCTGGCTCGAGGGGATCATCGGGTACCGCACGGCCGGCCGCGACCTCGGCTTCTGGCTGGCGCCCTCGGCCCGCGGTGCCGGGTTGATGCGCGATGCGGTGGAGCTCGTCGTGGACTGGGCGTTCGAGGATGGTGCTCCGGACGTCTACTGGGAGTGCTACGAGGGCAACACGGCGTCGGCCGCGGTCGCCCGCAGCGCCGGGTTCTCGTTCACCGGCGTCGGGCCCGCCCGGATCCCCGGACGCGACGGCGGACCGACGACCGCCTGGACCGCCCTGCGCCGGGCCGACGGTGCGCCCGCATCGGACCTCCCGTGGCCCGACGCTCCGTGACGCAGCGCCCCGTGACCCGGTCCCGCATGACGCCGCGTTCCCGACGATGACGCGTCACCGATCCACCGCCGGTAGGCTCGATCCGTGAGCGACACGGCACGACCCACCGAGGTCCGGGCGATGCGCCGCGGGCTCGAACTCGCGGCCCTCGGGCCCGTCGTGGGCGACCACGCTCGGGTCGGCGCGGTGATCCTCTCCCCCGCCGGCGACGTCCTCGCCGAGGGGTGGCACATGGGTGCCGGAACCCCGCACGCCGAGGTCGACGCGATGGCGAAGGTCGATCCGACTCAGCTGCGCGGCGCGACGGCCGTCGTGACCCTCGAGCCCTGCAACCACACCGGCCGCACCGGCCCCTGCGCCGTCGCCCTGATCGAGGCCGGGGTCGCCCGTGTCGTGTACGCGATCGACGATCCGGGCGCGGACGTGCACGGCGGTGCGGACCGACTCCGCGCCGCCGGGGTCGACGTCGTGTCCGGGGTGCTCGCCGACGAGGCCGAGGCGTTCCTCGAACGGTGGCTCCTGTCGGTTCGACTCGGACGCCCATGGGTGACCGTGAAGTGGGCCTCGAGCCTGGACGGCCGGGCCGCGGCTGCCGACGGGACGAGCAAGTGGATCACCGGCGCCGCAGCCCGGCAGCACGTCCACGAGCAGCGTGCCGCGCACGACGCGATCCTGGTCGGCACCGGCACCGTCCTCGCCGACGACCCGAGCCTGACCGCTCGGGGTGACGCGGGCGAACTCCTCGCCGACCAGCCGCTCGCGGTCGTGCTCGGTGACCGCGCCGTCCCCGACGACGCCGCGGTCCGGCGACACCCCCGTGGGCTCGTGACGCTGCCGGGGCACGACCTCGCCGCGTCGCTCGCCGCGCTGCGTGGGCACGGCGTGCACTCGGTGTTCGTCGAGGGCGGCCCCACCGTCGCGTCCGCGCTCATCGCCGCCGGGCTCGTCGACGAGTACCTCGTGTACGTCGCCCCGATCCTGCTCGGCGGACCCCGGGTCGCCCTCGACGACCTCGGGGTGGGAAGCATGTCCGGGCGTCGGCGGTTGGACGTACTATCGACCACCAGCCTGGGCCCTGACCTGCTGGTCCGAGCCCGACCGCAACGCAGCGCGACACCGCAGCAGCACGACGCAGCACCCGGGTTCGGAGACGACGGGCCCACGAACGACCGGAGCACCCCATGACCGACGCGCTGACCTCCTCCACCCCGGGCAGCCCCGTCCAGTTCGAGGTGTCGACGAACGTCCCCACCACCCACGGCACGTTCCAGATGCGCGCCTACCGCGACCTCGTGACCGGCGCGGAGCACGTCGCGATCATCGGCGCGCTGCCCGACGGGTCCGCCCCGTCCGACGGCGCCCTGGTCCGCGTGCACTCCGAGTGCCTGACCGGCGAGGCGTTCGGCTCGCTGAAGTGCGAGTGCGGGCCCCAGCTCGACGCCGCCCTCGACACCATCGCTGCCGAGGGCGGCGTGGTGGTCTACCTGCGCGGGCAGGAAGGCCGCGGCATCGGGCTCATCAACAAGCTCAAGGCCTACCGACTGCAGGAAGACGGCCTCGACACGCTCGACGCCAACCTGGCGCTCGGGCTGCCGGCCGACTCCCGTGCGTACGGGGGCGCCGCGGGCATCCTCGCCGAACTCGGCATCACCCGCGTGCGACTGCTCTCGAACAACCCCGAGAAGCGTCGCCAGCTGGAGGAGCACGGCATCACCGTCGAGTCGCTCGTGCCGCTGGTCGTCGGTGTCTCGGCGCAGAACGCCGGCTACCTCGACACCAAGCGCGACCGGATGGGGCACCAGCTGCCCGCGCACCTCGAGGCCGGCGCCAGCGCCGGGGCGGGCGCCGGCGCAGGAGCCGCCAGCTGACTCTGGGCTGATTCGCAGGTGGGCGACATCTGTCGTACGATGTTGTCTTCCGTCACAAGCGGTCCCCCACCAACCGAACGCACCCCATCGGTGCCCGCGCCACCCAGCGCGAACCGATCGGTGTCCGCCGTTTCGGGTATCCGTGCTCCCTGCCAGGAGTGCGCACCACGGAAGACCACACGACACCCATGACCGCCGCACCGGCACCAGCAACCCCGACCTCAGCTCCGGCACCAGCAGGCAACCCGCGCTCGCGCGTCGTCATCGCCAGCCTCGTCGGCACCTCGATCGAGTTCTACGACTTCTACGTCTACGCGACGGCCGCGGTCCTCGTCTTCCCGACGCTGTTCTTCCCGAACGAGGACCCCACGGCATCGCAGCTGTCGTCGTTCGTGACGTTCGCCCTCGCCTTCTTCGCGCGGCCGATCGGGTCGATCATCTTCGGGCACTTCGGTGACCGGGTGGGCCGCAAGACCACCCTCGTCGCGTCGCTGCTCGTCATGGGCACCGCGACGTTCCTGATCGGCTGCCTGCCGACCTTCAGCACCATCGGCGTGTGGGCGCCGGTCCTGCTCGCCGTGATGCGCTTCGCCCAGGGCGTCGGCCTCGGCGGCGAGTGGTCCGGTGCGGCACTGCTCGCCACCGAGAACGCCCCCAAGGGCAAGCGCGGCGTCTTCGGCTCGATGCCGCAGCTCGGCGCACCGATCGGCTTCCTGCTCGCGAACGGCCTGTTCATCGCGATCAACGCCGCGATGCCCGCCGGTGCCGACGGCACCCCGAACGCCGACTTCCAGGCGTGGGGCTGGCGCATCCCGTTCCTGCTCTCCTCGGTCCTCGTCATCGTGGGGCTCTACGTGCGCTTCAAGCTCGTCGAGTCGCCGGTGTTCCGCGGCGTCCAGGAGTCCGGCACGGTCGCGAAGATCCCGCTGGGCCGGGTGTTCCGCACCTCGTGGAAGGCGCTCATCGTCGGCACGTTCGGCATGGTCGCGACGTACGTCCTCTTCTACTTCATGACCACGTTCACCCTGTCGTACGGCACCACCGGTGCCGAGGCCGGTCCGCTCGTCCCGAAGGTCGGCCTCGGCTACAGCCGCGGTGAGTTCCTGACGCTGCTCATGATCGGCGTCGTGTTCTTCGGCATCTTCACCCCGATCGCCGGCATCCTGGCCGACAAGTTCGGGCGCCGGAAGACCCTCATCCCGACCACGATCGGCATCGCGCTGTTCGGTCTGACGTTCCAGTTCTGGTTCGCCGCGTCGCAGGGTCCGATCACGGTGGTGACGTTCCTGATCGTCGGGCTGTCCCTGATGGGGCTGACCTTCGGGCCGATGGGTGCGCTGCTGCCGGAGCTGTTCCCGACGAACGTCCGGTACACCGGTTCGGCGATCGCGTACAACGTCGCGTCGATCCTCGGTGCCTCGCTCGCGCCGACGATCGCCCTGGCGCTGTGGCAGGCCGACGGCAACATCTTCCTGGTCGGGCTGTACCTGACGATCGCCGCCGTCGTGACGCTCGTCGCGCTGCTCTTCGTCCGCGAGACGAAGAGCAAGGACTTCACGGACGCCTGAGACGCGACCACCTGTGGGACGGGAGGCCCGGTGCCAGCTGGCACCGGGCCTCCCGTCCGTCGTGTGCGCGCCCCGACTGCCCGGCGCACGACGTCGACGCACCAACCTGTCCGTCAACTCAGGTTGACAGCTGTCAGCGCGTCAATGTAGGTTGACAGCCATGGACCGACCGACCATCACGAGCCTCGCGGCCGGAGCCTCCGGGGACGACCCGTTCTCCGCCCTCGCCAACGTGCGCGAGCTCCGCCGTGAACTCGACCGGACCGAAGAGCTCGCTGCCCGTGCCGCCCGCAACGCCGGGGCGTCGTGGCAGGAGATCGCGACCCTGCTCGGTGTCAGCCGACAGGCAGTGCACAAGAAGTACGGCAGAAACTAGGAACACGATGAGTCTCCCCTTCGCGCGCCCCAAGAAGACCGACGGCCCCCGCGCCACCTTCGGCCGCCTGTTGTCCTACCTGTTCGAGAACAAGCCGGCGATGGTCGTCATCATCGTGCTGAGCATCCTCGGCGCCGGGGCGTCGCTCGCGCAGCCGCTGCTCGTCAACCAGGTCGTCACGGCGGTGCAGCAGGGCAACACGCTCAGCACGCTCGTCTGGCTGCTCGTCGGGCTCGTCCTGGTCGCCGGCATCCTGAACGGTGTGCAGCACTTCCTGCTCCAGCGTGCGGGCGAGGGCGTCGTGCTCTCGACGCGCCGCAAGCTCATCGCCCGCATCCTCAACCTGCCGATCTCGGAGTTCGACACCCGCCGCACCGGCGACCTGGTGTCCCGAGTCGGCAGCGACACCACGCTCCTGCGCGCCGTCCTGACCCAGGGCCTGATCGAGTCGATCGGCGGCGCCCTCACGTTCATCGGCGCGATCATCGCGATGGCGATCATCGACCCGCTGCTGCTCGTGATCGTGGTCGTCATCGTCCTGGTCGCGATCGTGGTCGTCGGCGGACTGAGTCGGCGCATCCGGATCGCGTCGAAGCGTGCGCAGGAGAAGGTCGGCGACCTGACCGCGGCGGTCGAGCGCGGCATCGGCGCCGTCCGCACCATCCGCGCGGCGGGTGCCACCGAGCGCGAGGTGCACGAGGTCGACGGACACGCGACCGAGGCCTACCAGCGCGGCCTCGACATCGCGAAGATGTCCGCGTTCGTCGTCCCGGTCGCGAGCATCGTCATGCAGGTGGCGTTCATCGCCGTGCTCGGCGTCGGCGGGGCCCAGGTCGCCGCGGGCACCATCACCATCGCCACGCTCATCACGTTCATCCTGCTGCTCTTCATGATGATCATGCCGCTCGGCCAGGCGATGGGCGCTGCCGTCGCGGTCGCCCAGGCGCTCGGTGCGCTCGGCCGGATCGAGGAGATCCTGCACCTGCCGACCGAGGCGCAGGACGACGCCGCTGCGCGCCCCGCCGCCGCGGTCGCCTCCGACGACGCCATCACGTTCGAGCACGTCACGTTCCGGTACGCGGCTGCAGCGGATGCGTCCGGTCCGGACGGCGCCGTCGCGTCCGGCGCGGTGGACCGACCGGGAGGCCCGGATCGCCTCGCCGACGAGCGTCCGGTCGACGACGTGGTGCTCCACGACGTGTCGTTCCGCGTTCCCCGCGGCTCGCGGGTCGCACTCGTGGGTCCGTCGGGTGCTGGCAAGTCGACGACCCTCGCCCTGATCGAGCGGTTCTACGACCCGACCGAGGGCGTCATCCGGCTCGGTGGCATCGACGTCCGGGGCATGGACCGCCAGGAGCTCCGCGCCCAGATCGGCTACGTCGAGCAGGACGCACCGGTACTCGCCGGCACCATCCGCGCGAACCTGCTGCTCGGTTCGCCGGACGCGACCGAGGACGACTGCGTCCGCGTGCTCGAGGCGGTCAACCTCGGCGAGGTGCTGCACCGCGACCCGCGTGGGCTCGACGCCCAGGTCGGCGAGGACGGCGTGATGCTCTCGGGCGGAGAGCGTCAACGGCTCGCCATCGCCCGCGCCCTGCTCGCCGCTCCCCCGATCCTGCTGCTCGACGAGTCGACGTCGTCGCTCGACGGCGTGAACGAGCAGAAGATGCGGCTGGCGATCGATGCCGTCGCCGAGGACCGCACCCTGCTCGTCATCGCGCACCGGCTGTCCACCGTGGTCGACTCCGACGTCATCGTCGTGCTCGAGCACGGCCGGGTCGTCGGCGCCGGCACGCACTCCGAGCTCGTCGAGTCGACGCCGCTCTACCGCGACCTGGCGAAGCACCAGCTGCTGGTCTGAGCCCCGCCGTCGGGCCCGTTCAGGCGGCGAACGGGTCCGGGGTGAGCACGTACACGGTCTCGAGGTACTCCTCGATGCCCTCGTGCGAGCCCTCGCGGCCGAGACCGGACGACTTCACCCCGCCGAACGGGAACGCTGCGTTCGACACGACGCCGGTGTTCAGTCCGAGCATCCCGGTCTCCAGGCGTTCGGCGAGCCGCTGCCCGCGCGGGAAGTCCGTCGTGAACGCGTAGGCGATGAGCCCGAACTCGGTGTCGTTGGCGAGCCGGATGCCCTCGTCCTCGGTCGCGAAGCGCGTGATCGACACGACCGGTCCGAAGATCTCGGTCGTCAGGATCTCCGACCCCGGCTGCACGTCGTCGAGCACCGTGGGCGCGTAGTAGGTGCCGGGCCGCTCAACGCGGTGTCCGCCGGTGACGAGCCGCGCGCCGCGGGTGACCGCATCGTCGACGAGTCCGGCGGCCTTGTCCACCGCACGGTCGTCGATGAGCGGCCCCATCGTCGTGCCGTCCTCGGTGCCCCGGCCGATGCGGAGCGCGTCGACCTTCGCGGTGAGGGCGGCCACGAACGCGTCGGCGATGCCGTCCTGCACGAAGAACCGGTTGGCGGCAGTGCAAGCCTCGCCGACGTTCCGGAACTTCGCGAGCATCGCAGCGGTGACGGCGGCGTCGAGGTCGGCGTCGTCGAAGACCAACAGCGGGGCGTTGCCGCCGAGCTCCATGCTCGTCTTGAGCACGTTGTCCGCCGCCTGCTTGAGGAGCGCGGACCCGACCGGCGTCGATCCGGTGAAGGTGAGCTTGCGGAGGCGGCGGTCGGCGATGATCGGCTCGGACAGGCCCTTGGCGTCGAGGGACGGCACCACGTTGAGCACGCCGTCCGGCAGCCCGGCACGACGGAACAGCTCGACCAGGAACAGCGTGGTCAGCGGCGTGAGCTCCGCCGGCTTCACGACGACCGTGCAGCCGGCCGCCAGTGCGGGGCCGATCTTGCGGGTCGCCATGGCGAGGGGGAAGTTCCACGGGGTGATCGCGTACACCGGGCCGACCGGACGCTTCAGGACGATCGCGCGTCCGGTGCCCTCGGGGTTGGTGCGGTAGTCGCCGCCGATGCGGACGGCCTCCTCCGAGAACCAACGGAGGAACTCGCCGCCGTAGACCACCTCGCCGCGGGCCTCGGCCAGGGGCTTGCCCATCTCGAGCGTCATCAGGGCGGCAAGGTCGTCCTCGTGCGCGCGCACCAGGTCGAACGCGCGGCGCAGCACGTCGGAGCGATGGCGCGGTGCGGTGGCCGCCCACTCCTGCTGCGCTGCGACCGCGGCGTCGAGCGCGGCGATGCCGTCCTCGGGCGTGGCGTCGGCGACCTCGGCCAGGACGTCGCCGGTCGAGGGGTCGCGGACGGCGAACGTCGCGCCGCTGGTCGACGGGCGCCAGGACCCGCCGATGAACAGGCCGGTCGGCACGCCCTGCACGGTGACGTGGTCGTCGCCCACGGTCGTGGTGAGGTCGCCGGTCGTGGCGCTCGTGTCGGTGCTCGTGTCCGTGTTGGTCTCGGTGCTGGTCTCGGTCACAACTGTGCTCCTCCGGGGTTCGCGAGCCCCTCGTCCATGTCGCTGCGGTCGACGTGCCCGCCGGCCGCTCGGATGTCGTCGAGCGCGCGGGCGCTGCGCTCGACGTCGACGCCGGCGACCAGGTCCTCGTAGACCGCGACGTCGATGCCGGCGGCGCGGGCGTCGAGGGCCGAGGCCCGGACGCAGTGGTCGGTGGCGATGCCGACGATGTCGACGGAGTACACCCGGTGCTCGGTCAGGATCTCCGGCAACGGCACGCCCGACTCGGTCCGCGCCTGGAACGCCGAGTAGTCCGGCGTGCCCTGGCCCTTGAAGACGTCGACGTCGATCGGCTCGGTGTCGAGCTCCGGTTGGTACTCGGCGCCCGGTGTGCCGGCCACGCAGTGCACGGGCCACGTGTCGACGAAGTCGGGGCCCTCGGGTCCGGCGAAGTGTCCGCCGTTGTCGTCGTCGCCGTGGTGCCAGTCGCGGGAGCCGACGATCAGGTCGTACTCCTCGGCGTGCCGGCCGAGGAACGCGCTGATCCGTTCCGCGAGGGACGCGCCCCCGGTGACACCGAGCGCACCGCCCTCGGTGAAGTCGTTCTGGACGTCGACGATGATGAGAGCCCGTGCCATGGGCCCATCCAACACCCGGTGACTCAGGAGTCGGTGAGCTTGCTCCCGCACGAGTAGGTCGCCGCGGTCACCGCGTCGAGCGCCGGCAGCGCGGCCGCGCGCGACGACCCGATGGCGTAGAACGCGAAGGTCAGGCGCGATCCGTCCGCGGCGTCGATGTACCCGCCGAGGGTGTTCGCGCTGTCGATCCACCCGGTCTTCGCGTGCACCTTGCCGCGGGCGACGGCGTTCGCGCCGGTGAAGCGGCTGGCGAGGGTGCCGGACTGGCCCGAAACGGGCAGGGCGTTCGCGAGGGTACCGAGGCCCGTCGCGCCGGCGGCGACCTGCACCATGAGGTGGGCGACGAAGTTCGGCGACACCGCGTTCGCGGCGCTCTCGCCCGAGCCGTCCTTGATGACGATGCCGGCCGGGTCGACGCCGTAGGAACCGAGCGCCGACTGGTACACCGAGGTCAGCGACGCCGCCGAGCCGTTCGAGCCGGACTCCTTCGACGACACCCGGGCGAGCATCTCGGCGAGGGTGTTGTCCGAGTTCGGGATCATCTGCCCGATCAGTGTCGACACCGGCTGCGACGACACCGTCGCGATGGTGTCCGTGCTGGTCGTGGCGCGCTTGACGATCTGTGCCGACCCCGCCCCGGCGACCCCGGCGTTCGCCAGTGCCGTCCGGAACGCGGTGCCCGCACGGCCGACCGGGTCCTCGGACCGGGGCGAGGTCGCCGCGGCCGGGTTCGCCCGGTCACCGTCGACCATGAGCGCCGTCACCTTCGGCTGGTACCCGATGGTGCGCTCGGACACCGGCCACGTGGGGTCCCACGCGTCGGCGTCGCTCCAGTACGTGTCGTCGGTGACGATCGTGGTGACGGGGGTGTCGCCGACCTTCGCCTTGACCTGCTGGGCGAGCTGCGCGAGCGTCGGGGCCCCCGGGTAGACCGTGCCGTTGCCGGCGGACAGGGTGGCGTCGCCGTGCCCGACCAGCGCGATGGTCCCGCCGGACTCCTGCGTGACCGTGGTCGGGATGCGGTGGTCGCCGCCGAGCACCGCGAGCGCCGTCGCCGTCGTCAGGGTCTTCATGACGCTGCCGGTCTGGGCGGCCTTGTCGCCGTCCTTCGAGAACAGGACCTCGCCGGTCTTCGCGTCCATGACGTACCCCTCGAACGCGCCGAGACCACTCGCCGACGCCGCGCCGGCGATCGAGCAGGTGCGCAGGGCGGAGGGGCCGGCCGGTTCCTTCGGCACGGCGCGGGTGTCCGGGGTCGGAGTCGGCGTACTCGTCGGTCGCTTCGTGGTGGCGGTCGACCGGCTCGGCGTCGAGGTCGCCCGCGACGTGGTCGCCGGCGCGGACGTCGTGCCCGTGTCCGGTGTCATCGCCGCGGCGACCGCGACGGCCCCGCCCGAACCGATCACGAGCAGGGCCGCGAGCCCACCGGCGATCCAGGGCACCGGGCGGCGCACGGCGGAGGCGCGCGCGGCTGCGACGGCGGCGCGGACACGCTCCGGTACGGAAGGCGGGGTGGGCTGCTGCTCGGACATCGCGACCGATCCTACGGAACTGCGGCAGGAGCCTCCAGGCCGGATCGTCCCGATGTGGACGACGCGACCCGGATCAGGGCGCTGTGGAGGCGTCGTCCGCGGGGTAGCGCACGCCGACCTGGCGGCGGGCTTCGTCCATGACGGCCATGATCGCGACCGACTGTTCGGCGTCCATCGGACCGCCCTCGTGCGCGCCGGACGTGACCATCGCCTCGAACGCGCGCGCCTCGTGGCCGTAGCCGGCGAGCTCCTCGCGCGCGTCGAACTCCTCGACCACGACGCCGTCGCGGTCCCGGATCCGCCACGTCGTCGGGGTGTACCAGGTCGAGTCGACGTCGATGCGCCCCGCTTCGCCGATGACCGAGGCCGTGTTCGGGCTGCGCACGTCCATCCCGAAGTGGATCACCGACTGCGCACCGCCGTCGTGCGTCAGGACGATGCCCATCTGCGTGTCGACTCCCTGCGCGCTCAGCGTGCCGGCCGCGACGAGCGAGGTGGGCACGCCCAGCACGTCGACGGCGAAGGACACCGGGTACACGCCCAGGTCCAGCAGGGCTCCACCGCCGAGGGCGGGATCGCGCAGCCGGTGCGACGGGTCGGTGGGCAGGGCCTGGTGGTGCGTCGCCTCGACGAGCACCGGCCGGCCGATGCGCCCCTCGGCCAGGACCTCGCGGATCATCGCCATCTGCGGCAGGAACCGGGTCCACATCGCCTCGGTCACCGCGACTCCCGCTCGACGGGCAGCATCGACCACGTTCCGCGCCTCGGCCGCCGTTATCGTGAAGGCCTTCTCGACGAGGACGTGCTTGCCGGCGCGGATCGCGAGCAGGGCGTCCTCGGCGTGCCGGACGTGCGGGGTCGCGACGTACACGGCATCGACCGTGTCGTCGGCGACGAGGTCCTCGTAGGAGCCGTGCGCCCGTGGGATGCCGAACTCCGCCGCGAACGCCTCGGCACCGTCGCGGGTGCGGCTGCCGACCGCCGTGAACTCGATGCCCGCGGCGACGCAGTCGCCCACGAAGGACCGGGCGATGCCGCCCGTGCCGATGACTCCCCAGCGAACCGTCATGCGGCCATGTCTACCAGGACGGGCCGCAGCACTTTGGTATGGACTCCACGGGTGATTGCCAGCTAACGTGCTGCGAGATCCCCCATCCGGGGGTCACTCCTCCCCGAGTCGAAGGTGTGCAGGTCCTCCATGCGCCGTTCCGTCCTCTCCGTCGTCGCCACCAGTGCGGCGATCGTCCTCACGTCCACCCTCGTCGGCGGTCCGGCCAGCGCACACGGGTGGGGCGACCCAGGACACGGACCGGGACACTCGCCGGGGCACTCCGCCGACGCCGGCCTGACCCCGCGGACGCACTTCACGATGGCTGCCGACGGCACGTCCGGTGCGACCCAGGGCGGCGAGGGCATCCCGAACATCGACTCCGTCAAGAAGACCATCGCCACCTACTACGGCGACCCCGGCACGGGCCTGGCGAACCGGACCGACTCCCCCTACATCCGCGAGATGCGATCGATCGTCGCCCGCCAGGGAGCGTCGCTGCAGCGCATCCACGACCGCGCCGTCCGCCACGGCGAGAAGCCCGCGATCGTCCTCGACGCCGACGACACCACGCTCTGGACCTACGACATGGAGGTCGCGGACATGCACTTCGTCTTCGACCCCGCACGGCAGGACGAGTGGGTGCAGGACGAACGGTTCCCCGCGACCCCGTCGATGACCTCGCTCGTGTCGATCGCACAGCGTTCCGGCTGCACGATCATCGGGCTGACCGGCCGGAACGCCGATCAGGAGACCGCCACCATCGACAACCTGCAGCGCGTCGGCTACCCGCAGTTCTCGGCCACGAAGCGCGGCACCGAGACGTACTACACGAAGTGGACCGGGGTCGGGGCGTCGCAGCAGCCGTCGTACATCACCTGCGCCACGGCGAAGTGCACCACCGTCGAGTACAAGTCGCAGACCCGGGCGCACATCGAGTCACGATCGGGCGGCCGCTACGACGTGGTCGCGAACTTCGGCGACCAGTACAGCGACCTGCTCGGGGGCTCGGCGGACCGCAGCGTCAAGCTGCCGAACCCGACGTACTACCTGCCCTGACCCTCAGCGCCGGTGCTTGCCGAGTGCGGCGTCAGGCGCGGCCATCGGGTGGGTGCGGAACCAGCGCAGCAACGCTCGCGCCTTGCTGGTGTCCGCACTCCGGTCGCCGTCGGACAGGAACGTGTCGAAGCCGTCGGGGAGCGCGGTCTCGTGGTCGCGGTCGAACGCCATCGTCCACTCGCCGAACCGCGGCGTGTGGATCCGCTCCTCGACGAGCAGCCCGACGTCGGTGTGCCGGGGGTCCTCGGTGATGCGCTGGTACGTCTCGAGGACCGCGGCCTCGGGCCCTTCGAGCAGCTGCATGAAGCGGCCGTCCTTGTACACGAGCAGGCCGGACAGGCCCGATGCGGCGTTCCGGGCCCTGGCGTGTTCGAGGAGCGCGTCGAGGCGGGGCTGGTCGAAGGGTTCGTCGGCGGCGCTCATGTAGACGAGTGACAGGAGCATGACGACCTTCCGAACGGAGAACACGGCTTCGGTTCGATCGTCCCGCACGACGGGGGTCTGGCGCAGCCCCAGAACGGGGAGCGGGCCGGCGCGGCCCGGCGTCACTGCGCGTCGTAGGTGCGGACCCAGTCGATCTGCAGGTGGCCGGCCTTGCCCCAGTTGCCGACCTGCACCATGTAGCGGTGCGGGGTCGTCGGGACGTTCCGCGCGACCGTGAAGACGAGCTTGCCGTCGAGGTAGTAGTGGATCGCCCGCCCGGGGATCCACTCCGTCGTGTAGGTGTGCCAGTCCCGCCAGGACACCCGGGTGTTGTAGTTGTCCGACGCCTTCTCGTCCCCGGGCAGCATCGAGTGGTGGAACACCCGCGGCGAGCCGTCGAAGTTGCCCTCGGGGTAGTTGAGTTCGCCGTCCGCCCAGTCGTTCGACGTCGGCCAGAGCATGATCGCTGCGCCGTTCTTGTCGCCGCCGGTGGCACGGGCACGGACGCTGAACGAACCGCCGACGTGCGACCAGGCGTCCTCGGGCGTGCCGAACGTTCCGGCCGAACCGTGCTCGCCGTCGAGGGCGATGTCCATGTACCCGTCGTGCGCGCTGACCATCTTGCTCGAGTAGTACTTGCCGCCGGTGCCGTCCGGGTACGGCTGCCACGACTGCGCGTACGTCGCCGCGAACGGGCCGTTCGCCGCAGCCGGCGTGTCGAAGTCCACCGAGAACGTCGGCGTGCGCCCGATGGTCGGATCGGTGGCCACCGTGGTCGGGTGCGGGGTCGGGCTCGCGCTGCTGCTCGATCCGCCGGCCGGGGCCGCCGATGACGTCGCCCGCGACTCCGGTACCGCGGCGGCCGTGATGGCCAGCGCAGCAGCCGCAGCAGCCACCAGGATGACGGTCGTCGCACGCTTGAACACGGTACCTCCGTCGGTCGTCCGCCGAGGGGTACGGGGCGGTGCAGGTGGTCGGTCGCGGGGATCCCCGCGTCCTGACGAGGCTAACCCGCGGCCTCCTCCGCTGTCTGGTCCGGAGCCAAGGGGTGCGGTTTCCCGCAGACGCAGAAATCCCCGGTCAGGACCTGTTGCAGATCCGTGACCGGGGATGTGTTCTGAGCCGCCTGTCGGAATCGAACCGACGACCTATTCATTACGAGTGAATCGCTCTACCGACTGAGCTAAGGCGGCGCGCTCGCTCCGAACCCGGAGCGGCACGATCAATGACTATACAGGTTCAGACGAGTGAACGCGAAACGAGCACGCCGAGCTCTGCGAAGGACCTGCGGAGCTCGTCGACCAGGTGCGAACCGGCCTCGGAACCGGACCACTCCCACCACGCGTGCCGGAGCGCACCGAGCGCCACGATCGACGCCAGGCGCGCCCGACGACGGAGCGCATCGGGGTCCGCGGCGAGCTCGGCATCCTCGCGTTCGAGCCGCCGGGCGACCGCCGCCTGGATCTCGGCCTGGAACTCCTTCATCGACTCCATGCGACGGCTGAAGAGTTCGGGGTTCGCCCGGAGCACCTGCTGCCGTTCCTCGATGAGTCCGCGTTCCTCGATGAGCTCCTGCGTCGAGTGGACGAGCAGTGCACCGAGGTCCGACAGCAGGTCGCCGTCCGGACCCCCGTCGACGAACTCCTGCAGCGCGGCGTCGTCGGGCAGCTCCGGGTCGTCCCCGAGGATCGCCTGTTCCTTGCTCGGGAAGTAGTTGAAGAACGTGCGGGGTGAGACGTCGGCTCGACGCGAGATCTCGTCCACGGTGACCGCACCGAGGCCGTCCTCGATCGCGATGCGGAGCGCGGCCGCCTGGATGGCGCGGCGGGTGGCGCGGCGTTTCCGTTCGCGCAGGCCGGGTTCAGCGTCGGGCATGCCGTGATTGTCCCATGCCCCACTCGTCGCGGGGAGAGTCCGTCGCGGTCAGTGCCGGACGCGGGCGATCGTGACGAGCAGCGCCTCGAGCGCGAGCAACGCCGCCACGTTCGCGGCGATCCGCTGCCGGGCGAGGGCGATCGCGTCGAGCACCTCGAGCGCCGCGGCCGGCGTGACCGACTGCAGCGCCTGGTCGAGGTGGTCGCGCATCGCCAGGTTGACGGGTTCCGCCGGGGCACCAAGACCGAGCAGGAGCAGGTCGCGGTACAGCGAGGACACGTCGACCAGGATGCGGTCGAGACCGTCGCGCAGGCTGCGGGTCGCACGGCGCTTCTGGTCGTCCTCGAGCAGCCGGAGCTGCGAGCGGAGGGCCGGCGGGATCGTCCCGCCGGGTTCGATGCCGAGCGATCGCAGTGCGGCGTCGCGTTCTTCGGAGTCGCGCTGCTGCGTGATCGCCTTGGCGTCTTCGTCGGCAACGGCGAGCAGGTCGGCGGCGGCCATCACGGCGTCGCCGACGCTCCGGACGCCGAGCACGGTCGTCAGGGTGCGGCGGCGACGATCGCGGGCGTCCTCGCTCGTCGCCAGGCGCTGCGCCATGCCGATGTGGCTCTGTGCCTGCCGTGCTGCGTCCATCGCGAGGGCGCGGTCGATGCCGGTGCGGGCGACGAGCAGGTCGGCGACGGACTCGATGCCGGGGACCCGAAGGCGTACGGAGCGGACGCGCGACCGGATGGTGGGCAGCAGGTCGGCTTCACTCGGGGCGCAGAGGATCCAGACGGTGCGCTCCGGAGGTTCTTCGAGCGCCTTGAGCAGCAGGTTCGAGGTGCGTTCCGTCATGCGGTCGGCGTCCTCGATGATGACGATGCGGTACCGCCCGACCGAGGGCGAGTAGTACGACGAGGTCACGAGCTGCCGGATCTCGTCGATCGTGATGATCACGCGCTGCGTCGTGAGCACCGACACGTCGGGGTGGGTCTTCGCGGTGATCTGCTGCAGGGTGTGGTCGTCGTCGGGACCGTTGCCCACGAGGGCCGCGGCGAACGCCGTCGCCACGTTCGACCGGCCAGACCCGGGCGGCCCCGTGATCAACCACGAGTGCGTCATGCCGCCGGTGCCGTCGGTCGACTCCGCGGCGTTCCGGAGGGAGGCGACTGCTTCTTCCTGACCGGTCAGGCCGTCCCACACGCTCACGGGACCATCCTGTCAGCGACCACCGTCATGCGGGCGACCACCATCTTGCGGGCGACCACGGTCATGCCGGGTCGATCGCGACGAGCGGGGCGACCGCGGCCCGGATCGCACGCTGCACGTCCTCGGTGGATCCGCCAGCGTCGACCACCAGGAAGCGGTCGGGCTCGGCTGCCGCCATGTCCAGGAAGGCCTGTCGCACCGACTCGTGGAACGCCTCGGCCTCGGACTCCAGGCGGTCGAACGTGTCGCCACGGGCCGCAGCGACCCGGGCGCGTCCGACCGTCACGTCGAGGTCGAGCAGGATCGTCAGGTCCGGCGCCAGGCCGTCCGCCGCCCACTCCGACACCGAGCGGATGTGTTCGGCGCCGAGGCCGCGCGCGACGCCCTGGTAGGCGACCGACGAGTCGATGTACCGGTCCTGCAGCACGACCTCGTCGCGGGCGATCGCCGGACGCACGACCGTCTCGACGTGGTGCGCGCGGTCTGCCGCGTACAACAGCGCCTCGGCCCGGGGCGACACGTGCCCGCGCTCGTGCAGCACGATCTCGCGGATCCGGAGGCCCAGGTCGGTGCCGCCGGGCT
Organism: Curtobacterium sp. PhB25; assembly: GCF_004365375.1. Lineage (NCBI taxonomy): Bacteria > Bacillati > Actinomycetota > Actinomycetes > Micrococcales > Microbacteriaceae > Curtobacterium > Curtobacterium sp. PhB25. The sequence continues at coordinate 277,132 of NZ_SODR01000005.1, read as the reverse complement.
CGCGGGTGCGCAGGACGGTGCGGCCGTGCCCGACGAGCCACGCCGAGAGCAGCTCGGCCTGGGTCGTCTTGCCCGCGCCGTCGCCGCCCTCGAGCGTGATGAACCGTCCGGTCACTTCTTCTTCGCCGGCGCCCGTCGGGCGGGCGTCTTCTTCTTGACCGGGCCCTTGGCGCGTTTGTCCGCGATGAGCTGGACCGCACGGGCGTGGTCGACGGCCTCGACGTCCTCGCCCTTCGGGATCGTCGCGTTCGTCTCGCCGTCGGTGACGTAGGGGCCGAAGCGGCCGTCCTTCATCTTGATCGGCTTGCCGGACACGGGGTCCGCCTCGAACTCCTTCAGCGCGGAGCTCGCGGCACGGTTCCCGCCGTACTTCGGCTGCGAGAAGATCTCGAGCGCACCGGGGAGGTCGATGTCGAAGATCGCGTCCTCGCCCGGGAGCGTTCGGGTGTCCGTCCCCTTCTTCAGGTACGGGCCGTAGCGACCGTTCTGCGCGGTGATGTCGTTGCCGGTCTCCGGGTCCTGTCCGACGACGCGGGGCAGGTCGAGGAGCTTCAGCGCGGTCTCGAGGTCGACGGTCGCCGGGTCCATCGACTTGAAGAGCGAGGCGGTCCGTTCCTTGGGCGCCGCGGCCTTCTTCGTCGTCTTCTTCGCGGGGGCCTTCTTCGCCGGGGCCTTCTTGCCGGTCGTCGTCTCGGCGGGGGCCTCGGCTGCTGCGGGCTCCGGGGCGGCGGCCGCGGCGTCGACGACCTCGCCGGTCTTCGGGTCGACGGTGGGCTCGGGCTCCGGGGTGCGCTCCGTGACGTAGGGGCCGAAGCGGCCGTCCTTCGCCAGGACCTCCTTGCCCGTGTCCGGGTTGATGCCCACGACGCGGTCGCCGATGACGGGGGCGTCGACGAGTTCCTTGGCCTTCTCGACGGTCAGCTCGTCGGGTGCCAGGTCCTCGGGGACGTTGACGCGACGCGGCTTCTCCGGGTCGTCGCTCGGCACCTCGATGTAGGGGCCGTAACGACCGATCCGCAGGGTGAGGCCCGGTGCGAGCTCGACCGAGTTGATCTCACGCGCGTCGATCTCGCCGAGGTTGTCGATGACGGTCCGCAGGCCGCGCTGGTCGTCGGCGCCACCACCGAAGTAGAAGCCCTTGAGCCAGTCGACCCGGTCGGCGTCGCCGCGGGCGATCCGGTCGAGGTCCTCTTCCATCTCGGCGGTGAAGTCGTACTCCACCAGTTCGCCGAAGTACTCCTCGAGCAACCGGACCACGCTGAACGCGATCCAGTTCGGCACGAGCTGGGTGCCGCGCAGGGAGACGTAGCCGCGGTCGATGATCGTCGGGCTGATCGTCGGGTAGGTCGACGGACGCCCGATCCCGAGCTCTTCCAGCGTCTTGATGAGGCTGGCCTCGGTGAAGCGCGGCGGCGGCGTGGTGTCGTGCCCCTTCGCCAGCACGTCGTGCACCTCGAGGTGCTCGCCCTGCTTGACGTCGGGCAGTGCGACGTCCTGGCCGGCACGCTCGCTCGACTCGTGGCGGTCCTCGTCGCGGCCTTCTTCGTAGGCGCTGAGAAACCCGCGGAAGGTGATGACGGTGCCGGACGCGGTGAACTCGGCGTCCGTGCCGCTCGCGGTCGACGTGATGCCCTCGACCGACTCGGCCGACGAGATACCGAGCACGATCGATGCGGTCGACCCCTTGGCGTCCGCCATCTGGGAAGCGACGGTGCGCTTCCAGATGAGGTCGTAGAGCCGCCACTCGACACCGGTGAGCGTGCCCTGGAGCTCCTGCGGAGTGCGGAAGGAGTCGCCCGAGGGACGGATCGCCTCGTGCGCCTCTTGCGCGTTCTTGCTCTTGCTCGCGTACAGACGGGGCTTGTCCGGCACGGTCGCGGCGCCGTACAGGTCGGCCGCCTGCTTACGGGCCGCGTCGATCGCCTGCTTCGAGAGCGAGACCGAGTCGGTACGGATGTAGGTGATGTACCCGTTCTCGTACAGCGTCTGTGCTGCACGCGCCGTCTGCCGCGGCGAAAGGCGCAGCTTGCGCGCTGCCTCCTGCTGCAGGGTCGACGTGGTGAACGGTGCCGCCGGACGGCGGGTGTACGGCTTCGAGTCGACGCTGCGGACGGTGGCGTCCCCGGCGCGCTCGAGCACGGTGGTCAGCGAGGCGGCTGCGGCCTCGTCGAGACGCACGACGTCACCGCTGAGCGCACCGCGGTCGTCGAAGTCACGCCCCGAGGCGACGCGGGTGCCCTGGATCCGGGCGAGTCGCGCCGAGAAGGAGGACTCCCCCGCCTTCTCGAACCGAGCGGAGAGGTCCCAGTAGTTGGCCGAGACGAAGGCGAGTCGCTCGCGTTCGCGGTCGACCACGAGCCGGGTCGCGGCGGACTGCACGCGACCGGCGGAGAGGCCGGGAGCGACCTTGCGCCACAGGACCGGCGAGACCTCGTACCCGTAGAGGCGATCGAGGATGCGGCGGGTCTCCTGCGCGTCGACGAGGGCGGTGTCGAGCTCACGGGTGGCCTCCTGCGCCCGCTGGATCGCTTCCTTCGTGATCTCGTGGAAGACCATCCGCTTGACGGGGACCTTCGGCTTGAGGACCTGGAGCAGGTGCCAGGCGATCGCTTCACCCTCGCGGTCTTCATCTGTTGCGAGGTAGAGCTCGTCGGCATCCTTGAGCGCACGCTTGAGCTCGGCGACCGTCTTCTTCTTGGCGTCGGACACGACGTAGTACGGCTCGAAGCCGTTGTCGACGTCCACCGAGAACTTGCCGAGGGAGCCCTTCTTGAGCTCGGCCGGCAGGTTCTTGGGCTCGACGAGGTCGCGGATGTGTCCGACCGAGGCCTGGACTTCGTATCCGTCACCGAGGTATTGCGCGATCGTCTTCGCCTTCGCAGGGCTCTCGACGATCACGAGCTTCTTCGTGCCTGGCACGTGTCTCCTTGATCCGTGGTGCTGGTCGGCCCTGGACACGAACGTGTCCGGGTCGCCCGGGACATCGGTGACCGGTGGCCGACAGGCACACCATACACACCGTGGTCGGGGTGGTCGTCCGCCGGACCGGCGACCGCGGACGCGCCGACGGCGAACGGTCCGGAGCCGACGACCACCCGCACCCGGGCCGTCGCGGCGGCGAGGTCGCAGGCCACGAGGGCCGAGCCGTTCGCCCGTGCGACCTGCTCGGCGACGTCGCACGGCGAGCCGGTCAGGAGTCCGACGGAGGCCGCAGCGGCCGAGGTCGCGGCGGCGTCGGCGGCATCCCCGGCCCGGACCGCTTGCGTGCGGTGTCCGGCGGCGGCGAGCGCTGACGACGCGACGAGCACCCCGACGCCGAGGACGGCGGCGACGAGCACGGTCACCGAACCGCGCTCGGGGTCAGCGTCCCCCGGCCGCAGCACACGCCGTCGCCCGGAGCGGCAGCGCCGAGAACGGACCGGTGCCGCCGCGCGTGGCGTCGACGCACACCAGGTCGTCGGTGCGCCGGATCGTGACGGAGGATCCCGGCGCGATCCGCTCGGCGGCGGCGAGTCCGACGGCGTCGTCCCCGCGCCCGACGCCCCGCGCAGCCGCCGCGGCGGCCGACTGCAGGCGTCCTTGTCCGTCGACGACCAGCACGGCCGCGACGAGCAGGGTGAGGACGAGTGCGACGGCGGGCAGCACGACCGCGAACTCGACCGTGACCGAGCCCCGGTCGGAGTCCCGGTCGGGGCGCCGCGCCTGGTCACAGCGAGAGGGCACCGCGGACGAGCTCGGTGAGGATGGTCTGCACCTCGCCCGAGCGCATGACGGCGACGAGCACGCCGGCGAACGCCACGGCGGCGAGGATGACGACCGCGTACTCGGCGGTCGCGGACCCCTGGTCGTCCTGCGCGACGGCGCGGAGCCGGTCGACGACGCGGCTGGTGCGATGGATTCGGTTCGGGGTGGTGCTCATGGGTTCGTCCCTTCTGTTGCGGTGATCCCAGCGTGGCGCGTGGCCACCGCACGATCGGGGCCTCGAGCGGCATCTGTGGAGAGGTCATCGCGCACCGACGACGGTGGAGGAGAGGACGCCGACCACGACGGGGACCACTCCGACGAGCACGAACGCGGGCAGGACGCAGACACCGAGCGGCAGCACCAGTCGGACGGCCAGGCGCTCGGCCGCGGCGAGGCCGGCGGCAGCAGCGTCGTCACGGACGTCCTCCGCGGCGCGGCGCAGCAGTCCCGCCGCGGGCACGCCCGCTCGCACGGCCAGGTCGAGGACCTCGCGCAGGCGGACCACGTCGGCAGCCGGCGGGACGATCCCGTCGGCAGCACGACGGACCGCCTCGCCGGCGGCGATCCACGAACCACCGCCCGAGACGGCCACCGCCCAGGCGTCGAGGACGACCCCGGGCACGCGTCCGTCCGGCGTCGCCGACCGGACGAGCCGCGCGGTCCAAGCGCGCCCGGACAGGACGAGCACGGTGGCGAGCGCCGAGCAGACCCAGCCGAGCGGCGAGCTCGTGAGGACCTGCACGGCTCCGGACCCCCACGCGGCCCCGAGTCCGAGGCCGAACAACGGCAGCGCCAGGACGACGTGGGCGCTGGTGCGCGGGCCGGCGAGGGCGACCCGGATCGCCCGGTCCGACGCTGCCGATCGGCGGAGCGCTCCGGCGAGGGCCCCGAGCGTCTCCGCGACGGGGGCGCCGGTCCGGTCCGCGACCCGCAGGACGACGGCGATGTCCGCGGACGCGGGAGCGGTCCCTGCGGGGAGCCTGCCGACGAGCTCCCAGGCCCGCGGCGGCGGGACCCCGGCGGCGACGAGCGTCGCGACGCGGTCCAGGGTGCCGGCCACGCGCGCCGGGTCGAACGGCGCGGGACGCCGGACCCGACGTCCCAGGAGCGACCCCCTGCTCACGGTGCCCCGTCCACCGGGCGCACCCCGAGCCTCCCGTCCGCCCCGACGTGGAACGCGCCCACCGCAGCGAGCCGTCGTCCGCCTGCCCGACGCTCGACGTGGAGCACCAGGTCGAACGCGCTGACCGCTTGTCGGGCGAGCGCCTCGACGCCGAGCCCAGCGAGGGCGCCGAGCGCCTCGAGCCGAGCGGCGACGTCCGCGACACCGTTCGCGTGCACGGTGCCGGCGCCCCCGTCGTGGCCCGTGTTCAGCGCGGACATGAGCTCGCGGACCTCGGCGCCCCGGCACTCCCCCACGACGATCCGGTCCGGGCGCATCCGCAGGGCCTCACGCACGAGCCGGTCGAGGCCGAGCGCGCCGACGCCCTCGGCGTTCGCCTGCCGCGCCTCGAGTGCGACCACGTGCGGGTGGGCGATGCGCAGCTCGGCGACGTCCTCGACCGTGACGATCCGCTCGTCGGCCGGGACGGCGCCGAGCATCGCGGCGAGCAGGGTGGTCTTGCCGCTGCCGGTGGCACCGGTGACCAGGACGTTGCGGCGCTGGTGCACGGCGGCCTCGACGACCGAGCGCGGCACGTGCTCGAAGGTGCCGGCGCGGTCGAGTGCTGCGAGGGTCGGCCGGGCGGGGTGTGGGAGCCGGATCGAGATCGCCGTGCCACCGACCGAGACCGGGGCGAGCACGACGTGCACCCGGATCCCGTCGCCGTGCCGGACGTCGGCGCACGGAGTGGTCTCGTCGACGTGGCGTCCGCCGAGCGCCACCAGCCGCGTGGCGAGCTCCCGGGTGCGCGCCTCGCTCAGGCGCGGCGCGGCGGCTTCGAGTCCGCCGCCACGGTCGGTCCAGGTGCCGACGCCGCCGACGACCAGGACGTCGGTGACCCCGGCGTCCGTCACGAGACCGGCGAGTTCCTCGAACTCGACGACACCGTGCGGTTTGCGCCGAAGAGCGGCAGCGGCAGCCCCGGGTGGGAAAGGCCCGACCCCGGGCGGAACAGGCCCGGCCCCGGGCAGAACGGACCCAGCCCCGGGCAGGAACGGTCCGGCCCTGGGCGGAACAGGCCCGGACGCGGGCAGGAACGGCGTGGCACGGTGACGGTGCATGACGCCAGAGCGTAGGAGGAGAGCCGTTTTCGGCATCCGGTGCCACAACCAGCCTGTGGAGAGGTAAGCGCTGATGGCACCAACGGACCGATTTGTCCCCCGAAACGGAAAGCCGTACCCCACTCGGCGAGGAGCGCCCGACGCAGCGCGACGACAGACCACACGAGCAGGTCCTCTCGATCACGGGCGCCGGGACGGAGTAGCAATTGCTACGGGCCCGTCGAACGTTCCATGCGAAAGCATGTACCGGTCTGTCCACTCGACCGGCGTCCCCGTGCGGATCGCCGCCGATCACCGGCGGCCGGCGAGCGCTGATCGCTCGAGCCGGACCCCGGACAAAAGAAGAGGCGGCACCGGTTGGGGGGAACTGGTGCCGCCTGGACATCGAAGGATTGGGGGGAATCCGATTCGATGCCGCCGGAAACGAGTCCAGCAGGAACTACTGTACCCCACGATCCGCCCCTCGGGGCAACCCCCGACACGACCGCCGGGCGTGCCGCCGCGACCAGGACACACCGGCGTGCGCCGTCGCGGCCCCGCTGCCCCAAACCTGCGCCCGCCGCCGCGGCCCCGCGCCCCCAGACCCGGGCCCGCCGCCGCCGCGGCCCGGCTCCCCCGCACCCGGGCCCGCCGCTCGTCACGCAACCGCGCAGCGCACGGGCCGAGGGGTAGTCTCCGTGGCGCACCCTGAGGACGCAACGACGCGAAAGGACATCGATGTCCACTCCGACCCAGACCGACCACCGCGAGGACGACGGCGCCACCTTCCCGCCGACACCCGAGTTCGTCGCCGACGCCGTCGCGCACGAAGACCTGCACGAGGCCGCCGCCGCCGACCGCGAGGCCTTCTGGGCCGAGCAGTCCCGCAGTCTGCTCGACTGGCGCACCCCGTTCACGCAGACCCTCGACTGGTCCGGCGCCCCGTTCGCGAGGTGGTTCGCCGACGGCACGCTCAACGTGGCCGAGAACTGCCTCGACCGGCACGTCCGCGCGGGCAACGGCGACCGGGTGGCGATCCACTTCGAGGGCGCACCCGGCGACACCCGCCGGATCACCTACGCCGAACTCACCGCCGACGTGCAGCGCGCCGCGAACATGCTCACCGACCTCGGCGTCGGGCAAGGCGACCGCGTCGTCGTCTACCTACCGCTCATCCCCGAGGCCGTCGTGACGATGCTCGCCGTCGCCCGCATCGGCGCCGTGCACTCCGTCGTCTTCGGCGGGTTCAGCGCCGAGAGCCTCCGTGCGCGCATCGAGGACGCCGGCGCGAAGCTCGTCGTCACGGCAGACGGCGGCTGGCGCCGTGGCGCGGTGTCAGCGCTCAAGCCCGCGGTCGACGAGGCACTCGAGGGCGAGGGCACCGACAGCGTCGAGCACGTCCTGGTCGTCAAGCGCGGCGGCAACGAGATCGCCTGGAACGACCGCGACCTGTGGTGGCACGACGAGGTCGCGAAGGCCGCCCCGGAGCACACGCCCGAGGCCTTCCCCGCCGAGACCCCGCTGTTCATCCTGTACACCTCGGGCACGACCGGGAAGCCGAAGGGCATCGTGCACACCTCCGGCGGGTACCTGACCCAGGCCGCGTACACGCACAAGAACGTGTTCGACATGCACCCGGAGAAGGACGTCTACTGGTGCACCGCCGACATCGGCTGGATCACCGGGCACTCGTACGTCGTCTACGGCCCGCTGGCGAACGGCGTCACGCAGGTGCTCTACGAGGGCACGCCCGACGAGCCGAAGCCCGGCCGCTGGTGGGACATCGTCGACTCCTACGGCGTCACCGTCCTGTACACGGCGCCGACGGCGGTCCGTGCGGCGATGAAGGCCGGCCGCGAGATCCCCGAGGCGCGCAGTCTCGAGACCCTCCGTCTGCTCGGCAGTGTCGGGGAACCGATCAACCCCGAGGCGTGGAACTGGTACCGCCAGGTCATCGGCCACGACCGCACGCCCATCGTCGACACGTGGTGGCAGACCGAGACCGGCGCGATCATGATCTCCGCGCTGCCCGGCGTCACGAAGCTCAAGCCCGGTGCCGCGCAGACGCCGCTGCCCGGCATCGTCGCCGAGATCGTCGACGACGACGGCAACCGGGCCGACCCCGGCGAGAGTGGCTACCTCACGATCACGGAGCCGTGGCCGTCGATGGCGCGCGGCATCTGGGGCGACCCGGACCGCTTCGTCGAGACCTACTGGTCGCGGTTCCCCGGCCGGTACTTCGCCGGCGACGGAGCGCGGCTCGACGGTCAGGGCGACATCTGGATACAGGGCCGCGTCGACGACGTCATGAACGTCTCCGGGCACCGCCTGTCGACGGCCGAGATCGAGTCCGCCCTGGTCGGGCACGAGGGCGTCGCCGAGGCCGCCGTCGTCGGAGCCGCCGACGAGACCACCGGACAGGCGGTCGTCGCGTACGTCATCCTGACCGCGGAGGCAGCGGCCGACGTCGACCGCGAATCGGCATCGACCGAACTCCGCAACTGGGTGGGCAAGCGCATCGGTGCGATCGCGAAGCCCCGTCAGGTGGTCATCGTGCCCGAACTGCCGAAGACGCGCTCCGGCAAGATCATGCGGCGTCTGCTCCGCGACGCGGCCGAGGGGCGCCGCATCGGCGACACGACGACGCTGGCCGACCCGACGATCATGGCGACCATCGCGGAACTCATGTAGTCCGTGTCACGCAGGTGGGGCCTCCAGTCCATGTCGGACGGGAGGCCCCACCTGCGTTCGCTTCACTGCTGACGGTCCGTCAGGACGTCAGTTCCACCACCAGCTCGACCTCCACAGGAGCGTCCAGCGGCAGCACCGCCACGCCCACCGCGCTGCGCGCGTGGACGCCGGCGTCACCGAAGACCTCGCCGACCAGGGTGGAGGCGCCGTTCGCGACCCCGGGCTGGCCCGTGAAGGACGGCTCCGACGCGACGAACACGGTGACCTTGACGACCCGGGCGACGCGGTCGATCGAGCCGGCGACCGACTCGACTGCGGCCAGTGCGTTGAGCGCGGCCACGCGGGCCTGCGCGGTGGCGGTCTCGGCGTCGACCGACGCCCCGACCTTGCCGGTGACGGGCAGTGCGCCGTCGACGAACGGCAGCTGGCCGGCCGTGTAGACGTACTGGCCGGTGACGACCGCAGGGACGTAGGCGGCGACGGGTGCGGCGACCGGCGGGAGCGTCAGCCCCAGCTCGGTCAGGCGGTCCACGACGCTCATGCGTCGGCCTTCGGACGCTTGAGGTACGCGACGAGCCCACCCTCGGGGCCGGTGACGATCTGGACCAGCTCCCAGCCCTCGTCCCCGTAGTTGTTGAGGATGGCGGTGGTGTTGTGGATCATCAGGGGCGTGGTGAAGTACTCCCAGCGAGTCATGCGGTTCCTTGCCAGCCTTTCAGTCGTGGGTGTCGTTTAGGCTGCATCCTATGTCTGCCCAGAAGACGTCTGCCTCGCGGACCAAGCCCGTCTCAGCAGTCGGCGCCTTCATCGGATTCGTCGGGTTCAGTGCCCTCGCCGGCCTGCTCGTCACGATCGGGGTCACCCCGGCCATCGCGGTCGCCGGTGTCACGACGACCTCGACGATCGGTGTGTTCGAGTCGCTGCCGGAGTACATCGAGATCGGTGACCTGCCGCAGCGCAACGAGCTGTACGCGTACTCGGGCGGCAAGTCGGTGCACTTCGCGACGCTGTACGACCAGAACCGGCAGGAACTGAAGTTCGACCAGATCAGCGACCAGCTGAAGAACGCCGCCATCGACGGCGAGGACAAGCGCTTCTACAGCCACGGCGGCGTCGACATGACCTCGCTCATCCGCGCCGGCGTGGGCAGCATCGCCGGTGGACTCGGCGACTCGGGCGGTGGGTCGACGTTGACCATGCAGCTCGTCCGCAACATCAAGATGAACGAAGCGCTGAACCTCCCCACGAAGAAGGAGCAGCAGAAGGCCTACAACGAGGCCGTCGAGCAGACCATCCCCCGCAAGCTCGAGGAGATGAAGCTCGCGATCGGGCTGGCGAAGAAGTACTCCAAGAAGGAGATCCTCACCGCCTACCTGAACATCGCCTACTTCGGTGACCAGACCTACGGCGTGCAGGCCGCCGCGCAGCACTACTACAACAAGAGCGCGACGAACCTGACCCCGGCCGAGGCTGCCTCGCTGATGGCCATCGTGCAGTACCCCGAGGCGCGCAACCTGTCGACGCCGAAGAAGTACGACGCCAACGTCGCTCGACGCAACGTCATCCTGCGCTCGATGTACGACCAGAAGAACCTGACCGAAGCCGAGTACCGCACGGCCCGCCTGTCGAAGCCGGCGGACTACGTGCACCTGACGCAGCCGTCGCAGGGCTGCCGGGCATCGGTCGGCGACGGCTCGCAGTTCTTCTGCGACTACGCCAAGAAGGTCGTGCTCGAGATGTCGCAGCTCGGCTCGTCGCAGAAGGCTCGCGACACCGCGTGGCGGAACGGCGGCTACAAGATCCAGACGACGCTGAACATCGACCTGAACGCCGAGCAGAAGCAGCTCCTCAACACGTACGACAACAAGGCCGAGACGAACCTGGCGCTCGGTGCGACACTCAACTCGATCGAGGCCGGCTCCGGCCGCATCGTGACGATGGCGCAGAACAAGGACTTCGACGAGTCGCTGAAGTCGGCACCGACGTCGACCTCGTTGAACTACAGCGTCGACTACAAGTACGGCAACTCCGGCGGGTTCCAGACCGGCTCGACCTACAAGCTCTTCACGCTGCTGGATTGGATCAAGGCGGGCCACGGGCTCAACGAGACCGTCAGCGGTGCTGAACGTGTGGTCACGCCGTGGACCATCTGCGGTCAGACCGACTACACGAAGTTCGACGTCTCGAACGATGCTCCGGGCGAGGGCGGTAACTGGAGCGTGCTCGGGGCCACCGCTGGCTCGATCAACGGCGCGTTCGCATCGATGGCCCAGAAGCTCGACCTCTGCGACATCCGCGACATCGCGCAGTCGCTCGGCGTGCACCGTGCTGACGGCGGCGAGCTGCAGTACCAGAACCCGTCCGCGATCCTCGGCACCAACGAGATCGCCCCGATGACGATGGCCGCCGCGTACGCCGCTGTTGCGAACAACGGCATCTACTGCAAGCCGATCGCCATCGACCAGATCACCTCGCCGTCCGGCAAGCAGCTCGGCGGACAGACGAAGGACTGCCAGCAGGCAGTTGACCCGGCGTTCGCGCAGGCTGCGATCTACGCCATGAAGGGCACGATCACCAGCGGTACCGCGCGCGGTGCACAGACGCCGGACGGCACCCAGATGTTCGCCAAGACGGGCACCACCGACGAGGCGGACCAGATCTGGCTCGTCGGTGCAAGTTCGCGCGTCGCGACCGCCTACTGGCAGGGCAACACCGACGGTAAGAAGAACAACCTCCGGCACTACAGCAACGGCGTGGGCGGGACCTACGCCGGCTCCCGTGCCGACGTCTGGCGTCAAGCGATGACCGCGGTCAACGCCACCTACCCCGCCGGTGCCTTCACGGACCCGCAGCCGACGGCGATCCGAGGCAACGCCAAGGCACTCCCGAACCTGCAGGGGAAGACCGCTGACGAAGCCCGCGCAGCGATCTCCGGCGCCGGCTTTACCTACGTCGACGGTGGCGCCCGCCCCGGCACCGGCAACCCCGGTTCGGTGTCGTCGACCTCGCCGTCCGCCGGTGCGCTCCTGTCCTCCGGATCGAGCGTGACGGTCTACACCTCGGACGGGTCGCAGGCCAACGTGCCCGAGATCGGCGGCGACTCACTCGGCGACGCCCGCTCGGCGCTGAACGACGCCGGCTTCGGCAACGTCAACGTGTCGGACGACTTCGCGAAGGGCGGCGGCAACAAGACCTGCAAGGTCGCAGCCGTCGAACCCGCGATCGGTGCCGCCGCCGACAAGAACGCCGACGTGAACGTCCAGTTGTACGGCGACAAGAACGGCAAGGCGCCCAAGGACTGCAAGTGACCCGCGGTCGCGCCGCGCTCGGGGTCCTCGCAGCCGGCGCGGCCGTCGGCGCTGCCTCGTTCGCCTGGGGCTCGCTCGTCGAGCGTCGACGCTTCGGCATCCGGTGGGAGACCGTCCCGGTCCTCCCGCCGGGGTCGCGTGACGTGACGGTCCTGCACCTGTCCGACATCCACATGGCCCCGTGGCAGGCCGACAAGCAGCAGTGGCTGCGCGACCTGTCCCTGGTGGAGCCGGACTTCATCGTGAACACCGGCGACAACCTCGGGCACCCCACGGCGAACGCGGCCGTGGAGTACGCACTCGAGCCGTTCCGGGGTGTCCCCGGCGTGTTCGCGTACGGGTCGAACGACTTCTTCGGACCGTCGCCGCGCAACCCGCTGAAGTACTTCTCCGGCCCGAGCCGCATGCACAGCGAGGCGAAGCCCGTCGAGCTCGACATCGACCGGCAGACGGCGTTCTTCGAGTCCCTCGGGTGGCTCGACCTGAACGACCACGCTCGCGCCATCGAGCTCCGCGGCTCGCGGTTCGAGCTGTTCGGCACCTCGGACGCGCACCGCGACTGGGACCGGCTCGACCTGCTCCCCACGAACGTCGACGAGATGCGCGGCGAGGTGCCCTGGTCCGAAGACGAGGACGGCCCAGCTCCCGTCGCGATCGGTGTCACGCACGCGCCCTACCGCCGCGTGCTCGACGCCTTCGTCACCCAGGGTGCGGACATCATCTTCGCTGGCCACACCCACGGTGGCCAGGTCCAGGTGCCCGGGGTCGGTGCCCTCGTCACGAACAGCGACCTCCCCCGCCGGTACGTCAGCGGGCTGCACAAGTGGGAGCACCGGAACCACTGGTCGTGGCTCGAGGTCTCGGCCGGTCTCGGCACCTCGATCTACGCGCCGGTCCGGTTCGCCTGCCGGCCCGAAGCGGTCGTCGTCACCCTCACCGCCCGCACCTCCTGACGACGCGCCCGGGAGTTCGCCGGATGGTCGTGAGCACCCCCGATCATCGGATAGTATTGTCGGGTTGCTCCGGTACGGAGTGATCACACCGCGGGGTGTGGCGCAGCTTGGTAGCGCGCCTCGTTCGGGACGAGGAGGTCGCAGGTTCAAATCCTGTCACCCCGACACTGTGTTGAGACAGTACGAAGAAGGCCCTGGTTCTCCGGAACCGGGGCCTTCTGCTTTTCCACGGTCGAGCGCTCGGCACTACACCTCCCGACACACGACGTGGCCGCCGCTCCGCCGGCTGCGACGACGCAGATACCCTCGACAGCGATGTCACGCGCCGACCACTTCCGCCCGGTCCTCGAACGGATCGCCGCACAGTTCCCCGAGCTCGCCGACGACCCGGTCCTGACGCAGAACCTCGTCGACAACGTGACGTCGATGATCGCCGAGGCACACGCGCGCTACGCCGCCGGTGCCGAGGACAGCGTGGTGAGCGGCGCGTACCTCGATCCGGAGCACCTGGCCTCCGGCTCCCTGCACGCCGAACAGTCCCAGCCCCCCGCCGGCGCGATGCTCGCCGCGGAGATGCTCTTCGACGCCTACCTGCCGCTCTTCGTGGACGAGGTCGGCGCGGAATCCACCGCCGAGGTCCTGCGTGCCACCAGGGCGCTCCACGCGGGCATCTGGAGCCGGTTCCCCGCCGGGGCCGTCGCCTACACGGAAGCGCTGCGCCAGCGCGCCACGACGGCGCACCTGGACTCCCGCACGCAGATCGCCCGTGACCTGCACGACCGCGTCGCGCACGGCATCCTCGCCGGGCTCCAGCGGCTCGACCTCGTGCTGCTGACCGATCCCCCGGCCGGTGAACGAGCCGACCAGCTCGACGACGCCGCACGGCTGCTGCGCGGAGCACTCGGCGACGTGCAGGACCTCGCGGTGAGCCTGCACGCCCGCGTCGGCGACGCCCTGCTCGACGATGCGCTCGCCCGGCACGCCAGGGACCTGTTCTCCGACGACGACCGTTTGTCGTTCAGCACCACGGGTACGCCCGAGCACCTGCCGAACTGGCAGGCGGAAGAAGCACTGACGATCCTGCTCGAGGCGCTCACGAACCGCCGGAAGCACGCTCCGCACTCCACCGCCGAGGTGCACTTCGCGTGGACCACGGCATCCCTCGTCGTGACGGTCTCCGACGACGGTCCGGGCTTCGACCCCGATGCCGACGCCGACGGACGCCTCGGGCAGCAGACCATGCGCGAGCGGGCCGCGGTCATCGGCGCGCGACTCGACGTCGAGAGCACCCCAGGCACCGGCACCACCGTCCGCCTGACGATCCCGAGGGGCACGCTGTGACCGTCACGCACGTCGCCATCGTCGACGACCACCAGCTGTTCCGCGAAGGACTGGCCACGATCCTCGCCGCTGTCCCCACGATCCGTGTGGTCGCACACGGCGAGCGTCCGTCCGACGTCCTCGACTCCCCCGAGGCGGCCGCCATCGACGTCCTGCTCCTCGACGTCGAGCTCGACGGTCCGCCGGCACGCACCACGATCGCCACGGTGCGCCGCACCCGTCCGGACGTCCGCGTGGTGGTGCTCACGATGCACCGCGATGCCGTCCTGCGTCGGACACTGCTCGACGCCGGTGCGGTCGACTTCGTGACGAAGGACACCCCGAGCCGCGAGCTCGTCGACCGCATCGCCCGGGCCGCACACGCCGATGCCGCGCCGGTGACGTTCCCGGTCGACCTGGTCACCGAGGCCCGCGCGGGATCACCGCTCAGCGACCGCGAGCTCGAGGTCTTGCGGCTCCTCGCGGCTGCGCGCACCAACGCCGAGATCGCGACGGACCTGCAGCTCGCGATCGGCACGGTCAAGCGGCACGTCTACAACGTGTTCCGCAAGCTCGACGTCGGTTCGCGGGTCGGCGCCGTGGCTGCGGCGACGCGCCTCGGCCTGCTCACCTGAGGCTCCGCTCCACTTGGTGAGCAGAAATGGTCGGGTGCCCGACGGCGACCCGACCATTTCTGCTCACCAAGCGAACGAACGAGCGAACGAGCTAGACCGACGCGGACGCCGCCGCGCCAGCGCGCACGAGCCGCCCGGCGGCGTGCAGCCCCGCGACGACGTCGAGCGCCTGGTGCCGGTACCGCGCCTGCGCAGCACCCGGAGCGACGATCACGCCGTTCGCCCCGGTGGACGCCACGAGCGCGTTGATCTTGTCCGCCACCTGGTCAGCGGTGCCGTACGCCTGGCGCTCGGTACGCGCGGCGATGAACCGACGCTCGAGGTCGTTGAACTCGTACGCGCGGGCCTCGTCCATCGAGACCGGCTCGGGCTTCCGTCCGGAGCGCATCCGGATGAACGAGATCATCCCGGGAGCACTCTGCTCGTCGACGACGGCCGGGTCCTCGTCCGTGACGACCTGCACGCCGATGAGTGCGTTCGGCGTCTGGCGGAACCGCGAGGGCCGGAACGAGTCGCGGTACAGTGCGAGCGCCGCCTCGGTGTTGTCCGACGCGAAGTGGTGGGCGAAGGCGAACGAGACGCCGAGCGCCCCGGCCACCTGCGCGCTGTACCCGGAGGACCCGAGCAGCCAGAATTCCGGCACGTCGCCGTAGCCCGGCACCGCACGGATACCCGACAGCGGGTTCGACTCGTCCATGCCGGTGAAGAACCCGATCAGGTCGGCGAGGCGGTCCGGGAAGTCGTCGACGTCGAGCCGGTCGGTGCGGCGCAGCGCCATCGCGGTCGCCCCGTCGGTGCCCGGCGCACGGCCGAGTCCGAGGTCGACGCGGTCGCCGTACAGCGCTCGGAGCGTGCCGAACTGCTCGGCGATGACGAGGGGTGCGTGGTTCGGCAGCATGACGCCGCCGGAGCCGATGCGGATGGTCGAGGTGGCCGCGCCGACGGCGCTCAGCAGCACCGCGGGGGCCGACGAGGTGATGCCGGGCATGCCGTGGTGCTCGGCGACCCAGAACCGCTCGTAGCCGAGCTTCTCGGCGTGGACCGCCATGTCGATCGAGCCCTGCAGGGCCTCGGTGTTGGACTGGCCGTACTCGCGCGTCGCCAGGTCCAGGACGGACAGGTGCAGGGTGTCGTCGCTCATGTGGTCACCAACGTGCGCCGCGGCGCACGCATTCCACGACGAGACCGCCTCCACCACCGGTCCGGACACGCCGTCGTCCGCCGGCCGACCGGTCACCAGGCGTCGCCCGGACGTCGAACAAGCGACGGTTCGCGACCGAACGGCGGACGCATGCGGCGCGCCTTGGACGTCAGGCGCGACGGCCGGGAGGCCCTTGGCGGGGCTGCACCGCGCCTCCAGGCCGCCTGCGGTCGCGTCTCGAGCGCCGAGCGGTCACGACCTGCCGCGCGCACCTCGCGGACTGGTCGCGTCCGGTCGCCCGACGGGCGCACCGGCGACGCGACGTGTCCGCTCGGCGAACGCGAGCGATGTGTGATGATCTGCCGGCAGAGCGGGTCAGGCGCCGTCGAGCCGGCCGCCGGACTCTGTCAGGTAGCAGTTGGCGCAGAGCGACTCGTAGGCGACGTCGACACCGTCGATGGCGACCTGCGAGCCGTCGAAGACGAACCGGCCGTCGACGGTGCGGGCGTTGAAGACGGCCTTGCGACCGCACCGGCAGATCGTCTTGAGCTCTTCGAGCGAGTGCGCGACCTCGAGCAGGCGGGCGCTGCCCGGGAACGCCTCGGTGCGGAAGTCGGTGCGGATGCCGTAGGTGATCACCGGGATCTCGTCGAGGACCGCGATGCGCAGCAGGTCGTCGACCTGGCGCGGGGTGAGGAACTGCGCCTCGTCGACCAACACGCAGCTGACCGCGCGGCCCATGCCGTCGAGGCGGTCGGACTCGGGGTCGACGGCGCCGGCCGCGGCGACCGCGGACCGGACGTCGGCGTCGGGGGCGAAGACCAGGTCGACGGTGCGGGTCACGCCGAGGCGGGACACGATCTCACGGTCGCCCTTGGTGTCCACCGCGGGCTTCGCGAGCAGGACCCGGTGGCCGCGCTCCTCGTAGTTGTAGGCAGCCTGCAGGAGCCCCGTGCTCTTGCCGCTGTTCATCGCGCCGTAGCGGAAGTAGAGCTTCGCCACTACGCGAGGAACCCGTCCTCGGCGGCCCGCCGGATCAGGTCGGACTTCTTCGAGGCGGGACGGCCGACCTTGCTGTACTTCTCGCGGACCCGGCGCAGGTAGGTCTTCGCGGTCTCGTACTGCACGTTCATCTGCGCGGCGACTTCGTTCGTCGAGTAGCCGGACACGTACAGCCGGAGCGCTTCTTCCTCGCCGTGGCTGAGCTTCGGACGCTGGTGCGCAGCCGCTCCGGTGGGCAGCGGACGCCACTCCCGCGGCTGCGGGGTCTCGCGTGCGACACCCATGATCTCGCGGGCGACGTCCATGACCTCGCGCATCGGCAGGGACTTCGACAGGAACGCCGCGGCGCCTGCTGCCAGGGCACGGTCGCGGGACTCGCGGCTGTCGACGCTGGAGAGCACGATCACCTTCGCACCGGCGGCACGGCAGGTGCGGACACGGGCCTCGATCGAGACGGGTTCCTTGAGCTGGAAGTCGAGGAACACCAGGTCGGTCGGGAAGCTGTCGCTGTGGACCATCTCGAGCCAGGTGTGCGCGGTCAGGGCCAGGTCGAAGTCGAACGCGTTCACCGCGATCCAGCTCGACAGGCTGTCCAGCAGCACCTCGTGGTCGTCGAGGATGGCCAACCGCACACGTCGTGCCCCCGGGTTCGGGAGGGACGGGGACCCCTCCGAGAGCCTGTTCGGGTCAGTGCTGGTCATAGGAGAACCTTAGTGCGAGGGCGGACGGACGAACCGCGACGTCGAGGTCGGGGAACGTCACACGGAGGACGGCGAAGTAGGGGTCGAAGGTGCGGTGGATCCCGATGTCGGAGTCGGCCACGGCGAGGTCGAGTTCGAGCAGGACGCGGGCGTCGCGGGCGGGGTCGGTGCGGGCCTGGTCGGTGCGGGCCGGGTCGGTGCGCGCTGCATCGCCGCGTGTGGCCGCGTCGTCCTGCCCGTCCGCGCGTCGGAGCGTTGCCCGGAACCCGGCCGGGTCGACGGTCGAGGCACGGAAGGCGGCCCGCAGGAACGTCCGCACCACGGAGCGCTGGTCGGCGTCGAGCATCGCGGCGAGCCCGTCCGGGTCGTCGACGACCGGGGCCTCCCCGCCCTCGACCCGCACGGCCTGCTCGAACCAGGTGCGGTCCGCGTCGGCGACCATCGCCCGGCGGATGCCGTCGGCGATCAGTCGTGCCCGCTCGCGGTCGGCATCGGTGATGACCTCGCGCGTGCGCAGCTCGGCGAAGAACGGTGCGACGTCGCGGGCGAGGATCGTCGACCGGTCCTGCTGCACGCTCGCCGCGATGCCGTCCCGCTCCGCACGCTCCACCGAGTAGGAACCAGCCCGGATCTGCACCCGCTCGGCCAGACCCGCGAACGTCCACGCGAAGACGGCCGACGCAGCGGTCAGCACCAGGGTCGGTGCCGCCGCCAGGAAGGCCGCGACGGCGACGGGGATCTCGTGCGGGAACGTCGCTGCACCGACGCCCCAGGTCGCGGCGTTGACGACGGCGAGCAGGGCGCCGCCGATGGTCAGGTCCGTCCAGGGCCGGTACGGCGCGACCATCACGATGCCGGTCGCCGTGATGAGCGACATGAAGTCGTTCAGCGCGCTGCGGTCGGGTCCCCACTGCGCGGCGACGCTCGTCACCGACGCCAGGCCGAGCAGCCCGACGTGCGCAATGAAGGCCCACCGCGGGAACGGTGCTCGGAACGGACTCGAGGCGGTGAACACGACCGCTGCCGACGCCGCGACCAGGATGACGGTGAGTGCGCTGAGGGTGGGGCTCCCCACGACGTCACGGTCGAACACGGACACCAGGAGCGCCCAGACGATGCTGGCGGCGCCGAGCCCGATCGCGAGCGGGCGCGACCCCATCGCGCCGAGCGGGTCGTACTGCTGCGCGGTCCGACGGGCCTCGGTCGTGGCGCTCACCGGTCGGCTCCCTGCACGCCGCCGACCTCGTCGGGGACCACGGTGCCGGCGTGGTCGGTGGCCACGGCGTCCGTCGTGGCGGTGACCGGTCCGAACGGCACCGTCATCATCACGCTCGTGCCCGAACCGGGCGACGACCAGATCTGGACGTCGCCGCCCACCCGACCGATGCGGTCGCGGACCGAGCCACGCAGGCCCATCCGGTCGGAGCCAGTGGAGTCCTCGTCGAAACCGCGACCGTCGTCGACCACCATCACGGTGCACGACGCACCGTCGTCGAAGACGCTGACCTCGGCCGCGTCTACACCGGCGTGCTTGCGGACGTTGGCCAGACACTGCCCCACGGCGCGGACGAGCGCGGTGACGGCCCGCTGGTCGAGCCGGTCGAGGGCGGACGGATCACCGGACACCGTGACATCGAGACCGGCCGCACGGTGCTCGTCGACCATGACGGCGAACGCGTCGACGGCTGCACCCGGTCGCTGCCGGGCGGCCGGAGCCAGCCACCCCTTGCCGGTCAGGACGGCGACGTCGGCCTCGACGGTCCGTGCCAGGTGCGGGTCCATCGGCCCGTCGGGCGCCAGGGCGATCGCGTTGAGGTGGTTCAGGACGGTGTCGTGCAGGATCGCAGCCGCCTCGGCCTCGACCCCGGCACGGTACGCGGAGACGTGCTCCTCACGCGCCGAGCGCAGCAGCTCCGGCTGCACCCGCTCCGACCGACCGGTGCTCCGGCTCGTGAACAGCACCAGGACGACCACGAAGCCGAGCGTCACCCAGGCGAGCACGAGCGGACGCGGTGGGCCGTCGGCCTGGACGACCGCGATCCACGTCGCCGCCCGTCCGGTCAGGAACCCGAGGAAGGACCACAGCACGACGCGGCTCGGCACCGCGCCGGCCCCGCCGACCAGGATGAGCGGGATGACCGCCAACGACAGCAGGTACGAGGTGACCCAGCCCAACGGGACCTGTTGCTGCACGACCATCGCGAACCACCACGCACAGACGCCGCCGACGACCAGGAACGCGACCGCGGAGCGCCAGGTGCCGAACTGCACGTGCACGCCGATCATGCCGAGCATCGGGACGAGCGCCAGGACCGCACTGATCACCTGCACGTCGGGCTCGGACAGCCGGTACAGCAACAGCGCGATCGCCGCCGCCACCAACGATCCGATCGCACCGGCGTGGAAGGCCCGCACCGTCGACCACGCGTTCACTCGCGGAGCGAGGTGCGTGGGGATGCCGAGCACGAGATGGGTCCTTCCGGGTGGCGGGAATGCCGCCCACGATCAAACACCTCGGTGCTGACCGTGTACCCCGAAACAGCGTCCGTTCGGCGACCCGGTCGATGATACCGGCCCCCACGACGCACCGATGTCCCCCGAACGCGCAACCTTCGTTGCTCAGAACAACGTCTGTGTCGCGACCGGTCGGAGCAGACGGCGGTCGAAGCCCGGATCCGCGCGCTTGAGCGGCGACGTCGTGGGGATCGACTGTTCCTGCGGCACCGTCGAGGGGTCCGAGAAGCCCATCGACCCCGTCGCCGGGTCCACGCGCCCGAGGCCGACGCCGTGCGCCGCCAGGATCGGTCGGATGCGCTCCGACAGCCAGCGGCGGTAGTCCTTCGGCGCGAAGGTGTTGTCGAGGTACATCGCCCGGTAGCGCGCCACCAGGTCGGGCCGTTCGCGTCCGAGCCACTCGAACCACCACGGCTTCACGCCCGGCCGCAGGTGCAGCGCGGAGTACATGACGGTCGTGGCACCGGCCGCCGCCGCCCGACCGACGGCGTCGTCGAGGTGTGCACGGGTGTCGGTGATGTACGGCAGCACGGGCATGAGGAACACCGCGCAGTCGAGCCCGGCGTCGCGGATCGCCCGCACGGTGGCGAGCCGCGCAGCCGTCGTGGGCGTGCCGGGCTCCACCGACTGCTGCAGGTCGTCGTCGTACACGGCGATCGACATCGCGAGGTCGACCGGCACCACCTTCGCCGCCTCGGCCAGGAGCGGCAGGTCGCGCCGGAGCAGCGTGCCCTTCGTCAGGATGCTGAACGGTGTGCGGCTGTCCGCCAACGCCTGGATCACCCCGGGCATCAGTCGGTACCGACCCTCGGCACGCTGGTACGGGTCGGTGTTCGTGCCGAGCGCGATCGGGTGACGGTCCCACGTGGGCTTGCCGAGCTCACGCCGCAGGACGTCGGCCACGTTCGTCTTCACGACGATCTGCTGGTCGAAGTCGGCTCCGCCGTCGAACTCGAGGTAGGTGTGCGTCGGCCGCGCGAAGCAGTACACGCACGCGTGACTGCACCCCCGGTACGGGTTGATGGTCCAGCCGTAGGTGCCGGAACCGTCGGCGCTCGGCACCCGGTTCAGCGCACTCTTCGCCAGCACCTCGTGGAACGTGACACCCGCGAACTCGGGCGTCGTCACACTCCGGACGAACCCGCTGTTCGACTCCATGCCCGGCAGTGCGTCGCTCTGCTCGGCATCGATCGCCTGTCCACTCCACCGCATGGCGCCATTCGAACACATGTTCGAACAGGCCGCAAGCCGGAGCTGGTCAGTGGTGCAGGCCGAGCACCTTCGCCGTGCGCTCGAGGGTGGCGTCGGCCAGGGCGGCGTCGTCACCGAGGTCCTGCCCGTAGGTCGGGACCATCTCGTGGACCGCGTCCTGCCAGCCGTCCCACCGGTCGGGGAAGCACTTCCGGAGCAGGCCGAGCATGATCGGCACGGCGGTCGACGCCCCCGGCGACGCCCCGAGGAGCCCGGCGATCGAACCGTCGGCGGCCGTGATGACCTCGGTGCCGAACTGCAGCACCCCGCCCTTGTCCTTGTCCGGCTTGATGACCTGCACCCGCTGGCCCGCGATGATCTTGTGCCAGTTCTCGGGCTCGGCGCTCGGCATGAAGTCGCGCAGCGCGTCGAACTTCGTCTGCTTCGAGGCGAGCAGCTGGCCGATCAGGTAGCGCACCAGGTCGAAGTTCGAGAACGCGACGCTCAGCATCGGGCGCAGGTTGTGCGGTCGGATCGACTTGAACAGGTCGAGCATCGACCCCTGCTTCAGGAACTTCGGGCTGAACCCGGCGTACGGCCCGAACATCAGCGACGCGTTGCCGTCGACGATGCGGGTGTCCAGGTGCGGCACCGACATCGGCGGCGCCCCCACGCTGGCCTTGCCGTAGACCTTGGCGGCGTGCTTCTGCACGACCTCGGGGTCGTCGGTGCGCAGGAACTCGCCGGAGACCGGGAAGCCGCCGTACCCGCGGATCTCCGGGATGCCGGACTTCTGCAGCAACTGCAGGGCCCCACCACCGGCACCGACGAAGACGAACTTCGCGGCGATCTTCTGCGTCGACCGACCGACCTCGTTCAGGACGTCGAGCGCCCAGCCGTCGAAGTCCTTGCCCCGCGAGATGTTCTTGACCTGGTGGTTCGGTTCGAACTCGAGCCCGTCGAGCTCGAGCTGGTCGAACAGCTGCCGGGTGAGCGACCCGAAGTCGACGTCGGAGCCCGCCGCCGAGTAGGTCGTCGCGATCGGCTGGTCCTTCTTGCGGCCGGGGATGAGTGCGGGCGCCCACTTGCGGATCTGAGCGGGGTCGTCGGAGAACTCGATCCCGGCGAACAGCGGGTGTCCCCGCATCGCCTCGTACCGCTTGCGCATGTACTCGACGTTGTCCGCACCCCAGACGAAGGAGATGTGCGGGGTCGGGTTGATGAAGTTGGACGGGTCGGGCAGCGTACCGATCTCGACCAGGTGCGACCAGAACTGCCGCGAGACCTGGAACTGCTCGTTGACCGTGACGGCCTTCGCGATCTCGACGCGACCGTCGGCGAGCTCGGGCGTGTAGTTCAGCTCGCAGAGCGCGGAGTGCCCGGTGCCGGCGTTGTTCCACGGGTTCGAGGACTCCTGCGCGACGGCGCCGAGACGCTCGTACACGCGGATCTTCCACGAAGGCTCGAGCCGGTGGATGATCGCGCCGAGGGTGGCGCTCATGATGCCTCCCCCGACGAGGACGACATCGATCGGGTCCACCTGCTTCACTGCCACCCGTCGATCCTACCGGCGTCGACCGACAGGCCGGTCAGCCGCGCGCGGTGAACGAGTCGCGGCGCGCGGCCGTGCCGCTCCGCGGCGACTCTGCCGCTCCGCGGCGACGGTGCGGCTACGCGGCGACGGTACGACGCGCGACGATCGCCTCGGCGATCTGCACCGCGTTGAGCGCTGCACCCTTCCGCAGGTTGTCGTTGCTGACGAACAGTGCGAGCCCACGCCCCTCGGGCGCGGACTGGTCGGCACGGATGCGCCCGACGAACGCGGGGTCCTGACCGGCGGCCTGCAGCGGCGTCGGCACGTCCGACAGCTCCACGCCCGGTGCGCTCGACAGGATCTCGGTCGCACGCTCGGGCGACAGTGGACTCTCGAACTCGGCGTGCACCGAGATGGAGTGGCCGGTGAAGACCGGCACACGCACGCACGTGCCGGCGACGAGCAGGTCGGGGAGCTCGAGGATCTTGCGGCTCTCGTTGCGGAGCTTCTTCTCTTCGTCGGTCTCCCCCAGGCCGTCCTCGACGATGCTGCCGGCGAGCGGCACGACGTCGAAGGCGATCGGGCGGACGTACTTGACCGGCTCGGGGAACGTCACCGCGGAACCGTCGTGGGTGAGCGCTGCGGTGTCCTGCTCGAGGGCGGCACGCGCCTGGCCGAGGAGTTCCTCGACGCCGGCGAGCCCGGAGCCGGAGACGGCCTGGTAGGTCGTGGCGACCAGACGGCGGAGCCCGGCCTCGGTGTCCAACACCTTGAGTACCGGCATGATCGCCATGGTGGTGCAGTTGGGGTTCGCGATGATCCCCTTGGGGGCCTGGTCGATCGCGTGCGGGTTGACCTCGCTCACGACGAGCGGGACCTCGGGGTCCATGCGCCAGGCGCTCGAGTTGTCGACGACGAGCGCCCCGGCTGCGGCGAACTTCGGCGCGAGGGCCCGCGAGGCGGTGGCACCGGCCGAGAACAGGGCGATGTCGATGCCCGACGGGTCGGCCAGCTCGGAGTCCTCGACCACGATCTGCTCGCCGCGGAACGGCAGGGTCGTGCCGGCGGACCGGGCGCTCGCGAAGAACCGGACCTGGTCGGCCGGGAACGCGCGCTCTTCGAGCAGACGACGCATCACGGCGCCGACCTGTCCGGTGGCGCCGACGACGGCGACGGTGAGGGTGCTCATGCGGTGCTCCTGGTTCAGCGGGTCAGCGTGGGTCAGCGGCCGGTGCCGGCGTGGACGACGGCTTCGGCCTCGGCGTCGAGGTCGAACGCGTTGTGCACGACCCGCATCGCCTCGTTGAGGGTGTCGGCACGGGTGACGACCGAGATGCGGATCTCCGAGGTGGAGATCATCTCGATGTTGATCGACGCGTCGTGCAGCGCGCGGAAGAGCTTCGCCGAGACGCCGGCGTTCGTGCGCATGCCGGCACCGACCAGGGCGAGCTTGCCGATCTGGTCGTCGTACTGGATGCTCTCGTAGCCGATGTCGGACTTCGCGACCTCGAGCGCCGTGAGCACGGTCTGGCCCTGGTCCTTCGGCAGGGTGAACGAGATGTCCGTCCGCCCGGTCGACGCCGCCGACACGTTCTGGACGATCATGTCGATGTTCGCCCCGGCGCGTGCGACGTTGGTGAAGATCTCGGCGGCCTTGCCCGGCTGGTCCGGGACGCCCACGACGGTGATCTTCCCCTCGGAGAGGTCTCCGGCGATCCCGGTGATGATCGGTTCTTCCACGGTTTCCCCCTCGGCAGGGTTGTAGACGATGGTGCCCTCGGTGTTGTTGAACGAGGACCGGACGTGCAGGGTGACGCCGTGCCGGCGGGCGTACTCGACGGCACGGATGTAGAGGACCTTGGCGCCGGACGCCGCGAGCTCGAGCATCTCCTCGCTCGTGATGCGGTCGACCTTGCGGGCCTTCGGCACGACACGAGGGTCGGCGGTGAAGATGCCGTCGACGTCGGTGTAGATCTCGCAGACGTCGGCGTCGAGCGCGGCGGCGAGGGCGACGGCCGTCGTGTCCGAGCCGCCCCGGCCGAGCGTGGTGATCTCGCCCGTCGTGCGGTTGAACCCCTGGAACCCCGCGACGATCGCGACGTGGCCGGAGTCGAGCGCCTCGCGCACGCGCTTCGGGGTGACGTCGACGATGCGCGCCTTGCCGTGCTGCGCGTCGGTGAGCATGCCCGCCTGGCTGCCGGTGTACGACGAGGCTTCGACCCCGAGGCTCTTGATCGCCATCGCGAGCAGCGCCATCGAGATGCGCTCCCCCGCGGTCAGGAGCATGTCGAGTTCACGGCCGGCGGGGATCGGGGTGACCGAGTGCGCCAGGTCGACGAGCTCGTCGGTGGTGTCGCCCATCGCCGAGACCGCCACGACGACGTCGTTGCCGGCCTTCTTCGTCTCGACGATCCGCTTCGCCACGCGCTTGATGCTCTCGGCGTCCGCGACGGAGGATCCACCGAACTTCTGCACGATCAAGGCCACTGGCTGGTACTCCCGGAGACGGCGACACCGCGAGGTCACGCGGTCTCACAATGGTAGTCGGTGTTTCGAGGATGTTGCGTGCGAGCCGCCCCAGACGCAACGATCCTGCGTGGGGCTCAGCCGCCGACGACGCGACGGCCCTCGAACGCACGGCCGAGCGTGACCTCGTCGGCGTACTCGAGGTCGCCGCCGACCGGCAGGCCCGAGGCCAGCCGGGTCGTCCGGATGCCCATCGGGACGAGCAGCCGGCTCAGGTAGGTCGCCGTCGCCTCGCCCTCGAGGTTGGGGTCGGTCGCGATGATGACCTCTTCGACCGTGCCGTCGGCCAGGCGCGTCATGAGCTGCTGGATCCGCAGGTCGTCCGGGCCGATGCCGTCGATCGGGCTGATCGCGCCACCGAGCACGTGGTAGAGCCCGCGGAACTCACGGGTGCGTTCGATCGCCGCGACGTCCTTCGCCTCTTCCACCACGCAGATCGTGGCCGGCGACCGGCGCGGGTCGCGGCAGATGCTGCACTGGACGTTCTCGGTGACGTTGCCGCAGATCTCGCAGAAGCGCACGCGCTCCTTGACGTCCGCCAGCAGCTCGGACAGCCGCGACGGGTCGAACGACTCGGTCTGCAGGATGTGGAACGCGATGCGTTGCGCCGACTTCGGGCCGATGCCCGGCAGGCGACCGAACTCGTCGATGAGGTCCTGGACGATCCCGTCGTACATCAGGCACCATCCTGGTGGAGAGCGGTCTCCTCGATGAACTGGGCATTGAGGATCTCACGCACGACGGCCTCGCCGTAGCGACCGGCGACCGGCGCACGACGCGCCGGTGGTGCGGTCCGCGGCGCGGCCGGCGGGGCGGTCTGCGCGCGCGGGGCGGTCTGCGCGCGCGGGGCGGTCGGCGCCTGCGCGGGCGCTGCAGCGGATCGGCCGTGACCGGGGTCCGGGAACGGCGCGCCGTCGTCGTACGGTTCGTCGTCCAGCGGGTAGTCGTCGACGGGCACGCCCGGTACGACGGGTCCTCCGGGAGGCGCGGCGACCGTCGACGACGCCGCCTGCGGTCCGACGTCGGTCGGCTCCACCCCCTGCGGTGCGGTGGCACCGGCGGGTTGCGCTGGCGCCTCGGACCGGGGCTGCTGCGGGTCGACGGACTCCGCCGGGGCGACGGGCGCGGCGGCCGGAGCGGTGCCGAAGGGGGCCGCCCAGCCGGGTTCGACGGACTCGGGCACGGCGTCGGCGGTGGGGTCGCTCGCGGGGATCGTCGCGACCGCCCAGTCGGTGACGGGTGCGCCGGACGGTGCGGGCGCCTGCGCCGGGGCGGGTGCCTGCGCCGGGGCGGGTGCCGACGCAGCAGCGGGAGCCGACGCCGACGCCGGAGCGGGTGCCTGCGCCGGACGGGGCTCCGGCTCGGTGGCGGCGGGACCGGACTCCGGCGTGGACGCCGCGGGTTCGGGTGCCGCCGTCGTGTCGGGCGCTGCGGAGGCGGCGGCCTCAGCAGGGGCGGCCGGACCGTCCCCGGTGGCTGCAGCGGCCTCGGAGGCCGGGGCCGGGGCCGACGTCGGAGCGGGCGCGGCGGACTGCGGCGCCGACGACGTCTGCGGCTGCGGCTGCGACTGCGGCTGCGCCTGCTCAGCGGGCTGGCTCGCCGGCGCCGGACGGCCGGCCGGGGCGGACGGCTGCTGCGTGGGGACCGGGGTGCGCTGTTGACCAGGCCCCCCGGGACCGCGGGCGACGAACTTCACGCGGAGCCCGATGACGTCCATGATCGCGGCGCGGAGCAGTTCGCTCACACTGGCCGAGGGGTCGGACATCTCCTTGAACGAGGCGACGTCCTGCTGGCTCGGGAAGGTCAGGGTCAGCACGTCGTCGCGCAGCGCGGTCACCTGTGCGGTGACGACCACCGACCACGCCGACCGCTTGGCGTGCTGCACGTGCTCGACGATCTGCGGCCAGGCGTCGCGCATCTGCTGGAAGCCCACGGCGCCGACGGTCCGGACCGCCGGCTCGTCACCGATCGTCGTGCCCTGGCCCGTGGACGAAGCACTGACTTGTTCGGTGGTCGGAGCAGCGGGCTCGGGAGCGCTCGGGACGGCTGCAGCCCAGGAGGCTGCGGCGTCACGTGCCGCACTTCCGGCGTCGGACTGAGCCGCCGCAGCCGCGTTCGCCGACGCCGCGGCGGGCTCCT
Source organism: Curtobacterium sp. PhB25 (assembly GCF_004365375.1). Lineage (NCBI taxonomy): Bacteria > Bacillati > Actinomycetota > Actinomycetes > Micrococcales > Microbacteriaceae > Curtobacterium > Curtobacterium sp. PhB25. Next base: position 249,531 of record NZ_SODR01000005.1, on the reverse strand, counting down.
GCTGCGCCGCTGGGGCCTGCTGGACGGCCGGGGCCTGCTGGGCGGCGGGGATCTGCTGCGCTGCGGGCTCCTGCCGACGCGGTGCCGCAGCCGACGACGGGGCCGGTGCGGGCGCCGTGCTGGTGGCGGCCGGCTGGGTGGACCCCGGCGCCGCGACTGCGCCGGACGGTGCCTGGTGTCCGCCGGCGTCCCCGACACCGACGCGGCGCTCGAGCCGCTCGACCCGGGCGAGGGCACCGCGCTGGGTGTCGTCGGCCTCGGGCACGAGCATGCGCGCCGTCATGAGCTCGAGGTGCAGCCGGGGCGAGGTCGCTCCGGTCATGTCGGTCAGCGCCTTGTTCGCGATGTCCGCGCCACGGGACAGCCCGGTGGCACCGAAGACACCGGCCTGCCGGGTCATGGTGTCGAGCTCGTCCGGCGAGACACCGCGCAGGACCGCTGCGGCGCTCTCGTTCGTCGCCGCGACGACGATCAGGTCGCGCAAGCGCTCGAGCAGGTCCTCGACGAACCGACGCGGGTCCTGACCGGTCTGAACGACCCGGTCGATCGCAGCGAAGGCGGAGGCCGGGTCGGCCACGGCGAGGGCGTCCACGACGTCGTCGAGCAGCGCGGCGTCGGTGTAGCCGAGCAGGGCGACCGCGCGTTCGTAGGCGATCGCGCCGTCTTCGCTGCCGGCGATGAGCTGGTCGAGCAGGGACAGGGTGTCGCGGACGGAACCGCCGCCGGCGCGCACGACCAGGGGCAGGACGCCGGGTGCGACCGTCACGGACTCCTGCGTGCAGAGCTGCTCGATGTACTCGAGCATGACGGCGGGCGGCACGAGCCGGAACGGGTAGTGGTGGGTGCGCGACCGGATGGTGCCGATGACCTTCTCCGGCTCGGTCGTCGCGAAGATGAACTTGACGTGCTCCGGCGGTTCTTCGACCAGCTTGAGCAGCGCGTTGAACCCCTGCGGGGTGACCATGTGCGCTTCGTCGAGGATGAAGATCTTGTAGCGGTCGCGCGCGGGGGCGAACACGGCGCGGTCACGGAGGTCTCGCGCGTCGTCGACACCGTTGTGGCTCGCGGCGTCGATCTCGATGACGTCGAGCGAGCCGCTGCCGTCACGGGCGAGCTCGACACAGCTCGGGCAGACGCCGCACGGAGTGTCGGTCGGCCCCTCGGCACAGTTGAGGCACCGCGCCAGGATGCGGGCCGAGGTCGTCTTGCCGCAGCCGCGCGGGCCACTGAACAGGTAGGCGTGGTTGACGCGGTTGGTGCGGAGCGCCGTGCGGAGCGGGTCGGTGACCTGCGACTGCCCGATGAGCTCGGCGAAGTTCTCGGGCCGGTAACGGCGATACAGGGCGGTGACCACGCGACCAGGGTAGCCGGGACGACCGACACCCGCGTGCCCCTCCACAGGTCCACGGGCACTGGACCGGACCGCCTGCGCGGGCTGGGCCGAGCGCACGGACGGCACCGCGCCTCCCGGCCGACACGGGGTCGGACAGGAGGCGCGGTGCGGGACGCTGCTCGGGCTCAGCCGCGGCTCCCCCTGCGGAGACAGAAAAGACTCCTCACGCACCCGCGCCGGAGACGGACACAGCCCCGGCTCCCCCCGCGGAGACAGAAAAGACTCCCCACGCACCCGCCAGAGCCCGGCTACCCTTGCTGCGTTTCCGCCCTGGGGGAGTTCACCTGGATGGCGTCACGTGAGGAGCCGCCGACAACTCTACCGGATGCGACCGGGCAGGATTGACACATGAAGATCGCCATCGCCGGAGGACACGGCCAGATCGCACTGCTCCTCGCCCGCCAGATCACCGACGCCGGACACGACGCCGTCGCGATCGTCCGCAACCCTGCACACGTCGCCGACGTGGAGCAGCAGGGTGCCACGGCGATCGTCGCGGACCTCGAACAGCTCGGCGACGACGACCTGGCACTGCGCCTCCGCGGGGTCGACGCTGTGGTGTTCGCCGCCGGCGCCGGGCCGAACAGCGGTGCGGAGCGCAAGCTCACCGTCGACCGGGACGGCGCGATCCTGCTCGCGGACGCCGCGGAGCGCGCGGGCATCGACCGCTACGTGATGGTGTCGGCGATGGCGGCGGACACCTACGACCCGGAGGCCGCGGTGGTCCCCGCGAAGGACGACGCCGCCGTGTTCCAGGTCTACCTCCGGGCGAAGGCCGAGGCCGACGCGAACCTGCGCGCCCGACGGCTGCGGTGGACGATCGTGCGTCCGGGAGGCCTGCTCGACACGCCGCCGCAAGGAACGGTCGACGTCGGGCGCACCGTCCCACGCGGCTCGATCCCCCGTGCCGACGTCGCCACGGTCGTGCTGCACGCGCTGCTCGACGACTCGGCCGTCGGGGTCCAGTTCGAGGTCACGAGCGGGAACACGCCGATCCCCGCGGCCCTCGACGCCCTGTCCTGAGGCGCGCGCGCCGTCCGCACCGTGCGAGCTTGCACGCTCCGTGCCGCGCCACAAGCGCGCACCCAGCCACCAACCCCGCACCAGCCCACGCAGGCCACACCGTGCGGTGACCGCGACCCAGCGCCGGACGGGAGGCACGGCGCCAGCCCGCCCCGCGCCTCCCGTCCGCACCGTGCGCACCTCGACACCCCGTGCGAACTTGCACGCTCCGTGCCGCGCTACAAGCGCGCACCCAGCCACCAACCCCGCACCAGCCCACGCAGGCCGCACCGTGCTGGCACCAGGCCGCGCAGCGCACCGCGCAGCGCGTCAGAGCGCGACCGCAGCCGACTGTCGGGCGATCTCCAGTTCCTCGTTCGTCGGGATCACGAGCACCGCGACACGTGACGTGTCCGTGGAGATGACCCGGGCCTCCCGGGATCCCAGCTCGTTGCGGTCCGCGTCGATCTCGATGCCCAGGTGCTCGAGCCCGGCGAGCACGCGCCGGCGCAGCAGCGCGTTGTTCTCGCCGACGCCGGCGGTGAAGACCAACGCGTCGAGCCCGCCGAGCTGCGCCGTGTAGGCGCCGACGTAGCGACGGATGCGGTGGCGGTACACGGCGAGCGCCGCTTCGGCGACCTCGTCGCCGTTGAGGGCGGCGTCCTGGACGTCGCGCATGTCGCCGTTGCCGGTCAGGCCGAGCAGCCCGGACTGCTTGTTGAGCATGGTGTCGAGCTCGTCGAAGGACAGCCCGGCCTCGCGGTGCAGGTGCAGCAGGACGGCGGGGTCGAGGTCGCCGGAGCGGGTGCCCATGACGAGGCCCTCGAGTGGCGTAAGGCCCATCGATGTCTCGATCGACTTCCCACCGTCGATCGCTGCGGCCGAGGCACCGTTGCCCAGGTGCAGCACGATGGTCTTCAGCTCGGACAGCGGGCGGTCGAGGAAGACCGCGGCCTGCTCGGAGACGTACTTGTGGCTCGTGCCGTGCATGCCGTAGCGGCGGATGGAGTACTTCGACGCCAGGTCGGCCGGGATCGCGTAGGTGTAGGCGTGCGGCGGCATGGTCTGGTGGAACGCGGTGTCGAACACGGCGACGTGCGGCACGTCGGAGAACACCTGCTTCGCGGCCCGGATCCCCTCGAGGTTCGCCGGGTTGTGCAGCGGCGCGAGGCTGTTGAGCGCCTCGATCTGTCGTTCGACGTCGTCCGTCACCACGGTCGCGCGGTCGAAGGTGGTGCCGCCGTGCACGACGCGGTGGCCGACGACGGCCGGCGGGTGTTCCTCGAACGACGGACCGACCTTGGCGAACGCATCGATCATTGCCTGGAACCCGGCGGCGTGGTCCGGCACGGACGCTGCGTCGTTCGACGACGACTCCCCCGTCAGCGCGTTGGTGTGCTTCCACGCGCCGGCCGACTCGCCGATGCGTTCCACGAGCCCGGAGGCGAGCGTGCGCTCCCCCTCGAGTTCGATGAGCTGGTACTTGAACGAACTCGATCCGGAGTTCACGACGAGGGCTGCGGTCACGGGTGGTGTCGCTTTCTGCTCATGGCCTGGTCGGCCGGACGGGAGGCGCGGTGTGCGTCGCGCAGGTCAGGCCGCGTCGGACGCGGTGCCGGCCTGGATCGCGGTGATCGCGACGGTGTTCACGATGTCGCTGACGAGGGCGCCGCGGGAGAGGTCGTTGATCGGCTTGCGCAGTCCCTGCAGGACGGGCCCGATGGCGACCGCACCGGCGGAGCGCTGCACGGCCTTGTAGGTGTTGTTGCCCGTGTTGAGGTCCGGGAAGATGAAGACGGTCGCCTTGCCGGCCACCGGAGAGTCCGGCATCTTCGTGCTCGCGACCGTCGGGTCGGCAGCGGCGTCGTACTGGATCGGGCCCTCGACGAGCAGGTCAGGGCGGCGTTCGCGCACGAAGGCGGTACCGGCGCGGACCTTGTCGACGTCGGCGCCGGTGCCGCTGTCGCCGGTCGAGTAACTGAGCATCGCGACGCGGGGGTCGATGCCGAACTGGGTCGCCGTCTCGGCCGACGAGATCGCGATGTCGGCGAGCTGCTCGCTCGTCGGGTCCGGGATCACCGCGCAGTCGCCGTAGACCAGGACCCGGTCGGCGAGCGCCATCAGGAACACGCTCGACACGATCGAGGTGTCCGGACGGGTCTTGATGATCTCGAAGGACGGCCGGATGGTGTGCGCGGTGGTGTGCTTCGCACCGGAGACCATGCCGTCGGCGAGTCCGAGCTGCACCATCATCGTGCCGAAGTACGAGACGTCGGTGACGGTGTCGCGCGCGAGCTCGATCGACATGCCCTTGTGCGCCCTGAGGCGGGTGTACTCCTCGGCGAAGCGTTCGCGGAGCTCGGGGTCGAACGGCGACACGAGCTGGGCGGCGTCGAGGTCGAGTCCGAGCTCGGTCGCGCGGGTGCGGATCGCGGCGGGGTCGCCGAGGATCGTCAGCTCGCAGACCTGGCGGGCGAGCAGCGTCGACGCCGCGCGGAGGATGCGGTCGTCCTCGCCCTCGGGCAGCACGATGTGCTTGCCGTAGCCCCGTGCCCGGTCGAGCAGGCCGTGCTCGAACATGAGCGGCGTGACGACGCCGGACGGCGTGAGCTGCAGGCGGTCGCGCAGGGACTCGGCGTCGACGTGCTGCTCGAACAGGGAGAGCGCGAGGTCGGCCTTGCGGGGCGAGTCCGCCGCCAGGCGCCCGCGGGTCTGCGTGATGCGGAGGGCGGTGTCGTACGTGCCCAGGTCGTTCTGCGCGATCGGCAGCGAGCTCGACAGGCCCTCGAGCAGCCGGGAGATCTGCGGTGCGGTCTCGAACCCGCCGTTCAGGATCACGCCGGCCAGGCTCGGGAACGTGTCCGATTGGTTCGCCAGCAGGGTCGCGATGAGGACGTCGCTGCGGTCGCCCGGGACCACGACGATGCCGCCCTCGATCAGGCGGGGCAGGACGTTCTCCATGCTCATGCCGGCGACGACGGTACCGAGCGCCTCGCGGTCGAGCAGGGCGTCGTCCCCGCGCACCAGGGTCGCGTCGGTCGCCTGCAGCAGCGCACGGACGGTCGGGGCGACGAGGACGCGGTCCTCCGGGATCGCCCACACGGGCACGTCCGGGTGGTCGTCGTGCACGGCCCGCTCGACACTCGCCACGATCGCGGCGAGGGCCTCTGGGTCGGCGCGGTTCACGACGACACCGAACAGCTGCGCGTGTGCCGCTCGCAGCTCGCTCGTCGTGACGTCCGCGACCTGCGCCATCCCCTCGGGCGTGCGGGCACCGCGCTCGGCTGCGTCACGACCACCGAGGACGAGGAGTACCGGGGCACCGAGGTTCGCGGCGACCTTCGCGTTGAACGACAGCTCGGTTGGGCTGCCGACGTCGGTGTAGTCGGACCCGAGCACGACCACCGCGTCGCACTGCCGCTCCACCTGGGCGAAGCGGTTCACGATGGTGCCGAGCGCTGCGTCCGGATCCGCGTGGACGTCGTCGTAGGTGACCCCCACGGCGTCGTCGTACGAGATCCCGACCGCGGTGTGCTGCAGCAGCAGTTCGAGCACGTAGTCGGGTTCGGCGACCGAGCGGGCGACGGGGCGGAACACGCCGACGCGGCCGACGGAGCGCGCGAGGGTCTCGAGGACACCGAGGGCGACGGTGCTCTTGCCCGTGTGCCCTTCTGCTGACGTGATGTAGATGCGGGTCGACACGCGCCCCAGGGTAGTCGCCGGACATGTCACGACAACTGGGAGCACGGGCCTCGACGACACACGGTCGTGAGCACCCCCGGGAACCTGTACCATTGGGTGTCGCCGTCGCGAGACAGCACAAGGAGAATTCGCCTAGTGGCCTATGGCGCACGCTTGGAAAGCGTGTTGGGTGCAAGCCCTCGGGGGTTCGAATCCCCCATTCTCCGCCAGCAAGGCCCCGCACCGAGTGCGGGGCCTTCGTCGTTCCGGGCGGCGCGCGTCGTGATCGCGCCGGCTGGTCCCCCACGCGGCGGACCCACCTGTCCCCTGTTCGCCAAGGACTGGCCGTCAAACGCCGATCCGGGGTGGAACGGGCTGTCCCCGGTCCCCGTCGTGCACCTATGCTTGCCGGAGCGGACGACTCCGGGACGAGTCGACCGCGGTGCATCGAGCGGCAGGGGCGTCGCTCGCAGGGCGGCCGATTCGGCGTGCCCGGGAGACCCGAGGGTTCAGGAGACGCGCATGGGGGACATGACGGTGCCAGCGACGCCGCACCTGCGTGCCACCGTGTACGACGTCGTCCTCCGCCCCCGCCGGTCCCTGGTCCGTTCGACTGCGCTGAGCATCGTGTTCTCGGCCGTGCCGCTCGCCGTCGCCCTGGTCTGGGTGTCGTTCCCGTTCCGGACGTGGGCGATGGTCGCGACCGTGGTCGTCGCGCTGGCGGTCCTCGTGGGCGTCGTGTTCGTCCGACTGAGCACGGCGTACATCGGCATCGACCCTGACGGCCTGACGATCCGGGGCGTGGTCACCGCGCACCGTCGGATCCCCCGCAACCGCGTGCACAGTCTGGTGCTCGCCACCACCTACGGCAGCTCGGTCGACCGCACCATGCGCGAACTCGTGGCGTTCGACGCGACGGGTGCGCACCTGTTCCGCATCCGTGCCGACGTGTGGGGCGACGACGGGCTCGCCCAGGTCGTCGACGCCCTGGGCGTCCAGGTGACGGAAGAGGCACGTCCGGTCTCGGCCCGGGTCTTCGCGAAGCGCTACCCCTCGAGCCGCGCCTGGTACGAACAGCGGCCGGCCTACCTGCTCGTCGGGGGCGTGGCAGCACTCGTCGTCCTGGGTCTGCTCGTCGTCGAGTTCACCGGCCTGCTCGGTCGCTGACGCTCGGAGCCGCTGGACGTCACCGACGTCGGCGCAGCGTCGAGAAGATCCCCTGCACGACCTCCTTCGCGATCGTGCCGCCGAGCCGTGACCCGAGCAGGTCCGACAGCGGGTCGTCCGCCTTCCGTGAGGTCGTCGTCCGCGTGCTCCGCCCCGACCGGCCCGAACGCCGCGACGCCGCAGCCCGCTCGGCCTTCTCGAACTCGCGCTGCGTCCGCTCGTACTCCTTCTGCGCAGCAGCCCGCTCGCGTTCCTCCTGCTTGGCCTGCGCCGCGGTTTCCTTGGCCGCGGTCGCCGCAGCACGCGCGGCTTCCTTCTCGGCCTCGGCCGCCGCGATGGCTGCGTCCTTCTGCGCGTCCGCCGCCGCGGCCTCGGCAGCAGCTGCCTCCATCCGGCGCGCGAGCATCTCGTGCGCCGAGTCCGGATCCACCCGGGTGCCGTACGTCGCGAGCAACGGCGATGCCTGCACCCGCGACAGCATCTCGGCGGCGGGCATCGGGTCCATCGACCCCTGCGGCGCGCGCAACCGGGTCCACGCGACCGGCGTCGGCGCACCCTTCTCGTTCATGACGGTGACGATCGCCTCGCCGGTCGCCAGCGAGGTCAGCACCTCGCCCAGGTCGTAGTCGCTCGACGGGTAGGTCGACACCGTCGCCCGGAGCGCCTTCGCGTCGTCGGGGGTGTGCGCCCGCAGCTGGTGCTGGATGCGCGACCCGAGCTGCGCCAGGACGTCGTTCGGCACGTCCTTCGGGGTCTGGGTCACGAAGAAGATCCCGACGCCCTTCGACCGGATCAACCGCACGGTCCGCACGATCTGGTCCGTGAAGTCCTTCGACGCCCCGCTGAACAGCAGGTGCGCCTCGTCGAAGAAGAACACCAGCTTGGGTTTGTCCTGGTCGCCCACCTCTGGCAGTTCGTTGAACAGGTCGGCCAAGAGCCACATCAGGAACGTCGAGAAGACCTCGGGCTGGTCCTGCACGCCCGGGACCTCGAGCAGGCTCACGATCCCCCGGCCGTCCGCCGCCGTGCGCAGGAACACCTGCGTGTCGATCTCGGGCTCGCCGAAGAACTGGTCGGCACCCTTGTCGGCGAACGTGATGAGCTCGCGCAGGATCACCCCGGCGGTCTGCTTCGACAGACCACCGAGCTCGGCGAGCTCGCCCTTGCCCTGGTCGCCCACCAGGAACGTCAGCACGCTCCGCAGGTCGGCCAGGTCGACGAGCGGCAACCCGGCCTGCTCGGCGTAGTGGAACACCAGTCCGAGCGAGGACTCCTGGGTGTCGTTCAGGCCGAGCACCTTCGACAGCAGCAACGGCCCGAACCCGGACACCGTCGCGCGGATCGGCACGCCCGCGCCCTGACCACCGAGCGAGAAGAGCTCCGCCTGGCTCGCGACGCCCTGCCACTGCTGGCCGATGCCCGCGGTGCGCGCGAGCAGCTTCTCGTTCCCCTGCCCGACCACCGCGAGCCCGGACAAGTCGCCCTTGATGTCGGCCGCGAAGACCGGCACGCCGTTCGCCGCGATCTGTTCGGCGAGGACCTGCAGCGTGCGGGTCTTGCCGGTACCGGTCGCGCCGGCGACCAGCCCGTGCCGGTTCAGCATGCCGAGCGGGATGCGGACCTGGACGTCGGGCTGCGCCTCGCCGTTCACCAGCGCACCGAGTTCGAGCGCCTGCCCCTCGACGGTGTAGCCGGTGCGGATCGCGGCGACGGCGTCCGGCCCGAGCGGGGCTGCGCCACTGCCGGGAGGCGCGGTGCCGGCCGCCGGGGCGTCCGCCGGTACCGGGACGGCCGCGTCGGGAGCCGCCGTCGCGTCGTCCGGGACGGCTGCGGTGGGTCCTGCGGTGGTGGGCTCTGGAGCCGGTGGGGTGGCGGAGGCGGGCTCCGCGTCGGGGGCGAGCCGGGCCTCCTGTCCGGCGAGTGCGGCGGCGAGCTCCTCGGCCCGCTGCACGGCTTCGTCGGCCAGCCGGCGTGCCTCGTCCGCTGCCTGCCTGGCGGCCTCGGCCGCTGCCCGTGCCTGCTCCACCGCGTCGCTCATGGGCACAGCCTATGGACGCGCGGGGGCCGCTGTCCGGCTGATCCGGGCAGCTGTGGAGAACGCGTCAGTGCGTGAGCTCGGGGACCGTCCGGGGCCGCACCACGAACCACAGGATCAGGATGGCCATCACCGAGGTCGAGGCCATCACGATCGCCATCGGGGTCGCGGTGGTGATGCCGAGCCAACCGACGATCGGCGAGATCAGGCCGGCGACACCGAAGTTCAGGGCGCCGAGCAGCGACGCCGCCGTCCCGGCCTCCTTGCCGTGCGCGGCCAGGCCGATGACCTGGACGAGGGGGAACGAGAACCCGCACGCCGCGATGAAGAACCACAGGGGCACGAGCACGCCCACGAGTCCCGCACCGAGCTGGTCGAGCACGATGATCGCGATCGACGCCAGGAACAGGGTCGCCGTCGAGCACGCCAGGATCCACTGCGGCCCGACGCGCTGCGCCAACCGCGCGGAGATCTGCACACCGAGGACGACGCCCACCGAGTTCACCGCGAAGAGCAGTCCGTACTGCTGGGCGTCGAGTCCGTAGACGCCCTGGAACAGGAACGGCGACGAGCTGAGGTACGAGAACAACCCGCTGAACACCATCGCCCCGATGAGCGCGACCCCCACGAAGATCCGGTCGGAGAACAGCGCCTTGTACCGCTGACCGATCGTGGAGTGGCCGGCCTCGCGGCGACGGGCCGGGGGCAGGGTCTCGACGATGAGCAGGATCGACGCGATCACCACGGCCAGGCCGTAGCAGGCGAGGAACACGAAGATGCCGTGCCAGCTGGTGAACTGGAGCATCTGCGAGCCGATGAGCGGCGCGAGGATCGGCGCCAGCCCGTTCACCATCGCCAGGCGGGACAGCATCCGGACGAGCGGCTTGCCGCCGAACAGGTCGCGGACGGTGGCCATCGCGACGACACCGCCGGCGGCCGCGCCCATGCCCTGGAGCACGCGGAACACCGCGAGGAGCTCGATGTCAGGAGCGGTCGCCGCGCCGATCGACGCGGCGATGTGCACGGTCGTCGCGATGATGAGCGGCAGCCGGCGGCCGACCTTGTCGCTCCACGGGCCGACGAGCAGCTGCCCGAACGCGAACCCGAGCGTCGTCGCCGTGAGCGTCAGCTGCACGGCGCCGTCGGTGACGCCGAACTGTTCCTTGATGGCCGGGAACGCCGGCAGGTACAGGTCGATCGTGAACGGCCCGAGCGCCGTCAGGGCGCCCAGGACGAAGACGTAGACGAGTCGCTGCCCACGGGAGAGTGAGTCTCCGGGGTGCAGGACGACCCGGAGCGAACCGGTGGTGGCGGGCGCGGTCACGAGCAGGAGTCCTTCGGCGGTGAGGGGCGGGGAGGTGATCGCGGCGTCGATCGAATCGATTCGTCCGCGGAACCATCCTACGGGCCGCAGGAGCGCTCCCGACGCCGTCGGCTCGGATTGCCCGCGTGTTGCCACCCGCCGTCCGCGTGCCGATCCCGTGCCATGCGGTACCGTCGGACTGCTCGGGGGCCTCCGGGTGAACCGGATCAGAAGGGGGTGGGCGTCATGGTGGATGCCCGGATCCTGCACACGACCGCCGCCCTGCGCGAAGCGATCCTGCGACTGGCGGCCGACCGCCCCGTCTCCGAGATCACCGTCGCGGACGTCACCCGTGCCGCCGGCATCAACCGCGCGACGTTCTACTCGCACGCGGTCTCCCCCGGATCGCTGCTCGCCGACGTGCTGACGCCGGAGCTCGACCGCATCCGGCAGGACGACGCCGACGACCGACGGGCCGCAGCCGCCCGCGGAGCCGACGCGGCCGAGCTCGCGACCATCACACGGCGGGGCATCAACGCGGTCGTCGAGCACGTGACCACCCACCGCGACATCTACGCCAAGGCACTGCCGGACCCGAACGACGCGTCACTGCACCGGCTGCTCGTGGGCCACTTCACCGAGTCGAGTGCCCTGCACATCCGCGAACTCGACGCCGACCGCCGCCCGGAGCTCCTCGACGACGTGGCCGCCGGCTACGTCGCGCAGGGCTTCGTCGGAGCGATCGAGGCGTGGCTCGCCGGACCCCGACGGTCGCGGAAGGCGCTGGTCGAGACGATCACGCTGTCGTTCCCGGCCTGGTGGAGCTGAGCTGAGCCGCCTGGTGGCACGGCGCTGACCGGCCTGGTGGCGCGGCTCGCCTCGGCTCACTCGGCGTCGGTCGAGTCGCCGTCGCTCGGTTCGGTCTCCGGCTTCTCGCCGCGCTGCAACGACTGCACGACCTCGACCGCGGTGGCCGCCAGGTCCGCGTCGTCCGCCGCTGCGGGCACCCGGTAGTCGGCCGACACACCGTCGCCGCCGGTACCGCTCGCCGGCAGCGGATCGCCCAGGGACACCACCACGACACCGGCGTCGTGCGCGGTCTGGATCACCCCGGTGAGCGCGGACGGCCGAGCCGCGTGCACGAGCAGGGCCTTGGCGCCCTTGCGGACGAGCTGGGCGACCGCGGTCCGCTGGGACGCCGCCGCACCGGACGCGGGTGCGACCCGGACGTCGGGACGGAACCCGGCATCGGACAGGCCGGTCCGCAGGTCCTCGCCCAGGGCCGCGTCGTCGTCGACCAGCACGACGCCGATGACGGCCTGCTTGTCGAACCCGCCGTCGGAGCTGGTCAGGTCCGTGCTCTGCACCGGCGTGGGCGCAGCGGACGTCGTGCCCTGGCAGCCGGCCAACGCGAGGGCGGCCGTCAGGATGACGGCTGCAGCGACGATGCGCACCACGGGTGTCTCCTCTTCGGTCCGGTCTGCCACGCTACCCGGCTGCGCGGTCCGACGACGCCGACGACACCGGCGCGGGGACGGGGACGGGTCCGAGCCGCCGGACCGCGGCGATCGCCAGTGCGGCGAAGCAGATCATCGCCGCGAAGACCAGCGGGAAGGACACCGTGCCCTCGGCGCCGCCGGTCGCGGTGAACAGCAGCCCGGTGACCGCCAGGCCGATGACGCTGCCCGCGGCGTCGGCGATGGTGAGCGCCGAGCTCGCGAAGCCGTCGTCGCCCTCGCCCGAGAACCGCAGGGTGAGCATCGACGTCCGCGGGTAGATCGCCCCCATGCCCGCGCCGCCGACGAACCAGCCGGCGACGAGCACCCACCACGGCAGGTCGAGCGTCGCCACCGCGAAGGCCGCCAGCAGGCTCACCAGGACGAGCACGAGTCCGACACCGAAGGTCCGACGTGCGGTCAAGCGCTGCTCCCCCAGCCGACCGTGCGCCCAACTCGACGCCGCCCAGCTGAGCGCGGCGACGGTCAGCGCGAGCCCCGCAGCCGAAGCGGACAGGCCGTGCTTCGCCTGCAGCAGGAACGGCACGTACGCCTCGCTGCCGAAGAACGACGCCGCCACGAGCCCGCGCAGCAGCACCACCGAGGGCAGGCCCGCGGCGGCGCGGAAGGTGCCGGTCGGCAGCAGCGGGCGCAGCGCGAACCACGTCCCGACCAGGCCGACCACGACCGCGGCCACCATCCCCCGCGGGGTCAGGTCCGGCGCGACGTTCAGCAGCAGGATCGACACGGCCGCGGCGACCGACCACCCGATCCGGATCCGCTGCCACGGCGGTCGCAGCTCGACCGCCGGTGCCTGCAGCCGCCCAAGCGTCGGCACGAGCACGGTGAACGCACCCACGGCGATCACGAGCGCCCCCGCGAAGACCCAGTGCCAGTTCCAGGTGTCGGTGACGATGCCGGCGATCGCCGGGCCGATGAGCGCCGGGACCACCCACGCGGCCGCGAACCCGGCGAACACCGGTCCGTGCAGCTCGGCGGGGAAGATCCGGGCGACGAGCACGTACAGCACGACGTCGATCGAGCCGGCACCGAAGCCCTCGACCAGTCGACCGACGAGGAAGACCTCCATCGTCGGCGCGAGCATGACCACGGCGGTCCCGACGGCGAACAGCAGCGCGGAGACCCAGGCGACGATCCGGCCGCCCGCGCGGTCGGTCCAGTTGCCGGCGAGCACCATGCCGGGCACCCCGGCCGCGAGCGGTGCCGCGAAGGCCAGGGCGTACAGGGCCTCGCCGTCCAGGTCGCGACTGATCACCGGCATGATCGTCGTCATCGCCAGGTTCTGGAACGCCGCGACGCCCACGATGGCGACCATGCCGATCGTCGCGAGGGCGTACCGCCCGCTCAGCAGGCCCGTCCTCGTCGCCGTGGTGCTCACCCGCTCATCGTAGGGGCGAGGGGCGACACCGCCGACGTCGCGGGGCGCGGACCACGCGCGATGCGCGTCAGCGCGTGCTGCAGGTCCGCGTCAGCGCGTCAGCGCCTGCTGCAGGTCCGCGATCAGGTCGCCCGCGTCCTCGATGCCGACGGACAGGCGCACCACGTTCTCGGGCACCGCGAGCTCCGTGCCCTTCACCGAGGCGTGCGTCATCTCGCTCGGGTACCCGATGAGCGACTCCACTCCCCCGAGCGACTCGGCCAGCGCGAACAGCTCCGTGGACTCCGCGAAGCGCCGGGCAGCGTCCGGGCCGCCGGACAGTGCGACGGACAGCATCCCGCCGAACCCGCGCATCTGGCGGGCGGCGATGTCGTGCCCCGGGTGGTCGGCGAGCCCCGGGTAGTAGACGCGCTCGATGCCCGGCGCTGCGACGAGCCCCTCGGCGACGGCCTGCGCGTTCGTGGAGTGCCGCTCCATCCGGACCGCCAGGGTCTTGATGCCGCGGGTGGTCAGGAAGGCGTCGAACGGCGACGAGATCGCACCGGCGCCGAACTGCAGGAACTGCACCTTCGCCGCGAGCTCCTGGTCGGCGAGTACGACGGCCCCACCGACGACGTCGGAGTGGCCACCCAGGTACTTCGTCGTCGAGTACACGACGACGTCGGCACCGAGCGACAGCGGCTGCTGCAGGTACGGCGACGCGAAGGTGTTGTCCACGACGACGAGTGCACCGGCCTCGTGCCCGAGGGTCGCGAGTCCGGCGATGTCGGCGATCTTCATGAGCGGGTTGGTCGGCGTCTCGACCCAGAGCACGGTGTCCTCGGGGGCGCCCTGCAGCGCGGCCCGGACCTGGTCGAGCTCGCTCATGTCGACGACGACGAGCTCGACGCCCCACGGCACGTGCAGTCGGCTGACCAGACGGTGGGTCCCGCCGTACACGTCGTTCCCCATCACGACGCGGGCCCCGGGACGGAGCGCCGCCCGGAGCAGGGCGTCCTCGGCGGCGAGACCGGAAGCGAAGGAGTACGCGGCCACGCCGCCGTCCAGGTCGGCGAGCAGCGTCTGCAGGGAGTCGCGCGTCGGGTTGCCGGCACGGGAGTACTCGTAGCCGTTCCGCATCCCGCCGATGCCGTCCTGCACGTAGGTGGACGTCAGGTGGATCGGCGGGATGACGGCGCCGGTGGGGCCGTCGGGCTCCTGGCCGGCGTGGACGGCGCGGGTGCTGAACTCGGTCATGCTGGCTGCGTTCCTTACTCGGAGAGGTAGGTCAGGAGGTCGTGGCGGGTCAGGACCGTGACCGGCTTGCCGTCCTCGACGACGAGCAGGGCGTCCACCGTCTCGAGGGCTCGACGCGCTGCGGACACGGACTCGCCCACGCCGATCAACGGGAGCGACTCGCCCACGAAACCGGTCAGGGCGTCCGTCATCTTCGCGGCACCGGTGAAGACCTGTTCGAGCAGGTCCTTCTCGGCGACGGCGCCGATGACCTCGCCGATGACGACCGGCGGTTCCGCGCTGAGCACGGGCATCTGGGACACCCCGTACTTGGTCATGATGTCGACGACCTCGCGCACGGTGTCCGCCGGGTGCGCGTGCACCAGGTCGGGCAGACGTCCGTCCTTGCCGGCGATGAGCGAGCCGACGGTGCGCGCCTCGTCGGTCTCGGCGAAGCCGTACGAGCGCATCCACCGGTCGTTGAAGATCTTGCCGAGGTAGCCGCGACCGCCGTCGGGCAGCAGCACCACGACGACGTCGTCCTCGG
This sequence comes from Curtobacterium sp. PhB25, assembly GCF_004365375.1. NCBI lineage: Bacteria > Bacillati > Actinomycetota > Actinomycetes > Micrococcales > Microbacteriaceae > Curtobacterium > Curtobacterium sp. PhB25. Next base: position 234,293 of record NZ_SODR01000005.1, on the reverse strand, counting down.
TCAGGTCGCGGGCGGCCCGCATCGCGGCGACGACCGCCATCCCGCTGGACCCGCCCACGAGCAGGCCCTCTTCCCGCGCCAGGCGGCGGGTCATCGCGAACGAGTCGGCGTCCGACACCGCGATGATCTCGTCCGGCACCTCGGGGTCGTACGCGGTCGGCCAGAAGTCCTCGCCCACACCCTCGACCAGGTACGGCCGGCCGGTGCCGCCGGAGTAGACCGAGCCCTCGGGGTCGGCCCCCACGATGCGGACACGGCCGTCGGACGCCTCCTTCAGGAAGCGCCCGGTGCCCGAGATGGTGCCACCCGTCCCGACGCCCGCGACGAAGTGGGTGATCTGCTGCTCGGTGTCGCGCCAGATCTCCGGACCGGTGGTCTCGTAGTGGCTGCGGGGGCCGTTCGGGTTCGCGTACTGGTTCGGCTTGTAGGCGCCGGGGATCTCGCGGACGAGCCGGTCGGACACCGAGTAGTACGACTCCGGGTGCTCGGGCGCCACTGCCGTCGGTGTGACGACGATCTCGGCGCCGTACGCCGTCAGGACGTTGCGCTTGTCCTCGCCGACCTTGTCCGGCAGCACGAACACGCACCGGTAGCCGCGCTGCTGAGCGACGAGCGCCAGCCCGACCCCGGTGTTGCCCGAGGTGGGTTCGACGATCGTCCCGCCGGGTCGCAGGTCACCGGAGGCCTCGGCAGCATCGATGATGCGCGTGGCGATGCGGTCCTTCGACGATCCGCCGGGGTTCAGGTACTCGACCTTCACCAGGACGGTCGCGCGCACCCCCTCGGTGACGCGGTTGAGCTTGACGAGCGGGGTGTCGCCGACGAGGTCGACCACGGAGTTCGCGTAACGCACGGGGCCGAGTCTAGGACGCCGACACCGCGTTCTGCTGGGTCGTGACGTGCGCCTCGCCCTGGTCGTGCCCCGTGTCGGACGGGAGGCCCGTGGCGGGGCCGCCACGGGCCTCCCGTCCGGTCTGGGGGCGCGTGTCCGATCGGCGCGCCCGCCCGCAGGTCGGTGGCCGTGATCGGCGGGGTCAGCGGCCGACGGCGTCCGCCGGGGCGTTCTGCTGCCGGTGCAGGAGCGCGTAGGTGCCGTCGAGCGCGAGGAGTTCGTCGTGCGTGCCCTGCTCGACGATCCGCCCGTGGTCGAGCACGAAGATGACGTCGGCGTCCCGGATCGTCGACAGCCGGTGCGCGATCGAGATGGTGGTGCGCCCCGCGGCGGCGGTGTCGAGCGCGGTCTGCACCACGCGCTCCGAGATCGAGTCGAGCGCGCTCGTGGCCTCGTCGAGCACGAGCACGGGAGGGTCCTTCAGGAGCACCCGCGCGATCGCGATCCGCTGCTTCTCGCCGCCGGACAGTCGGTACCCGCGTTCCCCCACGACCGTGTCGTAGCCGTCCGGGAACGAGGCGATCGTGTCGTGGATGTTCGCCGCGCGTGCCGCCCGTTCGACCTCGTCGTCGGTCGCGTCCGGCTTGGCGTAGCGCAGGTTGTCGCCGATCGTCGCGTGGAACAGGTACGTCTCCTGGCTGACGATCCCCACGTGGCGCATGAGGTCCTCGTGCACGAGGTCGCGGACGTCCTGTCCGGCGAACCGCACGGAACCCTCGGTCGCCTCGTACAACCGTGGCACCAGGTACGACACGGTGGTCTTGCCCGCGCCCGATGGACCGACGAAGGCGGCGAACTGCCCGGGTCGGAGGTCGAACGAGACCCCGCGGAGCGTCGGCTTGTCGGCCTCGCCGTCCGGGTACGTGAACGTCACGTCGTCGAACGCGACGTGACCGACCATGGTGTCGTCGACGGGCTTCGCCGTGGGCGAGTCGGTGATCGCGGGCTTCAGGTCGAAGTACTCGAAGATCCGAGCGAACAGCGCTCCGGAGGTCTGCAGGTCGAGCACCACCCGGAGCAGGCCGACCGTCGGGAACAGCAAGCGCGACTGCACCGTCGTGAACGCGACGATGGTGCCGGCGGTGATCGGGACGTCGCCGATGATCAGCCAGGCCGCGACGAGGTAGATGATCGCCGGGATGATCGACAGGAAGATCTGCACGATCGCGAAGAACCACTGCCCGGACATCTGCTGGCGGACCTGCAACTGGATCTGGTTGCGGTTCTCGTCCCCGTAGCGGCGGGTCTCACTGCGCTGCTGGTTGAAGCTCTTGGCCAGCAGGATGCCGGAGACGCTCAGTGCCTCTTGCGTGATCGCCGTCATGTCGGACAGCGACTCCTGCGTCTGCCCGGCGATGCGGGCACGGACCTGCCCGACCCGACGCTGCGCGATGACGAGCAACGGCAGCAGCACGACCGCGACCAGGGTCATCTGCCAGCTCAGCAGCAGCATGGCGACGATGGCGGCGATGACCGTGACGGTGTTGCCGAGCACCGACGAGATCGTGTTGTTCAGCACGCTCGCGACGCCGCCGACGTCGTTCTGCAGGCGGGACTGGATGACCCCGGTCTTCGTGCGGGTGAAGAACGCGAGTTCCATGCGCTGCAGGTGCCCGAACAGGCGCATCCGCATGGCACCCATGACCTTGTTGCCGACCGTCGCCGTCAGGTAGGTCTGCCAGACGCCCACCCCGGCGCTCGCGATCCAGAGGAACACCATCGCCGACACGAGCTCGACCAGCACCGGGACGTCGGGGCTGCCGGAGGGTGGGAACAGGCCCCGGTCGAACGCCTGCTGCGTCAACAGCGGCGGGATCACCGAGATCGCAGCACCGACCAGCACGAGGACGACCGTCAGGACGATCGACCGCCGGTGCGGGACGAACAGCCCGGCGATCCGCTTCACCAGGTGCGGGATCTTCGGCGCTTCGGCGTTGGCGGCCTTCTGCGCACGGAAGTCACCGCTGGAGATCCGGCCGCCGCCGCGCGGACCACCGCCACCGCCGCCCCCGCGCATCCCGCCGCCCATGCTCATGCAGCAACCGTATCCCCGCGGTCGGACATCGGCGCGCGCTCGACGACCGCCGTTCCGCAGTGCAGTCCGACGGCCGTATTTGACCCCGTTCAGGGGGCGTGCGAGCATGTGCCGTCCCCGCCCCCGCACCACCGAGGTCCCATGACGTCCGCGCCGTCCCGTCCCACGTCCCTCCGCCAGCAGCTCGCCCGCCGCAAGCCGATCGAGCAACTGCAGTCCGAGGCGGCCGTCGGCGTCAACGGCGAACCGCTCCGCCGGTCGCTCGGTGTCTGGCACCTGACGATGATCAGCGTCGGCGCGACCCTCGGGACCGGCATCCTCGTGGTGCTCGGCACGGCCGTGCCGCTCGCGGGTCCCGCCGTGTGGATCTCCTTCGTCGTCGCCGGGATCGCGGCCCTGCTCTCGGCACTGTCCTACGCCGAGATGGCCGGAGCCGTCCCGACCTCGGGGTCGAGCTACTCGTACACCTACGCCACGATGGGCGAGGGCATCGCGTGGGTCTGCGGATGGTGCCTCGTCCTCGAGTACGCCGTCTCGGTGGCCGCGGTCGCGGTCGGCGCGAGCGAGTACGTGGACGAGACCCTGCGCGTGTTCGGGTTGCACCTGCCGACGGCACTGTCCGCGCCTCCGGGCGACGGCGGCGTCGTGAACCTGCCGGCGGCCGTCCTGGTCCTGCTCGCCACCGTCGTCCTGATCCCTGGTGCCCGCGAGAGCGCCTGGGTGAACACCGTCATGGTCGTCGTGAAGATCGCACTGCTCGTGTTCTTCGTGGTCGTCGCCTTCACGGCCTTCCAGGCGCAGAACTTCGAGCCGCTGGCGCCGATGGGTGCCGCTGGGGTGACGGCCGCGGCGTCTAGGCTCTTCTTCTCGTACATCGGTTTCGACGCCGCCTCCACCGCCGGCGAAGAGGCGAAGAACCCGCGCCGCGACCTCCCCCGGGCGATCATCGGTTCGATCGCGCTCATCACGGCGCTGTACATCCTCGTCGCCATCGCCGCGATCGGTGCCCGTTCGTGGACGGACTTCTCGTCGTCCGAGGCCTCGCTCGTCCGCATCGTGGTCGACGTCACCGGACAGCCCCTCGTCGCGCTGGTGTTCTCGATCGGCGCGGTGATCGCGATCGCGAGCGTCGTGCTGACCGTGCTCTACGGTCAGACCCGGATCCTGCTCACCATGGCCCGCGACGGCCTGGTCCCGAAGGTCTTCGGTCGGGTCTCCCGGCGCACCGGCACCCCCATCGCGAACACGTTGATCATCGGCATCGCGGTCACGATCGTCGCCGCCCTGGTCCCGCTGGGCGAGCTCGCCGACGCCACCAGCATCGGCACCCTCGTCGCGTTCGCGCTCGTCAACGTGTCGGTCATCGTGCTCCGTCGCTCGCAGCCCGACCTCGAGCGCTCGTACCGCGTCCCGCTGTTCCCCGTCGTGCCGATCCTCGGCGCCCTGAGCTGCGTGCTCCTGGCGGTGTTCCTCGGCGCCACGACGTGGATCGCCTTCGGCATCTGGATGGTCGTCGGCGCCGTGCTCTACCTGGCCTACGGCCGCCGTCACAGCACCTTGCGCTGACCCGCGCCTCCCTCCGGCGACTTCGCGGGCCCAGCGACAGTTCACGCGCCCCACTGCCCGTGAGACGTCGCTGAGCCCGTGAACTCGATGCTGGCTCATTCCTCCACAGGGACGGCGCCGGGGCTCCAGGTCCACAGGTGTCCGACGGGCAGACACGGCACGGACCGCCTCGACGATCATCACGGCATGAACGAGAGCACCCACCGGCCACGCCTGCTCCGGGCGACAGCACTGGATCCGGCGAACGCAAGACTCCTGCAACGCAAGCATGCGTCGGGCACACTCGTCCGCCTGCTCGCTGGCGTGTACATCCCAGCGGACGAATGGGAGGCCCTCAGCCCTGTCGGCCAGCACCTCGCTCGCGCACGGGCGATCGCACCACGGCTCCGAGTCGGGTCGGTGTTCTCGCACGTCACCGCCGCATTGATGCACGGGTGGCCGCTGGTCGGGACCGCTCCAGATCGCGTCCACGTCATCGACCCGGCGGTCCCGTCGATCCAGCACCGAGCAGGTCTCGTCCGGCACCCCTGGCCAGGGCCGCCCCTGAACGACTCGGTCGCCTTCGACGGTGTGCCGGTCACCGCCGCACTCGACACCGCGCTCGCGCTCATCACCTCGAGTGCACCCCACACCGCAGCGGTCGCCGTCGATGCGGCAGTCCGGCAGGGAGCGATCGCTCGCGACGACCTCCGCCGGTCTGTCCCGATCCGTCCAGCGCGCGGATCCGTGCGTGCGGAGACCGTGCTCGCTGCGTTGGACGCTCGACACGAGTCGGTCGGCGAGTCGTTCGCCGCGATCCGGTTCGTCCAGCTCGGACTCCCGCCGTGCGAGCCACAGGCCGAGTTCCGACACCGAGACGGCACCGTCGACCGCGTCGACTTCTGGTTCCCGACGTTGGGCGTGATCGTCGAGTTCGACGGGCGACAGAAGTACGTCGACCCGTCCATGCTGCGGGGGCGCGATCCTGCGGACGTGCTCTGGGCTGAGAAACGACGTGAAGACCGGCTCCGTGCGCTCCCCATCGTCCGCGCCGTCATCCGCGTCACCTGGTGGCACCTGGTCGAGCCCGATCGCCTCCGCGCGCTCTTCCGCTCGCACGGCATCTCTTTCTGAGCAGTGCGACCTCACGCGCTGTGCGACACCTCACGCCACCGGCGACCCGCGAACTGTCGCTGAGCGCGAAAGGTCGCGCACGACGAAGGCCGCCACCCCGAGGGGCAGCGGCCTTCGTGAACCGAACGGTCGAGACTACGCGAGCTCGATCGTGGCGCCAGCGGCCTCGAGGGTCGCCTTCGCCTTCTCGGCGGTCTCCTTGTTCGCACCCTCGAGGATCTTGGCGTCGGCGGTCTCGACGAGCGCCTTGGCCTCACCGAGGCCGAGCGACGTCAGGCCACGGACCTCCTTGATGACCTGGATCTTCTTGTCACCAGCGGACTTGAGGATGACGTCGAACTCGGTCTTCTCCTCAGCGGCCTCGGCCGGGGCAGCGGCGGCCGGAGCGGCAGCAGCGGCCGGGGCAGCAGCGGTGACCTCGAAGACCTCTTCGAACTTCTTCACGAAGTCCGAGAGCTCGATGAGCGTGAGCTCCTTGAAGGCCTCGATGAGCTCGTCCTGCGAAAGCTTCGCCATGATTTTCTCCTACTACTCAGTAATACGTGTGGTTGTGGAACGCGAGCCTGATCAGGCCGCGGACTCCTGCTTCTCGCGAAGGGCGTCCACGGTGCGGACGGCCTGCGAGAGGGGGGCCTGGAACAGGTACGCAGCACCGAACAGCGAGGCCTTGAAGGCGCCGGCGAGCTTGCCGAGCAGAACTTCACGGGACTCGAGGTCGGCGAGCTTGTCCACCTCGGTCGCGGTGAGCGGGTTACCGTCGAAGTAACCGCCCTTCACTACGAGCTCGGGGTTCGCCTTGGCGAATGCACGCAGCGACTTCGCGACGGCGACGGTGTCACCGTGGACGAAGGCGAGAGCGGACGGACCGGCGAGTTCCTCGTCGAACGAGGAGATGCCGGCGTTGTTCGCCGCGATCTTGGTCAGCGTGTTCTTCACCACGGCGTACGTGGCGTGCTCACGGATCGAGTTGCGGAGCTCCTTGAGCTGCGCGACCGTGAGACCGCGGTACTCGGTGAGCAGAACGGCGTTCGAGCTACGGAAGGACTCCGTGAGCTCGGCGACCGCAGCTTCCTTGTTCGCCATGGTTCTCCTTGGGGGTTTCTTGCCGGTAGCCCCAGGTCCACGAACGAAAAAAGCTCCGGCGCAGAGGCTCGGAGCTGCTCTCACCAGATGGTGGGAGTGGTTCGGAACACCTGCGCGGGATGCCTCACGAGTGAGGACCTTCGGTCATGCTGCACGCAGCACGACATCCGGCGGTCTTTGGCTTCGAGAACAGTAGCAGATGCCGTGGACGAGACCAAACGGCGGACGGGAGGCGCGGTGCGGGCCCGCCCCGCACCTCCCCAGCGTCAGTGGGTCGCGTCCACCGCAGCGGGCGTCCCCGACCAGTCCGCGGACACCGCAGCAGCGGCCGACGCGGCCGACGCGGCCGACTCCGACTCCGACGCGGCCGACGGGTCCACCGGCAGGTGCACCGTGAACACGGTGTCGCCCGGCACGCTCGCCACCTCGACGCTGCCGCCGTGCGCCTGCACGACCGCGTCCACGATCGCGAGCCCGAGCCCGGTCGACCCCACGGTGCGCGACCGGGAGCTGTCGGCACGGGCGAACCGCTCGAACAGCTTCGGCAGGAACTCCGGGTCGATGCCCTGCCCGGTGTCCCGCACGGTCAGGTCGACACCGGGGCCCGACGGCGACGGCGCGAGGCCCACGGTGATGCGCGTGCCCTCAGGGGTGTGGGTCCTGGCGTTCGTGACGAGGTTCACGATGACCTGGTGCAGGCGCGCGGCGTCCCCCACAACCACGACGGGCGACGACGGCACGTCGATCTCGATGACGTGCTCGGGCGATGCGGCGTGGGCGTCGTTGACGGCGTCGAGCACGAGGCCGGTCAGGTCGACCTCGTCGAACTGGATCTCGCGCCCCTCGTCGAGGCGGGCGAGGAGCAGCAGGTCCTCGACCATCGACGTCATCCGGATCGACTCGGACTCGATACGGCTCATGGCGTAGACGACGTCCTTCGGCAGGTCACCGCCCATCCGACGGGTGAGCTCGGCGTACCCGCGCACCGAGGCGAGCGGCGTGCGGAGCTCGTGCGAGGCGTCCGCGACGAACTGCCGGACCTTCTGTTCGGACCGTTCCCGCGCCTGCATGGCGCCTGCGATGTGTCCGAGCATCCGGTTGAAGGCGCTGCCGACGCGGCCCACCTCGGTACGGGGGTCGGTGTCGGGCACGCGGACGCCGTCCAGGGCGTCACTGCGGTCGAGGGGCATCCGGGCCACGGTCGAGGCGGTCTCGGCGACGCGCTCGAGCGGGCGCAGCGAACGCCGGACCACGACGGCGGCGACGATCGACGCGGCGAGCAGGGCGGTGCCGACGACGATGACGACCACCCAGAACAGCGACCAGACGCTGGCGTAGACCGGGGCCATCGGCAGTCCGACGACCAGGACGGCGGGACCGACGGTCACGGCGGTGAGCCGGTAGCGCCCGATGTCCGAGCCGAGGTCGACCGTCTCCGGGTCGCCGCCCACGCGCACCTGGCCGAGGGCCGCGGCACTCGACTGCGTGATGGAGCTCGGTCGCCCGTAGTCGTCGAGGACGTTCGCGATGACGACCTGCCCGTCCACGAAGTAGGCGGTCAGGGTCCCCGCGGCCTGCCCCGACGGACGGGACAGGTCGATGCTCGGCTGCCCGCTCTGGTTCTGCTCGAGGTAGCGCTGCGCACGGTGGGTGGCGCTCGTGATCTGCTTGTCGATCGCACCCGTCTGGATGGACGAGAGCGCGATGATGCTCACCGCCCCGATCACCGCGCTGACGACGACGACGAGCGCGACGATGCTCAGGACGAGCCGACGCCGGAGGGTCACGAGGTGGGCTTGATGACGTACCCGACGCCGCGCACCGTGTGGATCATCGGGGTCTCACCGGCGTCGATCTTCTTGCGCAGGTAGGAGATGTAGATCTCGACGACCGAGGACTTGCCGCCGAAGTCGTACGACCACACGCGGTCCAGGATCTGCGCCTTCGACAGCACGCGACGAGGGTTGCGCATCAGGAAGCGGAGGAGCTCGAACTCGGTGGCGGTCAGCTCGATCGGCCGGCCGGCACGGTGCACCTCGTACGACTCCTCGTCGAGCACGAGGTCGCCGACGACGATGCGGGAGTCGCCGGCCTCGGAGATCGAGATCTGCGAGCGGCGGATGAGGCCTCGCAACCGGGCTACGACCTCTTCGAGGGAGAACGGCTTGGTGACGTAGTCGTCACCGCCGGCGGTGAGCCCGGTCACGCGGTCCTCGACCGAGTCCTTCGCGGTGAGGAACAGCACCGGGGTGTCGTCGTTGTTCTGCCGCAGCCGGCTGAGCACCTGCAGACCGTCGAGGTCCGGCATCATCACGTCGAGCACCATCGCGTCGGGCTTGAACTCCCGCGCCGTCGTCAGGGCGTCCTGCCCGCCGTTCGCGCTCTTGACGTCCCAGCCCTCGTAGCGGAGCGCCATGGACAACAGGTCGGTGAGGCTGGCTTCGTCGTCGACGACCAGGATGCGCAACGGGGTTCCGTCGGCACGCGTGAGGCGCGGGGCTGCTGCAGGCTGGGAGATGGTCACGTCTTCGAGTATCGAGGAATTCCTATGAGCTGTCTGTGGACCGCCCCTCCGCGCTCTGTGGATCGCTCCGAGTGCACTCGGCCGCTCCTTCGTAGGTTGGGGGGATGCTGCGATCCTCCGCTTGGCCACCGTCCGCCAGGCACGTCGACACCGCGGGGATCGAGGAGACGGCCGGGAGGCCCGGCTCGAGCCCGGCAGACCGTCTGACGGCCGCGCGCACGCTCGCCACCACCACCCCGCTCCTGTCCGCGGGGACCGCCGGCGGGTTCCTCGCCACGCTCGCCGCCGTCGCCGCGGGTGACGTCGCGACCGCGCGCACCGTCGAACCCCACCTCGACGCGCTCGGCATCCTGCAGCAGGCCGACGTGCCGGTCCCCGCTGATTCGACCTGGGGCGTCTTCGCCGCCGAGGGCCCGGGACTCCAACTCGAGGCCGCGCTCCAGGACGACGGCACGGCGCTCCTGACCGGCACGAAGCCGTGGTGCTCCCTCGCGTCGACGCTGTCGCACGCGCTGGTGACCGCGCACGCCGGCGACGACCGTGTCCTCGTCGCCGTGGACCTGCGCCAGGACGGCGTCACCGCGCACGACGATGCCTGGGTCGCCCGGGGCATGCCCGACGTGCCGAGCGGCCCGGTGGACTTCGACGGTGCCACGGCACGGCTCGTCGGCGCACCCGGCTGGTACCTGCAGCGACCGGGCTTCGCGTGGGGCGGCATCGGCGTCGCCGCATGCTGGTGGGGCGGTGCGGTGGGCCTCGGCAGGGTCCTGCGCGCGCTGGCCGCGGCCCACCCGGAGTCCGAACTGCTGCAGGCCGCGCTCGGTGCGACCGTGCTCGACCTCGCGGACGCCGAGGACGTCCTCGCCGACGCCGCCGCCCGGATCGACCGGTCCGAGGCCGCCGATGCTCCGGACGCCGACTGGCCGCTGCTCGCCCAGACGGTGCGCTCCCGGGTGCGCCGAGCGGTGGACGCCGTGCGCGAGCGGGTCGTCGCCACCGTCGGCCCGGCTCCCCTGACCTCGGACCCCGCGGTCGCGGCGCGGGTCGCCGACCTCGAGCTCTACGTGCTGCAGGACCACGGGGCCCGTGACCTCGCCCGGATCGGCCGCATCGTGACGGAGCGCGGCGGTGTCGCGTGGTGAGTTTCGACCACCGCGAGCCGGGCACCGATCCCGCGGTGTGGACGCCGTTCCTCGACACACGGTCGGCCGCACCCGTCGACCTGGACGGCATCGGCTCCGTGGTCGTCCTCGCGCCGCACCCCGACGACGAGACCCTCGGTGCCGGCGGGCTCATCGCGACCGCAGCCGACGCGGGACTCCCCACCCACGTCGTGCTCCTCACCCGCGGCGAGCGCTCGCACCCGGACTCCCCCACCACGACGGCGTCGGAGCTGGCCACCGTGCGCGACGACGAGTTCACCCGGGCCCTCGCCACGCTGCACCCCGGGGCGACGGCGTCGTCGGTCGGGATCTCCGACGGCGGGACGCGGGAGCACCGGGACGAGGTCACCGACGCCCTGCGGCGAGCGCTCGACGACGCCGTGCGACCGACGCTCGTGGTGGCGCCGTGGCGCGGGGACGGTCACCGGGACCACCGCATCGCGGGCGAGGTCGCCGAAGCGGTCACCGCCGAGGCCGCCGGGGTGTCGCTGCTGACGTACCCGATCTGGGCGTGGCACTGGGACGACCCGTCCGCGTCCGCACAGCCGTGGGACCGAGCCCGGGTCCTGCCGTTGGCCGACGCCGTCCGTGAGCGGAAACGCGCCGCCCTCGACGCCTACGCCTCGCAGGTCCGCCCGCTGTCCGGTGCCGCCGGGGACGAGGCGATCATCGACGACCGGCACGCCGCGCACCACCTGCGGTCGACCGAGTGGTTCTTCGTGCCGGAGCCGACGGCGTCGCGCTCGCGGGAGTCGTTCGACGCGCACTACGAGCGGAAGCCGGAGGGCTGGGACTTCGAGCGCTCCTGGTACGAACGCCGCAAGCGGGCGGTGACGCTCGCCGCGCTCCCCCGCGAGCGGTACCGGTCCGCGCTCGAGCTCGGCTGCGCCACGGGCGTCCTCACCGCAGCGCTCGCCGAACGGGCCGACGCCGTGCTCGGCACCGACATCTCGGCCGCACCGTTGGCCCGGGCTGCCGTCCGTGCGCCGGGGGCCCGGTTCGTGCAGGCCTCGTTGCCCGCCGAGTGGCCGGCGGGTCGGTGGGACCTCGTCGTGATGTCCGAGGTGGGCTACTACCTGTCCCCCGATGACCTCGACGAGACGATCGACCGGGTGCTGGCGTCGCTCGACGACGACGGCGTGCTGGTCGCCTGCCACTGGCGCCACCCCGACGACGAGGCGGTGTCGAGCGGTGACGCGGTGGACGCCCGGCTCGCGGAACGGTGGCCACGACCGGCGCTCGTCCGCCACGTCGAACCGGACTTCGTGCTGAGCGTCCTGCCCGGCCCCGGCGTCGTGTCGGTCGCACGGGCCGAGGGACTCGTCCGGTGACCGCGCCCTCCGGCGTCACGCGGATCGACGTCGTGCTGCCCGCCCACGACGAGGAAGACCGCATCGCCGCCTGCCTCGACGCCCTGCTCGCCGCCCGCGCCCGACTCGCCGAGGAGCACCCCGACGTGGCGGTCTCGGTGACGGTCGTGCTCGACGGCTGCACCGACGACACGGCGACCGTCGTCGAGCGCTTCCCCGTCGACGTCGTCGCGACCGCCCACGTCGGCGTCGGTCGGGCGCGCACCATCGGGGCCACGCACGCGCTCCGGCAGCATCCTGCCGACCCGGCGTCCCGCTGGCTCGCCCACACCGACGCGGACTCGCGGGTGCCGGAGGGCTGGCTGGTCCAACAGGCCGACGCCCTCCGCTCCGGGGCGCACGTGCTCGTCGGCGCCGTCGTCCCCGACCCGGACGACCTGGACCCGGTCGTGCTCGCCCGGTGGACGCAGGCGCACCCGCCCGGCGCCGCGCTCGGGCACGTGCACGGCGCGAACCTCGGCGTGCTGGCATCGGCGTACCTGGCGCTCGGCGGGTTCGACCCCGTCCCCGAGCACGAGGACGTCCGGCTCGTCGAGCGGGCGCACGCTATGGGGTTCCGCGTCGACGCGACGGTCGACCTGCCGGTGGTGACGAGCGGTCGGTTCGCCGGCCGGACGCCCGGCGGCTACGCGGAGCACCTGCGCCGGGAGTACGGCGACGCGAGCTGAGGGCCCCTTAGACAGCTCATAGGCTGCCGATGGGGCGGCCACTGACCGGCTGCCTACGTTCTCCTCCGTCGGCCCCGCCGTGCGCTCTGCGCGGCCGGTGACCCCAGCCGGCCACCACCGAGGAGAACCATGTTCCTGACGTACCTCAGGCGCGAACTCACGAACCGCAAGAAGCAGACCGTCATCATCGCGATCGGCATGGCGTTGGCCATCGCCCTCGTGGTCATCGTGTCCTCGATCGCGGGCGGCGTGAAGGCGGCCCAGTCCAGCGTCCTGCAGTCCGTGTACGGCGTCGGCACCGACATCACCGTCACGAAGACGACGACCCCGAGCGCTTCGGGCTCCGGTCGGCCGAGCTTCGACTTCGGCAGCCAGAGCGGTGACGACAGCGACAGCAGCGGTTCGACCGACCTGTCGCAGTCACGGCTCGCCGTCGCCCGTGGCACGAGCACGCTCAGCGCCGCGAACCTCACGACCGTGACGGGCACCGACGGCGTCAAGGCGGCGACCGGTGTCCTGACCCTCGAGAACAGCACGTTCTCGGGGCAGGTCCAGCAGTCGACCGACGGCAGCAGCACGGACAGCAGCAGCTCCGACAGCAGCAGCACGGACAGCAGCAGCACGGACAGCTCCACCCAGCAGGGCCCGCCGAGCGGCGACTCCGGCCAGGGCGGCGGCGGCTTCGGCGGCGGCTCGTTCAACGTCGACTCGTTCACCGTGACGGGCATCCCGGTCTCCGGCGACGCCGTCGGCCCCCTGACCAGCACCGAGCTCACCAAGGGCCGCACGTTCACCGCGAAGGACGCCGGCAAGGACGTCGTCGTGCTGGACGCGTCCTACGCGAAGAGCGAGTCGAAGGCGGTCGGCGACACGGTCGACATCGGCGGCACCGACTTCGAGGTCATCGGCATCGTCACCTCGACCGGCTCGTCGTCGACGACCGGCTCGAACACCTACATCCCCCTCGACACCGCGCAGGCACTGGCGGACCTCGACGGCAAGGTCACCTCGATCTACGTGTCCGCCGAGTCCTCGTCGGACGTCAGCGCGATCAAGACCGCCCTGCAGCAGAAGCTCACCACCGCCACGGTCTCCACCGAGTCCGACCTGGCGTCGAGCGTCTCCGGTTCGCTGAGCACCGCGTCGAGCCTCGTCTCGAACCTCGGCACCTGGCTGTCGATCGTGGTGCTGGCGGCGGCGTTCCTCATCGCGATCCTCTTCACGATCTCCGGCGTCACGAGGCGCACCCGCGAGTTCGGCACCCTCAAGGCCATCGGCTGGTCGAACGGCCGCATCACCCGGCAGGTCGCCGGCGAGTCCCTCGTGCAGGGCCTCATCGGCGGTGTCCTCGGCGCAGCAGCCGGTCTGATCGGCATCCTCGTGGTGAACATCATCAGCCCTACCATCTCGGCGAGCGCCTCGAGCACGACCGGTGACGGCGGCGCAGGTGGCGGCGGTGGCATGCCCGGTGGCGCGGCGACCGCGGCCGCGGGCAGCGGTACGACAGGCGGTGCCCCGGCTGGCGGCTTCGGCGGCGGTGCGAGCACCGCGTCGACGACCGACGTGGTCCTGCACGCCCCGGTGACCGTCGAGGTGATCCTGCTGGCGATCGGCCTCGCGATCCTCGGTGGCCTCATCGCCGGCGCACTCGGCGGCTGGCGCGCGAGCAAGCTCCGTCCGGCCGAGGCCCTGCGGAGCGTGGCCTGATGCCCGGCCCCGCCACCGGCGCGGTGCCGACCACCGGACCCGCACCGACCCCGAGCACGCGACCAGAAGGAGTGACCGTGACCAGCACCGACACCGACACCGCACCCGGCCAGGCGGAGGCGAGCCGCGCCTCCAGTCCGATGTACCGGCTGACCAACGTCAGCAAGACGTACAAGCAGAAGAACCGCACCGTCACCGCCCTGACGAACGTGGACCTGACGATCCCGCAGGGACAGCTCGTGGCGATCCAGGGGCCGACCGGCGGTGGCAAGTCGACGCTGCTGCAGATGCTCGGGGCGCTCGACCGGCCGACGGCCGGCTCGATCCACCTCGGTGGCGACCGCGACGTGGCGAAGCTCGGCGACCGTGCGCTGACCGACCTGCGGGCGACGGAGATCGGCTTCGTGTTCCAGAGCTTCAACCTCATCCCGACGCTGACGGCGCTCGAGAACGTCGAGACGGCGTTCGCGGGGTCGCTCGCGAACCGGGCACGTTCGGAGATCCGCGAGCGGGCCACGGCGGCGCTCCGCGAGGTCGGGCTCGGCGAGCGGATGGAGCACCTGCCTGCCGAGCTCTCCGGCGGGCAGCAGCAGCGCGTGGCGATCGCCCGTGCCCTGGTGAAGAACCCGAGCGTCCTGCTGGCGGACGAGCCGACCGGCGCGCTCGACGAGGGCACCCGCGACGAGATCATGGGGCTCATCGAGAAGCAGTGGAAGGAACGCGGGCTGACGGTCGTCATCGTCACGCACGACTCGTGGGTGGCGAAGCGGGCCGAGCGTCGCCTGCACCTCAAGCAGGGGCAGGTGCGCGAGGTCTGAGGTGACCCGAGTCTCGCGGTGGGCGACAGTCCTCGTGGCCACGAGCCCGAGGACTGTCGCTCAGACCGAGTCTCGACCCACGGGGTAGTCGCAGTAGGCGAACCAGCGGGAGTCCGGGGACCACGGCGGGACGTTGACCGTGCCCTGGCCGCCGTCGAGCACGACGAGGGTCTCCGGCACCGGCATGATCCGGGCGCCGCGGACGAGCACCCCGGGCAGCCGCCGCAGTTCCACGCGGTGGTCGGCCGGGTGGCCCTGCACCCCCGGCTCGTAGGACAGGTAGAGCAGGTGCTCCCCGTCCGGCGAGACGTGCGGGAACCAGTTCACCCGGTCGTCGTTCGTGATCCGGACCGGGTCGGTCGCCCCCGGCCAGAGCGCGACGAGCTGCGCGGTGCCCGGCGTGAACCGCTCCGAGTTCCACACGAGCATCTCGCCCGCGAACGAGACGCCGTCGTCGGGGTGCTCGTCGCGGGTCAGGAACGTCGGTTCGCCGGTGGCGGGGTCGACGAGTGCGACGTCGGTGGTCCAGACGCCCGCCTCGGTGCGCTCCCCGACGATCGCCGCGAGGGTCTCCCCGTCCGGGGCGATGCCGTGCAGGTAGAACTTCCGGACGACCGGCAGCGCGGTGGTGACGTCGGTGAGGGTCGCGGCCGCTCCCCCGGCCGGCACGGGCACCCGGTACAGGTCCCCGTCGCGGCCGCTCACCACGACCGACTTGCCCGAGGGGTCGAGCACGTGGTCGTTGTTGATCTCGGGGACGCCCGGCATCGGCACCGGGACGAGCGCGGTCTCGTCGAGGACCTGTGCGCCGTCGGCGAGCGGCAGCAGCCACAGGTCACCGTTCCCGTTCAGCAGGATCGTGCCGTCGTCGAGCACGTTCGGCGCCTCGACGAGCACCGTCCTCGACTCGAACACCAGCCGCGATGTCCGCGACTCGAGGTCGTACACGTGCACCCGGCTGGTCTGTCCTGGCAGCAGCTGCCGCCCACGCGCTCCACTCATGCGCCCCATCCTGCCCGGGCGGCACGGACCGGTACGCGAAAGCGACAGATTCCCGGCGATGTTCGCCGGGAATCTGTCGCTTTCGCGGAGCTGGAGCTAGAGCTGAAGTCAGCTGGCTACTTCACCGCACCGGCGGTCAAGCCGGCCACGAACTGGCGCTGCACGATGAGGAACGCGATCACCACGGGGATGGACACGACCAGGGACGCGGCCATGATCTGGTTCCAGTACACGTTCGTCTGCGTGGAGTACTGCTGCAGACCGACCGCCAGGGTCTGCCCGTCGCCGTTGGTCATGACCGAGGCGAAGAGCACCTCGCCCCAGGCCGTCATGAACGAGTAGATGCCGACCGCGACCAGACCCGGGCGGGCCGAGGGCAGGATGACCCGGAACAGGGCACCCATCGGGCCGGAACCGTCGACCATCGCGGCCTCGTCGAGCTCCCGCGGGATGGTCTCGAAGTAGCCGGCGAGCATCCAGATCGAGAACGGGAGCGTGAACGTCAGGTACGTGATGATCAGGCCGGTCCAGCTGCCGACGAGCTGGATGCCGAGCGAGTTCCCGAGGTTCGTGAAGATGAGGAACAGCGGGAGCAGGAACAGCACGCCGGGGAACATCTGGGTGGAGAGCACCGCGGTGGTGAAGGTGCTCTTGCCCTTGAAGTTCCAGCGCGAGACACCGTAGGCGGCGAACGTCGCGATGATCAGCGAGAACACCGTGGCGACCGTGCAGACCACGAGCGAGTTCACGAAGTACTTGCCGAGCGGCACCGTCGACCACATGTCGATGAACGGCTGGATGGTGATGTTGGTCGGGATCCACGTGAAGTCGTTCTGCACGTCACCGAGCGGCTTGATGGCCGTGGTGATCATCACGTAGAGGGGCACGACCGTGAACAGGGTCAGGATGACCAGGGTCACGACCTTGAAGGACTTGGCGCCGAATGTCTCACGCACGGACGGACCTCCGGTTGGTCACGGCGAGGTAGATGCCGGTGACGATGAGCAGGAAGATGAGGAGCAGGACGCTCATCGCGGCACCGGAGCCGAAGTTCCAGGTGATGAAGGACGCGTTGTAGATGTGGAAGCTCAGCAGGTCCGCGGCCGGGGGCTGCGCGGTCGAGCCGAACAGCACGAACGGCGTGTTGAAGTCGTTGAAGGTCCAGAGGAACATCACGAGCACGAGCGTCACGTTGACCGGGCGGACCATCGGCAGCGTGATCGAGCGCCACTGCCGGAACGGCTTCGCACCGTCGACCGAGGCGGCCTCGTACACGTCGTTCGGCACGGACTGCAGGCCGGCCATCAGCATCAGGAAGGCGAAGGGCCAGGTCTTCCAGATCGCCACGACGACGACGGAGACGAAGGCGTTCGAGCCGATCAGCCAGAACGGGCCGGTGCCGTTGAACAGGTGCAACTGGTCGACCAGGACGTGGTTCACCGCACCGGAGTCACGCTGGAACATGAACTTCCAGGTGATGATGCCGGCGTACATCGGCAGCGCGTACGGCACCAGGAACAGGGTGCGGAACAGCCCGCGGCCCCTGAACGGCTTCTGCAGTGCGACCGCGGCGGCCATGCCGAAGGTCCAGGAGAGGCCGACGACGAGCACCGTGAAGCCGCAGGTGATCAGGAAGGAGTGCAGGACGCCCTTGCCGATCGCCTGGTCGAAGTCGACGACGACCGAGTAGTTGTGCAGTCCCGCGAAGGGTGCAGCGCCCCAGTTGGCGATGAAGTACTTGGTGAGCTGGATGAACGAGATCCAGATGCCGGTGAGCATCGGGACGATGTGGATGAGCAGCTCGAACAGGATGGCCGGCGCGACGAGCGCGTAGGGCAGCCAGTTGGTCTTGCGCTTGCGACCTGGCGGACGGCCCGACAGCGTCGAGCCCTTCGTGTGCGTCAGGTCGATGCGCTCCGCATCGGGCAGGACCGTCGTGGACATGGGCGGGGGCCTTTCGGCAGGAGGGGGTTCGGGTGCTTCGCACTCCGGTCCGTGGCAGCGGACGGGAGGCACGGCGTGCGTGAGACGGGACGCTCACTGCCGGCGGATTGCCGGCTCTGGGGCTGTGGGGCCGGTGACGACCTGCCCCGGCGCGTCCGGCTGTGGACGCGAGGGGTGGAGGCCCGGGGGCGTCCTTGCGGAAGCGCCCCGGGCCTCCTGGCTGGATCAGCCGTTCGCCTGGGACACCTGGTCCTGGGCGGTCTGCAGCGCGGTCTTGATGTCGCTGTCGGACACGGAGCCGCCGGTGGCGATCTTGGCGAACATGTCGTTCATCGCCTTGCCGACGGTGGACTCGAACTGGTCCTCGGCGGGGACCAGCGGGAGGGGCTTGGCCTTGTTGTTGTAGATGTCGAGGAACGTCTTCGTCTGCTCGTCGGTGACCGAGTCGGCCGCGGCGGCGAGCACCGGGAGGGCCGAGTACGGCTTGTCGAGCGTGGTCTGCGTGTCCGCGCTCGTCATGTACTTGACGAACTTGAGCGCGCCGTCCTTGTTCTTCGTGTTCTTGAAGATCGACAGGTTGATGCCGGCCGGGAACGACGCGATGTCCGCGCCGTCAGCGGTGGTCGGGAACGGCACGACGCCGAACTCGTCCGTCTTCATGCCCTGCGAGGTGATCGTCGCGTTCGCGTTGTTCTGCGTCAGCATCATCGCGGCCTTGCCGTTCGCGAAGTCCGAGACGGCCTGCGTGCCGTTGTCGTACTGCGCGTTCGAGGTGTTGACGACCTTGTCGGACTGCATGAGGTCGAGGTAGCGCTTGATGCCGTCGACGTTCGCCTTGTCGGTGAAGGTCGGCTTGCCGTCCTTGTCGAACCACTCGCCACCGTTCTGCGCCGAGGTGATGAACGCGAAGTGCGAGTTCTCGGTGTACGAACCACCGGCGATGGTGAAGCCGTACTTGCCGCCGGTCGTGAGCTTCTTGGCGTCCGCCGTGAGGTCTTCCCACGTGGTCGGTGCCTCGAGGCCGGCGTCCTTGAACATGGACTTGTTGTAGTACAGGCCGTACGCGAGGCCGTAGAGCGGGACGCTCGTGACGGTCTTGCCCGGGGCGCCACCGGTGGAGAGCGCGACCTTGCCGAACTTGTCGGCACCGCCGATCGCCTTCATCTCGGAGTCGCCGTACTCCTGGAACGCACCGGTCGCCTGGAGCGAGGTGGCCCAGGTGTTGCCGATGTTGACGACGTCCGGGCCCTGGCCCGAGGTGACGGCGGTCTGGATCTTCGTCTGCAGGTCGTTCCAGCCGATGACCTGGAGGTCGACCTTGATCCCGGTCTCCTTCGTGAACTTCTTGAGGACGGGGGTCAGCACCTCCTTGTCGTTCTGGAGCGACGTGCCCTGGTTGGACGCCCAGTAGGTGAGCGTCTTGGAGTCGCCGGAGGAACCGGACGATCCGGAGGAGCAGGCTGCGAGGCCGGTCACGGTGAGTGCGGCGGCCGCGGTGATGGCCAGTGCGCGGATGGCAGTGCGCATGACTCTCTACTTTCTCGTCGTTGAGATGGTGCAGGGACGGTGCAGGGGTGGTGCGGGATGGATCTTCGGGTGCTGCTGTGGTGTGCGGGGCGGATCCGGGCCGGTCAGGCCAGGGTCTGCTCCGCGGGGTCCCAACCCTCTGGGAGGGTCTGGGAGGGCGACACGGTGCTCTCGACGAGCACCGCCTCGCCACGTTCTGCCGCCTCGGCGATGGAGACCATCACGTCGAGGACGTGGAAGGCGAGGGCACCGGGGACCCGGTTCTCGTCGCCTGCGCGGAGCGAGCGGGCGAGGTCGACCACGCCGGTGCCGCGCGAGTAGGTGGAGCCGACCGCGGGGATCGTCTCGGGCTCCTCGGCACCGAGCGCGTACAGCTCGGTGTCGCCGTCGAAGTTGTTCGGGTCCGGGAACACGACGGTGCCGGTCTCGCCCGCGATCTCGACGACGCCCGTGCGACCGCGGTCCGACTCGAACGAGAAGACGCTCTGCGCGCTCCCGCCGTCCTCGAACTCGATCAGCGCGGAGTGGTTCGTCGGGACGTCGACGGGGAACTCGGTGCCCGCCTTCGGGCCGGAGCCGATCGTGCGCGTGGCGCGGGACTTCGACGCCGTCGCCGTGACCTTCTTCACCGGACCGAACGTCTGCACCAGGGTGGTGATGTAGTACGGGCCGATGTCGAACAGCGGGCCCGCACCGTACGCGAAGAGGAACTCGGGGCTCGGGTGCCAGGACTCCGGGCCGGGGCTCTGGAAGAGCGTCAGGCCGTTGAGCGGCTTGCCGATGCGGCCGTCGCGGATGGTGCGGAGCGCGGTCTGCAGGCCGGCACCGAGGAAGGTGTCGGGTGCGACGCTGACGGTCTTGCCCGCGGCGCGTGCGGCGTCACGGAGTTCGGTCGCGCTCTCGCGGTCGAGGGCGTAGGGCTTCTCGCCCCACACGTGCTTGCCGGCGGCGAGGACCTGCAGGGCGACCTCGACGTGGGCGGCCGGGATCGTGAGGTTGACGACGATCTCGATGTCGTCGTCGGCCAGGAGCTCCTCGACCGTGCCCGACCCGGCGACGCCCCACTTCTCGGCCTGGGCGGCTGCGCGCGGCAGGTCGATGTCGGCGATGAAGCGGACCTCGACGTCGGGGAAGACGGTGAGGTTCGACAGGTACTGGTCGGAGATGACCCCGGCACCGATGACGCCGACGCCGACGCGGCCGGTCCGGGTGCTGTTGTCGAGGGCGGTGGACGCCGTGGTGTCGGTCATGCGCGGGCCCCCTCGAGGAACGTGTAGGAGTCGGCGACCGCCTGGAAGACGTCGCCCTCGTGGCCGTCGAGCTCGACGACGTGGAGTGCGTCGGGTGCGGCGGCGAGGATCTCGCGGATCGGCATGATGCCGTTGCCGACGGCGACCTGCTTGTCGTCGTCGTGCGAGCCGTCGCCGTCCTTGACGTGCAGGAACTCGATCTTGTCGCCGTACTTGCCGATGATCGCCACCGGGTCGTCACCGCCGACCTTGACCCAGTAGGTGTCGAGCTCGAGCACGACGTCGTCGGACAGCGCGTCGGCGAAGACCTCGTAGGCGCTGACGCCGTCGATGCGGTTCGAGAACTCGAACGCGTGGTTGTGGTAGCCGAGCACCAGGCCGTGGTCGGCCGCGCGGGGGGCGAGGGCGCTCAGTTCGCGGGCGATGGCCTCGACGTCCTCGCGGGTGGTCCAGCGGGCCTCGTCGATGTGCGGGTCGATCAGGGTGCCGAGTCCGACGGTGACGCTCGCGTGGAAGATCCGCTCGAGGTCCTGCTCGCCGGCGTCCAGCAGTCGTGCGTGTCCGCTCGGGGCGGCGAGGCCGGCGTCGCGGAGCGCGGCGGCGAGTTCGTCGGCGTTGTCGACGAAGCCGAAGGCCTCGACGTTCGTGTAGCCGATGTCGGCGATGCGCTGGAGCGTGCCGGGCAGGTCGGCCAAGAGGGCGTCGCGGACGGTGTAGAGCTGAACCGAGATCGGTTGGGTCACCAGGGGTTCTCCTCGTCGAGATGGTGCGGTCGTCACTGACCGAGCGTCACACTATGACCACTTCTGTCGGCGGTCAAGCAGAAGTTCGTGGAAGGTCGACGAACTTCGTTGCGTGGCGCGTTCGATGTGTGCTTCACTCCCCCCATGGTCGACTTGACTCGGACGGCAGCGTCGCCTCCGGTCGGGACGAGCGAGCTCTTCCAGATCCTCCGCGACGGCGTGCCGCGGACCCGGGCCGAGCTCGCCGCACTGACAGGACTCGCACGCTCCACCATCGGCGTGCGCCTGGACTCCCTCATCGAGGTCGGTCTCGTCGGCCCCGTCGACACCGCCGTCTCCACCGGAGGACGGCCGCCGGCCCAGGTGGCGCTGAAGCCCCGCGCCCGGCTCGTGATCGCCGCCGACCTCGGCGCCTCGCACGGCCGTGTCGCCGTCACCGACCTGGTCGCCGCCCCGCTCGCCACCCGTGAAGCACGCATCGACATCGCCGCCGGCCCGGTGGAGACCCTGTCGTGGCTGGTCGCCACCATCGACGAGCTGCTCGACGAGGTCGGCCGCGCCCGACAGGACGTCATCGCCATCGGGATCGGCGTGCCCGGTCCGGTGGAGTTCTCGACCGGACGCCCGGCGAACCCGCCGATCATGCCCGGGTGGGACGGCTTCGACGTGCCGTCGTGGCTCCGCCAGCACATCGCGGCGCACGTCCTGCTCGACAACGACGTGAACATCGCGGCCCTCGGCGAACGGGAGCACGGCTGGCCCGACGTCGACCACCTGTTGTTCGTCAAGGTCGCCACCGGCATCGGGTCCGGCATCGTGTCGGACGGCGAGCTGCAACGCGGTGCCCAGGGCACCGCCGGTGACATCGGCCACGTGCGGGTGTCCCGCGCCTGCGACGTCCCCTGCCACTGCGGCAACACCGGGTGCCTCGAGGCGGTCGCGTCCGGTCCGGCGATCGCCCGTGCCCTGCGTGCGAAGGGGCACGACGCCCACACCGGCGCCGACGTGCTGGACCTGGTGAACCGCTCCGACCTCGACGCCATCTACGCCGTCCGACAGGCGGGCCGCGACATCGGCGAGGTGCTCGTCACGTGCGTCTCGCTCATGAACCCGTCGGTGATCGTCCTGGGCGGCTCGATCACGCAGGCTGGTGAGCACCTGCTCGCCGGCGTCCGCGAGGTCGTCTACTCGCGGTCGATGCCGCTCGCCACCGAACACCTCGTCATCGCCCAGTCGCGTGCGGGGTCGCTCGCCGCGCTGCAGGGCGCAGCGGCGCTCGCGATCGGCTACGCGCTCTCCCCCGCCGGGGTCGACGAGCTGGTCGCCTACGCCGAGGGGCGTGAGCTGGTCTCCTGACGTGTGCGCTGCGCCTCGTGAGCGCGTCGGATTCGGTCTTGCCGGTGGTCGGGGGGAGAATCGACGGGTGACGATCGTGCAGCCCACCCTGTGGGGCGACCTGGACCCCGGCCTGGAGGCAGTGTCTGCCTCCGCCACGCCGGCTGCGGTCCCCGGTCGCGACGCGTTCACCGCCCTGCGCGGCCACACCGAGCGGATCGTCGCGCACTCCTCGGACCGCTTCGCCTGGCTCCGAGCCCGCGCCGCGGGCATCACCGCGACCGACGTCGCTCGGCTCGCCTCGCTGCACGCGGTCGAGGCCGTCGTCACCGAGAAGCGCTACGGCTCACGGTTCTCCGGCAACGCGTTCACCGAGCACGGCAAGGACCGCGAGCCCCACATCGCCGCCTGGGTCGCGGCCACGCACGGCATCCAGCCCTCGGCGCACCTGTTCCACGCCGCTGCGAACCGGGCGCACCTCGCCACCCCCGACGGCGTCGGTGTCCAGGGCTCGCGGGTGGTGCTCGCCGAGATCAAGACCACCGCGAAGGGCTGGCGGAGCATCCCCCGGCACTACCTGCGGCAGATCTGGTGGCAGCAGTACGTGCTCGGTGCCGACCGCACCCTGTTCGTCTGGGAGCGCCACGACGGCTTCATCCCCGTCGCCGACGAGCCCGAGTGCCGCTGGGTCGACCGTGACGACGACCAGATCCGCGGACTCGTGCAGCTCGCCGACCTGGTGCTCGACAAGCTGCGCGACTTCCGCTCGTAGCCCGTCAGCTCAGACCTTGACGAGTCTCAGCCGGCTCATCCCCACGACCAGGACGCCGAGCAACCCGATCGAGACGCCCACGCCGACGCAGTAGATCGCCACGACGCCGTACCCCTGCGCCGGGTCGAGGAACGGGTACGGCACCCAGCCGTCGGTCGCGCCCCGGATCAGGATGACGATCGTCCACACCACCGGGTAGATCAGGAACCACCAGACGTGGCGGAGGAGCAGCTTCGACCGGTCGGAGAACAGCAGCCAGTCGAGGACCGCGTACGCGGGGATGACCTTGTGCAGCACGTCGTTCGACCACTGGACGCTCGCCGACACGTCGACGTTGGTCAGCAGGGTGTTGTAGACGATCCCGGTCGTGGCGATGTAGACCGTGCCGGCGCCCCGGAGCAGGCTCACCCGCAGATCCCCACGCTTGCGGCGGGCCGAGGCGACGAGGGTCACCGCCAGGGCCACGGCGATGATGACGTTCGACTGGATCGTGAAGTAGCCGAAGAAGTTCCACGGGTTGTAGACGTCCGTCTTCGAGCTGACGAGCCACTGGGCGACGATCGCGACGACGACGGCGATGACGGCGATCAACCGGAGCGAGTTCACGAGGGTGCGCACGAGACCACGCTACCGGGACGCGCGCCCCTGCACGCGAAAAGGGCCCGCACCGTTGCCGGTGCGGGCCCTTCTGCGAGTCAGTGGACTCAGATGCTGTTGACGTCCAGCGGGATGCCGGGGCCGAAGGTCGTCGAGACGGCGCCCTTCATGACGTAACGGCCCTTCGAGGAGCTCGGCTTGAGGCGGTTGATCTCCTCGAGCGCGGTCGAGATGTTCTCGTCGAGCTGCTCCGGCGTGAACGAGGCCTTGCCGACGACGAAGTGCACGTTGGCGTGCTTGTCGACGCGGAACTCGATCTTGCCGCCCTTGATGTCGTTGACGGCCTGCGCCACGTTCGGGGTCACGGTGCCGGTCTTCGGGTTCGGCATGAGGCCACGCGGGCCGAGCACCTTGCCGAGACGACCGACCTTGCCCATGAGCTCGGGCGTCGCGACGGCGGAGTCGAAGGACGTGTAGCCCTCGGCGACCTTCGCGATGAGCTCGTCGCCACCGACCTCGTCGGCGCCGGCTGCGATCGCGGCCTCGGCCGCTGCACCCGTCGCGAACACGATGACGCGGGCGGTCTTGCCCGTGCCGTGCGGCAGGATGACCGTGCCGCGGACCATCTGGTCCGCCTTGCGCGGGTCGACGCCGAGCTTCAGTGCGACCTCGACCGTGGAGTCGGTCTTCGCAGAGCCGGTCTCCTTGGCCAGGGCGACTGCCTCGGTCGGGGTGTAGAACTTGTCGGCCTCGATCTTCGCGGCCGCGGCTTCGTAGGCCTTGGACTTCTTCGCCATGGTGGTCTCCTTGCGAGATACGTGGTTGACGAGCCGGCGCGGCTCTCCCACGGAAAGGTGTCTGGGTGTGGGCCGGAGCCCGATCGGTGCTTAGGCCTCGACCGTGATGCCCATCGAGCGTGCGGTGCCGGCGATGATCTTCGCGGCCTGCTCGATGTCGTTGGCGTTCAGGTCGGCCTGCTTGGTCTCGGCGATCTGACGGACCTGGTCCATCGAGATCTTCGCGACCTTGACCGTGTGCGGGGTCGCGGACCCCTTCTGCACACCAGCAGCCTTCTTGATGAGCTCAGCGGCCGGCGGGGTCTTGAGGACGAACGTGAACGAACGGTCCTCGTAGACGGTGATCTCGACCGGCACGACGTTGCCACGCTGCGACTCGGTCGCCGCGTTGTACGCCTTGCAGAACTCCATGATGTTGACGCCGTGCTGACCGAGTGCCGGACCGATCGGCGGGGCCGGGTTGGCGGCTCCCGCGTTGATCTGCAGCTTGATCAGGCCCGTGACCTTCTTCTTCGGTGCCATGACTTGTCTTCCTCCTGGAATCGAACGCACGGGGATCCGTGCACTCTCCCGCTGGTCCGGCCGTTCCGGACCGCGGTGAAGGCCCACACGCACGAGGCGTGCGGGCCCAAACTCGATGAGTCTACCCGAATGGGGAGACCTGGACTAGAGCTTCGTGACCTGGTCGAAGCTGAGTTCGACCGGGGTCTCGCGCTCGAACAGCGAGACGAGGACGGTGAGCTTGCCGCTCTCCGGCTTGATCTCGGAGATCGAACCCGGCAGGCCCGCGAACGAGCCTTCCTTGATGGTGATCGTCTCGCCGACCTCGAAGTCGACCTCGGCAGCGGGCTGCGCCTGCAGGGAACCGCCGGACTTCGAGCCACCCTTGGTCGGGGCGGCCTCGGCGACCTGCACGAGGGACTTGAGCATGCCGAACGCCTCGTCGAAACGGAGCGGCGTCGGGTTGTGGGCGTTGCCGACGAAGCCGGTGACACCGGGGGTGTGCCGGACGACGGACCACGAGTCCTCGTTGAGGTCCATGCGGACGAGCACGTACGAGGGGATCCGGACGCGGGTGACCAGCTTGCGCTGCCCGTTCTTGATCTCGACGACGTCCTCCATCGGGACCTCGACCTGGTAGATCGACTCCTCCATCGACATCGACACCATGCGGTTCTCGATGTTCGACTTCACGCGGCGCTCGAAGCCCGCGTAGGAGTGGATGACGTACCACTTGCCCGGCTTCATCCGCAGCTCGACCTTGAAGGCCTCGTACGGGTCGACCTCGGCCTCTTCGGCGTCGTCGTCTTCGGCGTCGATCGCTTCGTCGGCGGCGAGGGTCTCGTTCGCCTCTTCGGCGGTCTCGGACTCGAGTTCGATCTCTTCCTCGTCCTCGACGGCCTCCACCGCGGCCTCGGCCTCGTCGGTGGAGTCGATCTCGAGGGCGTCCTCGACGACGGCGTCGGCCTCGGGGTCCTTGGACTCCTGCAGTGCCGTCAGCTCCTCGTCGATGCCGAGGGACTCGTCGTCCTCGGACTCGACGGAGATCGCGCGCTCCTCGGCGGACTCGGCGGAGCGCTCCTCGCCGGTCTCGACGTCGCCTTCCTGGTTCTCCTCGACCTCGGAGGACTGCTCGGCAGCCGTCGCGAGGTCGATGTCGTCGCGGGAGTAGTCAGACACAGTCGATTCTTTCCGTTCGGTGGTGCGGGTCGGGATGGCGGACGGTCCTGGTCACGATCGGCACCGTCTCGGGCGACCGTACTCCAGTGGACTGCCGCACTCGGCAGTCGACGTCCGGGTCAGGCCGTGGGCCCGTTGCCGAAGACGTACCCGACGCCGAGACCGAACACGAAGTCGAGGATCGACACCAGGATCATCATCACGACGACGAAGACGAGCACGACCAGCGTGTAGCTGAAGAGCTCCTTGCGGGTCGGCGTCACGACCTTGCGCAGTTCGCCGATCACCTGACGGATGAAGAGCACGATGGCAGCGATCGGACCCCGGCGCTCGGCCCGGTCCTGCTTCGCCTTGGCGACGACGTCGTCCGCCGTCGTCTCCATGTCTTTGCTCGCCAACTTCTACCCTTCCAGAGTTGCAGGGCGGACAGGACTCGAACCTGCAACCTGCGGTTTTGGAGACCGCTGCTCTACCAATTGAGCCACCGCCCTTCAGAGCACGTCCGTCACCGATCGTGTTCCGGTGGTCGAGTGTACGGGAGTCCGTCACACGGTGTCCACTTGGCCCCCTCCACGGCGTGCCGCGCCGATAGGCTGGCACCCGTGAGCACCGCAGCCCCCGGCCCCGAGTCCACCGCAACCCCCGCCGCCGCGCCGACCGATCGGCCGCGCATCGCGTCCCGCATCGCGGCGATCGCCGAGTCCGCGACGCTCAAGGTCGACGCGAAGGCCAAGGCCCTGAAGGCCGCGGGCCGACCCGTCATCTCCTTCGCCGCCGGCGAGCCCGACTTCGCCACGCCCGACCACGTGGTCGTCGCCGCGGTCGAGGCCGCACAGGACCCGAAGAACCACCGGTACACGCCGGCGACCGGTCTGCCGGAGCTGAAGCAGGCCATCGCCGAGAAGACCGCACGCGAGTCCGGCATCACCGTCGACCCGTCGCGGGTGATCGTCACCAACGGCGGCAAGCAGGCCGTCTACCAGGCGTTCCAGACGATCGTCGACGCCGGCGACGAGGTCCTGCTCCCCGCCCCGTACTGGACCACCTACCCCGAGGCCATCCGCCTGGCCGGTGGCGAGCCGGTCGAGGTCTTCGCCGGCAGCGACCAGGGCTACCTCGTCACCGTCGAGCAGCTCGAGGCCGCGCGCACCCCGAAGACGAAGGCGCTGCTGTTCTGCTCGCCGTCGAACCCGACGGGCGCCGTCTACACCGCCGAGCAGACCACGGCCATCGGCGAGTGGGCACTCGAGCACGGCATCTGGGTGATCAGCGACGAGATCTACCAGGACCTCGTGTACGACGGACTCCGCTTCACCGGCATCCTCGACGCCGTGCCGGCCCTCGCCGACACCACGATCCTGGTCAACGGCGTCGCGAAGACCTACGCGATGACCGGCTGGCGCGTCGGCTGGTTCATCGGTCCCGCCGACGCGGTCAAGGCCGCGTCGAACCTGCAGTCGCACCTGTCGTCGAACGTGTCGAACGTGTCCCAGCGCGCCGCGATCGCCGCGCTCACCGGGCCGCAGGAGCCGGTGGCGGCCATGCGCGAGGCCTTCGACCGCCGTCGCCAGGCCATCGTCGCCGGGCTCAACGCGATCCCGGGCTTCGTCACGCCGACCCCGCAGGGCGCCTTCTACGTCTACCCCGACGTCACCGCACTGCTCGGTCGCGAGTGGGCGGGCTCGACCCCGACGACGACCCTCGAGCTGGCCGACCTGATCCTCGAGCACGCCGAGGTCGCGGTCGTCCCGGGCGAGGCCTTCGGTCCGTCCGGCTACCTGCGCCTGTCGTACGCGCTCGGCGACGACGACATCGCCGAGGGTGTGGCCCGCCTGGCGAAGTTCTTCGCGTAGTCCCCGCGCCCACGACACCCCGCAGAACGCAGAACGGGCCGCCTCGTCGAGGTGGCCCGTTCTGCGTTCCGGGAGGCCCGTGGCCGGGTCGTGCCCGTGCCCGTGCGCTCAGTCGAGCAGGTCCCCCACCACGACGGGCTCCGGCACGAGCGACACCCCGAAGCGGTTCAGGACCGTGACCTGCACGTACCGCGCGAGCTCGGCCACCTGGGCCGCCGTCGCGCCGCCACGGTTGGTCAGGGCCAGGGTGTGCTTCGACGAGATCGCCGCGCGCGACCCCGGCACGGCGTAGCCACGGTGCACCCCCGCGTGCTCGATGAGCCAGGCGGCGCTGAGCTTGACGTCGTCGCCGGCCGGCCACCGTGGCGCGTCGGCGGGGAGGGTCTCGGCGAAGGCCGCGGACACGATCGGGTTCGTGAAGAACGACCCGGCGCTCCAGGTGTCCCGGTCGTCGGCGTCGAGCACCATGCCCTTCGAGGCGCGGAGGCGCAGGACCTCGTCACGGACCGTCGTGGGTTCCACGAGGGCACCGAGGTCGACCCCGAGCGAACCGGCGAGCTGGGCGTACCGCACCGGCACGCCGTGCTCCCCCGCCGTGCCGAGCCGGAACTCGACCGTCAGCACGACACCGCGGCGTCCGTGCTTGAGGGTTGACGTGCGGTAGCCGAGCGCCAGCTCGGCCGCGGGCACCCACGTGCGCTCCCCCGTGGCCGCATCGAGGAACTCGACCCGGGTGAGCACGTCGGAGAGCTCGACCCCGTAGGCGCCGATGTTCTGCACGGGGGCGGCGCCGACGGTGCCCGGGATGCCGCTGAGGGCCTCCAGGCCGGTCCAGCCGTTCGCGACGGTGGTGGCGACGAACGCGTCCCAGGGTTCGCCGGCGGCGACGCGGACGGTGACGCCGTCGGCGTCCGTGTCGGCGTCCACCCCCGTGGTGCGGACCAGGACGACGGTGCCGTCGAAGCCGGAGTCGGCGACCAGCACGTTGCTGCCGCCGCCGAGGACCAGCCACTCGTGGTCGTCCCATGCGGTGCGCGTGTGGGCAACGAGCTCGTCGGTCGTCGTGGCCGTGAGCAGCCGCGCGGCCGCCCCACCGACGCCGAGCGTCGTGAGGTCGGCGAGCACCGGCTCGTGCACGGTCAGCGGAACGCCACCGTGACCTGCGCCTTGCCGAGCACGGTCTGCCCGCCGGCGGTCACGGTGAGGTCGATGCGCTTCGGTCGGCCGTCGTCGTCGACGGTTCCGACCTTGGCGACGATGCCGATGGTCGCGCCCTGCTCCGGGTCCACGACGACGGGGCGGGTGAAGCGGACGCCGTAGCCCGCGACCCAACCGCTGTCACCGAGCCACTCGGAGACCGGCTGCACGGCGAGGCCCATCGTGAGCATGCCGTGCGCGAGGACGCCGGGCAGACCGACCGAGGCGGCGACGTCGTCGCGGTAGTGGATCGGGTTGAAGTCACCGGAGGCGCCGGCGTAGCGGACGAGCGAGTCGCGGGTGACGTGCACCTCGCGCTCGGCGACGACCGTGCCGACCTCGATCGCGGTGGCGGGTGCGGCGGTCATGCGTCGTCTCCTCGGACCACGAGGGTGGACGTCGCCGTGACGACGTGCTCCCCCGAGGCGTCGTTCATGGTGCTCTGGGCCGTGACCATCGCGTTGCCGCCGAGCGTCTTGACGCTCGTGACGGTCAGGGTCGCGGTGAGTTCGTCACCGGCCACGATGGGCCGGTCGTAGGTGAAGGACTGCTCGCCGTGGACGACACGGGAGAAGTCGATGCCGGCGTCCGGCTCGGCGAGCAGCTGCGCGAGCGTGGCTTCCTGCACGACGACCGCGAAGGTCGGCGGGGCGACGACGTCGGCGTACCCGGCGGCGCGGGCCGCGTCGGGTTCGTGGTGGACGGGGTTGGTCGCGAACACCGCGCGCGAGAACTCGCGCACCTTCTCGCGACCGACCAGGTAGGGCTGGGCCGGCGGGAACGTCCTGCCGACGAGCTCGGGGTTCACTGACACGTCGGCAGTCTACCGACGCCCGTCCGGGGGCCTGTCGATGCTGAGGATGCATCGGCTAGGCTTGCCGGGCCGGTTCGGGGGAATCGGCGGTCCGGTCGCGACACCGGATCAGGGGACGGGGGAGCAACCATGGACACCAGGACCGAGTTCGCCGTGCACACGGGCGACCGGTGCACCGCGATGGAGGTCGCCGGCGCGGCACTCCGCACGGCGGGACACCACGTCGAGTCGACCGGCGGGACCCTCACCGCGACGACCGGCAACCGGCTGCTGACGATCCTGCTCGGCGCGCTCGTGCACCCGTCCCGCGAGTTCCGCCGCTACGAGCTGTCGACGACCGTCACCGGGGCGTCCACCACGATCACGCTGCGGCACCGCGGACACGGCACGGCCGTCTCCGGCGGCAGCATCGGCGCGAGCCGGCGACGAGCCGCCTGGCACGAGGTGAACGCGGCGATCGAGCGCGCGCTGCGCGCGGCCGGCGTGCTGCAGACGCGGGCCGACACCGGGTCGCACTCCGCGCTGTAGGGCCGGCCCCAGGGCGGACGGGAGGCCCGGTGTGCGTCCGCCACGTGCCTCCTGGCACGCACCTGGTCCAGCGCACAGCCGAAGTGCGTCCGCACCGCTGTGCACGCAGCCCGGGAACGACGCAGCCCGAGAACGACGCAGCCCGGGAACGACGAAAGCCCGGCGAACAGATCGCCGGGCTTGCTGTAGCGAGGGCGGGACTTGAACCCGCGACCCCACGATTATGAGTCGTGTGCTCTAACCAACTGAGCTACCCCGCCAGAGATCCGGAGCGACACGCGCACCGGGTCGGAGCCCCGAGTCAGGATTGAACTGACGACCCCCTCCTTACCATGGAGGTGCTCTACCACTGAGCTATCGGGGCGATGTGCCGCGAACGGCACCACACGAGGATAGCAGACCTCCGACGCTGCTCCGGAACCGGGCGAGACGCCCGGGCGTGCCGCGTCGGCGACCGCTAGTTCGCGTTGGTCTGGAGCCACGCCAGCGGGTCCACGGGGACCCCGTCGACGTGCACTTCGAGGTGCAGGTGCGGGCCCGTGGAGTTGCCCGTGCTGCCCACGAGACCGAGCTCGTCGCCGACCTCGATCTGCTGACCGGTGACCACCTTGAAGGAGTTGTCCTCCATGTGGCCGTACACGCTGACGAACTGCTTGCCGTCGACGTCGTGCTCCACCCAGACGTCGTTGCCGAAGCCGCCGTCGTTCGCCTGGACCTTGATGACGGTGCCGGCGGCGATGACCCGGATCGGGGTGCCCTCGCCGGGAGCGAAGTCGACGCCCATGTGGTTCGTCGAGCAGAACGAGCAGCCCGCGACCTGACGACCGCCGAAGCCGGAGGTGATCGGGACGCCGGTGAGGAACGGCCACTGGATCGTGCCGGTCGGGTCGTTGGTGAAGCTCGAGGCGTCGACGTTCTTGTACTGCGTGGCGTCCGACACCGTGTACTGGTCGCGGCTCGTCGATCCGTCGGCTGCGGCGCTGACGCTCATCGACTGGGTCGCACCGCTCGCCGTCGACCGGGCCGCGGTCGAGCCGGTCTCCGGCACGTAGAGCGCCTGGGCGGGCAGTGACGTCGAGACGACGAGGCCGGCGACGAAGAGGAGCGCACCGACGGCCGTCACGCGCGAGGCCGCACGGCGGAACGAGGCGCCCTGCTTCCGGGCAGCAGCAGCCGGGGCGGGCGCGGCAGCGGTGCGGCTGGCCGCGATGTGCCGGGTGGCGCGGTCGACCTGCACGGCCGGTGCGGCACGGCCGGTCCGCCGACGGGACGCCGGGACCTGGCCGATGACACGGCGGGGCTGGGGCGCGATGGACTCCGCTGCAGCCGTCGCGGTGCGCGGCGCCGTGGCGCGGACGTCCGGCGACGTGGGAGCCGGCGGCGTCGTGATGCGGGAGGCCGGACGGACCGCCGACTCGGGCAGCGCGGGCGACACCGGCGCGAGGTCGATCGGCGACACGGGAGCCGCGGCCGACGACGGTGTGGTCAGCCCGACGACCTCGTCGAACGACGGGCCCGCGGCACGGTCGGGTGCGACGTCCTGCGCGTGGTCCTGCGTGACGGGAGCGCCCTTCGCAGCCGCTCGCTCCGCCTCGATCCGTGCTCGTCGGGTCAGGTGGACGACCGGGGTGGCGGCGTCGACGGGACCGGTGGGGACGGACGTCAGTGGGGAGTGGGGCATGCGTGCGGTGGCGATCCTGATCGGGGAAGGGGCGCGCTCGTTGGTAACGAGCAGATAACGGGACCTGAGCACGGTAGCAAACGTCGTCGCACGTCGCCAGTCGTGGTCATGTCCACCGGGCACCCCCAGACCGAGGGACCGACGGACCTCAGACGCCGAGCGCCTCGGCTTCCAGCCCGCGCAGCAGCGCCTCGAGGTCGTCGGCCACCGCGGGGCTCGCGAACAGGAAGGAACGGGTGCCGCCGGCCTCCCAGATGCGGACCGACGCTCCGGCCTCGCGCGCGACGACGGAGCCGCCGGCCATGTCCCACGGGTTGATCCCGCGCTCGTAGTAGGCGTCGACGACCCCGGCTCCTACCGCGCAGCAGTCGAGCGACGCCGCTCCCCCGCGCCGGATGTCCCGCACCTCGCCGATGAGTCCGGCGAGCACCGCCACCTGCTCGCGGCGCCGGTCGGCCGTGTACCCGAAGCCCGTCGCCACGAGTGTCTCGGCGAGCGAGGCCGGAGCGCTGACGGACAGGGGGACGCCGTCGCGGGTGGCGCCCTGTCCGGCGGCGGCACGGAACACCACCCCGGTCGCGGGGGCCACCACGATGCCGGCGATCGGCTCCCACGTCATCGGGTCGGCGGAGCCCCGCACGACGCCGATGCTCACGCCGTACTCGGCGCTGCCGTACAGGTAGTTCACCGTGCCGTCGATCGGGTCGACGACCCAGGTGATGCCCGACTCCCCCGACGCCGAGCCGGACTCCTCGCCGTGGAACGCGTCGTCCGGCCGGGCCTCGGCGATCCGGGCGCGGATGAGCGCCTCGACCTCGCGGTCCGCCGCCGTGACCACGTCGACGATGCTCGACTTCCGGTCGGCGACCTCGACGCCCTCGGCCCGTCGTCGTGCGGCGAGCGTGGCCGCTTCGCGCGCGATCGTCTCGGCGAGGTCGGCGAACTGGGACGGTGTGCAGTCGGATGCCATGCACCGATCCTGCCAGGGACGACGAAAGCCCCGTCCGGGTCGGACGGGGCTTCGCGATGGTGGCAAGTGAGGGATTCGAACCCCCGAAGGCTACGCCGGCTGATTTACAGTCAGATCCCTTTGGCCGCTTGGGTAACTTGCCATGCGCACCCAGCCGGTGTGATCACCAACCGAAGGCGCGCACAAAAGCATAGCGGATCCGGAACGGTGGTCGTGACCACCGCGAGCCGACCGCCGGAGCCGAACCGGCCCTCCCGTCCGCCGTTAGGCTGTCCGGCATGGCAGACAGTTCCTTCGACGTGGTCAGCAAGGTCGACAAGATGGAGGCGGAGAACGCCCTCAACCAGGCGGCCAAGGAGATCGAGCAGCGGTACGACTTCAAGGGCGCGGACGCGTCGGTCGCCTTCAGCGGCGAGGACGTCCTCATCAAGGCGAACTCGGAAGAGCGCGCGAAGGCCGTCCTCGACGTCCTGCAGAGCAAGGCGATCAAGCGCAACATCAGCCTGAAGAGCCTCGACGCCGGCGACCCCTACCCCTCGGGCAAGGAGTACCGCATCGAGGTGAAGTTCAAGAACGGCATCGAGCAGGACGTCGCGAAGAAGATCGGCGCGTTCCTGCGCGCCAACGCCCCGAAGACCGTGAAGAGCCAGATCCAGGGCGACGAACTGCGGGTCTCCTCGAAGAGCCGCGACGACCTCCAGAACACGATCCAGCTCCTCAAGGGTGAAGAGTTCGACGTCCCGTTGCAGTACATCAACTTCCGCTGACGTCCGTGGAGCACTGGCTCACCGTCGCGATCACGGTCCTGGCCGTCCTGCTGGACCTGGCGATCCGCGTCTTCTCGATCATCTACGTCCCGATCAACCGGAAGCCGCAGACGGCGACCGCCTGGTTGCTCGCGATCTTCCTCATCCCCTACATCGGCTTCATCGTCTTCCTCGTCATCGGGTCGACGAAACTGCCGCGTGCACGGCGTGAGAAGCAGACCGAGATCAACGCGTACATCCTCGAACAGACCGAGGGCATCGAACGCGTGCGCCGTGACCACCCGTGGCCGCTGTGGCTCGAGAGCATCACCACGCTGAACCGCGAACTCGGCGCGATGCCGCTGGTCGGCGGCAACTCGGCGGAGCTCTACCCCGACTCCGAGGAGTCGATCGCGGAGATGACCCGGGCGATCGACCAGTCGCGCCGGTTCGTGCACGTCGAGTTCTACATCGCCACGCTCGACGACACCACGCGACCGTTCTTCGACGCGCTCGCCCGTGCACAGGCCCGCGGCGTCACCGTCCGGTTCCTGCTCGACCACTGGGCCAGCCGCGGCTACCCCGGGTACAAGGACACGCTGGCGTTCATGGACCGCGCCGGCATCGAGTGGCACCTCATGCTCCCGCTGCTGCCACTGCAGGGGAAGTTCCAGCGCCCCGACCTGCGCAACCACCGGAAGATCATGGTCATCGACGGCTCGGTCGCGTTCACCGGGTCGCAGAACCTGATCGACCCCTCGTACGACATCAAGTCGCACATCGAGAAGGGCATGGTCTACAAGGACCTGTTCGCCCGGTTCGAGGGACCGGTCGTCGCGGGGTTGAACGCACTGTTCGTCACCGACTGGTACAGCGAGACCGACGAACTGCTGCTCCGTGAGAGCGACCCCGTCCAGCGGGCCGACCGCGGCGACGCCCTCGACTGCCAGGTCGTGCCGTCCGGGCCCGGGTTCGACGGCGAGAACAACCTGCGCCTGTTCAACGCACTGCTCTACTCGGCGCAGAAGAAGGTGTCGATCACCTCGCCGTACTTCGTGCCGGACGACTCGATGCTCTACGCCATCACGACGACCGCCCAGCGCGGCGTCGAGGTCGAGCTCTTCGTCGGCGAGATGGGCGACCACGCCATGACGTGGCACGCGCAGCGCTCGTACTACGAGGGACTCCTCCGCGCCGGCGTGCGGATCTGGCTGTACCGGGCACCGACGATCCTGCACGCCAAGCACTTCACCATCGACGACGAGGTGTCGGTGATCGGGTCGAGCAACATGGACATGCGCTCGTTCAGCCTGAACCTCGAGGTCTCCGTGATGGTCCGGGGCCACCGCTTCGTCGACGCCCTGCGCAAGGTGCAGGACGCCTACAAGGAGCACAGCTTCGAGCTCACGCTCGACGAGTGGGTCGACCGTCCGCGCCGGTCCAAGGTGCTCGACAACGTCGCGCGGCTCACGGCAGCGCTGCAGTAGCGGACGACCGGGAGGCGCGGCTCGGCCCCGGCAGGGGCGCTCAGCGCATCGGGACGGTGGACGCCAGGGCCGCGACGGCCCGCTCGAGCGGGCCGCGGCCGAGGAACCGGCGCCAGACCATCGCGAACACGACCGAGCCCAGCGCGAACCAGCCCCACGCCTCGGCCGACTCCGGGTACTCGGGAAGCATCGCGATCACCAGGAGGTGTCCCGAGTAGATCGTCAGGGGCATCGACCCGACGGCGGCGAGCGGGAACGCGATCCGCTCGGCGACCCGCCCGCGCCCGTCGAACACCAGGGTGCAGAGGGCGATGACCGCCACCGCCACCCCCGCGGTGCCGATCACGTCGACCGTCGTCGACGAGTGGTCGCGCGGTGACAGGAAGAGCTGGGCGAGGGCCTCGGCCGGCGTGCTGCCCTCGGCGGCGTACGGGACGCCCGGGAACGCGAACGCGGCCCCGGCCGGCAGCGGCGCCAGCACCGTGCCGACGACGTACGCGGTGGCGGCGACCAGTGCGCCGGATGCGAGGAGCGCGACCTGCCGGCGGCGTGGGCCCAGACCGGACCTGGCGACGGCGAGACCGACCAGGACGTACGCCAGGAAGGTGACCACGGGGTAAACCAGGCCGAGCTGCTGTCCGACCATGCCCGAATCGGCGTAGGCCGGTGCGGTCGCGACGGCGACGATCGGCGACAGTACGGCGCAGGCGCCCGCGATGGCGAGGAGCCACGCCGGGCGGACCCGGAGCACCGGGATCACCAGCAGGAACAGCACCCCGTACGTCGGCAGGATGACGTAGACCGGGGTGTCCAACGCGATGAGCACGAACCCGATGCCGACGACGGCCGCGGCGCGGACCGCCAGGCGCGCCCGGACCCGCCCGATCGTCGGGGGTCCTGGCGGAGTCGTGCGACCGCTCGTCAGCCCGATCGACACCCCCGCGAGGACGGCGAACAGCGTGGACGGGCGCCCGTGCGCCACCGCGGACCACGTCGAGGGATCGGACCAGTCGAGCTGGTCCGCGATGCCGCCGATGTGCGCGGCCATCATGCCGAGCAACGCGACGGCCCGCGCGACGTCGACGCCCTGCAGTCGCACGCCGGACACGGACGCGCCCCGGACCGCGGTGGGCGGGACGGGGCGCGTGTCGGTCATCGGTGTCAGTTCGTGGGCACGTCGACGCGACCGAGGGACACGTCGATCATCTCGTCGCGGGGCACGACCTTGATGCGCTCACGGCCCTCGGCAGCACCGAGCGCGAGCTCGTGGGTGTCCAGGTGGTGCCAGCCCTCGAGGTCGGTGTACTCGACGCCACGCTCGCGGAGCAGGGCCGGGATCGCACCCTCGGAGGGGTCCTCCGGCGTCCACCAGCTCGCCTGGTCGTTGACGATGTGCTGCACGGTCTCCATGGCGTCGGACTTCGTGTGCCCGATGAGCCCGACCGGACCGCGCTTGATCCACCCGGTGGCGTAGACGCCCGGGATCTGCTGGTTGTCGTCGTCGAGGACCTGGCCCTCGTGGTTCGGGATGACGCCGTGGCGCTCGTCGAACGGCAGCCCGGGCAGCGGGGAACCGAAGTAGCCGACGGCGCGGTAGGCCGCCTGGATCGGGATCTCACGGATCTCGCCCGTGCCCTCGACACCGCCCTCGCCGTTCGGCCGGGTGCGCTCGTACCGGATCGCGGTGAGGTTGCCCTGCTCGTCGCCGACGAACTCGGTCGGCTTCGCGTAGAAGTGCAGGTGCAGCCGCCGGCTCGCCTGGCCGGTCTCGCGGGTGCGCCACTGCTCGAGCACCCGGTTGATGACCATGACCTGCTTGTTCGTGGCGATCGCGGTCTTCGACGCCTCGTCGTGGTCGAAGTCCTCGTCGTAGACGACCATGTCGACGTCACGGACCTCGCCGAGCTCGCGGAGCTCGAGCGGCGTGAACTTGACCTGGGCGGGACCACGGCGGCCGAAGACGTGGACGTCCGTGACGGGCGACGCCTTGAGGCCCTCGTACACGTTCGCCGGGATCTCGGTCGGCAGCAGGTCGTCGGCGTGCTTCGCGAGGATGCGGGAGACGTCGAGCGCGACGTTGCCGACCCCGATCACCGCGACGCTCTCCGCGGTCAGCGGCCAGGTGCGCGGGAAGTCGGGGTGGCCGTCGAACCAGCTGACGAAGTCGGCGGCACCGTAGGAGCCCCGGAGGTCGACGCCGGGGACGTCGAGGTCGGCGTCCTTGATCGCGCCCGTCGAGAAGACGACCGCGTTGTAGTGCTTCTTGAGGTCCTCGAGGGTGATGTCCTCGCCGAAGCGGACGTTGCCGAACAGCCGGACGACACCGCGGTCGAGTACGTCGCGCAGGGCGTTGACGATGCCCTTGATCCGCGGGTGGTCGGGTGCGACGCCGTAGCGAACGAGTCCGTACGGCGCGGGGAGCTGCTCGAACAGGTCGATCGACACGTCGTGTCCGTGGGCCTCGCGCAGCAGGATGTCCGCGGCGTAGATGCCGGCGGGTCCGGCGCCGACGATGGCGATTCGGAGGGTGGGCACTGATCGTCTCCAGTTCGTTCGGGTGGGGTGCTCCCGGTGGTGCGTCCCGCGCGGCGACCGTGGGGTCGTCCGGTCGCGGGTGGTGTTCAGCGGCTGCGGTCGACGACGGAGTCGGCGAAGCGGGTGAGTGCCCGCTTGACGGTGCCGTCGGGCAGCGGGGCGAGGGCGTCCACGGCTTCGCGGGCCCAGCGGACCGCGACCGTGCGCGTCGACGCGGTCGCTTCGTGGTCACGCAGAGCGGCGACGGCCGACTGGTACGGCACGGAGCCGACCGCGTCGTCCGGGGCGCCGTTCACGTCGCGCTCGATGCGCAGGACGAGGTTCTGCGCCGCCGGGTCGGTCGCCGCGTGCCGACGCAGGTGCAGCATCGGCAGCGTGTCGACGCCGGCTCGGAGGTCGTTGCCGGCGATCTTGCCGGTCTTGTCCGTCGCCGGTGCCAGGTCGATGACGTCGTCGACGAGCTGGAAGGCGACGCCCACCTTCTCGCCGAAGGTCCCGACGGCGTCGAGGTAGGCACGGTCGGCGCCGGAGAACATGACACCGGCGCGGGCGGCGGTCGCGATGAGCGAGCCGGTCTTGTCGCTGAGCACCTGGATGTAGTGCTCGACCGGGTCGTCGTCGGGCTGCGGGCCGGTGGTCTCGTGCAGCTGCCCCATGCAGAGGCGCTGGAAGGTCTCGGCCTGCATCCGGATGCCGTCGGTGCCCAGGTCGGCGGTGATGAGGCTGGCGCGGGCGAAGAGCAGGTCGCCGGTCAGGATCGCGACGTTGTTGCCGTACGTGATCTGCGCTGCGGGGACCCCGCGGCGGACGGGCGCTTCGTCCATGACGTCGTCGTGGTAGAGCGACGCCAGGTGGGTCGTCTCGATGCTGACGGCGGCCTTGACCACGGCGTCGGTCACCCCGTCGCCGAGCTGCGCGATGAGCAGCGTCAGCGTCGGACGGATCCGCTTGCCGCCCGCGGACAGCAGGTAGCGGCTCGTGGTGTCGGCGAGGGTGTCCGTGGACCGCATGGCGTCCTCGAGCCCCTGCTCGACGAGTTCGAGACCGTCGTCGACGGCGGCGATGAAGCGGCGGTCGGCGGGCGTGGCGAACAACCGCTCGCCGATGCCCAGCGAGGCGCGGAGGCTCGGCGCGCGACGTGCGACCGGGACGCTCGGATTCAAGTGCTGCTCCGTCTTCGGGGGATGGTGACCGGTCAGTCGTCGGCCGGGTCGACGCGCGGCTGCTCGCCGGTGGTCTGGTGGTCGCGGCGTGCCTTCGCACGACGGGCCGCGGACTCGCGCACCGTGTCGGCGACGGGCTTGCGACCACGGTGCAGTGCGACGATACCGGCCGTGAGGTTCCGGTAGGCGACCACGGAGAAGCCGACGCCGCGCAGCCACTGGGTGAGGACCTGCTGGTCCGGCCACGCGTCGATCGACTCGGCGAGGTAGCGGTAGGCGGCGGGGTTGCTGCTCGAGAGCTTCGCGATGCCCGGGAGCACGCGCTTCAGGTAGGTGCCGTAGCCGAGGCGCAGCAGCGCACGCGGCGGGGTCGAGAACTCGCAGATGACCACTCGGCCGCCGGGCTTGAGGACCCGCAGCATCTCGGCGAGCGCCTGCTTCGGGTCGTTCACGTTGCGCAGCCCGAACGAGATCGTGACGGCGTCGAACGTGTCGTCGTCGAAGGGCAGGTGCTCGGCATCGCCCTCGACGAAGGTGATCTCGGGGTGCCGCTCGCGACCGACCGCGATCATGCCGGCGGAGAGGTCGAGCGCGCTGACCTCGGCCCCCTTCTTCGCGAAGGCCGCGGCACTCGTCCCGGTGCCCGCGGCGATGTCGAGGACCTTCTCGCCGGGCTGGGGGTCGACCGCCCGCACCGTGGCGACACGCCACAGCGGTGCGTTGCCCGCCGACAGGATGTCGTTCGTGAGGTCGTACTTGGCCGCGACGTCGTCGAACATCGCCGCCACCTCGTCCGGCCGCTTGTTCAGGTCCGCTCTGCTCACCCGACCAATCCTAGAGGTCCCGACCGTACGTTCACCGGACTCGCAGCAACGGCCCACTCGTCGAGCGCGCGGCCAGGTGGTCCACCGACCGCGCGTAGCATCGGAGCCGTGACCCGAACCACCACGGCGGCGCCCCCGCTGACGGTCTCCACCCGGATCCTCGACGACCCGGGCACCGTCCTCCGCCACACCCTGCGCGACCGTCCCCTGGCCTTCGTCCGGAACGGTGACGGCATCGTCGGCATCGGGGAGGCGCTGCGGTTCACGTTCACCGGCCCCGACCGGATGCGCGACGCCGCCGCGGTCTGGCGCACCGTCGTGGAGTCGGCCGTCGTCGACGACCCGGTGCAGCTGCGCGGCTCCGGCCTGGTCGCGTTCGGCTCCTTCGCCTTCGCCGACGACTCCGCCGACGAGAGCGTCCTGATCGTCCCGCGCGTGGTCATCGGCCGTCGGCGCGGCAAGGCCTGGCTCACGGCGATCGACACGACCGTCGGCGCCGAGCCGCTCACGTTCACGCGGACCTCGGTGCCGGTCCCCCACGTCGGACCACACGTCTCCGTCGCGCTGCACCCCGGCCGGATCGACGAGGCCGCCTACGCCGCGAACGTCGCCGAGGCCGTGCGACGCATCGCCGCCGGGAGCGCGCAGAAGGTCGTCCTCGCCCGCGACCTCGTCGGCGAGATGCCAGCGGACGCCGACCACCGCGCCCTGCTGCTCGACCTCGCCGCCGCCTACCCGCAGTGCGTCACCTTCGCGGTCGACGGCCTGGTCGGTGCGACCCCCGAGACGCTCGCCCGCACCGACGGCACCCGGTTGACGGCGCGGGTGCTGGCCGGCAGCGCCGCACGCGGCGAAGACGAGGTGTCGGACCGTGCCGCTGCCGAAGCCCTTGCCGCCAGCGCGAAGGACGTCGAGGAGCACGCGTTCGCGATCGACAGCCTGCTCGCTTCGCTCCGCCCGCTCGTGACCGAGTTGCGCGCCGACCCCGAGCCGTTCCGGCTGCAGCTGCCGAACCTGTGGCACCTGGCGACCGACGTGCAGGCGACCCTGCCGCCGGACACCACCTCGCTCGACGTCGCCGACGCCCTGCACCCGACGGCCGCCGTCGCGGGCACCCCCACCGACGTGGCCGTCCGGCTCGTCGCCGAGCTCGAGGGCGTCGACCGCGGTCGCTACGCCGGCCCGGTGGGCTGGATGAGCGCCACCGGCGACGGTGAGTGGATGCTGGCGCTCCGCAGCGCCCGGATCGACGACGACGGCACCGTCCGGGCCTGGGCGGGTGCGGGCGTCGTCGCGGGGTCGGAACCGGCGCGCGAGGTCGCCGAGACCGCCCTGAAGTTCCGACCGGTCACCGACGCGCTGGCCTGAGCGCCGCGTCAGTCGGCCAGCGGGACCTCGATCACGACCCGCTCGGCCGGGTCGGTGAGCACCCGCTCGAGGTCGCCCCACGTCTCCGCGCGGCGGTACTCCCAACCGAGGCCGGTCACGACCCGTTCGACGTCGACGTGCTGCGGGGTCGACATCATCCGGCGCATGTCCTCTGGTGGAGTGGTGCGTGCCACCTCGAGCCCGCGGAAGATCGCGCCGCCGTGGTCGTTGCCGACGACGACCTGGACCCGGTGCGTGCGCTCCTCTGTCCCGGTGACGAACGCCCCGAGGTCGTGCAGCAGGGTCAGGTCGCCGAGCAGCACGCGCGTGGTGCCGACCGACGCCGACGACTGTTCGAGGGCCGCGGCGATCCCGAGCGCCGTCGACACGGTGCCGTCGATGCCGGCGAGCCCACGGTTCGCGTGCACCCGGATCTTCTTGCCGAGCACGCGCCCGTCGGCGACGCGGATGATCTGCGAGGCGCCGAACACGAGCCGGTCGTGCGGCCACGTCACGCCCCACACGGCGTCGGCGAGCATCGCGCGGTCGACGGGTCGGCGGCGGAGGGCGACCTCGTCGCGCAGGAACTTGTTGCGCTCGGCACGGTCCGGGGACCGCTTGGCGCCGAGGTCGGGTCCGGCGTCACCATCGCCCAACAGCTGACGGCTCGCGCCGACCCAGCGGCCGACCCACGCACGGTGCTCCGGCCGGGTCCGGCCCGTCACGCGGACGTCGGACACGAAGGTGGTGTCGGAGGGCCGGGAGGCGCGGGCTGGGTCGAAGGGGTCGGCCGCGTGTCCGCGGACCACGAACGTCTCGACCCCCTGCCGCTGCAGGAGCGCCGGGACCTCGCGACTG
The DNA here is from genome assembly GCF_004365375.1 of Curtobacterium sp. PhB25. Classification (NCBI taxonomy): domain Bacteria; kingdom Bacillati; phylum Actinomycetota; class Actinomycetes; order Micrococcales; family Microbacteriaceae; genus Curtobacterium; species Curtobacterium sp. PhB25. The sequence goes on along the minus strand of NZ_SODR01000005.1, from coordinate 191,683 downwards.
AGGGTGGGGTGGCCGAGCACGACGGCACGACGGACCGCTCCGCCGAAGTCCTGGTCGCGCAGGAGTTCGCGGTAGGTGACGACGAGGTTCCGGCCGAACCGTGCGCCGCTGGAGACCTCGGCGAGCAGGGGCGCCCCGAGCTCCCACGCGATGCGCTCGGCGTCCTCGCCGGCGTCGTGCCCGGCGATGACGACCGTGCCCGGCTCATCGTCCGGCGACAGCTCGGCCACCGGGAGTCCGCCGTGCGCACGACGGGTGGCGAACGCGGTGTCGACCTCGTCGTCGGAGACGCCCTGCACGCGCTCGGCGTCGAGGCCGGCGGACAGGGGTTCACGGAACGCGACGTTGAGCTGCGCTGGCCCCGGTTGTCCGGTGTGTCCGGCGGCCGCGGCGACTGCCTGGCGGGCGAGGTCGCGGAGCGCTGCACGCACCGAGGCGTCGGCTCCGTGCGCAGAGGGCGCCTCGACGTCGCGGACGAAGGCGACCGCGTCGCCGAACATCCCCGGCTGGACGGTGGTCTGGTTGCTGCCGATGCCGCGGAGCTCGTCCGGCCGGTCGGCGCTCAGCACGATCATCGGCACACCGGAGTGGTGCGCTTCGAGGACGGCAGGGTGCAGGTTGGCGACGGCGGTGCCCGAGGTCGTCACGACGGCGGCCGGTCGACCGGACTCCACCGCGAGCCCGAGGGCGAAGAACCCGGCGGTGCGCTCGTCGAGCCGGACGTGGACGGTCAGGCCGCCGGCTCGCTCGAGGGCGACGGCCGCGAGCGCCAGGGCCTGGGATCGCGAGCCCGGACTGACGACGACATCGGTGACGCCGGCGCGGACGAGTTCCTGCAGCAGCGTCAGGGCAGCGTCCGTCGCCGGACTGCCCGATCCGGCGGGACCGTCAGCGATCGGTGCGGCCGTCGTCGTCTCGGTCGTGGAACTGGTCTTCGAGGTCTCGGAGGGTCGCGTCGTCCTGGTCCTTGTCCGTGAGGGTGTCCCCCGGAACGGGCGTGGTGCCGAGGAAGTCCGGGTCGTCTTCGGGTCCACGGTACCGGGCTGTCGTGCCCGGGGACGCCGGCGAGCGGCCGAGCAGGAACCAGAGCACCCCACCGAGGACGGGGAGGACGATCACGAGGAGGATCCAGACACCCCGCCTGAGGGATCGGACACGTTCGCGGGGCATCGTCGCGCAGTCGATGGCCGCGTACACCGTGAAGGCGACAGCGGCGACGACGACGATCAACCACAAGCGGACCATGCCCAGGAGTCTAGGTCGCGAGCCTGTGACGACCCTGCCGGTCGGCCGTCCGTAGACTCGCAGGGTGAAAGCGTGGCTCCTGTACACCCTGGCCCGGCTCGGCATCTTCGCGGCGGCGCTCGTGCTCCTCCGGCTCCTGACCCCGATGCCCTGGTACTGGGCGACGATCATCGCCGCCCTCGTCGGGCTGCTGGTGTCCTACATCGCGCTCGCCGGACTCCGCACCAAGGTCGCCCTGAGCCTGGCGAACCGCCGCGGTGGCCCGGAGCGCGATGCGGACACCGACTTCGAGGACGACTTCGTCGACGCGGCGGACACCGACGCCGCGGACACGCCGACCGTGCGCCCGGTGTCGGACGCCGACCGGCACGCCGCGCGCCGGGACACCGACGCGGAGTAGTCCGGCGGAGTCCTACGGCTGGACGGCGAGCGTGATGCCGAGCACGACGCCGAAGACCAGCGAGGCGAACGACGACAGCTGCAGTGCCGTGATGAGTTCACGGGGCTTGCGGGACGACACCCCGATCGCGAGCGCCGGCAGGGCCAGCAGCAGCGAGAAGTACGTGAAGCCCGTGCGGAAGTAGAGCAGGACGAACCAGAGCAGCACGACGTACGGCAGCAGCAGGAACAGGCCGTACAGCACCCGTGCCACCGGTCGTCCGACGACGACGGCCAGGGTGCGCTTGCCGGCGAGACGGTCCTCGTCGATGTCGCGGATGTTGTTCACCATCAGGACCGCGCAGGCGAAGAACCCGGCGGCGACCGCGGCGGCCCACCCGCTCGTGGTGGCCTGGCCGATGAGCACGTACTGGGTGCCGAGCACGGCGACGAGTCCGAAGAACACGAAGACGAAGACCTCGCCGAGCGCGTTGTACCCGTAGGGCTTCTTGCCGCCGGTGTAGAACCACGCGGCGACGATGGCCGCGGCGCCGACGAGCAGCAGCCACCACAGCTGGGTGAGCACCACGATGACGATCCCGGCGACGGCAGCCAGCCCGAAGAACGTCAGCGCGACGGTCAGCACCGTGCCGGGCTTCGCGAGGCCGGCCCCCGTCAGTCGAGCGGGGCCGACGCGGTACTCGTCGGTGCCGCGGACCCCGTCGGAGTAGTCGTTGCTGTAGTTCACGCCGATCTGCAGGAACAGTGCCACCGCGAGGGCGAGCAGCGCGATGGCGAGGTGCCCGTCCTGCGCCAGGAACGCGCCGAAGTCGCCCGTGGTGCCGCTGTCGACGAAGCCCACGGTGGTGCCGAGCACCACGGGGACGACGCCGAGCGTCAGCGTGCGGAGTCGTGCCCCGCCGATCCAGTCCCGCGCGGTCGCCCGGCGCTTCGAGCGGACCGGGGTCGCAGCCTTCGCCGGGTTGCCCGAGCGGCCCTGCTTGTGCGTCGTGTTCTTCGTTCGTGCCACGACCACCGATCCTATCCGCGCCGCGTCGCACTGCACCGCGGTGCCGACGCGCGGGCCTACGAGGACGCCAGGTCCTGGATCGCCCGCCGGTCGGGTTTGCCGGACGCGAGCATCGGCAGCCGGTCGACCACCACCACCGCGGCCGGACGTGCGGCTCGGCCGAGGGCGTCGCCCACGTGGGACCGGACGGTGTCGAGGTCGAGCGGTCGCTCGGTGACCACGACCGGCACCTCGCCCCACTCCCCCGAGGCCCGTCGGGTGACGACTGCGCCGTGCTGGTCGGGCAGGTCGCGCACGAGCCGCTCCACCGCGCCGAGCCGGACCTTCTCGCCGCCGGAGATCACCACGTCGTCGAGGCGTCCGAGCACCCGGACCACCCCGTCCGACACCGTGGCGGCGTCCCCCGTGCGGTACCAGCGCAGGCCGTCGCGCTCGCCGAACGTCGCGGCCGTGCGGTCCTCGTCGCCGAGGTACCCCTCGGCGAGCATCGGACCCGCCAACTGGAGCTCGTCGTCCACCACCGCGGTGCGGACGGTCCCGAACGGCACGCCGTCGTACACGCAGCCGCCGCTCGTCTCGCTGGCGCCGTAGGTCGTCACGATGCGCACGCCTGCGGCGACCGCTCGCTCGCGGAGCGCCGCCGGGGTCGCCTGCCCGCCGACGAGGACCGCGTCGAACCTGCCCAACGCAGCCGTCGCGCGGTCGTCGTCGAGCACGCGGGCGAGCTGCACGGGGACGAGCGACGTGTAGCGACGGGGCGCCGCAGGGCCGGTGACGAGCTGGTCCGCGGCGTCCGCGAACGCCGTGGCGTCGAAGTGCCCCGGTGCCACGACGACCGGCGTCGTCCCCGCGGCGATCGAGCGGGTCAGGACGTTGAGGCCCGCGATGTAGTGCGTGGGCAGCGCCAGCACCCAGCTGCCCGGTCCGCCGAGCGCTGCGTCCGCCGCTGCGGCACCGGCGAGGAGCGCCTCGGACGAGAGGGCCACGCGCTTGCCGGTGCCGGTGGACCCGCTCGTCTCGACCACCAGGGCGACCCGCTGCCGGACCTCGGCCGGTGGCAGGGTCGGCAGCGCCGGTGCTCCCTCGGCGACGGGGAGCAGCGCGGGGCCGCCGGCGAGCGCTGCCTCCAGGCCGCGGAGCACCGCCAGCGGATCCGACGTGCCCAGCGCGACCAGCGGACGGCTCATGCCGGCACCGCCGGGCTCAGTAGTGCCACGGGAACGACGTCCACTCGGGGGCGCGCTTCTCGAGGAACGAGTCGCGGCCCTCGACGGCCTCGTCGGTGCCGTAGGCGAGCCGCGTCGCCTCGCCCGCGAAGACCTGCTGCCCGACCATGCCGTCGTCGACGGCGTTGAACGCGTACTTGAGCATCCGGATCGCCGTCGGGGACTTGCCGAGGACGATCTCGCCCCAGCGGATCGCCTCGCGCTCGAGGTCCTCGTGCGGGACGACCGCGTTCACCGCACCCATCTCGTACGCACGTTGCGCCGAGTACTCCTGCGCGAGGAAGAAGACCTCGCGCGCGAACTTCTGGCCGATCTGCTTGGCGTAGTAGGCGCTGCCGTACCCGCCGTCGAACGACCCGACGTCGGCGTCGGTCTGCTTGAACCTGCCGTGCTCGGCGCTCGCGATGGTCAGGTCGCAGATCGCGTGCAGCGAGTGCCCGCCGCCGGCTGCCCAGCCGGGGACCACGGCGATGACGACCTTGGGCATCATGCGGATCAGGCGCTGCACCTCGAGGATGTGCAGTCGTCCCATCGACGCCTGCGCGGCGGCGGGGTCGACTCCTTCGGGCGGCGCACCCTCGTCGCCGACGTACTGGTAGCCGCTGCGCCCCCGGATGCGCTGGTCGCCGCCGGAGCAGAACGCCCAGCCGCCGTCCTTCGGGCTCGGACCGTTGCCGGTCAGCAGGACGACGCCGACGCGGGGGTCCTGGCGGGCGTCGTCGAGCGCCCGGTAGAGCTCGTCGACGGTGCGCGGACGGAAGGCGTTCCGCACCTCGGGCCGGTCGAACGCGACCCGGACGATCCCCTTCGAGACGTGCTTGTGGTACGTGATGTCCGTGAACTGCTCCGCGATCGGAGCCGCGGTCCAGACGTCGGGGTCGAACAGGTCGGAGACGGGAGCAGCCATGCCCCCAACGTACCGCCGCCGTCAGGCGCCCATGCCGGTCAGGACCTCGGGCGCGACGAACACCAGGATCACGATGAGGATCACCGGGTTGGCGAAGAAGGCCACCACGACACCGATCGCCCCGTACCACCGGCCGAGGCCACCGACGGCCGCGACGAAGCCGAGCACCGCCGCGATGAGGGTCAGGAACACCACGACGAAGCAGATCCCGAACGCGAACTCGGTGTCACCGCCCATGAAGACCGCGAAGGCGCTGGCGTCCACCGCAGCGGACACCACCGCGAGGCCGAGGGCGATCTTGCCGACGATCGGGCTGCGGCGCTTCCGACCCGCCGTCTGGCGGACGTCGACGGTGTTCTGCTGCATGAGCCGCGCGAACTCGTCGGTGTCGCGACCGGGGCGCTGCGCACGCTGCTGCGGTTCCCGCGCCACCGCGCCTCCCTCGTTCCGGACGGTTCGATCCGGGTCGTGACCAGTGCCGACCGAGGCCGACCGATGCATGCTAATGCCCTGCCCTGGCGGTCCCCTCCGAGGAACCGGCAGGTGCCCTGGGTGCGGTGGGAGGATGGCCGACGTGCTCCCCGACCTCGCCGAACTCACCGCCGACGCGCACGTGGTCGCCCTGCCCATGCGGGTGCGGTTCCGCGGCATCACCACGCGCGAGGCGCTCGTCCTCCGCGGCCCCTCGGGCTGGACCGAGTTCTCACCCTTCGTCGAGTACGACGACACCGAGGCCGCCGCGTGGCTCCGGGGCGCGATCGACTTCGGCTGGACCGAGCACGAGGCCGCCGCCGACTCGGTGCCGGTGAACGCCACGGTGCCGGCGATCGCCCCGGACCAGGTCGCCGCACTGCTCGCGCGCTACCCCGGGTGCACCACCGCCAAGGTCAAGGTCGCCGAACCCGGTACCACCGTCGACGACGACGTCGCCCGGGTCGCCGAGGTCCGACGGGTGATGGGCCCCGGGGCCGCCGTCCGGGTGGACGCCAACGGACTGTGGAGCGTCGACCAGGCCACCGAGGCGCTCGAACGCCTCGCTCCCTTCGACCTGCAGTACGCCGAGCAGCCCTGTCGGACCGTGCCGGAGCTCGCCGCGCTGCGGGCACGGATCGACGGCCTCGGGGTGCGGATCGCCGCGGACGAGAGCGTTCGCAAGGCCGCTGACCCCCTCGCCGTCGCACGAGCCGGAGCGGCCGACGTCCTGGTCGTCAAGGCACAACCGCTCGGGGGCGTCACCGCGGCGCGTACGGTCATCGCCGAGGCCGGGTTGCCGTGCGTGGTCTCCAGCGCGCTCGACACCTCGGTGGGGCTCGGCATGGGCGCGTTCCTCGCCGCGGCTGCGATGTCCCCGGGGTACGCCGCCGGGCTCGGGACCGCCGCGATGTTCGCGTCCGACGTCACCGCGGACCCGCTGCTGCCGGTCGGGGGCCGCGTGCCGGTGCGACGGGTCGCGGTGTCGGCGGACCTGCTCGACCGGAACGCCGCGTCGCCGGAGCGGACGGCATGGTGGCTCGCGCGGGTGGCGCGAGTGCACGCCGTACTTGCCGCCGCGTAGATCCGTCTCCCTGGCCCTGCACGCGACCGGACGACGGACGGGAGGCACGGTGCCAGCTGGCACCGTGCCTCCCGTCCGGTCCTGGTCGCGACCAGAGCCGCGTCAGTGACGCGCGTCGCTCACAGGCCCGAGTAGCTGTGCAGGCCCTTGAAGAAGACGTTCACGACCGAGAAGTTGAACATCACGGCGGCGAAGCCGATGAGCGCCAGCCACGACGACCGCGCACCGCGCCAGCCGCGGGTCGCACGGGCGTGGATGTACCCGGCGTAGACGACCCAGATGATGAAGGTCCAGACCTCCTTGGTGTCCCAACCCCAGTACCGGCCCCAGGCACGCTCCGCCCAGACCGCACCGGCGATCAGGGTGAAGGTCCAGAGGACGAAGCCGACGAGCAGGACGCGGTAGGTCAGGACCTCGAGGCGGTCGGCGTCCGGCAGGGTCGCCATGAAGCGGAGCTTGCCCGAGGCGGTCCGGCCCTGGCGGTACGTCTGCACGAGCTGCGCCACCGCGAGCCCCGCACCGAGCGCGAAGAACCCGGTGCCCGCGATCGCCACGAAGACGTGGATGACGAGCCAGTACGACTGCAGCGCCGGCTGCAGCGGCACGACGGGGACCCAGTAGTTCACCGTCGCGATGCCGAGCAGGATGATCGTCAGCCCGGTGATGAAGACGCCGAGGAACTTCAGGTTCTGCCAGAACTGCACGAGCAGGAAGATGAGCGTGATGAGCGCCGTGCCGGTGAGCGAGAACTCGAACATGTTGCCCCACGGCACACGGTCGGCCGCGATGCCGCGCAGGACCACCGATGCGACGTGCAGCACCAGCGCGAGGATCGTCATGGCCATGCCGACGCGCTCGAACTTCGTGCCGCGCGCGGCCGAGCCGCCGGCGTTCGCCGGGGGTGCCGCGACCGGTTCGAGCACGACGGTGCCGCCCCGGACGGTGGCGACGGTCTTCGTCGAGCGGGCCGCGCCCACCGAGGCGGTCGCCGCAGCGTCGTCCGAGTCCGCACCAGCGTCCTTCGCCGCTGCCGTCACCTCGCCGGAGCGTTTCGCCATGTCCAGCGCGAACGAGATGAACGCGATGACGTAGACCGCCATCGCGGAGTACGTCAGCACGACCGAGTAGGTCGCGAGGTTCGTGGTCATGTCGTTCACTGGGGCATCCTAACTCCGAGGTCCGACGTGTGGCGCTGTGCGATGTCCGCGACGGCCCGTTCGAGGTTGGGGTCCTCACCGCGGGCGAGGCCCGCGTACTCCAAGTCGTACTCGCCGTGCTCTGCGCCCTTGCGGGGGACGACCTTCACCCACACGCGTCGGCGCGGGACGAAGAGCGACGTGAGCAGCCCGAGCGTCGAGAGCAGCGCGAAGGCGGCGACCCACGCCTGCGACGGGTCGTGGTGCACGTCGAGCGACACGTAGCGCTTGACGCCGTCGAAGGTGATCGACCCGGCACCGTTCGGCAGCTTCTTGGTCTGCCCGGGCTCGAGCGCGATGCTCGCCGTGTCGGACTGACGGCCGGCGATCTGCGTGAGGCCCTTGGTGTCGAGCGTGTAGACGCTCTGCGGCACGCCGCTGTCGAGGCCGAGGTCGCCGGTGTAGACCTGCAGCGTCAGCAGCGGGTTCTGCGTGTCCGGGTAGGCGCTCGTGTACGCACCCGAGGCGAGCTTCGACGCCGTCGGGTAGAAGAACCCGACCATGCCGAGCTGGTCCGGCAGCGCGTCCGGCACCTTGATGACGCCGGTGGACGTGTAGTTGGCGTCCTCGGGCAGGAACGGCACGACGTCCTGGAACGCCACGTTGCCCTCGCCGTCGCGCACCGTGACGTTCATCGCGTAGCCGTTGCCGAGCAGGTAGACGTTGGTGCCGCCCACGTGCAGCGGGTCGTTCACGCCCAGGCGGCTGGTCGTCGACTCGCCGCCCTTCTCCTTGCTCGTCACGGTCGCCGAGTAGTCGAGCGCCTGGCCGAGGGCGTCGAGGTTGCGCTCCTCGTACTTCGTGACGAACTTGTCGAGCGTCAGGTTGTAGCCCTTGAGGTCGGTCTGCTGGAACCAGCGACCCGGGTTGAACGAGTCGTAGGAGCCGAGGACGTTCGAGAACGTCTGCCCCTCGACCAGCAGCCGCTGGCCGGTGAACCCGAACCCGCCGCCGACACCGACGGCCAGCAGGACACCGACGAGCGCCGCGTGGAACACCAGGTTGCCGGTCTCGCGCAGGTAGCCGCGCTCCGCGCTCACCGAGTCACCGAAGCGCTCGACGCGGTACCCGGAGCGCTTCAGGATCGCCATCGCGCGCGTCACCGCGTGCTCGCTGGACGGGAGGCCCGTGGTCACGTCGATCCCGGTGGTGCCGTCGATCATCGCGTCGGGCTGCACCGCCACGGTGCGGAAGCCCGCCAGTCGTGTCAGGCGGACGGGGGTCCGGGGCGGACGGGTGCGGAGCGCCTGCCAGTGGTGCTTCGTGCGCGGCACGATGCAGCCGATCAGGGAGACGAACAGCAGCAGGTAGATCGCCGAGAACCACACCGAGGTGTAGGTGTCGAAGACCTGCAGCTTGTCGAGGATCGGGTAGAGCGTGGCGTGGTCGGCCTTGTACTGGACGACACCGTTCGGGTCGGCGGTGCGCTGCGGCACGAGCGAGCCCGGGATCGCCGCGAGGGCGAGCAGCATGAGCAGGAACAGCGCGGTGCGCATGCTCGTGAGCTGTCGCCAGAAGAACCGGAGGGTGCCGACGAAGCCGAGCTTCGGCTGGTTGATGCCGGCGTCGCCGGGTCCGGAGCCGTCGACGTGGTCGGACGGTCGCTGCGGGTCCGACGCGGTGTCGGCGCCCGTCGCTTCGGTTTCGGGATCAGACCGCGGGGACAAAGCTCTGGATCACCGCCCCGACGCTCGACATGACGGCCGACCAGATTCCGGTGACCATGAGCAGACCGATGACGATCAGGATCGCTCCTCCGATGATGTTGACGGTGCGCATGTGCCGCTTCACGGCGCGGATCGCACCGGTCGCCCAGCCGGCCCCGAGGGCGACGAGGACGAACGGGATGCCGAGGCCCAGGCAGTACGCGACGCCGAGCCACATGCCCTGCCAGGCACTGCCCGACTGCACACTGAGCAGGTTGATGGCGGCGAGGGTCGGGCCGAGGCACGGGGTCCAGCCGAGGCCGAACACGATGCCGAGCAGCGGGGCGCCGACGAGTCCGGTCGCGGGTGTCCAGCTCGGCTTGATGGTGCGCTGCATGAACGTGAACCGGCCGACGAACACCAGCCCCATCGCGATGACGACGACGCCCAGGATCTGCGTGATGAGGTCGCGCCACCGCACGAGCCAGAACCCGAGCGCGCCGAACACCGTCGTGTACGCGACGAAGACCGCCGTGAAGCCGAGGATGAACAGGAGCACGCCGAGCACGACCCGCCCTCGGCGCTGCCCGCCCTCGGCGATCCCACCGACGTACCCGAGGTAGCCGGGCACGAGCGGGAGCACACAGGGCGACAGGAACGAGACGAGCCCCGCGAGCGCCGCCACGGGCAGCGCGACGGCCATCTGGCCGCTGAGGATCGCCTCGGCGAAGGGGTTGGAGGCCACGGGTCAGGAGGCCTTGCCGGCGTCGACTTCGTCGCTGATCAGGGTCTTCAGGATGCTCGTGCCGTCGACGGCGCCGAGCACCCGGGCAGCCACGCGGCCCTTGGTGTCGAGGACGATCGTGGCCGGCACGGCGTTCGGGGCGATCTGACCGGACAGGGCGAGCTGCATCGTGCCGGTCTTCTGGTCGAGGACCGTCGGGTAGTCGACGCCGAAGGTGCGCTCGAAGGCGGCTGCGGTCGCTGCCTCGTCGCGGACGTTGACGCCGATGAACGCGACGTCGTCGGCACCGGCGTAGGACTCGTGCACCTCGTTGAGGTACTTCGCCTCGGCGCGGCACGGCGGGCAGCTCGCGTACCAGAAGTTCAGGACGACGACCTTGCCCTTGAGGTCCTTCGACGAGACGGTGTCGCCGTCGGAGTCCTTCGCCTCGAAGTCGACCGCGTCGGACCGCTTGTCGGCGGTGACCTCGGTCACCGCGCCGTCGCCGGAGATGTAGTTCTGGGTGGTGCCGTTGCCGTACTGCTTGGCGAGGCCACCGTTGTCCGACGAGCACCCGGACAGGACGAGCGCCGCGGCGACCGCCGTCGCTGCGAGGACCGCGAACCGCTTGCTGATGACGCTCACACTGCTCCTTCGTCGATGGCGGTCGCGCGCAGCTCCTGCGCGGGATCCGTGTACCCGACCTCGGTGAACCGACCGGTCGACGTGGCGGGCACCCGTTCGACGGTCGTGATGCTCGACAGGTCGCAGCGGCGCTTGCGTGGGTCGTGCCAGAGCGACTCCCCCGCGAGCTTCCGGTGGACCGTCCAGATCGGCAGCTGGTGGCTGACCAGGACGACGTCGCCGCCGTCCACGCTCTCCCACGCCGTGGTCATCGCGGCGAGCATGCGGTTCGCGATCGACTCGTACGCCTCGCCCCAGCTCGGCCGGAACGGGTTCGCGATCCAGGGCCACTCCGCCGGACGGCCGAGCGAACGCTTCGTGAAGCCCGGGGGCTGCCCCTCGTACCGGTTCGTCGGCTCGATCAGGCGCTCGTCCAGCGTGACGTCGAGCCCGTACGCAGCCGACCACGGCGCCGCGGACTCCTGCGTGCGCTGCAGCGGCGAGGCGACGATCCGGCGCACGTCGACACCGGCGTCCTTCCACGCGGTCGCCGAGGCGAGGGCCATCTGCTTGCCGAGGTCGCTCAGTCCGAAGCCCGGGAGCCGCCCGTACAGGACGCGGTCGGGGTTGTGCACCTCACCGTGCCGGACGAGGTGGAGTCGGGTGGCGGGCATGGGTTCCAGTGTAGGTCGCCCACCGGTGCTCACCGGCCCCACAGCCGATTCACCGGATGCGGAAGCGCTCAGCCGAGCTCGCCCGACAACCGCCCGTGGATGGCCACCGACCCGGTGTTGAGGCCCACGACCTCGACCGTGGACCCGTGCTTGGCGAACCGCTGCTCGACGCCGTCCAGTGCCGCGACCGTCGAGGCGTCGAAGACGTGCGCGTCGGACAGGTCGATGACCACGTGCTCCGGGTCCTCGGCGTAGGAGAACCGCGTGACGACGTCGTTCGACGACGCGAAGAACAGGGCGCCGCGCACCCGGTACCGCACGGTGTGCTCGTCGACCGGCTCGCGGACGACGGTGACGACGTGGGCCGCCCGGCGAGCGAAGACCAGTGCTGCGACGACGACCCCGACGAGCACGCCGGTCGCGAGGTTCTCGGTCACGACGACCACCACGACGGTGATGAGCATGACGGCGGTCTCCCCGAGGGGCATCCGCCGCAGGGTGCGCGGACGGATGCTGTGCCAGTCGAAGGTCGCCACGCACACCATGAGCATCACGGCGGTCAGCGCGGCCATCGGGATCTCGGCCACGAGGTCGTGCAGCACGATCGTCAGGACGAGTACGGAAGCACCGGCGACGAAGGTCGAGATCCGGGTCCGTGCGCCCGCGGTCTTCACGTTGATGACCGTCTGGCCGATCATCGCGCAACCACCCGTCCCGCCGAAGAACGCCGACGCGATGTTGGCGACGCCCTGCCCCCAGGACTCCCGCCACTTGCTCGAGCCGGTCTCGGTGATGGAGTCGACGAGCTGCGCGGTCAACAGGGTCTCGATGAGGCCGACGATCGCGACGCCGAACGCGTACGGCGCGATGATCTGCAGCGTCTCGAAGGAGAACGGGGTGACGATGCCGTTGAACCCGGGTAGTGCGGTGGGCAGTTCGCCCTCGTCGCCGACCGTGGGGACGACGACGCTGAAGAGCATCGTGATGCCGGTGATCACGACGACCGCGATGAGCGGCGCGGGCACCGCCTTGGTCAGGAACGGGAAGCCGACGATGATCGCGATGCCGAGGGCGGTGAGCGGCCAGACGACGAACGGGACGTCGGGGCCGAGCAGGTTGGGCAGCTGCGCGGTGAAGATGAGGATGGCCAACGCGTTGACGAACGCCACGTTGACGCTGCGCGGGATGAAGCGCATCAGGCGCGCGACCCCGAGGAACCCGAGCACGAGCTGGAACACGCCGCCGAGGACGATCGCGGGCACGAGGTACTCGATGCCGTGTTCGCGGACGAGCGGCGCGATGACCAGGGCCACCGAACCGGCCGCGGCGGACACCATCGCCGGACGGCCGCCGACGATCGAGATGACGACCGCGATGATGACGCTCGAGAACAGGCCCACCGCGGGGTCGACCCCGGCGACGACGGAGAACGAGATCGCCTCGGGGATGAGCGCGAGCGCGGTGACGACACCGGCGAGGACCTCGCGGGTGAGCATGCGGGGTGAGCGGAGGGCGGTGAGGACGCTCGGGGCCGCCGGCGCGTGTGTGATCACGGACATCGATCGGAACTCTACCCTCACGTGAGGGTAGAGTTGTGCACCGTGAGCACCACCGACACCCCGGACACGATGCACATCGGCGAGCTGGCGGACCGTGCCGGCATGTCCCTGCGGACGATCCGCCACTACGACGAGGTCGGGCTGCTCGTGCCGAGCGGCCGCACCACGGGCGGGTTCCGGGTCTACACCGCGCAGGACCTGGACCGGCTGCTCGTGATCCGCCGCATGAAGCCACTCGGGTTCACGCTCGACGAGATGGCGGACCTGCTGCGGGTCGTCGATGCGCTGGCGGCGAAGGACCCCGACGACGAGCCCGCGCTGGCTGCACGCCTCGACGAGTACCTCGACGATGCCCGGGCCCGGCACGCCAAGCTCGTCGAGCGCGCCGGCATGGCCGAGGAGTTCATCGGCACCCTGGGGTCACTCCGCGCTTCGCTTCCCTGAGCGCTCGTACCGCGCGAGCCATCGCCGCTCAGCCTCGGCTGCTTCTTCCGGGGAGTACTCCAGACGTGCCTCCACCCGCTCGAACATGGCGATCATCTTCCGCGCCTTCCGCTTCGGGTACGCGTCGAGGATGACCTGGTTGAGCCGGACCTGCGCACGCCGGCGTTCCTCACCGGTCATGTGCATGAACATGCGTTGCATCGCGTTCCTCTTCTCCGAGTGTTCGTACCAGGACACTCACACCTGGATCGTCGACCCGTCCATGAATCTGCATGTCGTACATCGCGCCCGCGACCATCCGTCCGATCTCGGCCTTGCCGACGTCGTCGGACGACACCATCTCCGCTGCCCAGACAACCTGTTGCCAGACGTACGCTCGCTCGATCGCACGGTGCTCTCGCCGCCACCGCATGAACGACCAGACCGTTGCCGTCGTGGTGCCTCCGAGCGCCAACAACGACGCGACGATCGTCGCGATCGCCGCAGGCGGCCAGGTCGCGAGCTCCCCCGTCCCCGTCCCCACCCGGTCCCCCCTCTCGTCTCGCGACCCGGCCACGTCGAGAACGCTACGGACCCACGCGACGCCCCACGGGCCTCCCGGTCAGACCTGTGGACGACGCCGGAAGCGAGCCGCCCTGTGGAGGGGAACACCCTGCGGACCGACGCCGCCGGACGCAGACGGTTAGACTCGACCACCGTGATCGAACGCACCCGCATCGCCGACCTCGCTGCCCTCCCCGACGGCCCCGTCTCCGTGGCCGGATGGGTCGAGACCGTCCGAGACCAGAAGAAGGTGCAGTTCGTCGTCCTCCGCGACGAATCCGGCGCCGTCCAGCTCGTGAACCCCGCCACGCGCGAGGCCGAGGACGGTGACGACGCCGCCCAGGCCGCGCTCGCCACCACCACCGAGATCTCGGCCCTCGCCCACGGCACCTTCATCCACGCCACCGGCACCCTGAAGCACGACGAGCGCGTCAAGCTCGGCGGGCTCGAGGTCAAGGTCGGCACGCTCGAGGTGGTGAGCGCCGCGATCCCGGAGACCCCGATCGCCGACGACTCGTCGCTCGACAAGCGGCTCGACTGGCGCTTCCTCGATCTGCGCAACCGCAAGCAGAACCTCATCTTCCGCATCCAGACGACCCTGGAGCACGCGTTCCGCACCTACTGGGTGGACCGCGACTACATCGAGATCCACACCCCGAAGCTGATGGCGTCGGCGTCCGAGTCGCGCGCCGAGCTCTTCCAGCTCGAGTACTTCGAGACGACCGCCTACCTGGCGCAGTCGCCGCAGAACTTCAAGCAGATGGCCCAGCCGGCCGGCTTCGGCGCCGTGTTCGAGATCGCCGACGCGTTCCGCGCGGACCCCTCCTTCACGAGCCGCCACGCGACCGAGTTCACGAGCGTCGACGCCGAGTTCTCGTGGATCGAGTCCCACGAAGACGTCATGGCGATGCACGAAGAAGTCCTGGTCGCCGGCATCACCGCGGTCAAGGAGAAGCACGGCAAGGACATCGAGGAGGTCTTCGGCTTCGAGCTGCAGGTCCCCGCGACGCCGTTCCCCCGCGTGACCCTGGCCGAGGCCCGGAAGATCGTGGCCGACAGCGGCCACGACGTCGTCCGCGCCGACGGCGACCTGGACCCCGAGGGTGAGCGCCGCGTCGCCGCCTGGGCGAAGGAGCACCACGGTTCGGAGTTCGTGTTCGTCACCGAGTACGACGCCTCGATCCGGCCGTACTACCACATGCGCAAGCCGGGCGACCCCTCGCTCACGAACAGCTACGACCTCATCTTCAACGGCGCGGAGATCTCCACGGGCGCACAGCGCGAGCACCGCGTCGACGTGCTCGAGGCGCAGGCCGTCGAGAAGGGCCTCGACCCCGAGGAGCTCGGCTGGTACCTCGACTTCTTCCGCTACGGCGTGCCGCCGCACGGTGGGTTCGGCATGGGCCTTGCGCGCGTGCTCATGCTCATGTTGGGTGAGCCGTCCATCCGTGAGGTCACGTACCTCTTCCGTGGACCGACGCGCCTGACGCCGTAGTCACGTCGCGCGGCGCCCCGCGCGAGCGCACGTCGCGCGGCGCCCCGCGCGAGCGCACATGGTGAACAGGAATGGTCGCCTCCCGATGCGGGAGGCGACCATTTCTGCTCACGAAGCGCCGCAGCGCACGCAGCGCCGGGGGCGGGACGGGAGGCCCGGCTCAGCTCTGCCAGTCGATGGCAGCCCGCCCCGTGACCAGTCCACGGATCTCGGCTGCGGCAGCCTGGTGGTCCGGGTGCACCTGGTACTCGTCGAGTCCGGCGAGGTCGTCGAACGACGCGACGACGGCGACGTCGCTGTTCTTCTCCGGGTAAGCGACGTTCTCGACGACCTCGAGCGAACGGATCGACCCGATGGTGCCGGTCAGGCCGGTCAGGAGTTCGCGGATCCGGGCGATGGTCGCGGCGCGGTCGAGGTCTTCGCGCAGGGTCCAGGCGACGACGTGGGAGATCATGCGGGGGAACCGGCCTTCTCGAGGGCACGTGCGAGCCGGTCGGCGTCGACGTGCCAGTTGCTGTGGACGCGCCCGTCGACCAGCACGACGGGGATGTCCTCCGCGTACTCCTGGCGAAGGGCGTCGTCGTCGAGGATCGAGCGTTCCTGCAGGGTCACGCCGGGGTGTTCGGCGACGACGCGTTCGACCACGGGCCGTGCGTCGTCGCAGAGGTGGCATCCGGGCTTCGTCAGGAACGTCACTGCGGGCATGGCTCCAGCGTAGCCCGCGGTCCGCGTCCCCTGGGGAATGCGAAAGCCCCGGCGAACCGGGGCTTGACGCTGCAGGCTCGGGGCCTACTTCTTGTTGCGACGCTGGTGGCGCGTCTTGCGAAGCAGCTTGCGGTGCTTCTTCTTCGCCATGCGCTTGCGACGCTTCTTGATGACAGAACCCATGTGGACCTCGCTCGGACTGTGCTGATGTATCGGACACCGGGCCGTCGAGACCGCGGAAAATCAACCCGGCCGAGTCTACCGGAGGGCTGACGCGATGTCGAACGCGCCCGGAACGGACGGGTGTGCGCTCAGCCGACGTCTGCGATGCCGCCGCGCAGCACGTCGGCGACGGCTGACTCGGGGACACGGAAGGACCGGCCGAAACGGATGGCGGGGAGCTCACCGGCGTGGACCATGCGGTACACGGTCATCTTCGAGACACGCATCATCTCGGCGACCTCAGCGACGGTGAGGAAGCGCACGTCGTCGAAACTGCCGGTCATGATCCGCCTTCGGTGGCTCGCACGCGATCCGCGCACGGGTTTGGTGTGACCTGTGTGGTCACTGGCAACTGTAGAGGCGCGTGCGACCCAGTGTCCAGGCTCAGTCTTCGTCGCCGCGGCGAGTGAAGCGCTTGCGGCTGCGGTCGACGACACGCTCCCAGCCCTGCTGCGCACCGGAGATCGCCGCGGTGGCCCGGTAGGACGCCTCGGCCATGACACGCCCGAGCTCGGTCCCGACCTCGACGGTGGTCTTGCCGGCAGCACCGTTCCGGCGGACGGACACGGGCTGACCGTCGGGGGTCCAGGCCGTGGTCGCGGGCATGCCGTCGGCGTCGACCGCGCCGGTGAACGGCAAGACCCAGTCCTCCAGCGACACGAGCGGTTCCGGGTCGAGCCGGTAGAAGCGGTGCTGCCCTTCTTCACGGCTGGTGACGAGTCCGATGTCGCGCAGGACCCGGAGGTGCTTCGACACCGTCGGCTGGCTGACGCCCAGTCGTTCGACCAGTTGCCCGACGCTGAGTTCCCCGCCGGTGACGTCCGATCCGTACGCGGCGAGGAGGGTCCCGAGCAGCTCGCGCCTCGTGGGGTCCGCCACGACGGAGAAGATGTCGGCCATGCGGGCAAGGCTAGCCGGGGCACCACGGATGTACCATGACGAACCGTCCCGGCCCATGTCCTCGGAGGCATACGATGCTCGACCGTACCGAGCCGCTCCCGCGGCACGTGACCGTCACCCGACGACGCGGCGGACGGATCGCGACGGTCCTGCGCTCGTCGCCGTCACGTCTGGCGATCCTGGTGTTCGTCGCCCTCATCTTCGTGTTCACATCGCTGTTCATGACCCCGTGGGCGGCAGCCGACGGGACCGGCACGCACTTCTCCGACGCGCTGTTCACGGCGGCGTCGGTGGTCTGCGTCACGGGCCTCGCGACCGTCGACATGGCCACGCACTGGTCGGTGTTCGGCAAGGTCCTCGTGGTGATCGGGACGCAGATCGGTGCGGTGGGCGTCCTGACCTTCGCGTCGATCCTCGGGCTCTTCGTGACCCGCAAGCTCGGGCTCCGCGCGAAGCTGATGGCCGCCGGCGACTCGAACCCGCTCCGCACCCACCACGGGGCGGTCCCCGAGGGGCAGGCCGTCCGCCTCGGCGAGGTCGGCACCCTGCTCGCCACGGTCGCGGTGAGCACCCTGTCGATCGAGATCGTCCTCGGCTTGCTGCTGCTGCCGTCCGTGCTGATCGCCGGCATCCCGTTCTGGACCGCGGTCGGTGACTCCTTCTACTACGCCGCCATGGCGTTCACGAACACCGGCTTCTCACCGAACGCGGACGGCCTCGACCCGTTCGCCCACGACTACTGGTTCCTGACGCTCCTGATGATCGGTGTCGTCGCGGGGTCGATCGGCTTCCCGGTCATCCGCACCCTGACGAAGCAGCTCCGCACGCCGCGCCGCTGGCCCATCCACGTCAAGCTCACGCTGGCCACGAGCGCCGTCCTGCTCATCGGCGGTGCGATCGTCTACACCGCGCTCGAGGCGTCGAACCCGACGACCTTCGGCGAGGAAGGGGCCGGCCGGACCGCGTTCCAGGCCCTCTTCCTGTCGACGATGACGCGGTCCGGTGGCTTCTCGCTCGTCGACTTCGACCAGCTGAACGGCTCGAGCCTGCTCGTCACCGACATGCTCATGTTCATCGGCGGCGGGTCGGCCTCGACCGCCGGCGGCATCAAGGTCACGACGCTCGCCGTGCTGTTCCTCGCCGCGGTCGCCGAGGCCCGGGGGCGGCAGAGCATGGAGGCGTTCGGCCGCCGCATCCCGAGCGACGTGCTGCGGGTCGCGGTCGCCATCGTGCTCTGGGGGGCGACGATCGTGGCCGTCGCGACCGTGGTGCTCCTGCAGATCACGGACGATTCGCTCGACCGTGTCCTGTTCGAGGTGATCTCGGCGTTCTCCACCAGTGGGCTGTCCTCGGGTGTCTCCGCGAACCTGCCCGAGTCCGGCAAGTACGTCCTGGCCGCCACCATGTTCCTCGGCCGGGTCGGTACAGTGACCATCGCCGCAGCCCTGGCCGCGAGTCAGAGCCGGCAACTGTTCCGCCGTCCCGAGGAGAGGCCGATCGTTGGCTGACCGAACCCGTCCCCCGCACCCGATGGGTGCGATCAGTCACGACGCACCCGTGCTCGTCATCGGCCTCGGCCGGTTCGGCGCCGCCACCGCCGGTCAGCTCGAACGGCAGGACCGCGAGGTGCTGGTCGTCGACACCGACCCGGGCCTGGTGCAGAAGTGGTCGGACCGGGTCACGCACGCCGTGCAGGCCGATGCGACGGACATCGACGCCCTGCGCCAGATCGGTGCGCAGGACTTCGCGATCGCGGTCGTCGGCACGGGCAGCGACCTGGAGTCGAGCGTGCTGATCACCGCGAACCTGGTCGACCTCGGTATCCCACAGATCTGGGCGAAGGCCATCAGCCGGTCGCACGGCACGATCCTGTCCCGCATCGGCGCGAACCACGTCGTCTACCCGGAGCGCGAGGCCGGCGAGCGCACGGCGCACCTGGTGTCCGGGCGCATGCTCGACTTCATCGAGTTCGACGACGACTTCGCGGTGGTGAAGATGTTCCCGCCGCGGGCGGTGCGCGGCAAGGACCTCGCGACCACGGTGATCCGCACGCGGTTCGGCCTGACGGTGCTCGGCATCAAGCCGCCGGGCAGCCCGTTCGTGCCTGCGACGCCGGAGAGCATCATCGGCGAGAACGACGTGATCATCGTCTCGGGGTCCGAGACGGACCTGGAGCGCTTCGCCGCCTACGAGTAGTCCCGACCGCGGCTACGACGCCGCGATCTCCTCCGCGCGAGCGATCGCCGCGCGCGACGCGCGCAGGAACGTGTCGGCCAGGTCGGCGTCCTGCAGCACCGCGACGGCCCGCTCGGTGGTGCCCTTCGGGCTCGTGACGGCACGCCGCAGGTCTGCGGGTCCGCGATCCGACCGGTCGAGCAGCTCGACGGCACCCCGGAGCGTGCCCTGCACCATCGCGGCCGCCTGCTCGGGGGCGAAGCCCAGCGCCTCCGCGGCACGCTGCCACTCCTCGACGAGCAGGAAGACGTAGGCCGGGCCCGAGCCGGACACCGCCGACAGGGCGTCGAGCTGCGCCTCGGGCACCTCGAGCACCCGTCCTGACGCCGTGAACACCGACGACGCGAGCGCGACGGCCTCGGCGTCCGCCGATGCCCCGGCGCTGATCCCGGTGACGCCGTGGCCGACGCCGATCGGCGTGTTCGGCAGCGCTCGGACGACGCGGACCCCGGCCGGCACCCGCGCCTCCATGCTCGCGGTGGTGGTGCCGACCGCCACGCTGACCAGCACCGCACCGGGCTCCAGGTCGGCGGCGACCTCGTCGAGCAGGTCCGCGATCACGTACGGCTTCACACCGACGACGACGAGTGCCGCGCCACGGACGGCCGAGCGGTTCGCGTCGGGGTCGGTGTCGCTCGCGGTGGCGTCGAGCCCGCGCTCCCGGTGGGCGGCCGCCGACGCCTCGGACTTCGTCGTGAGGGTCACGGTCGCCGGGTCGAGTCCGGCGGCGAGCAGGCCGTCGAGGACCGAGCCGGACATGGAGCCGACGCCGAGCAGGGCGGTACGGGGCAGGTCGATCGTCATGCTCCCGACCCTACCGACCGGCCTCGCCTAGGATCGTCTTCCAGATCGGGAGAAGGGGACAGCTGTGAGCGCTTCAGGAGGCACGAAGGCGATCCTCGCCGCACTCGGTGCGAACGTCGGCATCGCGATCGTGAAGTTCGTCGCGGCGGCGATCAGCGGGTCCGCGTCGATGCTGGCCGAGGGCGTGCACTCCCTGGCCGACTCCGCGAACCAGCTCCTCCTGCTGCTCGGTGGTCGCCGGGCGCGCCGCGCCGCCGACGAGGAGCACCCGTTCGGCTACGGCCGCGAGCGCTACGTCTACGCCTTCGTCGTCTCGATCATCCTGTTCTCCGTCGGCGGCGTCTTCTCGCTCTACGAGGGCATCGAGAAGCTCGCCCACCCGCACCCGCTCGAGAACTGGTGGCTGCCGCTCGTCGTGCTCGTCATCGCGATCGGGCTCGAGGGCTTCTCGCTCCGCACCGCGCTGAAGGAGGCCCGGCCGCAGAAGGGCACGCTCAGCTGGGTCCAGTTCGTCCGCCGCGCCAAGGCCCCGGAGCTGCCCGTCGTCATGCTCGAGGACACCGCGGCACTGCTCGGCCTGGTGTTCGCACTCTTCGGCGTCGGGCTGACCGCGATCACCGGCAACGGCGTCTTCGACGCGATCGGCACGATCTTCATCGCCGCCCTGCTCATCGCCGTCGCGGTCGTCCTGGGCATCGAGACGAAGAGCCTCCTCGTCGGGGAAGGCGCGACCGCCGCCGACGTCGAGCGGATCAAGCACGCGGTGCTCGACGGCCCGGAGGTCGACTCGATCATCCACATCAAGACCCTGTACCTGGGCCCGGACGAGCTGATGGTCGGCGTGAAGGTCGCCGTCGACGGCGACCGCCGCCTGGGGGACGTCGCCGCGGGCATCGACACGGTCGAGCAGCGGGTGCGCTCCGCGGTGCCGATCGCCCGGGTCATCTACGTCGAGCCCGACGTGCTCCGCACCGGTCCGCGCCCGCCGACCGAGGCGATCGTCATCCTCGCCGCTGACTGAAGAACGCGTCGAGCAGCGCGGCGCACTCGCGTTCGAGCACGCCGCCGACGACCTCGGAACGATGCGGCAGCCGACGGTCCCTGGCGATGTCGTAGACGCTGCCGGTCGCGCCCGCCTTCGGGTCCCAGGCGCCGAACACGACGCGCGGCACACGCGCGGCCAGGATCGCCCCGGCGCACATCGGGCACGGCTCGAGGGTCACGACGAGCGTGTGCTCGTCGAGGTGCCAGTCCCCCGTGACCGCGGCGGCCGCGCGGAGCGCGAGCACCTCGGCGTGGGCGGTCGGGTCCTGCAGCGCCTCGCGCTCGTTCCGGCCGACGGCGACGACGACGCCGTCGCGGTCGAGCACCACCGCGCCCACGGGCACGTCGCCGGTCGCCAGGCAGGCCCGGGCCTCGTCGAGCGCGCGCTCCATCGCCGGGACGAACGGACGGGCAGCGGGCGCTTCCACGGGACCTCCAGGTGGTCGGCAGCACGGTAGGCTCGACCCTATGCGAGTCCACGTCGCCGACCACCCGCTCATCACCCACAAGCTCTCGGTGCTCCGCGACCGGACCACACCCTCCCCCACGTTCCGCGCCCTGACCGAAGAGCTCGTCACGCTCCTCGCGTACGAGGCCACGCGGAACGTCCGAGTCACCGCGACGCCGATCGACACCCCCGTGGCGCACACCATGGGCGTCTCGATCGCCAAGCCGCGTCCGCTCGTCGTCCCGATCCTGCGTGCCGGCCTCGGCATGCTCGAGGGCATGGTCAAGCTCGTGCCGACGGCCGAGGTCGGGTTCCTCGGCATGGCCCGCAACGAGGAGACGCTCGAGCCGCAGACCTACGCCGAGCGCCTGCCCGACGACCTGTCCGGCCGTCAGTGCTTCGTGCTCGACCCGATGCTGGCCACCGGCGGGACCCTCGCCGCTGCCATCGACTTCCTGTTCGCACGCGGTGCCGAGGAGATCACCTGCGTGTGCATCCTCGGTGCGCCGGAGGGGCTCGCCATGGTCGAAGAGGCCGTCGGCGACCGCAACGTCTCGATCGTCCTCGGTGCCCTCGACGAGAAGCTCGACGAGAACGGGTACATCGTCCCCGGTCTCGGCGACGCCGGCGACCGCCTCTACGGTCTGGCCGAGTAGGCAGTCGACGTCACCGACGATCGACGGGAGGCCCGTGGCGACACCGCCACGGGCCTCCCGTCGTCCGTCAGCCCGGTCCACCGCCACCGGTGCGCGGAACGCACCGTCTGCTCGGACGGTTGACACCACCTTGGTATACCGCCGATACTCGTCCCATGACTGCAACCGTGTCCACCCGCGTCCTCTCCGAGGTCCAGGGGACTGCCGGCATGATGATGCCGGTCGCCGTCATGCGTTGTCGAATGTGTGCCTGATCGGCACCCGTTCCAGCCGGATCCCCCGCGACACCACCCCGGTCGCGAGCGTGTGATCCCCGGGTGACGGACACCGTCGGCGACGCGCACCACGTCACGAGGTCTGTCTCCCGTTCCCCCGGGTCCGCCCCGGTCCGCAGCAGGACCGCAGGGCACATCGGCATCCAGCCGTACCCGGGTCGACGCATTCGACACCGCCGCCAGCGCCACACGCGCACCGGCCACATCGCCCGGAGAACCACCATGTCGCTCACCATCGCCCAGCCCCGCACCGCGCTCCGCACCGCCGCTCCGGCGCCGACCGACCTCGGGACGGTCACCCCGATCCGTCCGCGTCCCGCGACACCGGCCACGACCGGACAGACGAGCGTGCCGACCAGCCCGGTCGTCGCACCGCAGCGCAACCGCTCCCTGCCCGAGGGCACCGAGGCCCGTGGCTTCGCGCTCTACGTCGGGATCGACGAGGCGAAGGCGGCAGCGGCCGGCACGACGCTCGCAGCCGTCGTCGAGCAGCTGAAGGCACTGACCGCGCAGCTGGTGCCGAACTCGGAGACCTACGCGGCCGTCGCCGTCGCCGCGGAGCAGTCCGGTGGCCGTGACGTCGACGTCGTCCGACTGGCCCTGCAGGACCGGTCCGCGGTCGCCGCCCGCAAGCAGGCCGAGAAGCCCGAGCCGGAGGAGACCGGGGTCGTCATCGACATCTCCCGCAAGCGCGTCACGCTCGACGGCGACGCAGCACCCCTGACCTACAAGGAGTTCGAACTCCTGCAGTTCCTGGTGCTGCGCGAGGGCCAGACGGTGGACCGCTCGGCCATCATCGACGGCCTGTGGTCGGACGGCGAGGACGAGACCCCGAACGAGCGCACCATCGACGTGCACGTGCGTCGTCTCCGCTCCAAGCTCGGCGCGTTCGAGGAGATCGTCCGCACCGTCCGCGGCGTGGGCTACCGGTTCGACCGGCACGCCGACGTGGCCGTGCGCTACGCCTCGACGCCGTCGCCCGACCTCTTCTGATCCTGATCGGTCGCTCTTGGTGAACTCGCAGCGAACGACGCACGGGGAGGCTAGCGCGCCGTTACCGCTTCGTTATACAGTCGGTGGTGCAGACGGTGTTTGCTGTGGCACCGCCTGCGGAATGTGATTGCAGGAAACTCTTGGTGCAAGGGAGAGGGCCGGTCGCTCGGAAGAGCGGCCGGCCCTCGTGCATGTCGGAGCGCATGCATGTCGAACCCGCGCCTGTCGGGGGCCGTCGGTAGTGTGGACGGACCGTCCGACCAGAGGGGAGCGCCATCGTGAGCGAGTCACGCCGCAGCGAGAAGGCGACCGCCGTCGCTGCCTGGGAATCACTGTTCCGCGCCCAGGTCACCGTGATGCGGAGCCTCAACGCGGACTTCCCCGGCGGCGAGATCTCCTTCAACGAGTACGACGTCTGCTTCAACCTGTCGACGCAGCCCGGTCGACGCTGCCGCATGCGTGACCTCACCGGCCACCTGCTCCTCACCCAGCCGAGCGTGAGCCGTCTGGTCGATCGCCTGCTCGCCCGCGGGATCGTCGAGAAGCAGCCGGATCCGTCCGATGCCCGCGGCGTCATCGTGGCCCTCACCCCGCACGGGTTCGACGTCTACCGCCAGGTGGCCGTGCAGCACGCGGCGAGCATCGCGCAGCAGGTCGGCGCCGGACTGTCCGACGCCGAACTCCGCACGCTCACCGAGCTCTGCACGAAGCTGCGCCTCGCGGTCGGCACCGCCCCGGGCCGACGGGCCGTCGCGCGGTCGGTCTCCGAGTCGGACCCGGCAGCGGTGTGACCGGCGCACTGGTCTGGCTCCGCGACGACCTGCGGCTGGCCGACAACCCCGCACTTCGTGCCGCGATCGACCACGGCGGCGACGTCACGGTGGTCTACGTCCTCGACGACGAATCCCCCGGCATCCGTCCCGCGGGCGCGGCGAGCCGTTGGTGGCTCCACCACTCGCTCACCGCGCTGGACGGCGAACTGCGTGACCGTGACTCGCGGCTGGTGCTGCGACGGGGTGCGGCCGCCGCGGTGATCGACACCCTCGTCGCCGACACCGGTGCCGACGCCGTGTTCTGGAACCGTCGGTACGGTCCGGCCGAGCGCGAGGTCGACGCCGGCATCAAGAGCGCCCTGCACGACCGCGGCATCGAGGCGCACAGCTTCGCGGCGAGCCTGCTCTGGGAACCGTGGACCGTCCGCACCGGACAGGGCGAGCCGTACAAGGTGTTCACCCCGTTCTGGCGCGCTGCCCAGGCGATGCCGGAACCACGGCACCCGCTCCCGAAGCCCCGCGACCTGCCCGCCCCTGCCCGCGTCGCGAGCGACGACCTGAGCCAGTGGGACCTCCTGCCGACCCGCCCCGACTGGGCCGGCGGACTCCGCGATGCCTGGGAGCCCGGCGAGCACGGCGCACACCAGCGGCTCGAGCACTTCGTCACCCATGCGCTCGAGGACTACGACCAGCGCGACGAACCCGCCATGGCCACCACGAGCGACCTGTCCCCGCACCTGCGCTGGGGCGAGGTCAGCCCGTACCAGGTGTGGCACCGGCTGCACGGAGCGCTCGAGCCCGAGCAGCGCCAGAACGCCTCCGCCTTCCTGCGACAGCTGGCCTGGCGCGAGTTCAACTGGAACGAGTACTTCCACTGCGAGGACATCACGACGGTGAACGTGCGTCGTGAGTTCGACGCGTTCCCGTGGCGGGACGCCCCCGATGCCGAGGTCGACCGGTGGCGCACCGGGACGACCGGGTTCGACCTCGTCGACGCCGGTATGCGCGAGCTGTGGCACTCCGGCGCCATGCACAACCGTGTCCGGTTGGCGACCGCGAGCTTCCTCGTCAAGAACCTGCTCGTCGACTGGCGGGTGGGCGAGCAGTGGTTCTGGGACACCCTCGTCGACGCCGACTCCGCCAACAACGCCGCGAACTGGCAGTGGGTCGCCGGGTCGGGCTTCGACGCGGCGCCGTACTTCCGGGTGTTCAACCCCGACCGGCAGCTCGAGCGCTTCGACCCGCACCGCGAGTACGTGCACCGGTGGGTGCCGTCGGAGGAGCTCCGGCCCGAGCCGATGGTCGACCTCAAGGCGACCCGGCAGCGCGCGCTCGACGCGTACGCCGAGATGCGTCGGTCATGAGCCCGTGGGACACCGCCGTCGCGCAGGTCGACGCGCTCTTCTGTGACCGTGTCGACCGTGGCGTCGCGCCGAGCAGTGCGTGGGGTGTGTTCGACCGGACGGGTCTCGTCACTTCCGGGGGCCACGGCGACCGCGGCGACGGGCAGCGGCCGGACGCCGACACCGTCTACCGGATCGCATCGTGCACGAAGAGCGTCACCGCGGCGACGCTGCTGACGCTGGTGTCCGACGGCCGACTGGACCTCGACGCGCCGATCACCGCGTTCGTCCCGGCGTTCGGCGCGGTGCCCCTGCCCACACCGGACTCCCCCGTGCCGACCGTGCGGATGCTGCTGACCATGTCGGCCGGCTTCCCCACCGACGACCCCTGGGCGGACCGGCAGGAGTCGATCAGCGACGCCGAGCTCGACGACGTCCTGCGCGGCGGTCTGCTGTTCGACTCCGTGCCCGGCACCCGGTTCGCGTACTCGAACCTCGGCTACGCGCTGCTCGGTCGGGTCGTCGCCGTCGTCACCGGCCGTCCGTTCACCCAGGCAGCACATGACACCGTGCTCCGACCGCTCGGTCTCGACCACACGGTGTTCAGCGCGGCCGAGGCGCAGGGACCGGTCGTCACCGGGTTCCGCCCGCACGACGGCGACTGGGAGCCCCTGCCGATGACCGGCCCGGGTGCGTTCTCGTCGATCGGCGGACTGTTCTCCACCGTCCGCGACCTCGCACGGTGGGCCACGCACCTCGGGTCGGCGTCCTCCGATGCTCCGGAACCCGGCCCGGTCTCCCCCGCCGACCGCCGGCTCATGCAGCAGGCGATGCGGGTCGTGCCGTCGTCCGTCGTCCCCGGCTCGTCACGCGCCACGGCCTACGGCTTCGGACTGTTCGTCGAACAGGACGACCGGTTCGGCGAACTCGTCTCGCACTCCGGCGGCTACCCGGGGTTCTCGGCACACATGCGCTGGTCCGCGCAGACGGGTCTCGGTGTCGTCGCGTTCGAGAACGCCACGCAGGCGAAGGTCTCCACCGCTGCCCAGCAGGCACACGACCTGCTCCTGGACGCAACGCGTCCGGCGGCGTCCGACGGGCACGGCGACACGACGACCGGACCGGTGCGCCGCCCCGGCGCCGAGCCGACCATCCGGGCGACGCGAGCCGCGCAGGTTGCCGTGACGGGCCTCCTGGCCGACTGGCAGGACGACGGAGCGGACGTGGTCTGCACGCCGAACGTGGCGATGGACGTCCCCTACGACCGACGCCGGCGGGCGATCGCGGCGGCGGTGGCCGAGGTGGGTGCCGACCTGACCGCCGCTCCCGTCGCGGAGCAGTCGTCGACGCCGTCGCACCTGCGGTGGTGGCTGCCCGGCACCTGCGGGCGGTTGCGCGTCGAGATCCGGCTCGCCCCTGGCGCGGCAGGACGGGTCCAGACCCTCACCGTCGTGGCGGAGCCCGCCGAGCACTGACACACCGGACCCCACGCGACGGGCCGGCCAAGTCCGTGTCGGTGCCGGTCTGGCGACTGCCCGTCACACCGGTGGACGACCACCCACGAACCCGAGTGCTCGGGCCGCGACGCGGGTGCCCTCACGTGCAGCCGCTCCGACGCGCACGGGATCGGTCGCCCAGGCACGCACGAAGCCCGCGGCGAACGCGTCACCGGCGCCGACCGTGTCGACGACCGTGGCCGGCGTCGCGGGGACGCGGTGCACGCTCCGTCCGCGTCGCCCCACCAGCACGCCGTCGGCGCCCACCGTGACCACCACGAGCGGCACGTGCTCGGTGAGTCGCCGCACCGCGTCGTCGAGGTCGGTCGTCCCGGTCAGTTCGAGGGCCTCCTGCCGGCCGGGGAAGAGGACGTCGACGCCGACGAGGGCCTCGAGGAAGGCGGGGGCACCGACCGACCGGACGATCGCTGCCGAGGACGGGTCGAGCGACACCCGGGCAGATCCCGTCCGGGCGCGGGCGACCAGGGACGCGATGCGGTCGGCGCCACCACCGAGCATCGCGTGCCCGGTCAGGTGCACGATGTCCGCGCGTCGGGCCACGGCCTCGGGGACGTCGGCAGCCGTGAGCTTCCCGCTCGCGGCCGGGTCGGACATCGCCGTGCGGCCGCTGTCGTTGCGCACGGACACCACGACCCCGGTGGAGGTCATCGCGTCGTAGCGCAGGTGCGGGCGGACACCGGCGTCCTCCAACGAGCGCTCGTGCCGGTAGACGTCGTCGACGCCGACCCGCGCGACGAGGTCCACCTCGGCACCGAGCCAGCCGAGCCAGGCGGCGGTGTTGCCGGCGGCACCCGTCGGTCGGTGGCGGATCACGGCGGCGGGGTCGTGCACCCCGATGGTGTGCGCGGTCGTCTGCACGAGCACCCCGTCCAGGACGTCGCCGATGACCAGGAACCGTTTTCCGGCGCCACGACGGCGGCCCGCGACCACCCGTCCGGCACGGGTCCCCTCGGGCTGCGACACGGGCACGGAGGCCTCTTGCGGCATGGACATCTGCCCCAGTGTACGGGGAACCGAGTAAAGCTCCGTTTTCGGGACCGCACGGACCCTCGTCGTGGTGGCCAATCGCACTGCCCGACCGGTAACATACGCAATGCCACCATGTGGCGGGTCCTGTGCCCGCCGCCGACGATCCGACGGAGATGCCATGCCCCGGAAGCCCGACCCGACGCTCAAGCCGGCGATCCTCGAGAAGGTCACCCTGCACCTGCTGGACACCAAGCTCGAGGACGTCTCGGTCCGCAGCCTCGGGCGCATCCTGGGCACCAGTGCGTACCCGATCGTCTACCACTTCGGCTCCCGCGACGCCCTCATCGACTCGGTCGTCGTGCACCTGGCGGACACGGTCTGCCACGCTGCGCTCGATCCCGCTGCAGACCGCTCCGCCCTCGCTGACTACTTGGTGACCAGCTTCGGTCGCCTCGACGACCCGCACCGAGCACTCGCGGCCCGGCTCACCTTCGAGCTCGGGTCCGTCGAGGCGATGGACGGCCGGGTCCAGCAACGCGGTCTGCACCGGGACCACGTGGCAGCGGTCGCCGCGTGGTGCCTCGCACACGGCTACGACGCCGAGGCCGCCGAGCGCGTCGCACGCGACGCCGTGACGACTGCCCGCGGTGCCCAGTGGACCGCGATCGTCGACCGCGAGCGCGCCGACACCGACGCCGCGCTCCGGGCGATCGCCGACCGGCTCGCCGCCGGCGCGGCAGTCACCGCGGCGTGATGCACGAACGGGAGGCACGGTGCCAGCTGGCACCGTGCCTCCCGTTCGTCCGTCGGTCGCGTCACGCGACCCGCGATCGGTGGATCAGAGCGTCACGAACGACTGCGACTTCGCGTTGGCGAAGCGCGCCGCGACGTTCTCCCAGTCGACGATGTTCCAGACGGCCTTCACGTAGTCCGCCTTGACGTTGAGGTAGTCGAGGTAGAAGGCGTGCTCCCACATGTCGAGCAGGAAGATCGGCACGAGGCCGAACGGCACGTTGGCCTGCTGGTCGAACAGCTGGAACGTGGTCAGCTTCTGGCCGACGGTGTCCCAGGCCAGGACGGCCCAGCCGGAGCCCTGGATGCCGTTCGCGACGGCGGCGAACTGCGCCTTGAAGGTGTCGAACGAGCCGAAGAACTCGTCGATCGCCGCGGCGAGCTCACCCTCGGGGACCTTCGTGTCCGGGCCGAGGTTGGTCCAGAAGATCGAGTGGTTGACGTGGCCACCGAGGTGGAACGCCAGGTCCTTCTCGAGCTTGTTGATCGCACCGAAGTTGCCCGACTCGCGCGCTTCACCGAGCTGCTGCAGCGCGGTGCTCGCTCCGGTCACGTAGGCCTGGTGGTGCTTGTCGTGGTGCAGCTGCATGATCTTGCCGCTGATGTGCGGCTCGAGTGCGGCGTAGTCGTACGGCAGCTCCGGCAGGGTGTACTCAGCCATGTGAGGTCCTTTCGATCAGTGGGTTGCGGATGGGATTCCGCGGCTCACGAGAGCCGGGAACGATCGGTGAGGGAGTGGAATTCCCGGTTGTGGTAGACCAGCGGCTCGCCGTGCTCGAGGCCGACGACGATGTCGAGGACCTCGGCGACGACGACGGTCGAGCTGCCGATCGGGGTCGTGGAGAGCGGGCGGCACCGCAGCGCGCTCGCGGCACTGGGCAGGTAGCGGTCACCCGAGGGCAGGGTGCCCCAGATCGGGTCGTCAGCGGTCGGGCTGCCGGTCGAGGCGAACCGCCGGGCGAGCGCCACGCTGAGCGAGTCGACCAGGTGCACGACGAAGACCGGAGCGCCGAGCACGACCCCGGCGGACCCGGAGTTCGTGGACAGCGAGAAGACGAGGACCGGCGGGTCCACAGCCACGCTCGCGACGCTCGAGGCGGTGAGTCCGGTCGGACCGTCCGGCCCCTCGGCGGTGATGACGGCGACGCCGGCCGGGTGCCCGCGGAACGCGGACTTGTACGCTTCGGCGATGTTCGCCGGGGCTTCGTCGGGCATGGTGTTCGTCGTCGTTCCTTCGCGCGGGGGTGTGCCGTCACTGGGCGGGCATGTCCCAACGTATGACCTGAACCATGGTTGAGGTCAACGATTCACAGGTTCGACGGCTCCCGGGCGCGCCGTGGCGATGACTTCGTGAGCAGAAATGGTCGGGTCGCGTGGCGCAACCCGACCATTTCCGCTCACGAAGCGGCGCGCGTCAGCGGCTCACGAAGCGGCGCGCGTCAGCGACGCTTGAGCATGACGACGGCACCCGCGGCAGCGATCACCATGAGCACCGCGGCGACGCCGGCCGTGATCGTCACGCCGGAGTCGAACGCCGCCCGCGCCGACTCGAGGAGCGCCTGGCCGGCGCCGCCGCCGAGGGACGACGCGGCGGACACCGCACCGCCGAGCGTCTCCTGGGCAGCGGTGTGCGCCGTCGAGCTCAGGCCGCCCGGCACCACGACGTGCGCCCGGTAGGTGCTCGCCAGGATCGTGCCGAGGACGGCCGTGCCGAGGACCGCACCGATCTCGTACGCCGTCTCGGACATCGCGGACGCCGCACCGGCCTTGTCCGCCGGAGCGGTCGAGATGATGAGGTCGTTCGTGACGGTCTCGGACGCGCCGATCCCGATGCCGAGCAGCACGAACGCGAACGCCAGTGCCGCGATCGACGCGTGGTGTCCGAGGACCGCCACGAGGGCGTACGCCGCGGCCGAGAACAGCAGGGACACCGACACGACCCAGCGCGGTGCGACCCGTGCGACGACCGGCACCACCGCGAGGCCGGCGACGATCGTGAGCACCGATCCGGGGATCAGCACGACGCCGGAGGCGAACGGGTCGAGCCCCGCCACGAGCTGCAGGTGCTGCGCGATGAAGAACAGGAAGCCGGTCAGCGAGAACATCGCCATCAGGTTCATGAGCACGCTGCCGGTGAACGCCGTGCTGCGGAACAGGCGCAGGTCGAGCATCGGCGTACGGGACCGCAGCTGTCGGCGGACGAACGCGATACCGCACACGACGCCGACGGCGAGCATCGCGACGGCGAACCCGCGCTCCTCCGGGTGCACGAACGACTTGATCGCCCAGGCGATCGGCGCCAGCGCACCGAGGGACAGGAACATGCTCGGCACGTCGACCGGCCCGGGCATCGGGTCGCGCGACTCCGGCACGCAGAACGGGACGCCGACGAGCATGAGCACGAGGATCGGCACCGCGACCAGGAAGACGCTGCCCCAGTGGAAGTGCGCGAGCAGCGTGCCACCGACGAGCGGACCGAGGGCGTTGCCGGCCGCGAACATGGTCGACCAGACGGCCAGCGCCATCCGCCGCTCCCCCGCGTCGACGAAGACGTTGCGGATGATCGAGAGCGTCGCGGGCATGAGCATCGCCCCGAACACCCCCATCGCGATCCGTGCGGCGACGAGCATCCAGGCGTCGGTCGCGAAGGCCGCGGCGACGGAGAACAGCGCGAAGCCGGTGGCCCCGATCACCAGGATCCGACGGCGGCCGATGCGGTCACCGATGCTGCCCATCACGACGAGCAGCCCGGCCAGGACGAGCGGGTACGCGTCGACGATCCAGAGCTGCGTGGTGGCGTCCGGGTTGAGCGCACGACTGATCGACGGCAGCGCGAAGCTCAGCACGGTGTTGTCCACCGAGATGAGCAGGACCGGCAGCATCAGCACGGCGAGCGCGAGGAACCGTCGGGCGCGGCTGCCGGTGACGCGGGTGGCGATGGGGCTGGTGAGCAGTGCGGACACGGCGGACTCCTGGGACTTCGAGCCGGACCTGGTCGACGGCGGGCGGTGCGTGGGGCAGACGAGACGGGACGCGGGATGGACACGCGCCCCGTCAGGACTCCGTCAGTGTACCGTCTGGACGGTGATGGTTGCAAATGCAACCATCAAGCGGACGGGAGGCCCGTGGCGGGCGCGCCACGGGCCTCCCGTCCGACGGCTGGTCCCGCCCAGGGCGGGAGGCTGGGGCGACGGCACGACCTGCGTCCGGTGCCGGGGTTCCGGTGCCGGGGTTCCGGTGCCGGGGTTCCGGTGCCGGGGTTCCACAACACGCCGCGTGGTCTCCGCCCGGGTTCCGATGTCGGGCGGCCTGAGCGCCGACATGCCGAGATTTCGGAACCTCGGGGGCAGGCTGGGCCGGCGGGGCGGGGCTGGGCGGGCGGGCGGGGCGTGCGGGCCGGCCGTCGTCAGGCGGAGTCGCGGACCAGCAGGCTGTGGCGCACGGTGCGCTGCACTGCGGCGCCGTGCCGTGGCAGCTCACCGGCGAGCATGCCGAGCGCGAGCGTGAGGGCCTCGCGCGCGACGGCGTCGAGGTCGACCGCCAGGGTCGTCAGCATCGGCGACACCAGAGCGCCGAGCGGCAGGCCGTCGACGCCGACGACCCGGACCTCACCGGGGACGTCGACGCCCGCGCGGCGGCAGGCCTGCAGCACGCCGAGCGCCATCACGTCGTTGAAGGCCAGGATCGCGTCGAGTCGGCGCTTCCGAGCCAGGATCCGCACCGTCTCGTCGGCACCGCACTCGGCGGTGCCGTGCGGCGCGTGCACGAGCTCCGGCAGGTAGCCGCGGCGGCGCAGCGCGTCCAGCATGAGCAGGCCGCGCGCGCTCGTGTGGTCCGGCGACGAGTTGTCGAGCACGACGGGGTGCCGCACCCCGGTCGCCACCAGGTGGTCGGCAAGGGCCTCGATCGCGTCGGCGGGGTCGATCCACACCGCTGCCGTGGGCGGGTCGGAGGACGGGTCGAGCTCGACCATCGGCACGTTGCCGAGGAGCTCGCTCCACCGGTGCCGGCGCGAGCCGAGGTAACCGATGACCACGTCGGTCTGCGCACCGAGCGCCTGGACCATCCGGTCGGCGTCGCTCGCCAGGTCGACGTCGGCGAGCATGACGTTCCACCCCTGCTCGGCGGCGAGCCGGAACACGGCGGACGCGAGCTGGGGCGTGTACGGGTTCCGCAGGTCGTTCACGACGAGCCCGAGCTGGTGGTCGCCGCCGGTCACCAGCCCGCGGCCGAACCGCGACGGCCGGTAGTCGAGCGACGCTGCGACGGCGAGCACCCGTTCCTTCGTGGTCGCGCTGATGCCGGACATGCCGTTCATCGCGCGGGTGACGGTCTGCCGGGACACCCCGGCGGCCGCGGCGACGTCGATGATCGTCGCGCGGCCGCCGGAGTGCGGGCCGTCCGGTGGCGACTGGGTCAGTCGCGGAGGTCCAGCCATGCCACCTGTTCCGGGGTGAGGTCGACGGAGAGGCCCGTCATGGACGATCGGGCTTCCGCGATCGTACGCGGTCCGAAGAGCGGGAACGTCGGGAACGGCTGGTTGAGCACGTACGCCAGGGCGATCGCCGTGGCGGGGACGCCGAACCGGTCGCCGAGCTCCCGCGCGCGACGGAGCCGCTCGAAGTTCTCGTCGCTGTAGTAGCAGCGGACGAGCTCGGCATCGCTGGTGTCCTCCGGCGTCGCACGGCCGGTGAAGAAGCCGCGGGCCTGCGACGACCACGGCAGCAGCGGGACCTGACGCTCCTCGAGCCACGCCTTCGACGCGGCGTCGGTCGCGTGCTCGCAGCCGTCCCACGGCACGTCGTAGGCCTCGGCCAGGCCGAAGTGGTTGCTGAGGACCTCGAACTCGTGCTTCCCGTTCGCCCGTGCGTAGGCGTTGGCCTCGTCGAAGCGTGCCGGCGTCCAGTTCGACCCGCCGTACACGCGGATGCGGCCAGCGCGGCGGTGCTCGTCGAGGACGTCGACGAACTCCCCCACCGGGATGTCCGGGTTGTCGCGGTGCATCATGTAGATGTCCGCGTAGTCGGTGCCCTGGCGCTCGAGGCTCTCGAGCAGCTGCTTCGTCAGGGACTCCGGGTCGCAGAACGGCGTGTGCGCACCCTTCGTGATGACGACAACGTCCTCGCGGATGCCGCGGTTCTGGATCCACTTGCCGAGCCGACCCTCGAGCACACCGCCGCCGTAGATGTAGCCGGTGTCGAAGACGTTGCCGCCCTGCTCGACGAACAGGTCGAAGATCGCGCTGGCGTGGGCGAGGTCGGGCTGGTTGTCGACGCCCATCACCAGGCGCGACAGCCGCTTGCCGACACCCGGGATCTCGCCGTACTGCATGGGGTTGCCGTCCTGCACCCGGAGCGGCCGACCGCTCACGGTGGGGATGTCGGCGGACTCAGCCTCGAACGGGTAGCGCAGGCCGATCGCGGCGCGCCACTTGTCGAGGGTGCGGGCGGTCGCGAGCGACTCGTCGATCGTCATCTGTGCTGCCTCGACCGCACCGGCACGCAGGGCGTCGGTGGTGGCGTCGGCCTCACGTGCGTAGGGGTGCTCGCCGGCGAAGGACAGCGTGCGCGGATCCTCGTCGACGGTGTGCACCTCGATCGTCGGGTCGGCGCCGAGGGTCCACGGGTCGGCGAGCAGGAGGCGACCGCGCGTGCCGTACACCGCGACCGCGTTGTCGTCCTGCACGAAAACCCCGGTGCGGACGGACGCCGTGATGCCGCCGCGGTAGGTCAGCTGCGCGACGGTCCACTCGTCGACACCGGTCGGCCCGAGGGTGCCGGTGGCGGTGAGCTCCGTCGGCTCGGCGACGGCGACCCCGGTCGCGGCCTGCACGATCGCGGCAGCCATCGTCACCGGGTACCCGCCGACGTCGAGGATCCCGCCGCCGGCCGTGTCGACGTCGAACAGTCGGCCGGTCCGCTCACCGGTCCGGAACGCGAACGAGGCGTCGATGTGCGTGACCTCGCCGATCACGCCGTCCCGCACGAGGTCGAGCAGTGCGGCGGTCTGCGGGTGGAAGCGGTACATGAACGCCTCGACCAGCGGCAGACCGGCCTGCCGTGCGGCGTCGGCGAGCGCCATGGCGGTGCCGTGGTTCGGGGCGAGGGGCTTCTCGCACAGGACGGCCTTGCCGGCCTCGAGCGCGGCGAGGACGAGCCGCGCGTGCCCGGTGTGCACGGTCGAGACGTAGACGGCGTCGACGCGCGGGTCGGCGAGGACCTCGTCGTAGGTCGCAGCGGAGACGTCGGCGAACCCGAGCTGCGCGGCTTCGTCGGCGAAGGTCTGCGCCCGCTCGGTGGACGAGCTGCCGGCGGCCACCAGGGCACCACCGCTCGCGGGCAGCTGGGAGAGGAAGCGGCGGGCGATGCCCCCGGGGCCGAGGACGGCCCAGCCGGGGCGGTCGGCGACCGTCGGAGTCGGGGTGCTGGCGGTGTTCGCGGTCTGCGCTGACATGCGGATCCTTGTCGTCTCGTGAACCTTCACGGTCACGACGACGCTAGTGCCACACGCCCGGCGGATCAATGCGGAAGTGCTTGACACGGCGTGTCTCACAGAGGATGCTCTGGACCACTTCGTGAGCGTTCACGGTCGAACGCTCCGGGGACCCGGTATCGCTGTTTCCAACCCGATCTCAACGACGAGAGCAGGTAGTTTCGTGACGTCATCTCCATCGATCAGTCTCAGCAGGCGGGGGTTCCTCGCCGGCGCAGGTGCCCTCGGAGCCCTCGCCACCACCGCCTTGTTGGCCGGGTGCTCCACGAGCACCGCCATCTCCAAGGACCCTGACGAACTCGTCCTCTGGTACTGGAACCGGTCGCTCGACCCGAAGTTCCTGCGGCAGGCCGCCGGGGGGATCGCCGGGCAGGGGTCCAAGCGGCTCCGCCCCGACCTGATCGGCGGCGCCTCGTACGACACCAAGTTCCGGACGGCACTCGCCGGGAACGCGTTCATCCCCGACGTCCTCATGGTCAACTCGAACTGCTGGCTGTACTTCCCCGACGAAGACCTGTTCACCGACTTCGACGACCACGGCGGCGCGGCGAAGCGGGACGAGTACTACGACTGGAAGAGCGCGCTCGGCCGGACGCCGAGCGGCCGGCAGTGCTTCTGGCCCGTCGACACCGGACCGACCGGCCTCTTCTACCGGCAGGACGTCCTGGCGAAGGCCGGGCTGCCGACCGACCCGGACGAGGTCTCCGACGCGATCGCGACGTGGGACGGGTTCCGCTCCTTCGGCGCGAAGATCCGGAAGGGTGCGGACGCCGCGACGGTCATCACCGCAAACCAGCTCTTCAACCAGTACATCTACGCCAGCCCCACGCGGTACTTCGACCGCGACGACCAGCCGGTCTTCGAGCAGGACGACAGCTCGGTGCGGCAGGCGTGGGAGAACGCCGTCGCCTGCGTCCGTTCCGGCCTCACCGGCAACCTGCAGTCCGGCACTGACCAGAACGCCGGGTGGGTGTCCGGCCGGGTCGCAGGACAGATCGAGGGAGCGTGGTGGACGCAGGTCATCCACGACACTGCTCCCGACGCCGCCGGTACGTGGCGGGTCGCCCGGCAACCGGATCGCCCGGGCAACAGCGGCGGGTCGTTCCTCGCCGTCCCGAAGACCTCGAAGGACCCGGCCGCGGCCGCCGCGTTCGCGCAGTGGATCACCTCGCCCGAGGTGCAGTCGCACACGTACAACGACATCCAGCTGTTCCCCTCCACCCCGGCGTCGTTCGATAACGGGATCATGCGGAAGCCCGGCGACTACTTCGGCGACCAGGACCCGCTGGCGTTCTTCAACGCCTCGGCGATGGACGTCCCGGTGACGTACATCTCCAACTCCGAACGGTTCATCGGTGCGTTCGCGACCGAGATCACGAACGTCGAAGCCGGGGGCAAGGACCCGGACCGCGCCTGGCAGGACGCCGTCGACCAGACCAACCGGGTCCTCGACAAGCGGGGGGTCCGCGCATGAGCACCAAGCAGGCACCACCGACCACGAGCATCCCCGCGGTCGTCGGGACCCCGACGTCCTCCATCACCACCGCAGCGACCGGCAAACGGTACGGGTTCCGCCGGTTCTGGCCGCAGTACGTCGCGATCGCGCCGTTCTACGTGCTCTTCCTGGTGTTCGGGCTGTTCCCGATCGTGTTCTCGATCGTGCTGTCGTTCACCGACTGGGACGGGGTCGGCTCCCCCGCGTTCGTCGGTCTGGCCCAGTACCAGTACCTGCTCGGCGACCCGCGGTTCTGGAACGCCGTCGGCAACACGTTCCTCATCTGGGTCATGTCGACGATCCCGATGCTGTTCCTCGCGCTCGTGCTCGCGTTCCTGCTGCACGGCAACATCCGGGCGAAGGGCTTCTACCGCGTCGCGTTCTTCGTGCCGAACGTCACGAGCATGGTCGCGATGGCGATCGTGTTCGGCTCGGTGTTCTCCGACGGCTTCGGCCTGG
The DNA here is from genome assembly GCF_004365375.1 of Curtobacterium sp. PhB25. Taxonomy (NCBI): domain Bacteria; kingdom Bacillati; phylum Actinomycetota; class Actinomycetes; order Micrococcales; family Microbacteriaceae; genus Curtobacterium; species Curtobacterium sp. PhB25. The sequence goes on along the minus strand of NZ_SODR01000005.1, from coordinate 154,315 downwards.
TGAACGCGGCACTGCGCGCACTCGGCGCGGACCCGGTCGGGTGGCTGTCGTCGTACTGGGGCATCAAGGTCACCATCTCGGTGATGGTGATCTGGCGCTGGACGGGCTACAACGCGATCATCTACCTGGCCGGACTGCAGTCCATCTCGACCGAGTTGTACGACGCCGCCAAGGTGGACGGCGCGAACGCGTGGCAGATCTTCTCGCGCATCACCGTGCCGCTGCTGCGCCCGGTGATCCTGTTCACCCTCATCACGTCGACGATCGGTGGGCTCGGGCTCTTCACGGAGCCGCAGATCCTGTTCAACGGACAAGCGGTGGGCGGCCCCGACGAGGCCGGCATGACGATCGTGCTCTACCAGTACGAGCAGGCGTTCAACCAGTTCGACTTCGGGTACGGCTCGGCGATCGCCTGGGTGCTGTTCCTGTTCTCCGTGGTGTTCGCGATCATCAACTGGCGTCTGCTCAGTGAACGCGACGGCCTGAAGACCCCACGACGACTCCGCGTGGCCCGCACGGTCCGCACCAGCACGAAGGGGGTCGACGCATGACCGCGACACCGACCACGACGACGACCAACACCGCCGCGGCACTCGGCCGACCGGGGGCCGCAGGGAACGACCGCGGCCGCGGGTTCCGCCGCGGCTGGCTCGGGACCGCCGTCACGCACCTCTGCCTGATCATCGGGGTGCTGCTGTCGATCTTCCCGTTCTGGTGGCTCCTCGTGATGTCGACGTCGACGAACGCCGAGATCTTCGGCTACCCGCCGTCGCTCTGGTTCGGGGACAACGCCCTCGCGAACGTGGCGTCCGTCTTCAGCAACGTGGACATGCTGCGGGCACTCCTGAACACCGTGCTCGTGGCCGGCAGCACCGCCGTCCTGGTCATGCTGTTCGACTCGCTCGCTGCGTTCGCGTTCGCGAAGTACGAGTTCCCGTTCAAGCGCACGCTCTTCACCGTCATGCTCGCCACGTTCCTGGTGCCCGGCAGCCTGTCGCTGGTGCCGAGCTTCGTGCTCATGGCGAACCTCGGGTGGATCGGTGGTCTGCAGGCGCTCATCATCCCGGGGGCGGCGAACGCGTTCGGCATCTTCCTGCTCCGGCAGTTCGCCACCTCGTCGATCCCGAACGAGGTCATCGACTCGGCCCGGGTGGACGGAGCGGGTTTCTTCCGCACCTGGTGGTCGGTGGCGGTCCCGATGCTCCGCGGCGGGCTCGCGTTCCTCGGCATCTTCACCTTCATCACCGCCTGGAACGACTACGTCTGGCCGCTCATCGTCCTCATCGACCCGAAGGGACAGACCCTGCAGGTGGCCCTGGCCGGACTGAGCTCGGTGAACGCGACCGACCTCGGGGCGGTGATGGCCGGCGCCGTGATCAGCGTGTTCCCGCTCATCGGCGTGTTCATCATCGGCTCGCGCCACTTCATCGCCAACATCGCCGCCGGAGCGCTGAAGGGCTGACGGGCCGAGTGCCCCGACCGGCAGGGTGCAGGCGTCGCGGGACGGCCCGCGACGCCTGCACCTGCTCGTGCACAACTCCTCCTAGACTCGTGCCCATGGCCAGTGCCCGCGACCGCGTCCTCGACAGCTTCGTCGCCATCGTGTGCGAAGACGGCGAACGTCCCGCGACGCTCGACGCCGTCGCCGCCCGCGCCGGTGTCTCCAAGGGCGGGCTGCTGTACCACTTCGGCTCCAAGGCGGCCCTGGTCGAGGGGCTGTGCGAGCGTCTCTCCGACCTGTCCGCGATCGACGTCGAGCGCATGGCCGAGGCCGAGGACGGTGCCGCCCGCTACTTCGTCCGAAACTGCCTGTTCGTCGGCAGCGAGCTCGACCTCGCGCTCCTCGCCGCGAGCCGCCTGCAGCAGGCCGGCTACGAAGAAGCGGGCCGGACCCTCGACGACACCGAGAACGCGTGGCTCGTGACCCTCGTCGACGCCCTCCACGACGAGCCCACCGCCCAGGCGGTCAAGCTCCTCGGCGACGGCCTGTACCACCAGGCCTCCCTCGGTGCCGCGAGCGACGGTCGACCGAAGCGCAGCACCGTCGACATGGAGGCGCTCCTCGCCGTCGTGGACCGTCTGATCGCGACGAAGCCCGGCGCGTGAACGACCATCCCCGTTCCTGGGGATAGACTTGGCGACGTTCCACTCGTCGACACCCGGAGGTATCCCGTGGGCCGCGTCATCGCCGCTGTTTTCTCGATCCTGCTGCTGCTGGTGTCGATGTACCTGTTCGGGTTCGCGTTCCAGGTCGACTCAGGCCAGGCGTTCATCTTCATGGGTGGCCTCATCCTGATGACCCTCTCCTTCTTCCTGCCGATCCACGTGTTCGGCAAGCGGTAACCACTCCGCCGACGCAGAACGGCCCCGCACCTCTCGAGGTGCGGGGCCGTTCCGAGTGCGGGCGCCGTGTGAACCAGCCGCGCTAGGCGAGCACGCGCAGCGAGCGCAGCGTCACCGCGGTCGCGACGGCGGCGTGCACGGCCTCGGCGCCCTTGTCCTCCTTCGAGCCGGGCAGCCCGGCCCGGTCGATGCCCTGCTGCTCGTCGTCCAGGGTCAGCACGCCGAACCCGACGGGCTTGCCGGTGTCGATCGCCACGCGGGTGAGCCCACTCGTGGCGGCGTCGGACACGTACTCGAAGTGCGGGGTGCCGCCCCGGATGATCACGCCGAGCGCGACCGCGGCGTCGAACCCGGCCTCGAGGGCGGTCTTCGCGACGACGGGCAGCTCGAAGCTCCCCGGGACCGGGAACACCGACGCGGTGGCGCCGAGCCGTTCGACCTCGCGCTGCGCCCCGGCGAGGAGGCCCGCCGCGATCGTGTCGTGCCACTGCCCGGCGACGATGGCCACCCGGATCCCGGTGCCGTCGACGTGGTCGCGGTCCGCCGCGCCTGCTCCGCTCATCGTGCTGTTCCTTCCGTGGACAGGGCAGCTGCTGCCGTTGTCCGGTCTGCCGCGTCCAGCCACTCGACGAGCGCGGCGATGGTGATGACGGGTACGCCCTCGCGCGCCCCGAGTGCGACGAGCGCCGGCAGCCGCATCATGCTGCCGTCCTCGTCGACGATCTCGCAGATCGCCGCGGCAGGCCGGAGCCCGGCTGCGGTGACGAGCTCGATCGCGGCTTCGGTGTGTCCCGCACGTTCGCGGACCCCGCCCGGTCGTGCCCGCAGGGGGACGACGTGGCCGGGGCGGTGCAGGTCGTCGCGCACGGAGGTCGGGTCGGCGAGGACCCGCAGCGTGCGCGCTCGGTCGTGGGCGCTGATGCCCGTGGTGACCCCGACGGCTGCGTCGACGGTGACGGTGTACGCGGTGCCGCGGACGTCCTCGTTGTGCTGGACCATCGGCGGCAGGTCGAGGGCGTCGGCGATCTCGACGCTGACGGGCGCGCAGATGAACCCCGACGAGTGCGCCACGGTCCAGGCGATCCACTCCGGCGTCGCGAGCTCGGCGGACAGGATGACGTCGCCCTCGTTCTCGCGGTCCTCGTCGTCGACGACGATCACCGGGCGGCCGGCCGCGACCGACGCGATCGCGAGTTCGATGCTCGACGAGCCGAGCGTCTGCGGGACCGAGGCGACCATCACCGGGCCTCCGATCCGACGGGCTCGAACGAGCCGACGGGCTCGGACGAGCCCGCGGGCTCGAGCGAGCCCGCGGGCTCGAGCGAACCGACCGCGGCGTCGAGCCGCAGCATCCGGCGCACGTGCCGCGCGAGCACATCGGTCTCCACGTTCACCCGGTCCCCCGGCACGCGCAGGCCGAGGGTCGTGGCCTCGAGCGTCTCCGGGATCAGGCTGACCTCGAACCAGGCGGCGTCCGGCGCGGTGTCCTCGGGCGAGACGGCGCTGACGGTGAGCGAGACGCCGTCGAGCGCGATCGACCCCTTGTCGACGACGAGCGGGCTGAGCGCCGGCGCGAGCGAGAACCGCACCCGCCGCCAGCCGTCGCCGTCCGCGGTCTCGAGCACGGTGGCGGTGCCGTCGATGTGGCCCTGCACGATGTGGCCGCCGAGCCGGTCGCCGACCGACGCCGCGCGCTCGAGGTTCAGGCGGTCGCCCACCCGCAACGCTCCGTGCGCGCTCATGTCGAGCGTCTGCTTCATGACGAACGCGGTGAAGGAGTCGGGGGTCTGCTCGACCACGGTGAGGCAGACGCCGCTGGTGGCGATGGAGTCGCCGTGGCTGGCGTCCGCGACCACGATCGGCCCGCGGACGGTGAGCGCGACGGAGTCGCCGTGCTGCTCGACGGCGGTGACGGTGCCGAGTTCCTCGATGATGCCGGTGAACACTGGTGTCCTCTCAACGGGACTCCGGGGGTGTTCGACGATCGTCGGCATCGACGGACGGGTCGTCCCACGCAGGATGGGTCGTCTCGTCCGCCAGCGCGCCTCCCATCCGGACTCTCACCGTCGGTCCCGGAGTTTCACCGAGTCAACCTCTGCTGGGTTCGCACCCGTCATCAGTTCGTGGACTGTCACCACCGGTTCGGAATTGCACCGACCCCGGAGCGCTTGCGTAGTCGGAACGATACCCCAGACCGGTGACCGACGCGTCGGGCCGGAGCGGGGCACGTAACGGGGCGACGCGGCGCACGACCGGGAGCCCGGGGCGGGCCCGCACCGCGCCTCCCGTCCGCCGCCCGGTCGCGTCCACCGCACCGGCCCGTCGACCGTGCCGCCTCAGCCGCGTCCGCGCGCGAGCGCGACCGCCTGCCGCAGGGACAGGTCCGGCAGGTACGCCCGGACGACCGCGAGGCCGATCGACGGCAGCGCGACCGGGTCGGGGTAGGCGAGGACGAGCGGGTGCAAGTCGGGGCCGAACTTCTGCTTGAACCGGAGCAGCGACCGGAAGCCGTAGACCGGTTCGAGGACTCCCCCGACGAGCTCGAGCAGGCTCTGCACGCCGTCGGTCGGTGCAGCGTTCTCGCCCGCCTGCGCGAGCGGTGCCGCCGACAGGCTGAGTCGTTCGACGCCGTCGTCGCGCATCCGTTCGGCGGCGCTCGCGACGAGGAACTCCATCACGCCGTTCGGCGCGGCCTCGGTCCGGCGCATGACGTCGAGGGTCCAGCCGACGACCCGCCCCTCGCGGTGGCTCGGCAACCAGCTCGTCACGGCGAGCACCCGCCCGGTGGCGTCCTGCGCGACGAGCGTCCGGACGGCGGGGTCGCGCATCTCGTCCACCCCGCCGAGCGTGAAGCCCATCTCGGGGAGCTCGCGCTCGGAGACCCACTCCTCCGAGATCGCCTCGATCTGCCGTGCCGTCGACGGCGGCAGGTCCTGCCAGGACGACCAGGTGGCGGTGATGCCCTCGCGGCGGGCCCGGTTCACGGCGGTGCGGACGTCCTGCTTGCGCTTGCCCGTCGTCGTCCACGTGCGGGGGTCGAGGTCGGCGTCCTCGGCGACCGGCAACGTCGACCACCCCTGCGTCGTGAGCAGCTCGGCCGTCCCGGCGTCGATGCCGTAGAAGACCGTCGTCCACCCGTTGTCGTCGCAGTACCGGGCGAAGTCCGTCATCGCGGCGGCGCGGGCATCCGGGTAGCCGAACGGGCCACCCACGGTGACGGCCACCCCACCGTTGCGCCGGAACGCCACCCCGGCGCGCCCGTCGGCCGCGAACCAGTAGGCGTTGCCGCGCCAGGTCGTCATCCACCCGAAGGTGTCGCCGCCGCCCGCGAGCACCAGCGCCCGGGCCCGTTCGCGGTCGGACCGGGAGCCGTCCGCGTCGGTGTCGGGTTCCACTGCGCCGGTGGGCCGGACCGCGGCGAGCGCGACGACGAACCAGAGCACGGGGCCGGCGAGTCCGATCACGATGCGCAGCGCCGTGCCGAGTGAGGGCAGTTGCTCCCAGAAGGTCAGCGGCGAGAGGGGGCCGAGGGCGGCGACGGCGAGCCGGAGCGGGTCCTCGACGTGCTCCGGGGCCGACGCCGCGAACACCGCGACGGTGCCGACCACGACGGCGACCGCCGCGACGACGGTCACCGCGAAGGCGACCACACGCCGCCGTGAGGGCAGCACGGTGAACGACCGGCGCCGGAGCACGAGGACGGCCGCGGTCGCGAGGGGCACCACGATCGACGCACCGACCGACAGCGCCGTGACGAACTCGTCGGCGGTGCCCTGCAGCCCACCGGCCCGCGCCGGCAGCACCCCGTAGGTCACCGCGGCCGCGACCGCCGTCACCACGTCGACCGCCACCACGAGCCAGACGGCGAACCGGCTGCCCCGGAAGAGCCCGAGGCCGCCCACCACGAGGACGAGCAGCGGCGCGATGGCGAGCAGCAGCGTCCACGGGTCCGTCGCCCGGTACGCGAGCAGCGCGCGGAGGCACTGCCCAGCGGCCCCGTCGGTGCCGCAGCCGCTCACGGGGGTGACCGGCCCGGTGCCGAGCACCGCGGCGATCGGCGCGAGCAATCCGATCCGTGCGCGGGAGACGAGCGCCACCACGGGGCCGATCGCCGACACCAGCACGACCGTCCCGAGCAGGACCCGGGTCTCGCGGTGCGAGCTGCGCACCCATCCGCCGCGCTCCGGGGTGCGGCGGAGCAGCTCACCGAGCACCCACCCCGCGGCGGCGGCGAGCACCGCGTACAGGTCGGAGGCGTGTCCGGCGTAGAGCAGGAGCGCGGCCACGACGGCGAGCGCGTTCACCCGGATGCGTCGTCGCCAGAGCGGTCCGGCGAACGCGCTCGCGGTGACGATCGTCCCGACGATCGCGGTCCAGGGGTCGAAGGCCGTCGCCCGCCCGAGCAGCAGGCCGGTGAGGTCGCGGCCGTCCGTGTCGACGAACGCGGTGAGCGCGCCGGCCGCGGTGCCGACGACCGTGGTGACGACGAACGCCAGGGCGGTCCGCCACGACCCCATCAGCCGCTCGGCGGCACCGACGAGGACGACGACGCCGGCGATCGTGGTGAGCAACGCGACCGCGCCGGTGGACGCCGCGAAGATCCGGAAGGGCCCGTACGAGGCCGGGTCGGCACCGTGCAGCACCCGGACGACGATGCCGAAGACCGCGGTCGCGACCACGAGGAACGTGATGGCGGCCGTCACCGGATGCCGGACGAGGGCGGAGCGCACCCCCTCATGGTGGTGCCGGCCGGCCGTTCGGACAACTCCGGGCACGGTGACGAGGGGCGCCGGCGGTGCGACGCCCCTCGGTCACCTGCTGTCAGCGCGTCCCGTCGGTGTCGACCGCCGAGTGCCGGCGACGGAGCACGAGCGTGCCCGCCCCGGCGAGCAGCAGCAGGAGCGCGAACCCGACGGGGACGACCGGCGAGGTCGCTCCCGTGTAGGCGAGCGCGGTCGCGCCGTCACCGGCGGCACTCACCGTGTCGGCCACCGTCCGAGTGACGGCCGAGATCCCGCTGGTCGCGGCGGCCGTGGTGGTCACCACACCCGCTGTGGAGGCCCGGGTCGGCCCGTCCGCGCCGGTGGCACCGGCCGGGGTGGTCACGGTTCCGGGCACGGTGCCGTCGCCGGCGTCCGTCCCGTCACCGGGGGTCGTGCCCGGGTCCGTGCCGTCGCCCGGGGTCGTGCCCGGGTCCGTGCCGTCGCCCGGGGTCGTGCCCGGGTCCGTACCCGGGTCCGTGCCGGGGTCGGTGCCCGGGTCCGTGCCGTCGCCGGGCGTCGTGCCGGTGGCCGGGGTGGTGGCGGTGCCGTCACCGACGACGCCGATGCCGTTCCCACCGATGGTGATCGGCAGGCTGATCACCGGAACCACCTGGGTGCCGGAGAGCAGGCCACCGTCACCGGAGGTCGACCCTCCGGCGGACGGGGTCGTGCTGCTCGGGGTGGTGCCCGCCGGGGTCGCCCCGACGGTGCTGGTGCCGTCGCCGACGACGCCGATGCCGTTCCCGCCGATGGTGATCGGGACCGCGACCACCGGGGCCACCTGGGTGCCCGAGGCGGTGCCGTCCGCCCCGTCCGTCGTGCCACCGGCAGCCGGAGCCGGACCGGCGGTCGTGCCGGTGCCGGTGCCCGCAGCGGGCGTCGTGCCCGCCGAGGTGCCGTCACCGAGCAGCCCGATGCCGTTGCCGCCGATCGTGACCGGGACGTCGACCAGTCCGCCGACCTGGGTGCCGGAGAGCAGCCCGTCGTCGCCGGACGTGCTCGGCGTGGTCGTGGCCGGAGCGGCCGGTGCCGGCGTCGCCGCCGGGCCGGATCCCGCAGCGGTGCCGTCCCCGAGCACCCCGATGCCGTTGCCGGACACCGTCACCGGGACCGACACGACCGGGGCGACCTGGGTCCCCGAGGCTGTGCCGTCCGCACCCGAGGTGACCGGTGCCGGAGCAGCGGGCTCGGCCGGTGCTGCCGGGGTGGATGCTGCCGGTGTGGCCGGCGTCGTGGTCGACACCGCATCACCGCCGACGGCGACCGCGTTGCCACCGACCGTGACGGGGACGGTCACATCGCCGGCGACCTGGGTCCCCGAGCCGGTGCCGTCCGAACCGGAGGTGGTCGGAGCAGCGGCGGCAGCCGGAACCGGAGCAGGCGCAGCCGGAGCAGGCGCAGCCGGAGCAGCAGCCGGGGCCGACACCGCGTCGCCACCGACGGCGACGGCGTTGCCACCGACGGAGACCGGGGCGGTCACAGCCGGCGCCACCTGGGTGCCGGAGGCCGTGCCGTCGGCGCCCGAGGTCGTCGGCGCGGGAGCTGGGGCCGGTGCAGGAGCGGCGGCTGGAGCTGCAGGAGCCGCGGGCGCCGCGGCGGGCGAGGTCACCGACGACACCGCGTCGCCGAGCACCCCGAGGGCGTTGCCGGTGAGGGACACCGGAGCGTCCACCGACGGAACCACCTGGGTTCCGGACACGGCGCCGTCCGCTCCGGAGGTCGTGGCAGCGTTCGCCGCTGCCGCCCCTCCGAGCGTGAGGCCGCCGACGAAGAGGGCGAACCAGAGCCCTCTCGAGACGTAGTTGTTCATGGTCGTACTCCCTGATCGAGATCGTTGGCCGACCGCGTTCGCGGTCGGTGTGTGTGCGTGCCTGCCGTGCCGGACAGGCGCACCGATCTCAGTCAGGGGCGACGTCGTGCTCGCCGACGACCGATGCGGGGACCGCGTCGTCGGAGAGCGTGCCGCGAGACCCCGCGGCGAGGGAGACGATGTCGTCGGTCGAGCCGACGATGCCGACGGCTGCGACGCCGCCGGGAGTCGAGGTGGCACTGCCCCCGAGGACGCCCGCGCCGCCCTGGCGGTCGGACGGCGCTCCGTGGCCGTCGCCCGGCTCGGGGACGAGCAGGGCGGTGCCGCCCAGCGTCGCGTCCTGCACGGCACCAGCGACGGGGCCGGCGAGCGGTCCGGTCACGAAGGTGGACGGCGTGGTCACGCCCGACCGGCGTCCGGCGTCAGGAACGGACGCTCCGTCCGCGCCCGTCGACGCGACCGTGGGCACGGACGGGGTCCTCGCCGGGGCGGCCGCCAGCGGCGGTCGCGCGGACGGGACAGCCGAGCCGGGCACGCCGGACGGGGTGGTGCCGACGACGACCGGAGGTGCGGGGACGTCGATGACGGGATCCGAGCCTCCTGGCAGGACGCCACCGACCGACGGGACCACGCCCGCGACGACGTCGGGGACCTGTCCGACGATCGTGCCGACACCGCCGAGGGTGTCGTCGACCAGGCCGGTGACCGGAGCGGTGACCGTGCCGAGGGTGTCGTCACCGACGACGGGGCCGACCACCGGGACGCTGCCGACCACGTGGTCGAGCGTGTCGACGACCGTGGTCACGGGTCGCGCGTCGGTGACCGTCTGCACGGTCCCGGTGACGGGGCGCAGCGCCGTCGCGACGGTGTCGGTGACGGGCCGGGAGGCGGTGCCCACGTGCTCGACGACGCCCTGCACCGGGTGCGTGGCCGGCTCGGCCGCAGGGGCGGTCGTGGCCGGCACCGCGGGCGCGGTCGCCGGAGCGGCGGGGGTCTGAGCTGCGGGAGCCGGAGCTGCTGGGGCGGGGGCGACGGGAGCTGGCGCAGGCGTGGGCGCTGCCGGGGGTGCCGGGGCCGACTTCGGGGGTGCCGGTGCCGGTGCTGGTGCCGGCTTCGGAGCTGGCGCAACCGCCGCGCGGACGGGGTCCACGACGCCGCCGACGACCTGTCCGACACTGCCGGACACGTCGTGCACGGTCTCGCCGAGCCCGTCGACCACACCGCTGACGAGCCCGCGCTGCTGCGTCTGGGCGGGCGGAGTGGCCGCGGCCTCGGCAGCCGAAGCCGGACGGGCCCCGAACGCCAGGGACAGCAGCACGAGGGCAGCGAGGGTCCCGACGCCCAGCAGGGCGATCCGGAGCACCGCGAGCCAGGGTGCGCGCGACGTCGTGTCCATGCGCTCACCTCCTGAACTCGGCTGCGCACGTAGAGTGGTTGACCGGCAATGTACGCCGGTCCGTTCCGGAACGCACCCCGTTCTGGAAGAAATTCTCAGGAAAGGCCGTCCGTGGTCTCGATCTTCTCCGCACCGACCCGCAACCTGGACATCGTCACGCTGCACGAGATCCTCCGCCTGCGACAGGACGTCTTCGTCGTCGAACAGGGGGCCGCGTACGGCGACATCGACGGGCGTGACCTCGAGCCCGGCACCGTGCAGTTCTGGGCGGGCCAGGGCTCGGTGGACGCCACGCTCCGCCTCCTGCGCGAACCCGACGGCAGCGAGCGCATCGGCCGGGTCGTCACGGCGGCGCACGCCCGCGGGCAAGGCCTGTCGGGGCAGCTGATCGAGGCCGCGATCGCCGAGTCCCGCTCCGCGAGCATCGCCCTCGGCGCCCAGTCGCACCTCGAGCAGTGGTACGCCCGCTTCGGGTTCGTGCGCTCCGGGGACGAGTACCTCGAGGACCGGATCCCGCACGTCCCGATGACCCGGCAGCGCTGACCGGACCGGCGCGTCAGGCGCGTCTGCGTGGGCGGGCTCGTCAGGCGCGCCAGCGGCGGAGCTCGTCGAACGAGCGGCCCTGCGTGGACCGGTCGGCGACGAGCCGCTCGAACACGATGTTCGTCTGGGTCGTCGCCACCGACGGGTCGCCGCTGAGCTCGTCGGCGACGAAGTCCCGCAGCTGCTCGGTCGACTCGCACGCGATGTGCACGAGGAAGTCCTTGTCGCCGGCCAGGAACGAGACGTCCTGCACGACGGGCACCCGGAGCAGTCGCTTCGCGAAGTCCCGGAGTTCGTGGCGGGCCGCAGCGTGGACCCGGACGGAGACCATCGCCTCGATCGAGAAGCCGAGGCGCGCGATGTCGACCTCGGCCCGGTAGCCGCGGATCACCCCGGCGTCCTCGAGGGCCCGGACCCGGGTCAGGCACGTCGACGGCGCGATGCCCACCGCGGCGGCGAGCCGGTTGTTCGGGATCCGGGCGTCGCCGGCCAGGGTCCAGAGGATGCGCTCGTCGACCTCGTCGAGGCGCGGGGCGGGGTCGGGACGGCGGGCTGGTCGGTCGGACACGGCTCGACGCTACCGCGACGGTGCGAGCAGGGCGCGGAGCGCGTCGTCGAGTGCCCCGGCCACGACGTCGTCGTCGGCCGACGCGAGCGGCTCCACCGCGGTGGACCGCCGGAGCATCGTCATCCCGAGCACCACCGACAGCGCGATCTCGGCCCGGACGAGCAGTTCCTCGGTGACCTCGCCGCCGACGGCCGTGGCGAGCCGTTCCGCGTACCGGCGGAGGGTCTCGCGGCGGATGGCGTCGGCACCGTCGTCGCCGGAGGACCGGAGCAGCAGCATGAGCTGGAGGGAGTCGTCGTCGGTCGGCGCGCGGACCACGTGTGACACCAGGCCGGCCAGCGCGCGCTCGAGGCCGCGCTCGACGGGCTGCTCGACCCCGAGGTCCTGCACCACCCGGTCGAGGCAGGCACGGAACAGCCCCTCCTTCGAACCGAAGTAGCGGTTGATCAGCGCGACGTTGACCCCGGCGTCGGCGGCGATGTCGCGCACCGTCGTCGCCTTGTACCCGTCGAACGCGAACCGGTGCCGCGCCGCCCGCACGAGCAGCAGTCGGGTGGCGGCGGCGTCCTTGCTCATGGTCGAAGCGTACCGGCCCGACCCGGGATGTAAGCAAGTGTTGACATCGCGTGAGAACTGCGTACCCTCGTCAAGTCAGCAATTGTTTACATCACCCGAGACACGGAGCACGATGACCGACACCATGCAGAGCCCCCGCACGGGCTCGCACCCCACCACCGCCGGACACCGGCCGAACAGCACGGCGATCATCGTCTACCTGTCCCTCGGCGGTCTGTCGTTCGCGGTCCTGCAGTCGCTCGTCGCCCCCGCGCTGTCGACCATCGGACAGGACCTCGGCGCCTCGACGAGCGCGACGAGCTGGGTGCTCACCGCCTACCTGCTCTCCGCGTCGGTGCTCACGCCGATCCTCGGTCGCCTCGGCGACATGATCGGCAAGCGCAAGGTCCTGATCGTCGTGCTGTCGATCCTGCTCGTCGGCGCCGTGCTGGCCGCGCTGGCACCGAACCTCGGCGTCCTCATCGTCGGCCGTGCGCTGCAGGGCGCCGCCGGCGCGGTGATGCCGCTGTCGATCGGCATCGTCCGCGACGAGCTGCCGAAGGAGAAGGTGAGCGTCACGATCGGTCTTCTCTCCGCGATCTTCGGCATCGGCGCCGGCGTCGGCATCGTCGCCGCCGGACCGATCGTCGAGCACCTGTCGTGGCACTGGCTGTTCTGGCTGCCCGCCGTGCTCGTCGTCATCGCCCTGCTCGGCGCGATCTTCGGCATGCCGGAGTCGCCGGTCCGCAAGCCCGGCCGCCTCGACATGGTCGGCACGTTCGTCCTCGCCGTCTCGCTCGTGTCGATCCTGCTGGCCGTCAGCGAGGGCGAGACCTGGGGCTGGGGTGACGGCAAGACCATCGGCCTGCTGGTCCTCGGCGCCGTGGCACTGGTCGCGTTCGTCCTGGTCGAGCTCCGCGTCGCCGAACCGCTCATCGACGTCCGCCTGTTCGCCGTCCGCGGCGTCTGGACGGCCCACGTCGTCGCGCTCGTCTTCGGCTTCGCGATGTTCGGCACCTTCGTGCTCGTGCCGACCCTGCTGCAGCTGCCGAGCGCACTCGGCTACGGCTTCGGCAAGGACGTCACCCAGGCCGGTCTCTTCCTGCTGCCGACCGTCCTGATGATGATCGTCGCCGGGCCGATCGCCGGCATCCTCGTCCGCAAGGTCGGTCCGAAGCCGCCCATGCTGCTCGGCGGGATCGCCATCGTCGCGGCGTTCCTGCTGCCCGCGATCGCGCACGGTGAGCTCTGGCAGGTCGTCGTCTCCGGCGTCCTGACCGGCATCGGCATCGGCCTGGCCCTCGCCGCGTGCTCGAACGCCATCATCGAGAGCGTCCCCGCGAACCAGACCGGCGAGGCCATCAGCGCCAACACCGTCGTCCGTACGATCGGCTCGAGCGTCGGCACCGCGGTCATCGCGGCGCTCATCACCTCGCACAGCACCCCGCAGGGTCTGCCGACGGACGACGCCTTCACCATCGGGTTCTGGGCGTGCACCGGCGTGGCGGTCCTCGCCGTGCTCGCCGCGCTCGCGGCCCCGTCGATGCGCGCGCGCCGCGCAGCGGCGGCGGCCCGTGGCATCGACGACCTCGAGGAGATCGCCGAGTAGGGCTCTCGGCCCGACCACCCCGGGAGGCCCGTCCTGCGTCGTCGACGCGGGGCGGGCCTCCCGGCGGTCGCGCCCACCGCCACCGGCGGCTCCGCAAGCTGGGAAGCGACCGAGCACGCCGCCGCCGACGTGACGATCATCGGACCGGACGCGTCACAGCAGGTGGACGCGATCACCGCGCCCCGGACAGGAGACCCATGAGCACCACGGACCACGACGACACCACGACCAGCAGCAAGCCGTCCTTCCGCGACACGGTCACCGCCGGCCTGGTGCAGAAGGCGCTGGAACCCGTGCTGCGCGCCGTCCGTGACGAGGTGGCCTCGGCTCGGCGGGAGATCAGCGAACGGGCGAACGGCGCGAAGACCGGGCTGGTGCTCACCGGCGCCGCGGTGGCCTTCGCACTGACCACACTCGTGCTGCTGGCCGGCCTCGTGGTGGCGCTCCTGGCCCTGGCACTGCCGATCTGGGCCGCGACGGGGATCACGTTCATCGTGTTCGCCGTCGTAACCGCGATCCTGTTCGTCGTCGGACTCCGAGGCATCCGACGGGGCGTGCCGCCGGTGCCGAAGGACACCCTCCGCGCAGCGAAGGACCGTGTCACGCACACGGGCGACGCGTCGCCCACGACCGACTGAGCCCCGACAGCGCTCGAGCGCTACATCGCGAGGGTCATGCCGACGACGGCGACCGTCATCGCGAAGACCTCGCCGCTGCGCACGGCCCGGCGGTCCTCCTGCGCCCACTCGTACCGCAGGAGCCACCCGCTGAACGCGCAGTAGCCGATCACGCCGGCACCGAGCACCGCGGACAACGCGATGCCGTGTCCCGCGTGCCCGTCGGCGACGCCGGTCGCGTGGCCCATCAGGAGCATGCCGGCCATCACGACCGCCGACAGCGCGCGGTGCACGTCCATCGGCTCGGCGCGGCGGCCGTCGGCACGGCGTCGGCGCATCACCGGCAGCGGTGCGAGCAACAGCAGGAGCGTCGCCGCGAAGAGCGTCCACACCGCACCCGCGTGCACCACAGGCATGAGCATCGCGACGAGCATCACCGCGGCCGGCACGATCACGCCGGGGCGCGGTCGGTAGCGGTCACCGACGATGCAGCACACCGACGCGAACTGCGGCACGACGAGCATGGCGTCGGCGACGGTCTCGTGCACGGCGGGTCCTCAGCTGCGGCGGCGCGGTGCCGGGCGGGTCAGTCCTCGGCGCGGGCAGCGGCCTTGGCGGCGCGCTCCTGCTTCACACGGGCGTTCTCGACGTGCACGGCGGCCTGCGTCTCGCGCTCACGGACGAGCCACTCGGGCTTCTGCTCGAGCAGCGTCTTGATCTCCGCCGTGGTGAGCGCGTCGTCGATCCCCGCACGGGTCAGCCCCGAGATCGAGATCCCGAGCTTCTGCGCCACGACGGGTCGCGGGTGCGGGCCGTCGCGTCGGAGGTCCTCGAGCCACGTCGGGGGTACGGTCCGGAGCTCGTCGAAGGCGGTCCGTGTGACGGGAGCGCCCTGGAAGGACTCCGGAGCGGCCGCCAGCAAGATGCCGAGCTTCTTCGCAGCCGTTTCGGGCTTCATGGTCTGTTCCTGCGCCATGCCCCCTAGAGTACGGCCCCTATGCTCGTCTGCATGACCGCGGCACTCACCATCGCATTCGTGCCCGGGGTCTCCCCGGCCAAGTGGGCCCGTGTCTGGCGGGATCGACACCCCTCGATCGAGCTGCGACTGCGGCCGATCGGGTCCGACGACGTCGACGACACGCTCGCCGGCGAGGTCGACATGGTCTTCGCACGCATGCCCGTCTCCGACCAGCACAACGCCATCCCGCTCTGGACCGAGACCGCCGTGGTCGCGATGCCGAAGGACTCCCCCCTCGCCGACCTGGCCGAGGTGGACCTCGCCGACGCCGAGGTGCACGTCGTCGACGCCGGTCCGGTGCCGGCCGACATCGCCGCCGCGCTCGACCTGGTCGAGGCGAACGTCGGCGTGGTCGTGCTCCCCCAGTCGCTCTTCCGCGCGGCGAGCCGCAAGGACCTCGTCGCGCGCCCGCTCTTCGGCGCCCCCGGCACGCAGATCGCGCTGGTCTGGCGTGACGAGGACGCCACCGAGACCACCGAGGAGTTCATCGGCGTGGTCCGCGGACGCACCGCCAACAGTTCGCGGAACCAGCCGACCGGCACCGATCGCGACGTCGAAGAGGCCCTGCGTGCGGCAGGCGGCGGTTCCAAGGCCGGTGGCGGCTCCGACGGGTCGGGCAAGGGCGCAGCAGGCAAGGGCGGGTCGGCCAATGGCGGAGCGGGTGCCGGAGGCGCCGGCGGCAAGGCGAAGGCCAAGTCGCCCGGCAGCGGCAAGTCCGGCAGCGGCAAGAAGTCCAACACCGGCAAGGGCCCCACCCCCGGCCGCGGGAAGATGCGCGGCAAGCCGAGCCGGGGTTCGAAGGGCAACCGATGACGGACACGCGCCTGCAGGAGATGCCGGCCACGCGCCTCCCGGCCTGGCTCGACCGGACGATGGCCGAGTACGTGGCGTCGCGGATGCAGGCGGGTGAGACCCGCGAACAGGCCGAGGCGAACAAGCAGAAGTCGCTCGACCAGTGGTTCCCGGGCGGGTCCCCGGCCGACGGACACCTGGTGTGGGACGTCCTCGACCAGAACGACACCACGGTCGGGTACCTCTGGATCGGCCCGTTCGCTCCGGGCGGGACCGACTGGTGGGTGTTCGACGTCGAGATCGACGAACCGCACCGTCGTCGCGGGCACGCCCGACGTGCGCTCGAGCTCGGCCACCAGGCCGCAGCGGAGCACGGCGCGACGAGCATCGGGCTCAACGTGTTCGGCTACAACACCGGCGCGCAGGACCTGTACGCCTCGCTCGGGTACGAGGTCACCGCGACGCAGATGCAGAAGCCGCTGGTCTGAGGGCCCTGCCGCTGGGTTCTGCCGCTTCGTCGCGGCAGGTGCGTCGTCACGGCAGGACGGCAGCCGCTGCGCGGGTGACGCGGTCCCCGCGAGCCGCCTCGGCCGCAGCCCGAGCGCGGGCGACCACGACGGCGTCGGCGCGCTCCGCGGAGCCCGCATCGAACGGCGGCTGCGGGTCGTACTCGATGTGCAGCTGGATCGCCTCGGCCGCTGCCCGCCCCGCGAGCTCGGCCGCCAGCCACAGCGCCATGTCGATGCCCGCACTGACGCCAGCCGCAGTGACGACCGCGCCGTCGTCGACGATCCGCTCGTCGACCGGTTGCGCCCCGAACGCCTCGAGCATCGGCTTCGACGCCCAGTGGGTCGTCGCACGCTTGCCGGCGAGGAGCCCCGCGGCACCGAGGACGAACGCGCCCGTGCAGACCGAGGTCACCCAGGTGGCGCGCTCGGCCTCGCGCCGGACGAACCCGATGAGCTCGGGGTCGAGCATCGCGTCGAAGGCACCGTCACCGCCGGGGACCACGAGGACGTCCGCCGGACCCGCGTCGGCGATGGTCGTCGTCGGGACCAGCGCGAACCCGCAGTCGGTCGGCACCGGGTCGAGCGTCGCCGCCACGTACTCGACGCGTGCGCCGGGCACACGCGAGAGCACCTGCGCCGGGCCGGTGAAGTCGAGCTGCGTCAGGTCCGGGAAGAGCAGGAAGGCGATCCGGACCTCGGCGGGGTCGTGGCCCGGCTCGATCGCCGAGTCCCCGGCAGTGTCCGGCGTGGGGGCCGGCACGTCGACGGGCACGTCGACGACGTCGGCGTCGACCGGGTGGACAGCGCGCACGCGCGAGTTCGGCTGGTCGGTGCTCATGCCGCGACCCTAGCCCGGTGCCCTCGCCGGCGGTGGGGTCGGCGTCCTGGTCAGTTCCAGACGCCCGAGGCCCCCCGCCGGTGGCTGCCGAGCAGGTGCGTGTCGACGATGCCGAGCGCCTCCATCAAGGCGTGCATCGTGGTCGGACCGACGAACGCGAAGCCGCGCTTCCGCAGTGCCTTCGACAGTGCGACGGACTCGTCGGAGGTCGTCGGGACCTGGGCGTACGACTCCGGTTCGGGCGTCGTCGCC
Organism: Curtobacterium sp. PhB25; assembly: GCF_004365375.1. Classification (NCBI taxonomy): domain Bacteria; kingdom Bacillati; phylum Actinomycetota; class Actinomycetes; order Micrococcales; family Microbacteriaceae; genus Curtobacterium; species Curtobacterium sp. PhB25. The sequence goes on along the minus strand of NZ_SODR01000005.1, from coordinate 136,702 downwards.
GGACGGAACGACCAGACGAAGTCGGACAGCCCGCCGTCCTGCCGCAGGGCGACCGTCGCGTTCGCGTTCGTGATGGTCGCGAGGATCTTCGCCCGGTTCCGGACGATGCCGGCGTCGGCCATCAGCCGAGCGACGTCGTCCTCACCGAAGCCCGCGACGGTGTCGGGGTCGAAGTCCGCGAACGCCGCACGGAACGCCGGACGCTTCGCCAGGATCGTGCGCCAGGACAGGCCGGACTGGAACGCCTCGAGCGACAGCCGCTCGAACACGCCGCGCTCGTCCCGCACCGGCATGCCCCACTCGGTGTCGTAGTAGTCGCGGAGCAGCTCGTCCGTCGATGCCCACACCGGCCGGGCGAGTCCGTCGTCGCCGATCACCAGGTCGGAGTGGAGCGCGGGCTCGGTGGCTGCGGGCTCGGTGGCTGCGGGCTCGGTGCTCATCGCACCATCCTGGCGTGCGCCGCCGACACCGTCGTTGCCAGCCGTGTGGTCACTCGGCTGGCGGGCCGTCCTGGGCGGCCTGCGGGTCCATCCACACGTACTCCCACCGGTGGCCGTCCGGGTCGGTGAAGCTCCGCTGGAACATGAAGCCGAGGTCCATCGGCGCGCGGTCCTCGCTCCCGCCGGCCGCGACGGCGGCGTCGACGATGCGGTGCACCTCGTCCTTCGACCCGGCGGTGAGCGAGTTGATGACCTCGACGGTGCCGGCGTCGGCGATCGTCTTGTCGGTGAAGTCGGCGAACTTCGCGTGGGTGAGCACCATGACGTAGATCGTGTCGCTGATGACGATGCACGCAGCGGTGTCGTCGCTGAACATCGGGTTGATCGAGTAGCCGAGGGCTTCGTAGAACGCCTTCGAACGGTCGAGGTCGGTGACGGGCAAGTTGATGAAGACCATCGTGTCCATGGGGAGGTTCCTTTCGTCACGCTCAACCTGGCCCGTGGCGCGGCGATGCGCAACCGTTCCGTCGCGGTACGGACTGATACGCGATATTCTGGACCGATGCGGGCGTACGTCGATGAATCGGAGCCGGGCGGCGGGCGCGATCACACGACGTACGTCATGGCTGCCGTGGTCATCACGGCGTCCGCCTGCGAAGCGGCACGTGTGGACGTGCGGGCGGCGGGGCACGAGATGACGGCGACCGGTCGATGTTCGATGCCCTTCGACGACGAGGAGTCGGCGTTCCGGTGCGACACGAGCACGTCCGCGGGGTCGATGAACCACTGGTCGCACTGGCTGATCTTGCTTGCGGTGCGCACGTGGCGGGCCTCGACGACGAGCTCGACAGCACCCTTGTCCGCGTGGGGTGAACGACCCTGGACAGCGCAAAACCCCGGTCCCGCGCTGGCTGCAGGATTCTCCGGGGCTCACTTTCGACCGAGCAGCACGCGGTCGACATATCAATTTTACGAGTCCAGCGCGGGCCACGTCAAGTGATCCAGGACACCGACTCGGAACGACGAAGCCGCTGTCGTGCGACAGCGGCTTCGTCGCCCCGGGTCGGCTCAGTGGCGCGCGACCGAGGTCAGGCGGACGCGCGGCCCTCGCCTGCGGCCTTCTGGTCGGCCTCGGCCTCGGCCTGGCCGATGATGTCCTCGGCCGGCACCGGGTTCAGGCGGTCCCAGAGGAAGAACAGCAGGCCGCCGACGAGCATCGACAGTCCGACCCACAGGTTGATGTGGATGCCGCCGGTCTTCTCGGGGTCGGTGTCCCAGTGGACGATGCCGACGATCGTCACGATGACGCCGTAGAGCACGAACAGGCCGCCGAGGATGCGGCGCAGGTCGAGACGACGGGTCGAGCGGACGAGGGCGGCCTTCTGCTCCTCGGTCAGCGCGCCGGGGGTGGTGGTGTCACTCATGGTCGGTGATCTCCTTCGCGGATCAGAGGAACGGCAGGTACAGGACGACGCACAGGATCAGTGCGACGGTGCCGAGCAGTGCGGGCGAGCGGTACCAGGCGGTGTCGGTCGCGACGGAGTCGCCGTGCAGGTCGATCTTGCCGATGCCGTAGACCAGACCGCCGAGCTCCTTCTCGTCCTTGGGCGTGGTGAACATCGAGACGATGAACCCGACGATCAGGACGGTCACGAACGAGATGATCGCGCCGTACAGGGTCTCGGCGGTCGCCGTGGCGAACAGGTCCGGGTTCACGAGGTACGCGATCCAGGTGATCGTCGGCGTGACGATGCCGAGCACGTAGCCCCAGAGCGCACCCTGCGTGGTCATCCGCTTCCAGAGCAGGCCGAGGATGAAGACGGCGAACAGCGGCGCGTTGAAGAACGAGAACAGCGTCTGCATGTACGTCATGATGTTCGACGCCTGGGCCGCGATGAACGCGGTCGCGATGCCCACCAGGACGCCGACGACGGTGACCCAGCGACCGGTCTTCAGGTAGTGGATGTCCGGCATGTTCGGCTTGATGTAGCGCTGCCAGATGTCGTACGTGAAGACGGTGTTGAACGACGAGACGTTGGCCGCCATGCCGGCCATGAACGACGCGAGCAGGCCGGTCACCGCGACGCCGAGGACACCGGTCGGCAGGTACATCTGGATGAGCTTCGGGATCGCGTCGTTGTAGGTGAGCGAGCCGTCGGCGAACTGGTTGCCGACGACCGCCGCGGCGATGAGACCGGGGATCACGACGATGGCCGGGATGAACAGCTTCGGGATCGCGGCGATGAGCGGGGTCCGGCGTGCCGCGGACATGTTCTTCGCCGAGAACGCGCGTTGCACCTCGGTGAAGTTGGTGGTCCAGTAGCCGAAGCCGAGGACGAAGCCCAGGCCGAGCACGATCGCGAGCCAGTTGGCGCCGATCGGGTTGGTCACATCACCGAAGCCGGTGCCGGCCCACGCCTGCAGGTGCTGCACGCCTTGGGTCTTCACGATGGCAGACGACAGTCCGTCCCAGCCGCCGACGCGGTGCAGACCGACGATCGTCAGCGGGATGAGCCCGGCGATGATCACGAAGAACTGCATGACCTCGTTGTAGATCGCGCTGGAGAGCCCGCCGAGGGTGATGTAGACGAGCACGAAGCCGGCGGACACGACGATGGCCAGCCACTCCGGCCAGCCGAGCATCGCCTCGATGACGATGGCCATGGCGTAGAGGTTGATGCCCGCGATGAGCACGTTCGACACCGCGAACGCGATCGAGTTCACCAGGTGCGGGGCCTTGCCGAAGCGGCGGAGCATGAACTCCGGCACCGACCGGACCTTCGAGCCGTAGTAGAAGGGCATCATCACGAGCCCGAGGAACACCATGGCCGGCACCGCGCCGACCAGGTAGTAGTGCAGGGTCGCCATGCCGATCTGGGCACCGTTGGCGGCCATGCCGAGGATCTCGGTCGCACCGAGGTTCGCGGACACGAAGGCCAGGCCCGTGATCCACGCCGGCATCGAGCGCCCGGACAGGAAGAAGTCCATGCTCGTCCGGACCTGTTTGCGGGCGGTGAACCCGATCCCGATGACGACCGCGAAGTACACGATGACCATCAGGTAGTCGACCCAGCCCAAGTCGAGCCGGATCCCTTCGTTCGCTGCAGCGAGAACCATTCAACATCTCCACGTCAGTGTGTTGCAGTCGACAACTCCGCCGACCCGGACGGAGACGTTACACCGAATTGTGACCGTTCACATAGCCGAGGCATGTGTCTGCCGGCGGTACCCCGTGGCCCGCGATCGCTAGGCTCGCCCCATGACCGACCAGGCGCGCATCCTCGTCCTCAACGGACCGAACCTCGACATCCTCGGGCGGCGCGACCCGGAGCAGTACGGCACCGTGACGCTCGCCGAGCTCGAGGCGATCGTGCACACCGAGTCAGCCGTGCACGGGCTGGACGCGGACTTCCGCCAGACGAACCGCGAGGGCGAACTGGTCGAGTGGCTGCACGAGGCCCTCGACGACTTCGCCGCGGTCGTGATCAACCCCGCGGCCTACGCACACACCTCGGTCGCGCTGCACGACGCGGTCGAGGCGCTGTCCGTCCCCGTCGTCGAGGTGCACCTGTCGAACACGTGGAAGCGCGAGCCCTTCCGGCACGTCGACCACGTCGCCACCGCCGCGACCGCGGTCATCGCCGGCGCGGGCGCCGACGGCTACCGCCTGGCCGTCGCGCACGTCGCGTCCCTCATCGCCTGACGCCCGTCACGCCGCACGGGCGTCTCTCGCCCCGCCGAGGTTCCGAGATCTCGGAACCTCGGCGCCGCTGCCGCCTCGGAGTGGAACCTCGGCGTCACGCGGACGGCAAGTCGTGGAACCTGGCGGTCGCACGTCGCGCCCGTCACGCCCGTCACGCGCGCACGTCGCGCCCGACACGCGCGCAAAAGGCGGACGGGAGGCCCGTGGCGGGGCCGCCGCGGGCCTCCCGTCCGCCTCGTTGGAACGTTCCCAACGCGGGCTGGACGCGCTAGGTTCATATGTATGGACAAAGTGCGCATCGGACTCGTCGGCTACGGCATCGGAGGGCGGGCATTCCACCGCCCGTTCCTGCTGGACGCGGCAGGCATCGACCTCGTCGGCGTCGTCGCCCGCTCGGCCGCGAAGCGCGAGCAGCTCGCGACCGACCTGCCCGGCGTCACCGTGCACGACTCCCTCGGTGACCTGATCGCCGCGGGCGTCGACGCCGTCGTCGTCACCACTCCCCCGTCCACCCGGCGCGAACTCGTCCTGCAGGCGATCGCCGCCGGGGTCGCCGTCGTCGCGGACAAGCCGTTCGCCCCGGACCCGGCCACCGCGCACGAGATCCGGCAGGCCGCGGCCGACGCCGGCGTCGTGATCACGCCCTTCCACAACCGCCGCTGGGACACCGACCTCACCACCCTCCGGAGCGTGCTGGACGCCGGACGGGTCGGGACTCCACTGCGCTTCTGGTCCCGCTTCGACATGGTCGAGCGGCACGGCATCGCGACCGGCATCGGCGGCGGCGTGCTCTCCGACATCGGCTCGCACCTGGTCGACCAGGCCGTGTCGTTGTTCGGACCGATCGCCCGGGTGTCCTGCACGCTCGACGTCCGCGATGCCCGCTCGCTCGGCCGTGACCAGGACGGCCAGATCGACGCCGGCTTCACGCTCGCAGCGACGCACGTGTCCGGTGTCGAGTCCGTCCTGACGTCGAACAAGGCCGGGTGGCTGGGTGCACGGCAGCTCCGCCTCGACGGTGTCGACGGGACGTACGAGGCCACGAGCACCGACGTGCAGGCACAGGCAGCCGTGGCGGGTGCGTCACCGGCCGACGACCGGTCGACCTGGGGAGTCGAGCCTTCGTCCGGGACCCTCACGACGGAGTCCGGCACGGCCGACGTCCCGTCGGCACAGAGCTCCTACACGGACTACTACGAGCGGTTCGCGCGGGCCGTCCGGGGGCTCGGTCCGGTGCCGGTGCCCGTCGACGACGCGGTGCACGTGGTCGAGGTGCTCGACGCGGCGCGCCGGTCGGCGGCGTCGGGCGAGACGGTCACCGTCCCCGCTCCGTAGCGCGTTCTTTCCCACGACATCTGCGATGCGAGGTCGAATCGGGCGTACCTGGTGAGAACTCCAGACCAGGTGCGCCCGAATCGACCAGGAACGCGCGGAAGGGCGGCGGCGCCGGGTCAGAAGTCCGCGGGGCGCCGCACGTCGGCCAGGCCGGCGGTGGCGAAGCCCCCGCGGATGATCGGGATCGCCCGGCGCACGGCCTGGTCGATGCGGAGTTCCAGGTCGACGTTGCCGATGTCGTAGCCACCTTCGCGCTTGGTGAAGTCGCGCTCGTTGCCGAACACCCCGATCGGCAGCGTCGTCGACTGGAAGAAGCCGAACAGCGGGCGCATCTGGTGCTCGACGAGCAGGGCGTGACGGTCGCTGCCGCCCGTTGCGGTCAGCAGGACCGGGGTGTCGACGAGGTCGTACTGCCCGATCCAGTCGAAGAACAGCTTGAACGCGCCGGAGTAGGCGGCGCGGAACGCCGGGCTGCCGACGACGAGCACGTCGGCGGCCTCGACGGTCTCGAGTGCCGCCCGGGTGCGCTCGGACATCGCCTCGCGCGACGACGCGGCACCGAGGTCGGCCAGGAGCGGGCCGATCTCGATGGTCTCGGTGCGGGCACCCTCGATCTCCTGCCCGAGGCGCGCCACCGTGGCCGCGACCAGGGTGGACGTCCTCGAGGGGTCCGAAGGGCTACCGCTGACGCCGACGACCAGTTCTCCACTCATGCGGTCGATGCTCACACGCCTGCCACCGAGGCGGTCCGCGTGTGACGACATGTGTCGGGTGCCAGGCCCCCCGGGTACCGTCCCGCGGCATGCAGACGTTCTTGCCGTACGCCGACTTCCGGGCCTCTGCCGAGGTCCTCGACGACCGGCGTCTCGGCAAGCAGCGCGTGGAGACCCTGCAGGTGATGCGGGCGCTGACGCTGCCGGGGTACGGCTGGCAGCACCACCCGGTCACCGCGATGTGGCGCGGCTACCGTCCGGCGCTGATGGCGTACCAGGAGGCGACGTGCCGCGTCTGGCTCGAGCGCGGGCACGTGGACACCTGCCTGGAGAAGACGCTGCTGGACCTCGGGCGGGTCCCGGAGGACCTGGTGGCGTACGAGCGCGGCGACGTCCCGATCCCGCCGTGGAACGACGACGAGGCCCTGCACGCGTCACACCGCTCGAAGCTGGTGCAGAAGGCGCCGGAGCACTACCGCGTACTGTTCCCGGACGCACCCGACGACCTCGACTACGTCTGGCCGGGCGCGCCGCACGCTCCGGACGGCACGGCCGCAGTCGTCACGCCACCGGGATCCACCGCGCACCGTCGCGGCGCGTGACGACGGCGGAGCGGATCTCGACCACGTCGCGGAGGCCGTGCACGGCCCGGTCGCGCACGACCGCTGCCGTGGCGTCGTCGTCGGACTCGAACCGGACGACCGCGCACGGCACACCGCGCAGCAGGCGGACGTCCTGCGCCTCGACCACGGCGTGCTCGGCGACCAGCCGGGCCGCAGCGGGCAGGACGGCGTCGGGCGCGGTGCCGGCGGCGAGCGCGCCGATCGCCAGGGTCACACGGTACGAGGGCATGCCCCGACGGTAGCGGGAGCGGGAGACACCGGGAGCCCGCCGTGGGCTGCAGAGGAACTGACGTCGTTCAGGGGGTCGACGTCGGCCCACGGCGGGTCGCGGTGTGTGGCGGGACGCGACGACAGGGGGAACGTCGCGCCCCGCTCCGGATGTCGATCAGGGGTATCGGCATCCGGTCTGGGGCACCGGCCGGATCACGGGAGGAGCCGGGCGGTGTCGGACCTCAAGGGTGTTCGGTGTCCTCTCGGTACCGGTCCGTCTCGATCGGTGCGGGCATCGATCGTCGAGCGGCGGCGGGTCGGATCATGGGGAGCAGGGCGCTCCCGACGGTCGCGAGGGCTCCGACGGCGGCGATCAGCCCGAGGGGGGCGGTGCCGAGGTCGTGCTGCGCAGCCAGGGCGAGCGCGACGAGGGTCGCCGGTGCAGGCAGGAGCTGCACCGCTCGGAAGCGGTCGTCCCGTCGTGTCCGGGTCATCATCACGTTTGCCATGTGGACACTCTGGCGCAGATTCCGTGTCCGCATAAGGGGGGACACGACCCCACTCATGGAGTAGAACGTCTAGTACACCCTGGATGCGATGTCTCAGCCCAGAGCGCGGACGGTGGCCACGGCGTCCGCGACCGCTCCGACGACGACCGGTACGTCCTCCGCGGCGAGGGAACCGTCGAAGGTGAGTCGGAGCGCGGTCCGGGCGACCTCGTCCGGGATCCCGAGCGCGGTGAGCACGTGCGACGCCTCGGTGCTGCCGGCGGCGCAGGCGCTGCCCGACGAGGACACGACGTCGCGCTGTTCCAGCTCGAGCAGCACGGTCTCGCCGTTGACCCCGGGGAAGCAGAACGACGCGTGCCCGGGCAGTCGGTGCGCGCGCGACCCGGTCACGAACGCACCGGGGACGGCGGCGAGCACCCCGTCGAGCACGGCGTCACGGACGGTCGTCGCGGCGGCGGCGGAGGCAGCAACACCACCAGAGGCAGCAGCACCGCCGGCAGCCACCAGCCCGAGCGCCGTCGCGACCGCCACCGCGCCGGCGACGTCCTCGGTGCCGGAGCGTCGGCCCCGCTCCTGTCCCCCGCCGTGCAGCAACGGTTCGACGGGCACCCCCGACCGGACCGCGAGCACGCCGGTCCCCTTCGGCGCCCCGAGCTTGTGCCCGGACAGCGACAGTGCGTCGACGCCCAGGACGTCGAGCCCGACCGGCAGCCACGGCGCGGACTGCACGGCGTCGGTGTGGAAGCGCGCGCCGACCGCGTGGGCCTCGGCGGCGAGCGCCGGGACGTCCTGCACGGTGCCGATCTCGTTGTCGGCGTGCGCGATCGACACGAGGGTCGTGTCCGGCCGGAGCGCCGCGCGCAGCACCGACGGGTCGACCAGGCCGTCCGACGCGACCGGCAGCACCGTGACGTCGAAGCCGTGGAAGCGTGCCAGGTACGCGCAGCTCTCGAGCACGGCCTCGTGCTCGATCGCGCTGGTGACGACGTGGCGTCCGCGTGGGGCGGCGAGCGCGATCCCCTTGACCGCGGTGTTCGCACCCTCGGTCCCACCCGTGGTGAAGACGACCTCGGCCGGTCGGCAGCCGAGCACGCCGGCGACCGTGGCCCGTGCAGCGGCGAGCCCGCGCGCGGCCTCGTCACCGACACCGTGCGTCGACGACGGGTTGCCGAACACCCCGGTCAGGTACGGCCACATCGCCTCGAGGACCTCGCGGCGGACGGGGGTCGTGGCCGCCCGGTCCAGGTAGAACACGGTCAGTCCCCGGCCGCCACCGCGATGTCGAGCCCGAGGTCGAGCGCCCGGGCCGAGTGTGTGAGCGCCCCCACCGAGATGACGTCGACCCCGGTCGCGGCGATGGCCGCGACGGTGTCGAGGGACACCCCGCCCGACGCCTCGACGAGCGCACGACCCGCGACGATGCCGACACCCGTCTCGAGCTCGGCCGGCGTGAAGTTGTCGAGCATGATCGTGTCGACGCCCGCCGCGACGACGGGCTCGATCTGGTCGATGCGGTCCACCTCGACCTCGACGTGCACGGTGTGCCCGAGCCGCTGCCGTGCGGCGGTGATCGCGTCGCCGATGCCGATGCCGCCGGCGAGCAGCACGGCCAGGTGGTTGTCCTTGGCCAGCACGGCGTCGGAGAGCGACGTGCGGTGGTTGTGGCCGCCGCCGCAGCGGACGGCGTACCGCTCGAGCGCACGGAGGCCTGGCGTGGTCTTCCGGGTGTCGACGATGCGCGCCGAGGTGCCCGCTGCGGCCGCGACGTGGGCCGCGGTGGCGGTGGCGATCCCCGACATGCGCTGCACCAGGTTCAGCGCGACCCGCTCGGCGCGGAGCACCGAACGCGCCGACCCCGTCACGGTGGCGAGCGTGTCGCCGGCGGTGAACGCGGCCCCCTCGTCGGCGTGCACGGTCGCCCGGATCGACGGGTCGACCGCGTGCATCACCGCCACGAAGACGGTCCCGCCGCTCAGTACTCCGGGCTCACGGGCCGCGAGCGTCGCCGTCGCGGTCGCGTCGGCCGGGATGAGCGTCTCGCTGGTGACGTCGCCCCAGGGCGCGTCCTCTTCCAGCGCGGTCTCGATGACTCGGCGGAGGGCGTGCGGCGGGATGGTGCCGGGGTCGATGGTCATGCGGGAACCTCCTGCGGAACGGCGATGTGTGGAGTGACCGTCTCGGCGACCCAGGCGTACGAGGCCGGGGCTGCTGGATCGGTGTCGGGGTGGTCGGTGCGGGCGTGGGCACCGCGGGACTCGGTGCGGGTCTCGGCGGCGAGCGCCACCAGCCGTGCCAGGTCGAGCAGTGCGCGGTCCTCGTGCTCGCGCACGCCGCCGGTGGCGGGCGCGGTGAGCGCGTCGAGGTCCCGCCGGGCGCTCGCCAGTCCGGTCGCGTCACGCAGCAGCCCGACGCGGTCGGTCATGACGGCCTGGACCGCCTGGCGGACGTCGGTGGACCCGTCACGGTGATCCGGGCCTCCTGGCCAGGTCTGACGGGAGGCGCGGATCACGTCCGCCGCTCGGGGAACGCTGGTCACGCGCAGGTCTGCGTTCCCCCGCAGGCGGAGCAGGCCGGGCCGGGGTCCGGCGACCGCGTCCGCTGCGCGGACCGCGAAGACGAGCCCCTCGAGCAGGGAGTTCGAGGCCAGTCGGTTCGCGCCGTGGACCCCGGTGCACGCGGCCTCGCCGATCGCGAGCAACCCCGGGAGGCTGGTGCGCCCCTCGGCGTCGGTGGCGATGCCGCCCATCGAGTAGTGGGCCGCCGGGGACACCGGCACACCCTGTCGGGTCCAGTCGAAACCGGCCGCACGGGTGGCCCGGGTGAGTCCGGGGAAGCGTCCGGTCAGGAAGTCCGCGCCGAGTCCGGTGGCGTCGAGGAGCACCGGTGCGCCGCCCTGGTCGCGGACGGCGGCGGCGATGCCGCGGGCGACGACGTCGCGTGGAGCGAGCTCGGCGTCCGGGTGCACCGCCGTCATGAAGCGGCGTCCGCGCGCGTCGCGGAGGACGGCTCCCTCGCCGCGGACGGCCTCGGACACGAGCCCGCCGTCCGGCACCGCGAGGCGGGTCGGGTGGAACTGGACGAACTCCAGGTCGGCGACCACCGCTCCGGCACGCCACGCGGCGGCCACGCCGTCCCCCGTCGCCACGAGCGGGTTGGTGGTCTCGCGGTACAGGTGTCCCGCTCCCCCGGAGGCGATCACGACGGCGTCGGCGTCGATCCGTCGGGGTTCGCCGAGCAGGTCGAGGACGTCGATGCCGACGACGGTGCCGTCGCGCACGACCAGGTCGGTGAGGCAGGTGCGCTCGAGGATCGTGACGTGCTGGCGGTGCAGCGCGTCGATGAGCGTACGCTCGATCGCCGCGCCGGTCGCGTCGCCGTCGGCGTGCACCACGCGCCAGCGTCCGTGCGCGGCTTCGCGCCCGCGGGCCAGGTCGTCGCCGTACCGGTCGAGTGCCGACGGGTCGGTCGAGCGGTCGAACGGCACACCGAGGGCGAGCAGGTCGCGGACCCGGGCTGGCCCGTCGGTGCAGAGGACCTCGACGGCGCGCGCGTCCGCGCTGCCGGCTGCCGCGACGTGGGTGTCGGCCTGGTGCAGTGCCGGCGAGTCGTCGGCTCCGAGCGCCACCGCGACCCCGCCCTGGGCGTACGCGGTGGCACTGTCGGCGAGCGCGCCCTTCGTCACCAGCGTGACGTCGTGGACGGCGCTGGCACGGATCGCTGCGGTCAGTCCGGCGATGCCGGAGCCGACGATGACGACGTGCACGGTGGTCTCCCTCGGTCGTTCGGGTTCGGGTTCGGGCTCGGGCTCGGGCTGGGGGCTCAGCCACGGGGCTTGGCCGCGAGCATGCGCTCGAGCGCGACCTTGGCGTCGGCCTGGACCTCGGCGGGCACGACGATCTCGTTGAGCACCTCGCCGCGCACGAGGGCCTCGAGCACCCAGGCGAGGTAGCCCGGGTGGATCCGGTACATCGTCGAGCACGGGCAGACGACCGGGTCGAGGCAGAAGATCGTGTGCTGCGGGTACTCCGCGGCGAGCCGGTTCACCATGTTGATCTCGGTGCCGATCGCGAACGTCGTCGGTTCGGTGGCCGCGGCGACGGTCTTCCGGATCAGGTCGGTGCTGCCGGCGTGGTCGGCGGCGTCGACGACGGCCATCGGGCACTCCGGGTGCACGATGACCTGGACGCCGGGGTGCTCGCGGCGGGCCTGGTCGATCTGGTCGACCGTGAAGCGGCGGTGCACCGAGCAGAAGCCGTGCCAGAGGATGACCTTCGCCGCTTCGAGGTCGCTCGTCTCGTTGCCGCCCAGGGGCTTCCGGGGGTTCCACATCGGCATCAGGTCGGTGCTGATCCCCATGGCCTTGGCGGTGTTGCGACCGAGGTGCTGGTCGGGGAAGAACAGCACGCGCTGCCCGCGCTCGAACGCCCACTCGAGCACCGTCGCGGCGTTCGAGCTGGTGCAGACGATGCCGCCGTTGCGCCCGCAGAACGCCTTGAGGTCGGCAGCGGAGTTCATGTAGGTGACGGGGATGACGGGCACCCGGCCGTCGGCGTCGGGCTCGGTGCCGTAGACGGCGGTCAGCTCGGCCCAGGCGGCCTCGACGCTGTCGATGTCGGCCATGTCCGCCATCGAGCAGCCGGCTGCGAGGTTCGGCAGGATGACGCGCTGGTCGTCGCGGGCCAGGATGTCGGCGGTCTCTGCCATGAAGTGCACACCGCAGAACACGATGGCCTCGGCGTCGGGCTTCGTCAGCGCCGCGTTGGCGAGCTGGAACGAGTCACCGAGGAAGTCCGCGTGCCGGACGACCTCGTCGCGCTGGTAGAAGTGCCCGAGGACGACGACCCGGTCGCCGAGCGTCGCCTTCGCCCGCTCGATGCGCGCGTGCAGCTCGTCGGTCGGCGCGGTCTTGTACTCGTCCGGCAGCACGCCCTGCCGCGGTGCGCTCGTCGGGATGACGTCGGTCATCGACGAACCCGGGCCGTACCCGGGCCGGGAGTCGAAGTCCCACGTGGGCATGGCGAGGTCGGGCGTGCAGGTGCTGCCGCCGGCCTTGCCGTTCGAGATGAGGTCGATGGTCGTCGCGATGGACACGGTGGTTCCTATCGGTTCTGCGGTCGTGTGCCCTGCTGCAGCGGGCCGTTGTCCGCGTAGGCCAGGTCGGGGTTCGAGCGGTACAGCCGGGCCGGACGGTGCCGGCCCCCGCTCGTGGTCTCGTCGGTCGGCAGGATCGCGTCGGTCTTCTCGACCTGCCGACGGAAGTTCGCGGGGTCGAGCGCGCGCCCGAGCACCGCCTCGTACACCCCGCGCAGCTCGGCGAGGGTGAACCGGTCCCCCAGGAAGGCCTGGGCGATGCGGGAGTACGACATCTTGGTGCGGAGCCGCCAGAGCGCGTACTCCACGATCCGGTCGTGGTCGAAGGCGAGCGGCGGGTGCTCGTCGGCGAGGAACCAGCGGACGTTCCAGTCGTCCGGCACGACGTTCGCCTCGTCCGGGTGCACGAGCGCCCAGTACACGATCGACACCACCCGGCTCGGTGAGCGGCCGACGTCGCCGAACGCGTAGAGCTGTTCGAGGTAGCGGGGCTGCACGTTCGTCGTCTCGCGCAGGCGCGCCGCGGCGGAGTCCTCGAGTCCCTCGTCGACGCCGACCCAGCCGCCGGGCAACGCCCACGACCCCTCGAACGGTTCGGCCACCCGGCGCACCAGCGGCATCCACAGCGCCGGCGCCCCGGTGTCGGGGTGCGGGCGCAGCGCGACGATCACGGTCGAGACCGCGACGCGGATGCCTGCTTCGTCCATGGTGAACCTTAATGTCATTCTGACTCGAAGTGTTCGGGTTGCGATGACACTATCACCGCTGCGCGGTGTGTTGCGCCCGCAGGCAGCTCCGGGTCGTCACGAACCGGAAACAGATCGTCACGAGGCCGAAAACTCCGGGACGCCCCGCGTGGATACGGTGAGGATCATGACGACGGTGACGAGGATGCATGCCGTGGTGTCGGGGACCGTCCAGGGGGTCGGGTTCCGGTACTGGACGGCACGGAAGGCCGACGGGCTCGACCTCGTCGGGTACGCCAGGAACCTCTGGGACGGCACCGTCGAGGTCGAGGCCGAGGGGCCGTCGGTCGCGGTCGAGACGCTGATGGAGTGCCTGCGGAGCGGACCGCCGTCGGCCACCGTGACGGACGTCGAGTTCCGGCCGGTCGTGCCGCACGGCGACGCCGACGGGTTCGCGATCCTGCACTGACCCGGTCGCCCCGACCGTTCACGTGCGGATGTCGGTGCGGAGCGGAATAATCGAATCCACTCAGGCGGTTGCCCTGTCTGCGCGTTCTGCGCCACCTCGTTCCACCAGTCGTGATCCACCAGGAGCTCCCGCATGACCCAGGCCGTCGATTCCGCCCCCCGCACGGGAAGCGTCTCGCAACCGACCGCTGCCGAGACCCGACTCGTGATCGGGCTGTTGCTCGTGTCCGCGTTCGTCGTCATCCTCAACGAGACGATCATGGGCGTGGCGCTGCCGCGGCTGATGGACGACCTCGACATCAGTGCGGCGACCGGGCAGTGGCTGACCACCGGCTTCCTGCTCACCATGGCGGTCGTCATCCCGATCACCGGGTTCCTGCTGCAGCGGTTCAACACCCGCCCCGTCTTCGTCTGGGCGATGGGCCTGTTCTCGGCCGGCACCCTGATCGCCCTGCTCGCACCCGGGTTCACGCTGCTGCTCGTCGGCCGCATCGTCCAGGCCAGCGGCACCGCGATCATGATGCCGCTCCTGATGACGACGGTGCTCACCCTCGTCGACCCGGCCCACCGTGGCCGCATCATGGGCAACATCTCGATCGTCATCTCGGTCGCGCCGGCCATCGGCCCGACGATCTCCGGGCTCATCCTCAACGCGTTCGACTGGCGCTGGCTGTTCGGCTTCGTCCTGCCGATCGCGATCGCTGCGCTCATCCTCGGCATGGTCAAGGTCCGCAACGTCTCGACGCCCCGCCGGGCACCGCTCGACGTGTTCTCGGTGATCCTGTCCGCGTTCGCGTTCGGTGGGATCGTCTACGGCCTGTCCAGCATCGGCGAGGCCGGCACCACCGGCCTGTTCGTCCCGGTCACCGCGCTCGTCGTCGGCGCCGTCGCCCTGACGGTCTTCATCCTCCGTCAGACCCGACTGCAGCGCACCGACAGCGCCCTGCTCGACCTGCGCACCTTCCAGACCCGCGGCTTCACCGTCCCGATCGTCGCGATGGCGCTGAGCTTCATGGCGATGTTCGGCACGCTCATCCTGCTGCCGATCTACCTGGAGCGCGTCCTCGGGCTCGAGGTCCTGAACGTCGGACTGCTGCTGCTCCCCGGCGGGCTGCTCATGGGGCTCCTCTCTCCCATCGTCGGACGCATCTACGACCGTCGCGGACCGCGCGTGCTGCTCATCCCCGGGTCGATCATCGTCAGCGCGGTGCTCTGGGCGCTCTCCACGGTCGGCGTGGACACCAGCGTGTGGTTCGTCCTCGGGGCGCACGTCGTGCTGAGCATCGGCCTGGCGCTCACCTTCACCCTGCTGTTCACGGCGGCGCTCGGTGGCCTGCCCCCGAAGCTCTACTCGCACGGCAGCGCGGTCCTCGGCACGGCGCAGCAGCTCGCCGGAGCCGCCGGCACCGCCCTGTTCGTCACCCTGCTCACGATCGGCGCCGCCACGGCAGCGACCGGCGCGGGTGCTGACGCCGTGGCCGCTGCGACCGCTTCCGGTGTGAAGACCGCGTTCATGGTCGGCGCGGTGATCTCGCTGTTCGGCATCCTGGCATCGGTCTTCGTCACCCGTCCGGCGGTGCCCGAGGGCGCGCCGACGCCCCCGCCCGCGCACTGACCGCGGTGCCGCCCACGGGTCCACGTGGCATCGTGGGCGGCATGCGGTCGACGGCGAGCGAACTGAACTGGTCCGGCACGGTCACCTACACGGCCGAGCAGGTGCTCCGACCGGGCTCGATCGACGAAGCAGCCGAGGTCGTCGCACGCTCCCCGCGGGTGCACGGGCTCGGCACCCGGCACTCGTTCAACGACTCCGCCGACGCCCCGGGGGTCCTGCTCGACCTGACCGCGATCCCCACCGACCTGGTCGTCGACCCCGAGCGGCGGACGGCGACCCTCGGAGCCGGCACCCGCTACGGCGTCGTCGCGCCCGACCTCGACCGCGCCGGGTTCGCGCTGCACAACATGGGGTCGCTCCCGCACATCTCCGTCGGCGGCGCGGTCGCCACCGGCACCCACGGCTCGGGCACCACCCTCGGCTCGTTGACCACCGCGGTCCGGTCCCTCGAACTGCTCGGCCCCGACGGTTCGCTCCGGACCGTCGCCCGCACCGACCCGGCGTTCCCCGGCACCGCCCTGCACCTCGGGCTGTTCGGCGTCGTGACCCGGGTCACGCTCGACCTCGAACCCACGTACCGGATGCGGCAGGACTCGTACGGGCCGTTCCCGTGGAGCACGTTCACCGACCACGTCGCCGCAGTCCACGCCGCCGGGTACTCGGTGTGCGCCTACACGGTCTTCGGCGACGAGATCAGCGAGGCGCTCGTGAAGTCCCGGGTCCCCGACGGCGCCGACGACACCGCCGTGCCGGACGACCTGTTCGGCGCTCCCCGGCTGCCCGGCTCCCCCGGCGACGGCCACCACACGGCCCGCGACGGGTCGGTGGGCCCCTGGTGGGACCGGCTGCCGCACTTCCCCATCGAGTCCGTGCCGAGCCACGGGTCCGAGGTGCAGAGCGAGCACTTCGTCCCGCTCCGGCACGCGGCGGCGGCGCTCGACGCCCTGCGCGGGCTGGCCGACCGCATCCAGCCGCACCTGCACGTGTGCGAGCTCCGGACGATGGCGGCCGACGACCTCTGGCTGAGCCCGACCCAGGGCGAGGACGTGCTCTGCATCGCGTTCACCTGGCAGAAGCACCCGGAGGCGGTCGCTGCGCTGCTGCCCGACCTCGAGGCGCGGCTCGCACCGTTCGACGGGCGACCGCACTGGGGCAAGATGAGCTCGCTCGACGGCGACGCGATCGCGGAGCTGTACCCGCGGGTGGCGGACGTCCGTGAGCTGATCGCACGAGCCGACCCGGACCGGACGTTCGCATCCGCGTTCGGCGAGCGGGTGCTGCGGGCCTGACCCGCGCCTCCAGTCCGACGCCCCGCGCCCCTGCGCACCCGCACTCCGGTGCCGGTCCGCAGCGCGCGTCAGCGCAGGCGGGTGACCACCTTCACATCCCCGTCCCAGTGCCGGAGACCGCCCACGATGAGCACCTCGGGCAGGGGCGCGTCCGCAGCGAGGACCCGGAGCGCCGCCGGCAGGTCGACGTCGCGGATCCGCCGAGCGAGGGTGACGTGCGGCGCCCACCGTCCGGGCAGCGACGAATCGACCGAGCCTGGAGCGGCGGCGTCGACCGCGCGGTGGAAGCGGGCGAGTGGCTCATCGACGACCACACCGAGGCCGAGCACGTGCCGACCGGGGCCGGCGGGGAAGAGCAGGACACCGGCGACGCGCAGGGCCTCGGGCACCGCGACGTCGAGGTCCGTCGGGACGGGAACGGCCTCGCCGGCCACGAGGGTGACGTGCGGGTCGTTCGTGCCCGAGTGGCCGAGGCTCGGCAGCTCCGCGGCGACGAGGGTCTGCCAGAGTGCCCGGACCGCTCGGTCCGAGGGGCTGTCGAGGACGAGTTCGATGCTGCGCACGTACCGAGTGAACCAATGCACCCCGTGACGGCGATGTAACACGGCGGAACGGAACTCGCACCGGGGACCCGCTCCCGTCACACTCGACTCCACGCCGCGGACCACCGCGGCTCCCCCGCACAGCACGGCCCACGAGGAGCACCAGCATGTCCGCAGCCCCCGCACTGCCCGAGAAGCCGAAGGGCAAGCGCCCGATCGGCTGGATCGTCGCCGCCGTCATCGTCGTCGTGGCGATCGTCGTCGCCGTCATCGTCGGAGTCGTGCGCTCCGGTGGCGACAGCGGTGGCGCTGCCGCCGGTGACGCTGCGCCGAAGACCGTCACCATCGGTGTCTCGGACAAGTCGCTGCCCTACTGGAACACCTACGTGAAGGCCGCCAAGGAGCAGCTCAACGTCACCGTGAAGCTCCAGAACTTCTCGGACTACTCGCTGCCGAACCCTGCGCTCAAGGACAAGCAGATCGACATCAACCAGTTCCAGCACATCCAGTACCTGGCGAACTACAACGTCACCTCGGACGACGACCTGCAGCCGATCGGCGCGACGGCCGTCTACCCGCTGCCGCTGTACTCGACGAAGGTCTCCGACGTCGCGGACTTCGAGGACGGCGCGAAGGTCGCGATCCCGAACGACGCCATCAACGAGGCCCGTGCGCTCCTGGTCCTGCAGGCCGCTGACCTGCTCGAACTCAAGGACGGCGGCAACGCCTTCTCGACCACGGCCGACATCACCTCGCACAAGGTCGACGTGCAGACGCTCGACGCCTCGCAGACCGCGAACGCCCTGCAGCAGGGCTCCGTCGAGGGCGCGATCGTCAACGTGAACTACGCCACCTCGGCCGGGCTCGACACCAAGGACGCGATCTTCCAGGACGACCCGAAGAGCGCCTCCGCTGCCCCGTACGTGAACGTCTTCGCCGTCCGCGACGCCGACAAGACCAACAAGACGTACCTCGACCTGGCGAAGCTGTTCCAGGACGACGCCGTGCAGAAGGTCTTCGCGAAGGACTACCCGGACGCCGTCCCGAGCGACGAGAGCGCCGCCTCGCTGCAGAAGGAGCTCACCACGGTCGAGTCCGACGCGAAGGCGGCAGCGGAGTAGTGCCGGTCCTCGTCGAACTCCGCGGCGTCTCGAAGCACTACCGCCGCGCCGACACCGGCGAGACCGTGGTGGCCGTCGAGGACGTCTCCCTGGACGTGCACCAGGGAGAGGTCCTCGGTGTCATCGGGTACTCCGGTGCCGGCAAGTCCACCCTGGTCCGTCTGGTGAACGCCCTCGAGCTCCCCAGCTCCGGGACCGTCACCGTGGCGGGCAAGGAACTGACGGCGATCCCCGAGCGGGATCGCCGTCTGGCGCGTCGCAACATCGGGATGATCTTCCAGCAGTTCAACCTGTTCCGGTCCCGCACCATCGCCGGCAACGTCGCGTACCCGCTCAAGGTCGCCGGTGTGCCGAAGGACGAGCGCGACCGTCGCGTGGCCGAGCTGCTCGACTTCGTCGGGCTCCTCGAGCGCGCCCACGCCTACCCGGAGCAGCTGTCCGGCGGTCAGAAGCAGCGCGTCGGCATCGCGCGGGCCCTCGCGGCGTCGCCCGACCTGCTGCTCGCCGACGAGGCCACCAGCGCCCTCGACCCGGAGACCACGTCCGAGGTGCTCGGGCTGCTCCGCCGGGTGAACAAGGAACTCGGCGTCACGATCATCGTCATCACGCACGAGATGGACGCCGTCCGGCAGATCGCCGACCGCGTCGCCGTGATGGAGCAGGGTCGCGTCGTCGAGGTCGGGGACGTCTACGACGTGTTCTCCGCGCCGAAGACGGGTGCTGCGCAGCGGTTCGTCCGCACCGCGCTGCACGACCGCCCCTCGGTCGACACGCTCGCTCGCCTGCGCGAACGCCACCCCGGGCGACTGGTGACCGTGCAGATCACCGACGAGGCCGGGCTCCAGAACCGGATCGACGCGGTGTTCCGCTCCGCTGGGGTCACCGCCGAGCTCGTCTACGGCGGGGTCGGCGAGATCCGCGAGCGCCGGATCGGTTCGCTCACGTACGAGCTGACGGCCGGCGGGGTTGCCGGTGCTGGTGCTGGTGCCGGTGCTGGTGCACCGGACGCCATCGACCGCGCCGTCGCCGCCCTGCGCACCGACGGCGTCACGACCGACGAGGAGGCAGCAGCGTGAACAACTCGTTCCAGAGCGTGATCGACACGTTCGACGTCTTCCTCGCCGCCATGCGCGACACCATCGTCATGTCGCTCGTGTCGCTCGTGATCGCCGGCGTCATCGGGCTCGCCCTCGGGCTGCTGCTCTACGCGACCCGTCCGGGCAACCTGCTCGGCAACCGCACCGCGTACACGATCATCAACGTCGTCGTGAACCTGGTCCGGCCGATCCCGTTCGTGATCTTCCTCGCCGCGATCGCCCCGCTGTCGCGCGTCGTGGTGCAGACCACGATCGGCGTGCCCGCGGTGACCTTCGCGATCTCCCTGGCAGCGGCCTTCGCGGTGTCGCGCATCGTCGAGCAGAACCTGCTCGCGGTCGACCCCGGCGTCGTCGAGGCAGCTCGCGCATCGGGTGCGCACCCGATCTCGATCCTGCTGACCGTCCTGATCCCCGAGGGCCTCGGGCCGCTCATCCTCGGCTACACGTTCATCTACATCGGCATCGTCGACATGACGGCGCAGGGTGCGTTGATCGGTGGCGGTGGACTCGGTGAGTACGCGATCACCTACGGATCGCAGCGGTACGACTGGTGGATCGTGTACGTGTCGGTGGCGGCGATCGTCGTCATCGTGCAGCTCGGCCAGTTCGTCGGCAACCGGCTGGCGCGCGCGACCCTGCGTCGCTGACGCGGGTGCGTCGCGGGCTCGCGACTCCCCGCTCACGTCCGCCGAGTGGTCACGACGTGTCGCTCGGCGGAACGCTGGCCGACAGTTCGTGACCACGCGACGGCGGGCGCGGCGCGTTTCGCCGCCTCGCCATGTGCCGTGGCCGCAACCGCCTGGAGGCCCGGTGCCGGTACACGAGACCGGCACCGGGCCTCCAGTGCGTTGCCGGCTCCACCGGCGCGCCCAGCGTCGCCCGCCGAGCGGTCACGACTTCCCGCCGTCGCCCGCGGAGTGGTCACGACGTGTCGTCTGCCGGACCGCCGGCCGACACTTGCTGACCAGTCGACGACATGCCCGCGGGTCAGGCGGCCGGGGACTCCACGGTCTCGATCGTGCCGGTCGCTCCGGGGTGCTCGTAGTGCGCGCGCACCAGGATCGGACGGTGGTCGGAGATGCCCGCCGGCAGGGTCTCGACGCCGGCGATGTGCAGCCCGACGCTCGTCGCGAAGTCGAAGTGACCCGTGAACTTGCGGTAGCGCAGGTACGTCGGCTGGTCGGACAGCGACAGTGCGAACCCGCCCTGCTCGATCTTGCGACGCAGGTTCGTCTGGAACCAGGGGTAGTTGAAGTCACCGACCATGACCGCGGGGACGTCCTTCGCGAGCTCGCGGAGGAACTGGTGCGCCGCCTCGATCTGCTTGCGGCGCAGGGAGTTCGTCGCGGTCAGCGGTGAGGCGTGGAACGAAGCGACGACGACCTCGGCGTCGGCCTCGGTGTCGCGCAGGTGCATCGCGATGAGCCGTTCGTGCGCGGGTGCGAGGACCCGGTCGTGCAGGGACTTCTGCAGCGAGTGGATGCTGAAGTCTTGCACCTCGAAGCGGTCGTCGCGCTTGTAGATGGCGAGTCCGAGGCGGTTCGTGCGGGTCGACGCGGCGAGCGAGAGCCCACCGATCGACGGGGCGAGGTCGTTGCTGTCGCACTCCTGCACGCAGAGGACGTCGGCGTCTGAGGCCTCGGCCAGGGCGGCGAGTTCACCGTTCGCGGTGTGCTCCCGGAGGTTGTAGCTGACGACCCGGAGGGCAGTGGGCGGCACGCCTGCGTCGGTGGCGATCGTGCTCTGCTGTTCTGGCGCGGCCATGCTGCCTTCCTGTCCGGGTGGTCCGGGTCACCCTGCCGCGGCAACCGTACTCGGCGTTCGCAAACGGATGCTGAGACTGTAACGCCTGTCGGGTTTCACGCGTGTGACCGTGACGGAAACGGACAGCCGCGGGCCGCGCGCAGGGCTACGTGGAACCGCCCGGGTCAGGCGCGAACCCGGCGGGCAGGGCGGACGGTGTCCCCCGCTGTGCGGCTCATCAGGATGCCCTCGAGGCAAGCGACGGCGAGCAACGCCGCGATGACCCAGAACGCGACGGAGTACGGGCCGTCGCCGCCGAGCCCGCCGGCCGCGCGGATGACGACCGCGGCGACGGCGACGCCGAACCCGGCGGCGGTCTGCTGGAGCGTCGACGAGAGCGTGTTGGCCGGGGTCATGTCGGCCTGCTCGACGTCGGCGAAGGCGATGGTGTTGTACGCCGTGAAGCCGACGGAGCGGGCGGCTCCGCTGACGACGAGCAGGACCGCGAGCAGCCAGAACGGGGTGTCCTCGGTCATGAACGCCATCGCGACGACGGTCAGCGCAGCGATCGCACTCGACACGATGATCACCGGGCGGTAGCCGAACCAGCGCAGGAACGGTGTCGTCATCGGCTTGATGCCGAGGTTGCCGACGAAGACCCACAGCACGGCGGACCCGGCGAGCACGGCGCTCCAGCCCCAGGCGTCCTGGAACAGCAGCGGGAGCACGAACGGCACCGCGGAGACCGCCAGTCGGAACAGGCTGCCGCCGGCGTGCGACACCCGGAACGTCTCGAGCCGGAACGCCTCGAGCCCCATGATCGGGTGCGGTGCGCGGCGGAAGTGCCGGATCGCGAACCAGCAGCAGACAGCCCCGACGACACCGGACACCACGACGGCCAGGACGGGGATGACGTCGAGCGCGAGCAGGGACGCCATGACGACGAGCGACCCGAGGCCGAAGCACGCGAGCAGCGACCCGAACCAGTCGAACGGCACGCGCTGCGCGGCGCGCTCCTGCGGGACGAGCACGAGCGCGGCGACGAACGCGATGACGCCGAGCGGGATGTTGATCAGGAAGATCCAGTGCCACGTCAGGGTGTCGACGAGCACGCCGCCGATGAACGGGGCGATGATCGGCGCGGCGAGGGCGGGCCAGGTGAGGATCGCGATGGCGGTGACGAGCTGCTCGCGGCCGGCGCTCCTGAGCACCACGAGCCGGCCGACGGGCACCATGAGCGCACCGCCGAGCCCCTGCAGGATCCGCCAGAGCGTCAGGTCGACGAGGCCGGTCGACATCGCGCAGAGCGCCGATGCGATCGTGAAGAGCGCGATCGCGCCCGCGAAGACGGTGCGGGACCCGATCCGGTCGGTGAGCCAGCCCGAGACGGGGATGAACACCGCCAGGGTGACCAGGTACGCGGTGATCGCGACGCCCACCGCGGCCGAGTCGACGCCGAGATCACGTCCCATCGCGGGCGCTGCGGTCGCCAGGATCGTGCCGTCGAGGAGCTCCATGAAGAAGGTCCCCGCCACGAGCACGGCGACCGCCGTGCTGCCCGTCCGCCGTCTGGGTGTCGTCATCGTCGTCGCCATGTCGCGTCAAAGGCTATGCCCGGTGCCGGGTCGCAGGGGGATCGTGTCAGGAGGTTCCGCGATCCTGTTGTGCATTGCAGAATGATGCGCACCAGTGCGTTGCCCCGCGGGTGCGCCGAGCGGGAGCGTGGAGGCTGCGCGACGACAGGAGGCTCACCGATGACCGACGCCGACACGACGACCGGGACCGTGACCGCGAAGGGCGCCTGGGACCCGGCAGCGGGCACTCCGCACCACGTCCTCGACCACGCCCACCTGCCCGTGATGACCCTGCGTGAGTCCGCCCTGGCGAACAACACCGCCGTCATGCAGGCCTACGTCGAGCGCCACGGTCTGCTGTTCGCGCCGCACATGAAGACGCACATGGCACCCGACCTCGCCGCGCGGCAGATCGACGCCGGAGCGTGGGGTGTGACGGTCGCGTCCGTCCAGCAGGCGATGGTCGCGTGGGAGCACGGCGTCCACCGGATCCTGGTCGCGAACGAGGTCCTCGACCCCGCCGGCCTCGCCTGGCTCGTGTCCCGGCGCACGGTCGACCCGGACGCCGACGTCCTCTGCTACGTCGACTCCGCCGCGGGCGTCACCGCCGCCGTCACCGCACAGGGCAGCGTCGCCGGCGAACTGCAAGTCCTGGTCGAGCTCGGGTTCCCGGGCGGGCGCACCGGAGTCCGCTCCCCCGACGACGCGCGTGCCCTCGCGCTGCTCGCCCACGACGCCGGGCTCGTGCTCCGCGGGGTCTCCGGGTACGAGGGCGGACTGCCCGGCGTCGACGCTGCGCGCGAGTACGTCGCCGGCGTGCTCGACGTCGCCGAGGACGTCCGCGGGCTCGTCGACGGTCGCGGCCTCCTCAGCATGGGCGGCAGCGCCTGGTTCGACGCCGTCGTGGACGCCGTGGCGCGACGCACCGACGACCTCGACGTCCTGCTGCGGTCGGGTGCGTACCTGACCCACGACGACGGCTTCTACGCCGAGCGCACGCCGTTCGGCCGGCACCCGGCCGAGGGCTCGCTCGTCGCCGCGATCGAGGTCTGGGGACGCGTGACGTCCTGCCCGGAGCCCGGGCTCGCGTTCGTCGCCGTGGGCAAGCGCGACATCTCCTTCGACGAAGGGCTGCCGGTGGTGCGGTCGGTGCGGTCGGTACGGCCGACCCTGCCAGGAGGCCCGGCGGGCGCCCCACAGGTCGTCCCGCCGCCCGGGGCGGTCACCGTCACCCGCCTCGACGACCAGCACTGCTACCTCGCGCTGGCGGACGGCGCCCCCGAGCTGACGCCCGGCGACGTCGTCGTGTTCGGCATCTCGCACCCTTGCACGGTGTTCGACAAGTGGCGGCAGGTGCACGTCCTGGCCGACGACGACACCGTGCTCCGGACGATCGCGACGTGGTTCTGATGCGCGCGACCACCGCGGCCCCGGTGCCGACGGACGGCGACGGTCCTGCCCGGAACGCCGCACTGTCCCTGCGTCGCGGGCTCCGCCTGCTCGACTGCATCGCCGACCGGACCCGCAGCGGCGCGGTGTCCGTCAGCCTGTCCGTGCTGGCCGCCGAGCTCGGCACCTCGAAGTCGACGGTGCTCCGCCTGACGGCCCCGATGCTCGAGAACGACCTGCTGCGCCGCACCGCGGACGCCGGGTTCACGCTCGGCCTCGGTGCCCTGCTGCTCGGGCAGAGCTACCTCGAGGGGATCGACCTGCGCTCCGCCGCCGCACCGTTCCTGCGTCGGACGGCGGAGCAGACCGGGCTGACGTGCCACCTCGTCGTGCCGGACGGCACCGACATCGTCTACGTCGACAAGGTCGAGACCCGCGGCACCGTCCGCATGGGCTCCCGGATCGGGAACCGCCTGCCGATGCGGAACACGGCGTCCGGCAAGGCGATCGTCGCGTTCGGTGAACCGGAGCTGCTCGACCGGGTGCTCGCCGAGCCGGCCCAGGTCATGACGGAGCACACCATCACCGACGACGACCGCTGGCGGCACGAGGTCGACCGCACGCACGGACGGGGGTACGGCATCGACGACCGCGAGAACGAGCCGGACATCCGGTGCGTCGCCGCCCCGGTGTTCGACCACGCGAACCAGGTGGTCGGCGCGATGAGCATCTCCGGGCTGGCCTCGCGGTTCCCCGCAGCGGCGGTCCGCGAACTCGGCGACGGCGTCGTTCGGACCGCCCACGAGATCTCCGTCGCGCTCGGGTCCTCGTCGGCGCAGCTCGCCCTCGCGCGGGGTGCCCGGTGACCGGCTCGGTGCTGACGTTCGGCGAGACGATGCTGCTCCTGACCGGGCGCGACGTCGGCGCGGTGCCGGACCTGGAGCACATGCGGGTGGACACCGGCGGCGCGGAGAGCAACGTCGCGATCGGCCTGGTCCGCGCCGGGGTGCCGGCCACGTGGATCGGTCGGGTCGGCACGGACCCCGCCGGCGACCGGGTCGCCGCCGACATCGGTGGGGAGGGCGTCGACGTCCTCGCGGTCCCCGACGCCGAGCGATCCACCGGCATCATGATGAAGGAGCGGCTGCTCGACGGCCGCACCCGGGTGACCTACCACCGCCGTGGTTCGGCCGGCTCGGCGTTGGCCGCGACGGACCTGCCCGGCAGCGTCGTCGAGACCGCTGCGCTCGTGCACGTCACCGGGATCACCCTCGCGCTCTCCGAGTCCGCACACGACACCGTGACCGCAGCGCTCGACCGGGCTGCCGCCGCCGGTGTGCCGGTGTCGTTCGACGTCAACCACCGGCCGAAGCTCATCGGCGCCGACGCTGCACGAGACCGGTACCGAGCCGTCGCAGCACGGTCCGCCGTGGTGTTCGCCGGCGACGACGAGGCCCGACTCGTGCTCGACCGCGACGAACAGGACGACGACGAGGAGTCACTCGCGCACGACCTCGCCGCACTGGCACGGGGCCGCGCGGTCGTGAAGCTCGGCTCCCGCGGCGCCGTGGCGTCGATCGACGGCGTGTTCGTCCGTCGGCCCGCGACCCCGGTGCGCGTCGTCGACCCGGTCGGTGCCGGTGACGCGTTCGTCGCGGGCTGGCTCGCGGCGAGCATGGGCGGAGCGGACGCCGCCGAGGCGCTCGACCGGGCCGCCGACGCCGGCGCCCTCGCCTGCACCGTCGAGAGCGACTGGCGCCGACCGGACCCGGCCGCGTTGCACCACGCCCCGGACCCGTCGGACACCGACCACACCGTGCACGACCACGTCGACCGCTGACACCGCGTCCGCCGACACCGTGTCCGCCGAACACCACCACTCGAGGAAGCGCACCATGACGAACGACACCACGAGCACCGAGCAGCACGCCGGCGCACGGCACCGCCACCAGGCCGGACCGGCGATCGCGATCCTCCGCGGCGGCACCGGCGACCACGTCGAGGACGTCATCGCCACCCTGGTCGAGTCCGGCGTGACGGCGATCGAGATCACCACGAACACCCCACGCTGGCGCGAGGGCATCGCGTGGGCGGTCGAGCGGTACGGTTCCGCGGCCTCCATCGGCGTCGGCACGGTGCTCGACGTCCGCCAGCTCGACGAGGCCGCTGCGGCCGGTGCCTCGTTCGCCGTCAGTCCCCACCTCGACGCCGAACTCGGCGAGCGCGCGCACGAGCGTGGCCTCGGCTGGTACCCCGGTGCCGCGACCCCGACCGAGATCGTCCACGCGTGGCGGCTCGGTGCCCGCGCGGTGAAGGTGTTCCCGGCGGCGCAGCTCGGCGGCCCCGCGTTCCTGAAGCAGGTCCTGGCACCGCTCGACTTCGTCGACGTCATCCCGACCGGGGGCATCGGGGTCGACGACGCCCCGGACTACCTGGCCGCCGGTGCGGTCGCCGTCGGACTCGGGTCCCCGCTCGTCGGCGACGCGCTGACCTCGGGCGACCTCGACGCCCTGCGGGAGCGGGCCGACCGGCTCGTCGCGGCGGTCGACCGATGACCACCGGCGATCCCGAGCACCTGACGGGCTCCGAGCAGCCCACCGGCGAGCAGTCCGCCGGCGGCGTCGTCCTGCTGCGCGGCGGGTCGGTCCTCGGTGCGGACGGGGCCCCGGTGCGCGCCGACGTCCTCGTCACCGACGCCGTCATCCGCGCCGTCGGTGCCGACCTGGACGCCCCTGCCGACGCGCACGTGATCGACTGCGACGGACGCCTGGTGCTGCCGGGCTTCGTGGACGCGCACTCGCACGCCGGGTCGCTCGTGTTCGACGAGGGCGTGCAGCTCGCGCTCCTGCGCCAGGGCGTTACCACGATCGTGACCGGACAGGACGGCGTCGGACCAGCGCCGGGTGACGGTTCGTACGCCGACACGTACTTCGCCGCCATCGACGGTCCGCATCCGACGTACCGCGGTGGCGGGGTCGACGGCCTGCTGACGACCTACGACGGAACGACCCCGATCAACGTCGCGACGCTCGTGCCCGCCGGCACGGTCCGGCACCAGGTCATGGGCGACGACCCCGGGCCGGCGGACAGCGCGCAGCTGGCCGCGATGCGGGAGCTCGTGCGCGACGGTCTCGCGGACGGTGCAGTCGGCCTGGCGACGGGGCTCGACTACGTCCCCGGCCTGTTCGCCGACACCGCCGAACTCGCTGCGCTGTGCACCGAGGTCGCTGCCGTCGACGGGCTGTACGTCTCGCACATGCGCGGTGGTTACGAGGGGAACGCCCGCGCCGGCCTCGACGAGATCGCCGACATCGTCCGCGCGTCGAGCGTCCGCGCACACGTCTCCCACCTGCACGCGCCCGTCGACCTCGCGGTGACCGCACTGGCCGAACTCGAGGCCGAGGGCGCCCCGATGTCGTTCGACGCCTACCCGTACTCGCGCGGCTGCACGATCCTGTCGATGCTGCTGCTGCCCGCGGCCCTCGCCCGCCCCGGCACCGAGGACCTCGCCCACGCGATCGCCGACGACGAGGGTCGTGCCGCGGTCCGGGCGGCCGTGCTCGACCGCGTGCTGTCCCGCGCCGACCTCGGCACCGGCTGGGCGGAGCAGATCACGCTGTCGCACGTGCCCGCCGCCGAGTTCCACGCGCTGCAGGGCCGCACCCTCGCCGACGCCGCCGAGGCGACCGGGACGGATCCGGTGGACCTGGCCCTCGACGTCCTGGTCGACTCGGCACTGCAGGTCACCGCCGTGATGCGCGTGCCCCGTCCCCGGACTGCCGACGACCTCGCACCACTCTTCCGACTGCCCGGGCACACGGCCGGGTCCGACGGCATCTTCGTGGGAACGCATCCGCACCCGCGGGCGTACGGCACGTTCGGGCGGTACCTGCAGGACTTCGCCCGCACGGGGCTGCTGACCTGGCTCGAGGCCTCGCGGCACCTGTCCACCACGGCGGTCGAGCGACTCGGCCTCGGTCGACGGGGCTCAGTCACCGTCGGGGCGGTCGCCGACCTCGTGGTCGTGGATCCCGATCGCGTCGGGGCGCGGTCGTCCTACGACGAACCGATGCGCCTGGCCGAGGGCATCGACGACGTCCTCGTCGCCGGCGTCCCCGTGCTGACCGAGGGCGCCCTGACGCACGCGACCCCCGGTGCCGGGCTGCGTCGCCACCCGGGTCGGATCGACCGCGAGCAGGGAGCAGCGGGCACCGGGGGTCGGTGACCCAGCACGGCCGGTGACGCAGCGCGGCCGGTGACGCAGCCGAGCCGGTGACGCAGCACGGTCAGCGACGCAGCACGGTGCCGCGGCTCGGTGAGGCTTCACACAGCCTGCACCGACGTCACGAAGCGCTCGGCAGCACCGCCACGACGTCGATCTCGACCAGGATGTTCGCCAGGTGCGACTGCACGGTGGTGCGGACCGGGTACGGCTGCGAGAAGTGCTTCGCGTACTCCTCGTTGAAGGCCGGGAAGTCGCGGTCGGAGTGCTCGAGGTGCACGGTGGACTTCACGACGTCGTCGAGGGTGGCACCGTGCTCGGCCAGGACCGCTGCGACGTTGGCCAGCACCTGCGCGGTCTGACCAGCCACGTCGTCGGCGATCGCACCCGTGGCGGGGTCCTGCGGGCCGAACCCGGCGGTGTAGATGAAGCCGTTGGCGACGATGCCCTGGCTGTAGGGCCCGGCGGGCTTCGGGGCGTTGTCGGTCACGATGGCGGTCTTCGGCGCGGTGGGGTTCGGCACGGTTGCTCCTGTGGTTCGTCGGTCGTGGGCGGACTCCAGGCTAGGCGGAAGGCCGCCTCGAGAGCCGACCACGCACCCGACCGATTCCGTATTGCAGAACGCGGGGCGGGCCTCCCGTCCGGGGTGCCGCACCGACCACCCAGGTGGAGGGCGACTACCCTGGCCGGGTGCCGTCCTCCCTGCCCGAACGCCGCCGAGCGCGCACGGGCTCGCGCCGAGCACGCGCATGAGCCGGCTCGACGGCGCGGTCACCGGGACCGCCGCGACCGGACGGCGCCGCGCACTCGACACCGTGACCTCCCTGCCGGCGTGGGCGGCCGTGCTGCTCGTCTGGACCGGCGGCCGGATCGTGTCGACGCTGTGGCTGGCACTCGCGTACCCGCTCATCGGACGGGCGATGCCGGACAACGCCATCTGGGGCAACGGGCACGGCTTCACGGCGTTCCTCACCGCCTGGGACGGTCAGTACTACGAGCAGATCTCGCTGCACGGGTACCCCGACGTGCTGCCGCTCGACGCCGTCGGCAACGTGGCGCAGAACGCCTGGGCCTTCCTGCCGGCGTTCCCGTTCACGATCCGGATGCTCACCGCATCGACCGGGCTGCCGTTCACCGTCGGTGCCCCGCTCATCTCCGTGCTGGCCGGTCTGCTGGCGACCTACCTGCTGCACCGCCTGGTCCGCGACCGTGCGGGCAACGCCGCGGCGATGTGGGCGGTGTTCTTCTTCACGTGCGGGCCGCTGTCGTTCCTGCTGCAGGTCGGGTACGCGGAGAGCATGTTCCTCGCGCTCACCTTCGGCGCGCTGCTCGCCCTGGAGCGTCGCCGGTACGGGCTGCTCACCGTGCTCGGGGTCGCCGCTGCCTTCACCCGTCCGGGTGCGTTGGCCGTCCCGCTCGTGCTCGGGGTCATCGCCCTGGTGCGGTGGGTCCGGGCTCGCCGCGAGACCGGGCGGGTGCTCGACACCTTCCCGATCCGCGAGCAGGTGCAGGTCGTGGCCGCCGGTGCCGTGATGGTGGCGGCGGGCCTCGCGTGGCCGGTCATCGCGTCGCACGTGACCGGCACGCCGAACGCCTACCTCGAGACCGAGATGTCGTGGTGGGTGAACTTCATCGGCCGCGTGGACTTCGTGCCCTTGTCGCCGTGGTTCCTCATCGCCGGGCGCTGGCTCGGCGTCGGCGGGATCCTGATCGTGGTGTTCCTGCTCGTCGGGTTCCCGATCTGGCTGCTCCGCCGGTCGACGAAGCGGCTCGGGTCGACGACCGTGCTGTACTCGGCCGCCTACGCGCTCTACATCTTCGCGGTGTCGCTGCCGATGGCCTCGACCCCGCGACTGCTCATGCCCCTGGCGCCGTTGTTCGGCTCGCCGGAGCTCGTCGCGAAGCCGTGGATGCGGTGGACGTTCGTCACCGCGGCGCTGGCCGGGCAGCCGGTGCTCGTCGCGGTGCTCTGGCTGCTCGGGCCTCCGTAGCGAGGACGGCGACGCCGGCAGCGGCCCCGGCATCGGCACGACGGCAGCTCCGACGCGGAACGACGGCACCGACGTCGTACGACATCGGTCCCGTCGTTCGGAGTCGGTTCGAGCCGAGCCGAGCCCGCCCCGCCCCTACAGCTCGACGGTCCCGTGGTCCCCGGTGTCCGGCTGGCTCTGCTTGCCGAGTGCGGCCTTCAGCGTCTGCACGAGGCTGCCGACCGGGCCGGTGTCCTGCGTCCAGTACTCGACCGAGTCGCCCGACACGGTGAGGAGTCGGATCGAGGGGTCGTCGCGGCCGTCCGGGAACCAGGCCTCGGCGAACGGCGACCACAGCTCGTCGATGACGGCGCTGTCCTGCGTCACCGTGGCGGTGCCGGCGATGGACAGGTAGCCGCCCTGCGACTCGATGGAGACGTTGACGTGCGGGTTCCTGGCGATGTCGTCGACCTTCTCGCTGCCGTCCTGCACCAGGAAGCGGAGGGTCCCGTTGAACGCCTTGTCCTGCACGGCGAGGGGCCGGGCGTGCAGCTGGCCGTCCTCGCTCACCGTCGTCAACAGGGCCGTGTGGGCGCCGTGGACGATGTCCGAGATGGCGGCGCGCTGGTCGGTCTGCGTGTCGGTCATGATGCTCCTTTGCGTCGTGCGCCCCACCCGTCCCGACGTTCGACCGCGGGTCCGGCGGGGCCGTACCGTTCCCGCCAGTGTGCCCCTCGACGCTGGGCGCGTCCGGCACGCGGCAGCACCACCCCGACCGGGAGGCCCGTGCCGACTCCCCCGGACACGTCCGGCCATGCAGGTGGCCGGTCCGCAGTGCCCGCGCCCGGTCCGGCGCGCTCCATGCGTCCGCACACAGCGACACTCCACCAGTCGATCACCGCGTGCATCGTCGGAACATGCACACGCACCGGATGCATGCGCAACGAGCGACACTCCACGAGTCGATCCGGTGGTGGATCGTCGGAAGATGCGCCCGTACGGAACGCGTCAGGCGGGTTCGCGGATGGTGGTCTCGACGTCGACGACCTGCGGCACCCGCGGCATCGACGCGAAGCCGAACGCCACGGGCGGGTCGAGCGGCGCCAGGGTGCCGAGGGGCTCCCCCGCCCAGGTCCCGCGCACGCCGGTGACGTCGTGCGCCCCGGTCACGCCGTAGTACTCGCGGCGTCCGTTGCCCGCCGAGCCGGCGGTGCCGGATCCGGGCGCGACGAGCCGGGCGATCGGGTCGATCGCGGCGAGCCACCGCGGGTCGCGGGCGATCGGCTTCGGGACCACGCGCAGCACCCGGCCGAGCGGTGAGATCGTGCCGACGTCGACCGACACCTGCAGCGCGCCGGCGTCGAGTTCCAGGCCACGAGCCGTCCGTCGAGCCCGCACGTCGACCACGGACACCGTGTCGAACCGGTAGGTGCCGGAGACGTACGCGGCGACGATCTCGTCCGGCGCGAGCAGCACGCTGGTGCCGTCGGGTAGCTCGAGGAACACGTCGGTGAACGCTCCGAACGGCGAGCGGTCCCACATCCCGACGACGATCCGGACGCCCGAGGTGGTGCCGACGCCCATGATCCGGCCGCGGAACCGGCGCTCGACGGGAGGGGTGTTGGGACGTGACGGCATGCCGTGGACCGTACCCGGCGCGCCCGTGAGCCGGACCGACGGAGCCGACCCGCGCCTCCCGGCCGACAGGTACGCGAAAGCGACAGATCGCCGCGAACGTTCCGCGGCGATCTGTCGCTTTCGCGGGGTAGGCCCGCCGGGGTGATCGCCTACGGGACGGGGACGGGCTCGGCGAGCAGCTCGCGCACCCGCGGCGCGACCTGCGTGCCGTAGAGCTCGATGGACCGCAGCATGTCCTCGTGCGGCAGGCGACCGGTCGCGTACCGCATGTCGAACCGCGAGGCGCCGAGGATCCGCATGTTCCGGGCGATCTTCCGCGCCACGGTCTCCGGCGACCCGACGTACAGCGAGCCACCGGCGGACAGGCCCGCGTGGTACCCGGCGACGTCGAGGGGCGGCCAACCGCGCTCCCGGCCGAGCTGGTCGGTGACGGCCTTGTGGTACGGCCAGTAGCGCTCGGCGGCTTCCTCGTCGGTCGCCGCGACGAAGCCCGGCGAGTGCATCGCGATGGGCTGCTGCGGCAGGTCGAGCTGAGCGAGCGCCTGACGGTACAGCCGCGAGAACGGGGCGAACTGCGCCGGCTGCCCGCCGATGATGGCGAGGAACAGCGGCAGGCCGTACGACGCCGCACGGATCACCGACTGCGGGGAACCGCCGACGCCGATCCAGGTGGGGATGGCGCCGTGCTCGAGCTTCGGGAAGACGTCCTGGTCGACCAGGCTCGCGCGCTTCGTGCCGGACCAGGTGACGGCGTCGCCGCCGCGCAGGGCCGCCCAGAGCTGGAGCTTCTCCTCGAACAGGACCTCGTAGTCGGAGAGCTCGTGGCCGAACAGCGGGAACGACTCGGTGAAGGAACCGCGCCCGAGGATGACCTCGGCACGGCCGTCCGAGATCGCGTCGACGGTGGCGAAGCGCTCGTAGACGCGCACGGGGTCGTCGGACGACAGCACCGTGACGGCGGAGCCCATCCGGATGCGGGAGGTCGAGGCGGCGATCGCGGCGAGGACGACCTCGGGTGCGCTCACCACGAAGTCGGCGCGGTGGTGCTCGCCGACGCCGATGAAGTCGATGCCGACCTGGTCGGCGAGGACGGCCTGGGCCACGACGTCGCGGATGCTCTGCGCGTCGGACTTGAGGCTGCCGTCGGCGAGCTCGGTGACGTCGCCGAAGGTGTCGATGCCGAGCTCCACGCGTCCGATCCGCTCGGGTGCGGGCGGCGGGACGTCCGAGGGGCGGTCGGTGCCGAATGCGTTGCTCATGGTTCCTCCTGGTCGCACTTCCATGCGTTTGCATCAAAATAGCACGGCCGAGCCGTGATGGCCAGCGCCCGCGTGTACGGTCGCCCGCATGCCGAAGCTCCCTGACCAGACCGGACGCAGGATCGTCGTCACCGGCTCCAACAGTGGCACCGGGAAGGAAGCCGCGACCCGTCTCGCGGCCGCCGGCGCGAGCGTCGTGCTCGCCGTGCGCACGACCGCGAAGGGCGATGCCGCCGCGGCCGAGATCCGTGCAGCCCACCCGAACGCCGACGTCGAGGTGCGCGAACTCGACCTCGCGGACCTGGCGAGCGTGCGCCGCTTCGCCGACGGCATCGTCGGCGAGGACCGCCCGATCGACGTCCTGGTGAACAACGCTGGCGTCATGGCGCCGCCGCAGCGCTTCGAGACGGTCGACGGGTTCGAGCTGCAGTTCGGCACGAACTTCCTCGGTCCGTTCGCGCTGACGAACCTGCTGCTGCCCTCGCTGCTGCGTGCCGAGGCACCGCGGGTCGCGACAATGTCGAGCCTCGCCGCGATCCCCGGCCGGATCCGCTTCGGCGACCTGCAGTGGGAACGCGGGTACAACGGCTGGCGCGCCTACGGCCAGTCCAAGCTCGCCGACCTGCTCCTCGCGCTGCACCTGCACCGACTGACCGTCGAGGCGGACGTCCCCCTCGTCGGCACCGCGGCGCACCCCGGCTACACCCGCACGAACCTCCAGTCGGCCGGGCGCTCACTCGGACGCACGAAGCCGGTGCGGTCCAGCAACCGCGCGCTCCCGTTCACGCAGGCGGTCGAGCAGGGCACCGAGCCGCTGCTCTACGCCGCGGTCGGCCCGAACGCGGTCGGCGGCGCCTACTACGGCCCGGCCGGACCCTTCGGCCTGACCGGACCGACGACCGCCGTCTCGATCCCCGGGTCGGCACGGAGCGCCGACCTCGCCCGCTCGCTCTGGGCTGTCGCCGAGGACCTCACCGGGACGCGTCCGCCCCTCTGAGCGCCGGGCGCGGCTCGCACGGTGCGAGGGCACTGCGGTCCGGTGCGCGGGTGCGGGGCGCGGCCGGGAGGCCCGTGGCGCGTCCGGTGCGCCGCCCGCGTCAGGCGCGGTGCAGCTCCACCGACCCGTCCAGCCGTCCGGGTTCGGTCAGGCGGGCGTGCTGCAGAACGGTGCGGTCCGGACCGATCGCCGCGGCGACGATCGACAGCGTCGTCATGTGCCCCTCGGCCTCGTGCGCGTCGCGGAGGATCGCGTCGGGGTGGTCGCTCGGCAGCGCAGCGGACTCGGCCAGGACACCGAACCAGCCGCTCCACCCGTCTCCGGCGTCGTCGCCCGCGTCCACCGTCCGGAGCTCGTCGAAGGGTCCGAGCACCGGTGGCCCGACCGGGGCGTCCGCGGCACGGAAGGCCTCGAGCCACCGGCCGATGCGCGGCGCCGCCGGGTCGTCCGGTTCGCCGTGCGTCACCATGTGCACGCCCGGGCCGAGCTCGGTCGCGCGGACCCGTGTGCCGTCCCAGGTCAGGACCGCGGCGCCGTCGGCGGTCGCCCGCACCAGGTTGAACGCGCGCGTGGTCGGCAGCGTGCCGTCGTGTCCGGGCAAGACGTCGTCGGCGACGGCGTCGACCGGCACCACGCCGCGGGTCGTCCACGTGCCGTCGACACTCGGCACCGGTTCGCCGCGGTTGAGCACGACCGCCAGTCCGGCGCGGTCCGAGGCGGCGAGCCAGGCACCGCCGGCAGCACGGTCACGGACGCCACGGACCCCGGGGTCGCGATCGGGCCACCACGCAGCGGGCGGGTCCCACGGACGCTCGGGTGACTCGTCCCGCAGGGCGAGCACGGTGACGGGCCACGCGGACCCGGGGTCGACGCGGACGACGACGGTGCACATGCCGTCGATCCTCGCACGTGCCCCCGGTAGCGTGAGCGGCGTGAACGCAGCAGCAGAGCGCACCCTGACCGTCATCGTGGGGATCACCGGGGGCATCGCCGCCTACAAGGCCGTCGGCGTGGTCCGTGACCTCGTCAAGCGCGGGCACGAGGTGCACGTCGTCCCGACCGAGGGGGCGCTGCGCTTCGTCGGGCTGCCGACGCTCGAGGCGCTCAGCCGCAACCCCGTCACCACGAGCGTCTGGGACGACGTCTCCGAGGTCCGCCACGTCGCCCTCGGCCGTCGCGCGGACCTGGTCGTGGTGGCCCCGGCGACCGCGGACTCCCTGGCACGGATGGCGAACGGCCTGGCGAGCGACCTGCTCGGCACGACGCTGCTCGCCACCGACGCCCCGGTCGTCGTCGCTCCGGCGATGCACCCGCAGATGTGGGAGCACCCCGCGACCCGGGCCAACGTCGCCGTCCTGCGCGAGCGGGGCGTGCACCTGGTCGGACCGGTGGTCGGCGCGCTGACGGGCGACGACGCCGGCATCGGCCGGATGGCGGAACCCGAGGACATCGTCAGCGCGGCGCTCGCCGTGCTGGACGGCCCGGCCGGTGCAGGGGCAGGGCGTCGCGCCGGCACCGACGAGGGGAGGCAGTCCGGCGCCCGTGGCGAGCAGGGGGACCTGTCCGGCGTCCGAGTGGTCGTCAGCGCGGGGGGCACCCGCGAGCCGTTCGACCCGGTGCGCTTCGTCGGCAACCGGTCGAGCGGTCGGCAGGGCTTGGCGATCGCCGCCGACGCAGCGGCGCGCGGCGCCGTCGTCACCGTCGTCGCCGCGAACGTCGAGGCCGGCCTGACCGCGGGCATCGACGCGACCGTCGTGCCGGTGGGGTCAGCGCTCGAGCTCGCCGAGGCCGTGCACGCCGCGGCGGTCGACGCCGACGTCGTCGTGATGACCGCTGCCGTCGCCGACTACCGGCCGGCCGAGGTCCTCGCCGAGAAGCTCAAGAAGGACGCCCAGGGCGAGCGGATGACGCTCGAGCTGGTGCGGAACCCTGACGTGCTCGCCGACCTGGTGGCAGCGCGGCGCACCGGGCAGGTCATCGTCGGGTTCGCCGCCGAGACCGAACCCGACCGCGACGCCCGCATCGCACTCGGGCGCGCGAAGATCGCCCGCAAGCCCGCCGACCTGCTCGTCGTGAACCACGTCGGCTGGTCGGCCGGGTTCGAGCGCGAGGAGAACGCGATCGAGGTCCTGGTGCCGGGCGGCGAGGTGGTCCGCGAGACCTCGGGCACGAAGGCCGAGGTGGCGGCGGCGGTCCTCGACCTCGTCGCGACCGCACTGACCTGATTCCGAGGACGGGCGAGCACGATGGGGCCATGCGACGACGTGAGCGGATCAAACGAGCCACCCGGACTGCCACCATGCTCGCGGTGCTGCTCAGCGGGGCCGGCGTCACCCACTTCCTGCAGCCGCGCCACTACGACCGGATCGTGCCGGACACCCTGCCACCGCGCCTGACGACGGTCGCCTCCGGCGTGGCCGAACTCGGCATCGCAGCCGGGCTCGCGTTCCCGGCCACACGGCGGGCCTCGGGGTGGGCGGCAGCTGCCCTGTTCGCCGCGGTCTTCCCTGCGAACGTGAAGATGGCGAACGACCTGCTCGACAGCCCGCGCTCGACCCGGGCGATGCGCCTCGTCTCCGTGCTGCGGCTCCCGCTGCAGGCTCCGCTCGTCCTGTGGGCCGTGCGCGTCGGTCGGCACGCACCGAAGCGGTGACCCAGCCGTCCTGGACCCGTGCGGCCGCACCGCTGCTGCACCGGCCGGTGACCCAGCACGCGTGGGACGACGTCGTCTTCGTGCACTGGCGACACGACCCGGGCTCGCTGGCGCGACTCGTCCCGCGGGGGACGCGCCCCGACGTGGTCGACGGCAGCGCCTGGGTGGGACTCACGGCCTACGTCTTCCACGAGACGCGAGTGCCGCCGTTCCCCTCCGCCGGCCGCCTCGGCCGCATGACCGAGGTCACCATCGAGGTCCTGACCGTGGACGACCAGGGCCGGCGCGGGGTCGCGTACCGCACCGTGGACACCGCGAACGTGCCGGCGATCGTGGCCGCACACGCGCTGCTCGGCGTGCCGTACACCTTCGCGC
The DNA here is from genome assembly GCF_004365375.1 of Curtobacterium sp. PhB25. NCBI lineage: Bacteria > Bacillati > Actinomycetota > Actinomycetes > Micrococcales > Microbacteriaceae > Curtobacterium > Curtobacterium sp. PhB25. Next base: position 99,440 of record NZ_SODR01000005.1, on the reverse strand, counting down.
ACGCCCGGTCGCGCCGCCGCGGCGAGGTCGTCGCGCACCGGTCGGTCCGGCATCCCGCACGTGCACTGCACCCGGTGCGCTGGGCGCGATCGCTGCGGCAGGAACGTCCCTCGGGCACGGCCAGACCCCGGCACGCGGCCTCGATCCGGGTCACCGCCGGTGACGTCGTCGACACGCCACTGGCCGCCGAACTCACCACCCGCGCCGGCATCCACGCCCGGTACCTGGCCCAGACGCTGTTCTGGCAGCGACAGCACCCGACGCTGACCGTGCGGGCCGCGCACCTCGACCGGCTCGAGGGGGACCTGCCCGACGCCGTCGGCATGCCGGGGCTGTTCGACCGGGCACCCGACTCGCTGCTCGTCGTCGACGGCACCACGGTGCGGTACGCCTGGGGTGGGGTCGTGCGGTGAGCGACCACGCCACGGACGATGCCGGCCGGTGACACGCGCTGAGCCGAGCGGAACGCCGGTCTCATATCAGGTACGTTGATCGGTGCGCGTGCACTGACCGCGCCCCGATCGAAGGAGAACGCATGCCGGTCCCCCGCAGCGCCCCGACCGAGCACCAGCTGCTCCGCGACACCGTCCGGCACAAGATCCACGACGCGATCATGGACGGCACGCTCGTCCCCGGCGAGCGGCTCAACGACGACGAGCTCATCGCCTGGCTCGGCGTCTCCCGCACGCCGATCCGCGAGGCGCTGAGCCAGCTCTCCCGTGCCGGCCTCATCGAGATGGCGCCGAACCGGTACACACGCGTCACGACGCCGAACCCCGCTGAGGTCATCGAGGCGATGCAGACCCTCGGGGTGCTGTTCGGTGGCGTCGTCCGCCTCGCGGTCCCGCGCCTCGGCGCCGGCGCACGGAAGAAGATCCTCGCGCAGCTCGACAAGACGATCGCCGAGCTCGAGTCGCACGACGTCCCCGCCGTGAACCACGACGCGCTCGACGTGTTCGCGCTCTACGTCGCCGAGTGCGGCAACGAGAACCTGCAGCGCGTGTGCGGCGACACCATGGACGGTCTGGCCTTCCGCCTGCGCCTGCCGAACCTCGACGAACTGGTCGACTGGGACCGCATGACCGAGGACTTCCGTCGACTGCGCACTGCGACCGAGTCCGGCGACAACGTCACCGCCGAGCTCGCGACCGAGGCGATTCACCAGCTGCCGGGCGAGAAGCACTGAGTCCGGCTGTACCCCCGTACAGGAACCCGCCCGTCTCGCGCACGCGAGGCGGGCGGTCTGCGTTCCACGGGCCTCCCGGACACCCCGTGCTGGCCCACGACCGACGCGCACGACGCTCCCAGACTGCGGATCCGGCGAGCCGATAGCATCGCTGGCGACCACCCGATCGCCCACCCGGAGCAGCACATGAGTCCTCGATCGACGGACCGTACCGAGGTCGCCGCACGTCTGGCCGCGGCGGTCGGACGGATCAACCGGCGAGCACGGACGGACTCGGCCTCGCTCGGGTACGGGATCGTGTCCGCACTCGCCACCATCCAGCGCGAAGGACCCCTGCGCCCGGGCGACCTGTCGCGGATCGAGGTGGTCACGAAGCCCACGATGACCCGCATCCTGACCGAGCTCGAACAGCGCGGCTTCATCGAGCGCGAGGCGGACCCCCGGGACGGCCGCGCCTTCATGGTCTCAGCCACCGACGAGGGCATCGCGGCGGTCGAACGGGCGCGCTCGGACCGCACCGGGATCGTCGCCGAGCTCATCGCCGAGCTCGGTGAGTCCGACGTCACCGCGATCGCCGGAGCGCTCGACGCCCTCGAACGCGTCGCCCAGGGCGACCGCACCCAGGAACCTCACACGTTCTAGGTCCGAACCGGCCGTTACCGAACCGTTACCAACGGGTGGACGGACGGTTCTGCCAGCGATCCTGGACGCGTCATCCAGTCTGACGAGTCATCGTGTCGGCTTCGCCCGACGGCGGCCTCCCCAGGGCCGGTCGCGGCGGACGGACGGGCCCCACACCACCGTCCGGTCCTCCCCGGTTCGCCGGACTCCCCCTGCTGCGCGCACCTCGACGCGAGCAGCATCGCTCACCGGCCCCGACGTGCCGCGCAGCCCGGAGTCCCGCACCACGAACCGCCCGACCACCGGAACCGATGCCAGGACACACCCCCGACCTCCCCACCACCACCGCCTCGACCCGACGTGAGGCCCTGAACTCCCCCAGCCGGCGCGTGCGCCGCGCCCTCCGCCACCGTGCGCTCCGACACCGTGCGACGTTGATCGTCGGCGGCGCCGCGGTCCTCGCCGTCGCCGGCGGTGCCCTCACGATCGGCACCCAGCCCGCCATCGGCGAAGCGCTCGGCATGCCGACCGGCACCGCGAGCGCGTCCGCGACGGCCCAGCCCGCCCTGCGAGGCACCGCCCTCGACCGTGCCCAGGCAGCGGCGACCATCTCCACCGCGAAGACCGTGATGACGACGGCGAACGCCAAGACCGACACGGCCTCGCTCGAGCAGCACATCGACGCGCTCAGTGACTACCCGGAGCTGTCCGGCGCCGCGCTCACGACGCGCATCTCCTCGACCGTCGAGTCGACCGCGCACGTCGCGCAGGCCAGCGCCACGCAGGACAAGCGCGACGTCGACGCGAAGGCAGCAGCCGTCGCGAAGGCCGCCGCCGAGAAGCGGGCGGCCGCAGCAGCAGCGGAGGCCGCACAGAAGCTGGCGGCGGGCAACACCGTCGCAGGCGCCAAGGCGACGGCGACCTCGCTGGCGTCGTCCGAGTACGGCTGGGGCTCCGACCAGTTCCAGTGCCTCGACAACCTGTGGACCAAGGAGTCGGGCTGGAACTACCAGGCCGTCAACGCGAACGGCGGGGCGACCGGCATCCCGCAGGCGCTGCCCGGTTCGAAGATGGCGACCATCGGCTCCGACTGGCAGACCAACGCCACGACCCAGATCAAGTGGGGCCTGCAGTACATCAGTGCCGCGTACGGCACGCCGTGCTCGGCGTGGGCGCACTCGCAGGCGAGCAACTTCTACTGAGCGGCGCGGGCCGACCGACTGGTGGCCCACGCACCTGCACATCGAACGGCCCCGGGTACCGCCCGGGGCCGTTCGTCCTGTAGGCATGCCGGGTGACGACGATCGGACTGCGCCGGATGGCGCCCCGCGACCCCGCCGAGCGACACCGTGCCGCGAGCCCCCTGGAACTGCTGTTCGACCTGGTGTTCGTCGTCGCGGTGGGCTTCGCCGCCACCAACCTGCACGAGATCGAGACCGAGGGGCACGTCAGCTCCGCGGTGGTGGCGTACGCCATGGTGTTCTTCGCCATCTGGTGGGCGTGGCTGAACTTCAGCTGGTTCGCGACTTCGTTCGACACCGACGACTGGCTCTACCGCGTCACCACGTTCGTGCAGATGGCCGGCGTGCTCGTGCTCGCCGCCGGGGTGCACGCCGCCATGACCGAGGGGGACTTCACGGTGCCGGTGATCGGCTACGTGGTGATGCGCCTGGCGATGGTGGCGCAGTGGCTCCGCGTCGCCGTGTCGTCCTCGCGGTACCGCCGCACCGCACTCCGGTACGCCGTGGGCATCGTCGTCGTGCAGGCGCTCTGGGTCGGCATGCTCGCGCTGCCGCAGGGATCGACGGTGTGGGCGTTCCCCGTCCTCGTCCTGCTCGAGGTCCTCGTCCCACCGATCGCCGAGGGCACGGGCGAGACGACGCCGTGGCACACGCACCACATCGCCGAGCGGTACGCGCTGTTCACCCTCATCGTGCTGGGCGAAGGGCTCGTCGCCTCGGCGAACGCGGTCATCGACGGCATCGCCCAGGCCGACCACCTCGCGTCGCTGCTCGTCCTGGCCGCCGCCGGGCTCGTCATCGTCGCCGGACTCTGGTGGATCTACTTCTCGCGCGAGCAGCACGACCACATCCGGAACCTGCCGAGCGCGCTCGTGTTCGGCTACGGCCACTACTTCGTCTTCGCCGCCGCGGGTGCGCTGCCGGCCGGGATCGAGGTCGCGGTCAGCGCGGACGCAGGCGAGGCCGACCTGTCGCACGCCACGGTGGCGGCGACCGTGGCCGTCCCGGTCGCGCTGTTCGTGCTCGCGATCTGGGCGCTCGCACTCCGGCCGTCGATGTCCGCCGGGTGGAACGCGATCGTCGTCGTGCTCGCCGTCGCGATCCTCGCGACGATCGCGGTGCCCGACGTCTCCCTCGTCGCGACCGCGCTGCTCGTCGCCGCGATCGTCGTGGTGCTCGAGGTCGCCGAGCGGCGGCCGGGGACGCACCGCGTGCGCTGAGGACGCGACCGGGGGTCGGACGGGAGGCCCGTGACGGCGCCGCCACGGGCCTCCCGTCCGCCGTCGTCGAAGCGACAGAATCCCGCGAACTGTTCACGGGATTCTGTCGCTTCAGCGGGACGTCCGTGCACGGTGACGGGACTGTGTCGCGTTGACGAGCCGGGTTCACCCCACTCGCGCGACCCGCACGTCGACCCGCGTGAGCGCCAGGCCGTGCGCTGACGCCGTCGTCAGGGCGACGTCGTGCACGGCGCGGGCGACCTCGGGCGCGGGACGGTGTCCGTCGGTGCCGATGACGACCCGCAGGACGCCGTCGTCGACCACGACACGTGCGGGGGTCGCGCTGGACGCCATGCCGCGGACGGCACTGACCGTGCTGGCCACGGTCGGGCGAGCGCGGTAGACGTCGGTGACGCCGGGGACGTCGACCACGGCCTGTTCGACCGCGGCGAGGGTGTCGTCGGTGGTGCTCATCGGGTCCCCTCGGTGTCGGTGTCGGTGTCGGTGTCGGTGTGCGGGTCGTCGGTGTTGTCGGGCCGCGGTTCGAGCAGGTCGCGGACCACCACGTCGATCGACTCGACGACCAGGTCGGTCTGCTCGGCCAGTGCCTGGGCGACCCCGGTGCGGACCAGGTCCGCCGTCGCGACGATCGACGGACCCGACATGATCGCGACCTCGACGACCACGCGGATCGGGGCGGCGAGTTCGGTGACGTCGCCGTCGAGCCGGCACCGGGCGACGAGGACGCCGGGAACACCGTCGCCGGTCCGGCGGATGAGCGATCGGATCGCTCCCTCGGTCATGACCGGGCGCTCCGACTCGGACTGCGCGCGGAGCGGGACGTCCCGTCCGGAGCGGGACTCCAGCGAGATGTTGGCGAGCACGCCGCCGATCCACGACTCGTCGGCCGGGGCTTCGTCGCGGGCGGCGGCCTCGAGGGACCCGAGCGACGCGTGCCGCACCCGCAGGATCGCCGCGAGGGCGTTCTGGCACGCGGGTGAGCCGTCGATGGTGGGGTCCGGCGGCTGCATGCCGGCGTCCAGGTAGTCGGCGAGCTCGTCGATGGAGTGGCCGTCGAGGTCGTCGAGTTCGAGTGCGTCGAGGTCGCTCATCGCCATCCCTCCATGAGTCGGATCATGTTCTTCCTCGCTCGGGACAGGAGTCCGCGGACCGTCGAGGGCGGCAGGTCGAGTTCGGCGGCGATGTCGTCGTAGCTGTACTCGAGCACCTCCTTCATGATCCAGCAGCGTCGTTGGGCTTCGGGCAGTTCAGCGAGCGCCGTCTCCGCCGCTTCCTCGCGCGAGCGGGCCTCGGCCACCCGGTCGGGAGCGTCGTCGGCGGGTGCGGCGACCTCGAGTTCGGTGACGTCGTCGTGGAACCGTCGGGCCCGGATGCGGTCCAGGCACTTCCGGCTGAGGATCCGCATCAGCCAGGACTTCACCTTGGCGTGGTCCTCGAGCCGGTCCAGGCGGTCCCACGCGGTGATGAAGGTCTCCTGCACGACGTCGTCGAGTTCGTCGGTCGATCCCAGGCTCCGACGGGCGTAGGCGCGCAGGAGCGGTGTGTAGCGGCGGATCAGGACCTCGAAGGCCCGGACGTCGCCATCGGACGACCGGCCGGCGAGGACCGCGTCGTCGAGCTCGGCGAGGGACTGGTGGTGCACGCTTTCCTTCTACTGGTGGTGGATGGTGTTCCGCTGGACGCGCTTGCGGACGGGGACGACCCGCAGCGGGCCGACCGGTCGGGAGCTGAGCGAACGGATCCGGGCCTGCACCAACCCGTGCGTCGGTGCGTGCCTGCCATGTGAGGTCAGGCGGACGGCAACGATGTCGTCGTCGAGCATGGGAACTCCTCGGTCGGACCACCGGGCGTGGTCCCTCACCGGTGTGACGCACCGAACCGGCGGTTCGTCACACGTGCCGACGGACTTGCGCCAGAGTTGTGGCATGTCGCTCGTCACCGCCGTCTGCCGCGTCGACCGCCTGCTGCCCGACTCCGGCACGATCGGCGTCACCGCCATCGACAAGCGTCCGGTCGACGGCAAGGTCCGGGTCCGACCGCTCGGGCTGTACGCCGACGTCCAGGCCGACCGGAAGCACCACGGCGGCGAGGACCAGGCCGTGTACGCCTACGCCGACGAGGACGCCGCGCACTTCGCCGCGTCGCTGGAGCGCGAGATCCCGCCGGGCCTGTTCGGCGAGAACCTGCGGACCACGGGTGTCGACGTCACCGGGGCCGTGACGGGCGAGCGGTGGCGCATCGGCGAGACACTGGAGCTCGAGGTGACGATCCCTCGGATCCCGTGCGGCACGTTCGCGCGCCGGATGGGCGTCGACAAGTGGGTCCGGCGGTTCACCGAGGAAGGCCGTCCGGGCGCGTACCTGCGGGTCGTGAAGTCCGGCCCGGTGGCAGCTGGCGACCCGGTCGTCGTGACGTACCGGCCGGAGCACGGCGTGACGATCGGCGAGGTCTTCGCGGGGCTCACCCCCGAGCGTGCCCGTGCCGTCCTCGAGTCCGGGGAGCGACTCGCGCCGAAGGTCGTCCGCGACGTCTCGAAGGTCCTCGCCCGGTCCTCGGCAGCCGCCAGCTCCTCGGCAGCCGCCAGCTCCTGATCAGTCGCCGCGCGTCGGGTCGAGGGGCCGCTTCGCTCGGGGCAACCCGGCGACGACCAGGTCGTAGGCGTTCGCGACGAGGTCCTCGACCAGGGTCTCGTCGATGCCGTCACCGGGAGCGAGCGTGATCCAGTGCCGCTTGTTCATGTGCCACCCCGGTGTGATCTCGGCGTGGTCGCGGACGAGTGCTGCCCCGTGCGGCGGCGCGCACTTCAGGTTGACGATCGGCACACCCCGGAGCTCGCTCGTCATCACGAACATCTTGTCGACGACCTTGTAGACCAGGGCGCCCTCGCCGAACGGCTCGGTCTCGAACACCGCGGGCAGGGCCATCGCGGTGCGAATCGCGATCTCGTGCAACTGCGCGCCGTCCATGCACCCAGCATGCCCCAGACGCCCGACACCGCGGCTCGCGGACCGGACCTGTTCGGGGGCATGTCATGAGCGTCGTTCACATCGTATGATCAGCTCGCCGCGTACCCGACGCGGCGGTCGCTCCGGCGATCACCCACTCGTTCCAGGGGGAACCCGTGCGCATCATCCGTACCCTCGGCATCGCCGCCGCCACCGCAGTCCTCGCCACCACCGTCGTCGTCGGTGGGGCCTCCACCGCGCAGGCCGCCCCGAAGACCTACGCCAACTGCACCGCGGTGCACAAGGTGTACTCGGGCGGCATCGCGAAGAAGTCGGTCACGAAGAACAAGGTCACTTCGAATGGCAAGGTGACCTACCGCGCCCTCAAGGGGACGGTGAAGAAGGACGACGCCCTGTACAAGGCGAACAAGAAGATGGACCGCGACGCCGACGGCATCGCCTGCGAGAAGAGCTGACGCGCCGACGCGCCGAAGCACTGGCCCTCGGACGCCCCGTCACCGCGACGGGGCGTTCAGAGCGTCGGCACGCCCTCGTGCCCGGACCTCGGACGGGCGGTCCCGGCGACCCCGGTGACGACCGAGCCGGCAGGGACGTCCTTCGTCACCACGGTGTTCGCGCCCACGACGGAGTCCTGTCCGATGGTGATCGCCCCGATCAGCGAGGATCCCGCGCCGAGCACGACGCGGTCGCCGACGATCGGATGCCGGCGAGCTCCTGGGCCGTGGTCGCCACCGCGCCCGCCCAGGGTCACCCCGTGGAACAGCACGACGTCGTCCCCGATCACCGCGGTCTCCCCGATCACGACGCCCATGCCGTGATCGATGAAGAACCGTCGGCCGATGCGGGCGCCGGGGTGGATCTCGATGCCCGTCACCGACCGTGCTGCCTGGCCGATGACCCGTGCGACGAACCGCGATCCAGGCAGGCCCCTGGCGAGCCAGAGCCGGTGCGTCACGCGGTAGGTCCAGATGGCGTGCAGCCCGGAGTAGACGATCGCGTTCTCGAGGTCACCACGGGCGGCGGGGTCGCCGCGGCGTGCTGCGGCCAGGTCCTCCCGGACCGTCCGCAGCACGCCTCGTCGGACGGGACGACTCACGCAGTGAGTCCCTCGAAGAGCACCGTCGACAGGTAGCGCTCCCCGGTGTCGCAGACGATGGCGACGACGCGCTTGCCGGCGTTCTCGGGTCGTGCGGCGATCTCGAGCGCGGCGTGGATGATCGCGCCGGACGAGATGCCGGCGAGGATGCCCTCGTCGGTCGCGAGCGCCCGCGACACACGCAGGGCGTCGTCGAGCTCGACGTCGAACACCTCGTCGATGACGGACTGGTCGAGGACCTCGGGGATGAAGTTCGCACCGATGCCCGCGATCTTGTGCGGTCCGGCCTTGCCCTCGGTCAGCAGCGGGGAGTCCTTCGGCTCGACCGCGACGATCTGCACGCCGGGCACGCGCTCCTTGAGCACCTGGCCGACACCCGTGATCGTGCCACCGGTCCCGACGCCGGCGACGAACACGTCGACGTGCTCCTCGGTGTCGCGCAGGATCTCCTCAGCGGTGGTCTTCCGGTGGATCGCGGCGTTCGCGGCGGTCTCGAACTGGTGGGCGAGAATCGCGCCGGGCGTCTCGTCGACGATCGCGGCGGCGCGTTCGACCGCGCCCTTCATGCCCTCGGGACCGGGGGTGAGCACGATCTCGGCCCCGTAGGCGCGCATCACCGCACGACGCTCGACGCTCATCGTCTCCGGCATCGTGATGATCACCCTGTAGCCGCGGGCCGCACCGACGAGCGCGAGGGCGATGCCGGTGTTGCCCGACGACCCCTCGACGATGGTGCCGCCCGGCTGCAGGTCGCCGGACTGCTCGGCCGCGTCGATGATCGCGACGCCGAGGCGGTCCTTCACGCTGGCGCCGGGGTTGTAGAACTCGAGCTTGGCCAGCACCTCGGCGCCGCCCGCCTTCGGCAGCCGGTTCAGCTTGACGAGCGGGGTGTTGCCGAACGCCTGGGAGATGTTGTCGTAGATCGTGCCGCTCATCCGGTCCGTCCTCATCGGGTCAGGTCGCGCATCGCTCTTCCTGGAGGCGCGGTGTGCGCCCGATCCTAGCGACCGGACCCCAGGTGGTCCTGTCCACGGCGTCGGGCCCCCGTTGCCGTGTGGCCCACCTGGGCGTACGGTGCCGGGCAACGACGAGGAGGTCGCCATGTCCAAGCTGCAGCAACCCGAGGTCGCACCGCCCGTGGTCGACCGTGCCGCGTTCGACGAGGCACTCGCCACCCAGGTCCGCGACGAGAAGGAACTCACCCGGCACGGCGACCGGGTGTCCGCCGCCCGCCGCCGACTCCCGATGGCCCAGGTGGAGGACTACGAGTTCCAGGGCTCCGACGGCCCGGTCCGGCTCTCCGAGCTGTTCGACGGCCGCTACCTGCTCCTCGTGCAGAACGTGATGTTCGCGCCCGACTGGGACGACGGCTGCCCGAGCTGCACCTGGGCCGTGGACAACCTGCCGGCGAACACGGGCCGGCTCGACGACGAGGGCATCGCGTTCGCCATGGTCTCGCAGGCTCCGATCGAGAAGCTCGAGCGCTGGCGAGAGCTGCACGGCTGGCCGCACCGGTGGGTGTCGTCGGGTGCCACGAGCTACCACGACGACTGGGGGTGGACCCTGCACCACGACGACTACGACGGTCCGGTGCCGGGCTACTCGTACTACCTGCTGCGCGACGGCGTGCCCTACCTGACGTACGCCACCGGATCGCGTGGGACCGAGGCGATCCTGCCCGTCGCGCACATCATGGACCGCACCGCGTACGGCCGCCAGCAGGACTGGGAGGACAGCCCCGAGGGCTGGCCGCAGTACCCCACCTACGGTTGACGCCGGCGCTCCGTGCCGATCGGTCAACAGGCTGTTGACCTATTGACGATTCGTCAGCGCACGAATGCCGTCCGCGCGAACCGCTCGTCGGTCGCTTCGAGCACCCGCAGCACGTTGCCCCCGGCGAGCGCCCGCAGGTCGTCCGCTCCCCACCCGCGCCGCTGCAGCTCGGCGGCGAGCACCGGGTACCGCGACACGTCGCGCAGGTCCGGCGGCAGCACCGGGGTGCCGTCGTAGTCCCCGCCGAGGCCGATGTGTGCTGCGCCGGCGAGGTCGCGGGCGTGCTCGACGTGGTCCGCGACGTGCGCCACCGTCACGAGCGGCGGTTCCCCCACCGAGCCGGCGTCCTCCCAGTCCGCCCAGTCGCGTGAGACGAACTTCGGCACGAACGTGATCATCACGATGCCGCCGTTGTCCGACAACCGGGCGAGCACGTCGTCCGGCACGTTCCGCGGGTGGTCGTCGACGGCGACGGTGGACGAGTGGCTGAAGACGACGGGCTGCGTGGCGACGTCGAGGGTGTCCCGCATGGTCGCCGGTGCGGTGTGGGACAGGTCGACGAGCATGCCGATCCGCTCCATCTCGGCCACCACCTGGCGGCCGCGGTCGGTCAGCCCGCCGTGCGGACGCGAGCCCGTCGCCGAGTCGGCCCAGGGGGTGTCGTCGTTGTGCGTGAGCGTCATGTAGCGGACGCCGAGTCGGGCGAAGTCGCGGAGCACCGCCAGGTCGTCGCCGATGGAGTGCCCGCCCTCGGCGCCGAGCAGCGACGCGATCCGGCCGGACTCGACCGCCGCCCGGACCTCGGCCGCCGTCCGGGCCAGTACGAGCGACTCCGGGTACCGCTCGATGATCCGGTGCGCCAGGTCGATCTGCTGCAGCGTCGTCCGCACCGGGTCCGGTTCGTCGACGGGCACGAAGACCGACCAGAACTGGCCGACGACCCCACCGGCGCGGAGCTTCGGCAGGTCGGTGTGCAGCGAGTCGACCTCGGTGTCGATGCCCTCGACCCCGGAGTCGTGGGTCTCGCGGCGCTCCCACGGCAGGTCGTTGTGGCCGTCGATGACCGGGAACGGGATCGCGTCGAACGTCATGCCCCCGACGCTACCGCGCACGTCCCCGTGGCTAGGCTCGGCACGTGGACCCCGTCACCCTCCGGACCGATCGCCTGGTGCTCTCCGTGCCGGTGCCCGCCGACACCGAGAACGTCATCGCCTACGCGAACGACCCGGACGTCGTCACGTTCATCGCGATGCCCGAGCCGTACGGGCACGCCGAGGCGCACCAGTGGCTCACCGCGGTGGTGCAGGAGGGCTGGGCGACGGGCACCCGCTACGAGTTCGGTATCCGTCGCGCCGGTGACCCGCGCCTGCTCGGCACGGTCGGGCTCTTCGGCATCGACGGTGGCGGTGCCGAGATCGGGTACGCGACGCACCCGGACGCCCGTGGTCAGGGCCTGGTGACCGAAGCGGCCGAGCGGGTGCTGCAGTGGGCGTTCGCACCGGCTCCGCAGGGACTCGGACTCGTCCGGGTGCAATGGCGGGCGAAGGCCGAGAACACCGGCTCGATCGCGGTGGCCCAGCGACTGGGCATGCGGTACGAAGGCCGACGGCGCTCGGCGGTCCTGCACCACGGCGTCCGGCACGACGAACTGCTCGCCGCGGTGCTCGTCGACGACGACCGCTCGGCCGGAACGGTCTGGCCGGCCTCGTGACGGTGACGTTCCGCGTGGTGACCGAGCTCGCGGCACCGCCGGAGCGCGCGTTCGCGCTGTCGCTCGACATCGGCGCGCACGAGCGGTCGATGGCTGCGACGGACGAACGCGCCGTCGCCGGCACGACGTCCGGCAGGATCGGCCTGGGCGAGTCGGTCACGTGGCGCGCGCGGCACTTCGGGATCGTCTGGCGGATGACGAGTCGGATCACTGCTCTGGAGGGCCCCCACCTGTTCGTCGACGAACAGGTGCGTGGGCCGTTCGCCCGCTTCCACCACGAGCACCGGTTCGAGCCGTCGGCCGGCGGCACGCGCATGGTCGACACCATCACGTTCCGCGCACCGTTCGGCCCGCTCGGTCGTCTGGCCGAGGTCGTCGCCCTCGAGCGCTACCTGCCGCGGCTCATCCGTGAGCGCAACGCGTCGCTCGCCGTCGAGCTGCACGCCGACGGCCGCGACGGCCCCGACAGCCCCGATAGCCCCGACGGTCAGGGCGCTGCGAGCTCCCCCAGCGCGTCGTAGGCACTCGCCACCGCGTCGACCCGCGCGCGGCCGGCCGGTCCCGAGGCTTCGTACACGTCGTTCGCGATGGCCGCGACGACCGCGAACAAGGCCGCCATCGAGTCGAACGCCGCCGGTGAGTCGACCGGGCAGAGGATCGCGGTGCTCGCCGGTGCCGCGATGACGGCTGCGGTCGGATCGCCCAGCACGACGACGTCGGCACCGGTCGACACGCAGTGCCGCACGATCCGGTCGACCCCGGCCGTGTGCCGACGCACGGTCACCAGGACGACGAGGTCACGGCGGTCGAGGTCGGCGACCTCTTCGCCGAGCCGCTGCCCCGGTGCCGGACCGACCCGGACGTCGGAGCGGACCTGGGCGAGCTGCGCGCGGAGCTGCAGCGCCACCGGGTAGGCGCCGCGCTCCCCGAACACGAGCACGCGATGAGCGCGGACGATGCGGCGAGCGAGTCGCGGACGATCGGCACGGGCCAGCGAGGCGAAGGCCGCGTCGAGGTTGCGGGCCTCGACGGCGCGCTGGTCGACGTGGGCGGCGTCTTCCGCAACCCACGGCAGGCCGGAGCCGCGTGCGGACATCAGGTTCTGCCGGACCTCGGCCGCGTCCTGGAACCCGAGCGACCGGACGAGCCGGGACACCGTGGCCTTCGACGTGCCCGACTCGGCGGCGAGTTCGGCCGAGGTCCCGACGAGCAGGAGTTCCGGGTCGTGCCGGACCATCGCGGCGACGCGTCGTTCGGCGGGCGAGAGCTGCTCCCAGACGGAGTCGATGCGGGCGCGGACGTCCGGTCCGGCGGTGCTCATGCCCGGGCCACCTGCTCCACCGCGACGGCGAGCGCGTCGAGCCCGAGCGCGATGTCGGGCGTCGAGACGAACTCGTCCGGGTGGTGGCTGATGCCGTCCGGGTTGCGCAGGAACAGCATCGCGACGTCGGTGACGAGCCCGAGCGACATGGCGTCGTGTCCGGCCCGCGAGAACAGCTCCATCGGCGCGGTCTCGCCCGTCGACTCGATGCCGGCGCGGACGGCGTCCATCAGCCGCGGCGCGCAGAACACCGCCGGCGCGCGGTGCACCTCGGTCGGCGTGACGCTGACCCCGCGTCGTTCCCCGATCAGCGAGAACGCCTTCGTGAGCTCGTCCCACACCGCGTCTCGGCCGTCGTCGAACTCGCCGCGCAGGTCCACCGAGAACCGTGCGAGGCCGGGGACCACGTTCACCGCGCCCGGTTCGACGGTCATCGTGCCGACGGTGCCGACGTGGTGCGACGCCCGGCAGATCCGCTCGACGGCCAAGGCGGCCTCGGCCGCGGCGAGCAGTGCGTCGTGGCGGCGCTCGTACGGCGTTCCGCCCGCGTGCCGGGCCTCGCCGACGGCCTCGACCGAGAAGCGTCGGGCGCTCGCGATGCTCGTGACGACGCCGAGCGCCTGACCGGCCTGCTCGAGGTACGGGCCCTGTTCGATGTGCGCCTCGAGGTAGCCGGCGAGCGTCGTCGGGTCGGCCGCCGCGTCACCCACCCGGGCCGGGTCGAGCCCGAACCGGGTGAAGGCCTCGCGCAGGGTCACGCCGTCGCCGTCCGCCAGGTCCCACCAGGACTCGTCCCACACCCCGGCGACGGCGGACGACCCGAGCAGGGCCTTGCCGAAGCGGGTCCCCTCTTCGTCGGAGAACGCGATGACCTCGAGCGCGACGGGCAGCGGTCCCGCGGCCGTCAGTCGCGCAGCGGTGCGGACGGCCATCAGGACCCCGACGATCCCGTCGTAGCGGCCGGCGTCCACCACGGTGTCGAGGTGCGAGCCGAGCAGCAGCACGGGGGCGTCGGGGGCCATCCCGCCGACCCGTCCGTGCAGGTTGCCGGCGGCGTCCTGCCAGGTGGTGAGTCCGGCGTCCTGCATCCACCCGGCGACGATCCCGTTGACACGGGCGTGCTCGGGCGACAGGTACACGCGGGTGATCCGGCCGGTCTCCTCGGTGACCAGGGCCAGCTCGTCGCACCAGCGCGCCACGAGCTCGGCGTCGGCGGTACCCAGGGCGGTGGCGGTCACGACCGGGGCCGCGCTCACGCCAGCACCCCGACCGGCGCACCGGAGAAGACGTCGAGGGCCGCGTCGACCCCACCGCCGTGCGGGACGGCGTGCCCCGCACGGCGGAGCGCGTGCTCGAGGGCGGCGAGGGTCGTCACGACGGTGTCCTTGCGGGCGTTGTAGCCCATGGTGCCGATGCGCCAGACCTTGCCGTGCAGCGGTCCGAACGAGGTGCCGATCTCGATGCCGTGGTCATCGAGCATCGAACCACGGACCTGGTCGCCGACGACGTCGGACGGGATCTCCACCGCGACGACGTTGTGCATCTTGTGTGCGACGTCACCGAACACGCCGAGCCCGAGCGCCTGGACGCCCTGCAGCATCGCGCGGCCCGCGAGTTCGTGGCGTGCGATCGCCTGCTCGCGCCCTTCGTCGAGCAGGATGCGGGCGCACTCGTTGGCGGCGTAGAGCATCGACGCGGCCTCGGTGTGGTGGTTCAGCCGCCGCGGACCCCAGTAGTCCAGGATCATCGCGAGGTCGAGGTAGTTCGAGCGGATCGGCTCGTCGGCGACGTCGTCACCGGGTTCGCGGATGCCCGCCTCGACACTGCGGCGCTCGTCGAGCACGGCGGTCGCACGCGGCGAGACGGTGACCGGCGCGCTGCCGGACGGCCCGCCGAGGCACTTCTGGAGGCCGGCACTGACGGCGTCGATGCCCCAGGCGTCGACCTCGAGCGGGTTGCCGCCGACGGTCGCCGTGGCGTCGGTGTAGAACAGCACGCCGTGCCGCTCGCAGATCGCGCCCAGTTCGTCGAGCGGCTGGTTCATCGTGGTGGAGGTGTCGCCCTGCACGATCGCCAGCACCTTCGGCCGGACACGGACGATGGCGTCCTCGATCGCGGACGGCGTGAAGACCTGGCCCCACGCGGTCTCGATGGTGTGGACCTCGGCCCCGGCACGGCCCGCGATCTCGGCGAGCAGGTGCCCGAACCGGCCGAACACCGGCACGAGCACGCGGTCACCCGGTGCGAGCAGCGACACAAGCACCGCCTCGATCCCGGCGCGCGAGGTGCCGTCGACGAGCACGGTGGCGTCGTTCGTGGTGCCGAACACACCGCGGTAGAGCTCCTGGGTGTCGTTCATGGCGGAGGTCATCCACGGGTCGTACTGCCCGACGAGCGGGGTCGACAGGGCGCGGAGCACACGCGGGTCGGCGGTGATCGGGCCGGGGCCCATGAGGAGGCGGGCTGGCGGGTTCACGGGGTGCATGGTTGGTCCTTCCGTTCCGATCACAAGCGTACCGGAACGATCGTTACAGACGTGTTTCGGTGACCCGGGCATCCGCGGTCACGGGAGCCGCGACGAGCTGCCCCTCGACGGCGGTGACGCCCGACGCGGTGGACGCCACCACGCGCCCGCGCAGCCAGGTCTGGGTGACGCGGCCACGGGCCTCCATGCCGGCGAACGCGGAGACCGGGTTGCGGTGTGCGAGGCCGGCCACGTCGATGACCGCCGTGGCGGACGGGTCGAACACGGCGAAGTGGGCCAGCGCGCCGGGGGCGATGACCCCGCGGTCGGGGAAGCCGACGAGTGCTGCCGGACCGGTCGTGAACAGCGGCAACAGCACCTCGAGCGGGACGCCGCGGCGGAGGGCCTCGGTCCAGACGGCCCGGAAGCCGACCTGCAGGCCGGCGATCCCACCCCAGGCGAGTCCCCAGTCGTCGACCTTGAGGTCGGCGGTCGACGGCGAGTGGTCCGACACGATCATGTCGATCGTGCCGTCGAGCACGCCGGCCCACAGGGCGTCACGGTTCGCGTCGTCACGGATCGGCGGGCAGCACTTGTACTCGGTCGCGCCGTCGGGGATGGACCCCGCTTCGAACGACAGGTAGTGCGGGCAGGTCTCGACCGTGATCCGGACGCCGTCGTCCTTCGCGGCGCGGATCATCGGGATCGCACCGGCGTCGGACAGGTGCAGGATGTGGACCCGCGCGCCGGTGGCCCGTGCGCCGTCGATGACCCGCGCGATGGCGGACCGCTCGGCGTCGACCGGGCGGGTGGCGAGGAAGTCCTCGTAGTGGCCGCCGAGCGCGGCGTGGTCGACCAGGAACTCGGGGTCCTCGGCGTGCACGATGAGCAGGGCGTCGATCCGGGCGACCTCCTCGATCGCGGCGCGCAGTTGGTCGGCGTCCAGGTGCGGGAACTCGTCGACCCCGGACGGCGCGGTGAAGCACTTGAACCCGAAGACGCCCGCGTCGTGCAGTGCGCCGAGCGAGCCGGCGTTGTCCGGCACGGCTCCGCCCCAGAACCCGACGTCGACGGCGACCCGCCCCTCGGCACTCGCGCGCTTCACGTCGAGCGCCTCGACCGTCGTCGTCGCGGGGATCGAGTTGAGCGGCATGTCGATGATGGTCGTGACCCCGCCGAGTGCGGCGGCCCGGGTCGCGGACGCGAACCCCTCCCACTCGGTGCGTCCGGGCTCGTTGACGTGCACGTGGGTGTCGACGAGGCCGGGCAGCAGGACCCGGTCGGCCGGCACGGTGCGGTCGTCGACAGCGGCCACGGCTGCGTCGACCGGCAGGACGGTGTCGACGCGGCCGTCGCGCACGACGACCGCTGCGGGGCGGAAGGCTCCGTCGATCCAGGCGCGATCTGCGCGCAGGACGAGGTCCGCGACGGTGTCGGTGTCGACGTCGGTGCGGGACTCGGTGCTGCCGTCGGCCGGGAGGCCCGTCATGCGCCCGCCCCGACCGTCGCGCCCGCCGCCGGCTGGCGTTCGAAGCCCGCCAGCAGACCCGACATCGCCTTCGTCGGCGGGGTGGCGTACTCGCCGTGCTTGCCCGTCGAGAGCCCGAGCCGCACGAGCGACTCGGCGAGCACGGTCGCCGCGGCGACGCCGTCGACGACCGGTGCCCCGATCGCCCGCGAGACCTCGGCGCAGAAGTCCGCCATCCCCGCGCAGCCGAGCACGACCGCGTCGGCTCCGCCGGCGATGACGGCCCGGCACTCCTCGATCACCAGGGCGCGTGCGCCCGAAGCGGGGTCGTCGAGCTCGAGCACCGCAACCTCGCACGCCCGGATCTCGGTGACGAGCGACGCGAAGCCGTAGCGCTCGGCGAGCTCGTGGGCCCGTCCGGTCGTCCGCGCCAGGGTCGTCACGACGCCGAACCGGCGCCCGAGCATCGCCGCTGCGTGGAAGCCCGCCTCGGCGATCCCGATGACCGGCCCGGCGGCGAGCTCCCGCGCGGCGTCGAGGCCCGGGTCGCCGAAGCAGGCGACGACGTAGGCGTCCACGCCGTCCTGCTCCCCGAGCGCGATCTGCTCGAGGAGCCCCGGCACCGCGAGCGCCTCTTCGTAGTGGCTCTCGATCGACGCCGGGCCCATCGTGGGGTTCACCGCCTCGACGATGGTGCCCGGGCCGGCGACCGCGGTGGCGGCGACGCCGATCGAGCGGGTCATCGAGGCGGTGGTGTTCGGGTTGACGACGCGGATGCGCATCGGGGTCCTTCCGGTGGTGCGGGCGGTGCGGGTGTCGCTGTTGGTGCGGGTGTCGCTGCGGCGTGTCAGGCTCGTCCGGCGGCGGCGCCGTCGTCGACCGTCGGGTCGTCCGAGGCGAGCTCCGGCATGCTCGGCCGGACCCGCTCGAGGCCCCAGAAGACCACGAGTCCCAGGCCGCAGCCGATGAACCAGCTGTAGTTGTTCAGCCCCGGCAGGATCCCGAGCGCGGGCGGGAGCACCGCACTGGCGACCGAGATCGCGCCGGTGACGACGAGGGTACCGATGGCGTTCGGGTTGAAGCCGCCGCGGTACCAGTACCGGGCCGAGGTGTCCTTCGTGTACATGTCGTCGACGGCGATGCGCTGCTTCCCGACGATGTAGTAGCCGGCGATCAGGATGCCGAACAGCGGGCCGATGAGGGCGCCGAGCACCCCGAGCGTGTACAGGATGGCCTGGTCGTTGCCGTACCAGTTCCACGGGGTCAGCAGCACGGAGCCGACCGCGGCGATCATGCCGCCGGCTCGCCACGAGATCTTGCGCGGAGCGACGTTCGAGAAGTCGAACGCAGGGCTGATGAAGTTCGCGACGATGTTGATGCCGACCGTCGCCGTGACGAAGGTCAGGCCGCCGAGCAGGATCGCGAACGGGGCGCCGATCGCCTGCACGGTCTCGATCGGGTCGGTGATGAGCTTGCCGAAGACCGGCACGGTCGCACTCGCACACAGCACGGTGAGCACCGAGAAGAACAGGAAGTTGATCGGCAGGCCCCAGAAGTTGCCCCGCTTGACGGCCGCGAAGGACTTGCCGTAGCGCGAGAAGTCACCGAAGTTGAGCATCGGGCCGGCGAAGTAGCTGACCACCAGGGCGACCGCGGAGAGCATGACCGGGATCGACGCGCCGAACGAGAGCGGCTCCCCCACCGACAGCGTGAACGAGATGTTGCCGATGCCGGCCTGGCTGACGAGGTAGGTCGCCAGCGCGATCATCACGACGTACACCGCCGGGCCCGCCCAGTCGATGAACTTCTTGATGGCCTCCATGCCCATCCAGAACAGGGCCCCCTGCGCGACCCACAGGATCGCGTACGAGATCCACCCGAGCGCCGACAGCCCCAGGAACGAGTGGTCGAGCAGCCCGGCCGAGGCGGGGATGAACTTCAGGAAGATGATGTTGAGCGACTGCGCGGCGAGGAACGTCTGCACGCCGTACCAGGCCATCGCGATCAGCCCGCGGATGATCGCGGGCACGTTCGCCCCGAGCACCCCGAACACCGCACGGTTGATGACCGGGTAGGGCACGCCAGTGCGCTGCGACGGCTTGGCGACGAGGTTGGCGAAGACCTGCACGATCAGGATGCCGACCACCAGGGCGATGAGCACCTGCCAGCTCGCGATGCCCAGTGCGAAGAGCGACCCGGCGGTGACGTAGCCGCCGACCGAGTGCACGTCGGACATCCAGAAGGCGAAGAAGTTGTAGCTCGTCCAGCTCTGCTTGCGCAGCGGGGCGAGGTCCTCGTTCGTGAGCGCCGGGTCGTACCCGGGCTTGACGACGCCGGCACCAGCGGGTGCGGCGGTCGTGGTGGGGGCGTGGGGCGCTGCGACGGGTGTCACGAGATCGGTAGCCATGGCGTCCTCCGAGGGAGTGGGGTGGGGAGGCGGTGATCGCCTCCACCACAGAAGTTAGGGAGCCTCTTCGCGCCCGCCGTTTCCCTCGTGTAACGGTCGTGTGTCGTGGTCGCTGTCCTGAAACGCTCGTTCCACACCAGAACGTGCACAGACATGTGCACGATGATGGCCGCATGCCCGACACCATCCGTTACGTCGCGATCGGCGACAGCTTCTCGGAGGGCATCGGCGACGCCGGCGCCGTACCGTTCCCCGGCTGGACCGGCCGACTCGCGAGCGGCATGGCCCGTGCGCACGACGCAGACGTCCGGTACGCCAACCTCGCGGTCCGCGGGCGCCTGCTCGCCGGGGTCCTCGGAGAGCAGCTCGACGCGGCTCTCGCACTCGACCCCGCACCGACGCTGATCACGTTCTGCGCGGGCGGCAACGACCTGCTGCGGCCACGGTTCGACGCCCACGCCCTCATCGCACCACTCGAAGCGGCGGTCGACACGGTCCTGGGCCGCGGGGTCCGGCTGGCGCTGCTGAGCCCCGCCGACCCGAGCGCACGACTCCCCTTCGGACGCCTCATCAACGCGCGCGGCGACGCCTGGGCGGACGCCCTCGCCGACCTCGCCGACCGGTACGACCTGCCCTTCGTCGACGTGTCCCGTGATCCGCACCTGCGCCGTGCCGAGTTCTGGTCCGAGGACCGGCTGCACATGAACGACACCGGCCACCAGCGCGTCGCGGACCTCGCCCTGCACGCGATCGAGGACGGACCGGCACCGATCGAGCCGGCGTCCGAACAGACCGGCCGCACCCGACTCTCCGAGGAACTCCGCTACTACCGCGAGCACGTCCTGCCCTGGGTACAGCGCCGCGTCACCCGGCGGTCCTCGGGCGACGGACGCTCGGCAACCTACCCGGCGTGGACCCCCGTCGACTGATCACGCACGATCGCGGCGGTTCTCCGCACGCGTCCCGCGCTCCGCTTGTCCTCCCCCGCGAACAGCCGTTCTACTCGGGTGATCCACGTCCGAGCCGAACTCAGGGGAGACGGCACCATGCACACTGCGCCACGCCCATCCGGCACCACCGCGACACGTCCTGCAACCGTCACCACCCCGACGGGCACCCCCAGCACCGCACACGGCATCGACCACATCGGCCTCACCGTGCCCGACATCGACCAGGCCACCGACTTCTTCGTCCTGGGACTCGACGCCGTCCCCCTGTACGACCGGTTCCTCCGGAGCGAACCGCTCCGCGGTGAACCCGACGTCCAGCGGCGCCTCGGCATCCCGAAGACCATGGCCCAGGGGGCACTGCGGATGCTCGCGCTGCCGAACGGGCCGGGACTCGAGCTCTTCGAGTACCACGGCCCCGACCAGCGCCCGGCCGTCCGCGCGAGCGACCTCGGCTGGCAGCACGTGGCGTTCTACGTCGACGACATCGACCACGCACTGTCGCACATCGAGACGGCGGGCGGCCAGCGGTACGCCGACCCGCGGGACCTCGGCGGCAACGAGGGCGGGTTCGGCAACCGGTTCGTGTACGTCGGAACGCCGTGGGGATCGACGATCGAGCTGATCACCTACCCGAGTCGACAGTCGTACGAGGACCACGCCCCGCGACCGAAGTGGCGCGTCTGACCGTTCAGCGCGCCGGGGCCGTCGCGATGTACGTCCGCGTCGGCCCGCCCGTCAGGGCGTGCGGGAACTCGACCCCGTCCGCCCGGAACCCGCTGGCTTCGTAGAGCCGCAGCGCTCGCTCGTTGCCGGCGAGTGCGTGCAGGACCACCGCGGGGTGTCCCGCCGCCGACGCCGCATCGACCGAGGCGGCCAGGAGCGCACGCCCGACACCCCGCGCCTGCACGTCCGGGCGGACGGCGAGCAGCGACAGGTAGGCGGCGTCCGACGGGTCGGTCGACCGTCCGGACCCCGGCGCCGTCACGAGCGCGAAGCCGTCGATCGCACCGGCCGCTCCGGCAGCGACGAGCAGTGCGACCCGCGGGACGGCGAACTTCGACGCCGCGCGGGCTCGCACCGCATCGGACTCCGGAACGCCGTCCCGTGCCGCGACCGCTGCGACCCACAGGTCGACACACGCCGACACCTCGTCCGGGGCCGCTGGACGCACGGACACGGACGGTTCGATCACCCGGTCAGCCTACGACCGCGCTGCTGCCGATCCTGAACGACGCCCCACGGTGCTCGTCGGGCAGCCGGTCACCGCGGCCGTGCAGCTTGTGCCGCAGCGAACCGGGCTCGTAGCCGGTCGGGTACGCCCCGCGCGCCCGGAGTTCGGGGATGACGAACTCGATGACGTCCTCCCACGTGCCCGGCGTCACCGCGTACGCCAAGTTGAAGCCGTCGACGTCGGTGAGCTCCTGGATCTCCTGCAGGCGGTCGGCGATGGTCGCTCCCCCGCCGACGGCGACCGGCCCGAGTCCGCCGATCGCGGTGTGCCGGGCGAGGTCGCGGATCGTCCACGAGCTGCCGTCCTCGCCGGTCGCCGCCGCGATGTTGGCCGCAGCCGACTGGATCGCGTTCGACTCGACATCGCCGAGGGGCTCGTCGAGGTCCCACTGCGACAGGTCGACGCCCATCCAGCCGGAGTTGAGCACCAGGGCACCGAGCTCCGACGCGTACGACAGGTAGTCCTCGTACTTCGCCTGGGCCAGCTCGTCGGTGGCGTCCGTGATCACGGTGAGCAGTGTGTAGACGCGAGCGGCGTAGCGGTCGCGACCAGCTGCCTCCAGGGCGTCACGGACCTTCGCGACGGTCGACGCGAGCTGCTCGACGGTCGGTGCGCCCACGAAGACGGCTTCGGCGTTCTCCGCTGCGAAGCGGATGCCGCGCGGCGACGCGCCCGCCTGGTAGATGACGGGCGAACGCTGCACCGACGGCTCGGACAGGTGGATGCCCGGCACGTCGAAGTGCTTGCCGTGGTGCTCGATCGGGTGCACCTTCGCCGGGTCGGTGAAGACGCCGGACGCGCGGTCGGCGACGACCGCGTCGTCCTCCCACGAGCCCTCCCACAGCTTGTAGAGGACCTCGAGGTACTCGTCGGCCACGTCGTACCGGTCGTCGTGCGACAGCTGGTCGGTCTGGCCCATGTTGCGCGCGGCGCTCGGCAGGTAGCCGGTGACGACGTTCCAGCCGACGCGCCCCTTGGTCAGGTGGTCGAGCGTCGAGATCCGCCGGGCGAACGGGTACGGGTGCTCGTACGCCGTGCCCGCCGTGATCCCGAAGCCGAGGTGCTCGGTCACCGACGCCATCGCCGACACCAGCAGGATCGGGTCGTTGACCGGCACCTGCGAGCCCGTGCGGAGCGCGGCCTCGTTCGAGTCGCCGTACACGTCGTACGTGCCCAGCACGTCGGCGATGAAGATGCCGTCGAACGCCCCGCCTTCGAGCGTCTTCGCCAGGTCCGTCCAGTACGTCAGGTCGCGGTAGTCCCGCGATCGGTCGCGCGGGTGCCGCCACAGCCCGGAGGACTGGTGGGCAACGCAGTTCATGTCGAACGCGTTGAAGCGGATCTGCCGGGGTTCGCTGCTGCTGGTCACGCTTGGCGACGCTACGTGCGGGGTCTGCGTCCGTCATCCATCGTGACGAAGCGTGACGGCTGACTGTCGGCAGGTGCTGCTGCGTGTGCCGGTGCCGGTGCCGGTCCGTCCCGCGCAACCAAAGTCGTCCGGAACCGGGGATTCACCCTGCTCGGATTCACTTTGGTTGTGCGGCAGTGCGCTGCCCACGACTCACGCGCGGTCGTGGAGCGTGACCTGGTAGCCGTCCGGGTCGGCGAACGTGAACGTCCGGCCGAACGGGCCGTCGATCGGTGCCGACACGATCGTGTGGCCGTCGGCCACCAGGGCGTCGTGGATGGCCTGCACGTCGGTCGCGTGCAGCCAGATCGCCGCCCCGATGCCCGGCTGCGACACCGCATCGAGGTCGGTGCCGGGGACGACGTCCCGCAGTGCGAACGCGATCGGCGTCGTCTCGAAGACGACGGCGTGCGGCGGGCCGGCCTGCGAGCGGACCAGACCGAGGTACTGCTCGTAGAACGCCTGGGACGCCGTCAGGTCGCGGGTCTGCAGGGAGATGAAGTCGGGGCCGGTGACGGGCATGTGGTGCTCCTCCGTGTCGTGTCAGTCTTCTGACAAAGAGCAATCTATGTCAGACTCCTGACATGAGTCAAGACGCTATCGACCTCGAGACGTCCCTCGGGTACCTGCTCAAGGAAGCCGCGAGCGCGCTCCGCGCCGCGATGGAGGCCGTGCTGCGCCCCCTCGGCATGACGATGACGCACTACTCGTGCCTTGAACTCCTGGCACAGCGGCCCGGGCTGTCGAACTCCGAGCTCGCACGCGGCGCCTTCGTCACGCGGCAGTCGATGAACGTGCTGCTGCAGGCCCTGGAACGGGACGGCTTCGTGACGCGGGCCACCGAGGCACCGGTGGGCAAGGCGCTCCCGACGCGGTTGACGGCGAGCGGCCGGGCGAGCCTCGAGCTCGCGAGTGCGGCCGTCCGCGGCGTCGAGGTCCGGATGCTCGACGGGTTGTCGGGTGAGCAGCAGGTGGCGGCGCGGGGGGCGCTGCGCAGCATGGTGCGCTCACTCCGCCGCACCAGCGACGACGAGGCCGGCACGGTCTGACGACGCGCTACCCTTCGAACGGTATTGATGTATCTCTCGAAGGGAACCGTTCGTGCACGAGGACTCCACCGGCCTGTACCTGTCGAGCCTCTGGCTCAGCGTCGCGATGCTCGCCGGCGGGCACGCCCGGACCCGGAACCGATCGGCGTGGACCTGGTTCCTCCTGACGCTGCTGTTCGGCCCGCTCGCGGTGCTGCTGCTCGTCACGTGGCCGGCGCGCCCGCCGAGCCGGACCGACCCCACGCGGACCGATGCGTCCGCATCGGCACCGGACACGGGCGGTTCCGAGGAGTAGCCCTGACGCAGAAGCGCGCAGGACCAGATCCTCTCAGGGAAGGGCGGACACCATGGCGCTGCAGGACGACGTCGTCACCGACGTCGGCGGGGATCGACGACTACGGACCGCGCTGCTGATCGTTGGCATCGTGGCGGTCCTCGTCGGTGTCGCCTCACTCGTGCTCCCGCACGCGACGCTGTTCGCGGTCGCGTGGGTGTTCGGCATCTACCTGCTGGTGTCCGGCCTGTCGATGATCGTCCGTGCGTTCGCCCGCGGGATCGGCACCGGCCGCCGCATCGGCTTGGTCGTCCTCGGCGCACTGATCCTCGCCGGGGGCATCGTGGCGCTCGTCGCCCCGCCGGTCGGGGTGCGGTGGATCGCGTTCGTGATCGGCTTCGCCTGGCTGGTCGAGGGCATCACCCTGCTCTACGCCCCGACACCGACGAACCGTGCCCTGACGATCGGTGCCGCGGTGCTCAGCATCGTCATCGGCGTGCTCGTCATCAACCTGCCGTCCATCGGGGCAGCGCTGGCCGTCGTCGCCATCGCGGGCTTCCTGATCCTGTTCGGCATCGTGCAGATCGCCCTCGGGGTCACCGTCGGACGCGCTGACCGGTCCGCCACGACCGCCGGTCGAGCGGCCTGACCACGGCCTCTGTGCGGGGGTTCGTCACCCGTCGAAGACGACGTCGGCAGCGTCCCTCGGGGCGAACTGCGCTTCAAAGTCGCGTTCGTTGGGGATCCACACGTCCTGCCACAGGTCGTCGTGGTCACGTCCGAGCTGGCGGTCGCGGGCCATGCCGCGACGTGCGGCGGTGTGGAGGTCCACGTCGCACCAGACCGCCAGGTCGATGTGCGGCATCGCGTCGGGGTGGAAGAGGCCGATGAGGTCGACGACCACGACGTCCGTCGTCGGCAGTGGCTCCGCGGGACCGAGTGCCCGGACCGACCAGTCGAACCGCTGGAACGTGCTCGCTCGCCCCGTCCGGTGCGGTTCGAGGACGGACGACGTCAGACGCTCCCGATCGACACCGTCCCAGTCACCCGACCGCCGGTGGGACCGCTCCGGATCGAGGAAGTCGTCTCCACGGATCCGCACCGCGCCCGGCACCGTCCCGGCCAGACTGCACGCCAGCGTGGACTTCCCGGAGCCGCAGTACCCCGAGATGCCGACGACGATGGGGTGCCCGGCCGAGGCGCGGCGTGCCGCCACGAGGTCGATGACACCGTCCTGATCCATCGGACCAGGGTACGAGCCGATCACCAGCACGGGATCCACGCCGACGACTCCTAGGCTCGACGGGTGGACGTCACACTGCGGAACAGCATCCCCGAGGACATCGAGTGGCTCGTCGAGCTGCGTGCACAGGTCCTCCGTGCCGACCTGGAGCGTCTCGGCCGCTTCGACGCGGTCCGGGTCCGCGGGCGGATGCGTGATGCCTTCGCGCCCGAGCACACCCGTGTCGTCGTGGTCGACGGCCGCGATGTCGGCTCGATCGCCACACGAATCGACGACGACACCCGCTGGGTCGAGCACTTCTACCTCGCGCCGGACATCCAGGGGCGCGGCATCGGGTCCACAGTGCTCCGGACCGTCCTGTCCGACTCCCACACGGGCGCAACCCGACTCAACGTGTTGCAGGGAAGCCCCGCACGCCGGCTCTACGAACGGCACGGTTTCGTCGTGGACACCGAGGACGACGTCGACGTCTTCATGACGCATCGTCACGTCTGAACGGTAGGTTCGACGCATGAGCCACGTCCTGCGATCCATCGGCCGGGTGATGCTGACCACGCTGCAGTACCTGGCCGCCGTACTGAGCGCCATCGGTTCCGGCGGTGCCACCGCCCCGGCCCAGCCACCTACCCGATCCACGAAGCCGCGGGACGAGTACCGCCCCTGAGCCGGGCCTACAGCGCCTTCGCGTAGCAGCGGTCGGAGTACGGTTCGTCGTTGAACGGCGCGACCTGCACGAAGCCGAGCCGTTCGTAGAGCGCGCAGGCCTCGGCGAGCTCGGCCCGGGTGTCGAGCCGCAGCGACGTGATCCCGCGCGCCCGGCAGACCCCCTCGACGTGTCGCAGGAGTGCCGAACCGACACCCCGACCGCGGCGATCCGGCAGCGTGAACACCTTCGTCAGCTCACCGACGACACCCACGAAACGCACGCCGGCACACCCGACCACCGCTCCCCCGTCCGAGGCGACGACGAACAGCCCGGAGTCCCCTTGCAGGTCGTCGAAGGGCTCGTCGAGCATCGCGCGGTCGACCTCGGCCGGCGTCGCCGCTCGCCCGTACCACCGCGACGCGACCTCGGTCAGGTAGTCCCGTACGATCGCGTCGGCCCGGCCTGGGCCGGTTCGCTCCGTCTCGAAGATCATCGCGCCCCTCCGACAGGCACACCGTTCAAGCCGTTCGGGGCCCGGTCGGCGACCAGCTGCGGACGGGAGGCGCGTGGCGGCCCCGCACCGGGCCTCCTGGCCGTCACGTGGTCGCGATCGCGAGCCGCACCCGGCTCAGCGGGACGCCGTCGCCTCACGCGCAGCGGCTTCCGCCGCGACCCAGGCGAGCATGCCGCACTTGACCCGCATGACGAACTTCGAGACGCCGTGGAAGGCGATGAGGTCCTCGAGGACGTCCTCGTCGGGCTCGCCGATGCCGCGGGAGCGCATCATCGTGCGGAACTCGTCGGTCAGTGCGAGGAGCTCCGGGACCGTGCGGCCCACGGCCATGTCGGTGAGGACCGATGCCGAGGCCATCGAGATCGAGCAGCCGTCGCCCTGCCAGGCGAGACTGGCGATGCGGTCGGTGCCCGGTTCGAGGCGGATGCGGACGGTGATCTCGTCGCCGCACGTGGGGTTGCGCTCGAAGTGCGAGGCGTCGGCGTCGGGCAGGTCGCCGTCGCCGTGCCGGGCCTTCGCGTGGTCGAGGATGACCTGCTGGTACAGGCTGTCGAGGGCGTTCACGCGGTCGCTCCGAAGTAGCCACGGACCTCGCCGACGGCCGCGATGAACCGGTCGACGTCGTGCTCGGTCGTGTAGACGTAGGTGCTCGCGCGGCTGGTGGCGACCAGGCCGAGGCGGCGGTGCAGGGGTTGGGCGCAGTGGTGCCCCGAGCGGACGGCGATGCCCTGCGCGTCGAGGTACTGCGACACGTCGTGGGCGTGCACGCCGTCGACGTCGAACGACACCAGGCCCGATCGCGGGACGCCGACCGGCGGACCGACGACGCGGATGCCGGGGACGGCGGCCAGGCCGTCGAGCATGCGCCGGGCGAGGTGCTCCTCGTGCGCGCGGACACGCTCCATGCCGATGCCCTGCAGGTAGCGGACGGCCTCGGCCAGGGCGACGGCCTGCGAGACGGGCTGCGTGCCGGCCTCGAACCGCTCGGGTGCCGGCATGAACTCCGACGCCTCCATGGTCACGGTGGTGATCATGGACCCACCGGTACGGAACGGGGGCAGCGCGTTCAACAGCTCGCTGCGGCCCCAGAGCACGCCGATGCCGTTCGGGCCGAGCATCTTGTGCCCGGAGAACGCGGCGAAGTCGACGCCGAGCTCCTGCACGTCGAGCGGCCGGTGCGGCGCGGACTGGCAGGCGTCGAGGACGACCAGTGCGCCACGGGCGTGGGCGAGACCGACGATCTGCTCGACGGGGGCGACCATGCCGGTGACGTTCGAGACGTGCGCGAACGCGACGACCTTGGTGTGGTCGGTGATCAGGGCCGCGGCGTCCTCGGCGGTCCAGGTGCCGTCGTCGGCGACCGGGACCCAGCGGAGCGTCGCACCGGTCAGCGCGGCGAGTTCCTGCCACGGCACGAGGTTCGCGTGGTGCTCGGCCTCGGTGACCAGGATCTCGTCGCCCGGTCCGATGCGGAAGCGAGCGGCGTCGACCCCGCCGCGGCCACGGCTGGCGTTCGCGATGCCGTAGGCGACGAGGTTGAGGGCGTCGGTGGCGTTCGCGGTCCAGACGACCTCGCTCGGACCGGCAGCGCCGATGAAGTCGGCGACGGTGGCGCGGGCGTCCTCGTAGGCATCGGTGCTCAGGCCCGCGAGCGTGTGCGCGCCGCGGTGCACGGCGGCGTTGTCGTGCTCGAGGAACCGGCGTTCGGCGTCGAGGACCTGGGTCGGGCGTTCCGCCGTCGCCCCGGAGTCCAGGTACGCCAACGGTTGCCCGTTCACGTCCTGCGCGAGGATCGGGAAGTCCGACTTGATCGTCTCGACCTCGGCCTCGGTGAGCGGCTGGTTCGGCGCCACGACTGTCACGTCTCGTCCTCCTGGTGTTGCTGTCCGGAGCAACCCGTCAATGGTGGCCGTTGTTCCCGACGGCGTCCAGTCGGCGCGGGAACGGCCCAGGACCACGCCGGGTCCTGGGCCGTCGCACGGTGGGGCTACTCGTTGCCGATCTTCTTGTCCGCAGCGTCGCGGGCACCGTCGATCTTGTCGTCGTACTTGCCGCCGGTGGCCTTCTTGACCGCGTCGGCGACGCCCCCGAGGACCTTGTCGCTGATGTCCTCGGCCTTCTCGCTCTTCAGGGCGTCCTGGACCTTGTTGTCCTTCAGGAAGTCCTGGGCCTTCTTCGTGATGTCGTCGAACCCCGCCATGGCCTGCTCCTCAGCTCGGTGCGGAGCCCGTCGCTCCGTCATGCCGCAGATCGTAGGCCGCAGAACCGTCCTCTGTCCCGGAACGTGACGAAGTGTTCACACCATCTGGGCGCTGCGTCGACGTGCCAGGACGTACCCGACCGCGACCGCCCCGGACACCGCGAGCAGCGACGGGATGAGGATGTCGGTGCCCTCCTGCGTGAACTCGACCACCAGGACGAGCGCCGTGAACGGGGCCCGCATCGTGGTCGCCAGGAACGCCGCGGCGCCGACGAACGCGAAGGCCGCCAGGCCCGGGCCGTCAGCCGGCCAGAGCAGGAGCCACGCGCCCCCGAGGCCGCCGCCGATCGCCGAACCGATCGCGATCGATGGTGTCAGGGTGCCGCCGACCGCGCCGGCACCGATCGTGGCCGACGTGGTGATCGTCCGGACGACGCCGAGCAGCAGGAGCAGCACGATCGGCGCCAGGCCGGCGACGGTGTCGTCGTCGAGCGAGGCGTTCATGGCGACGAGGCCCAGCGCCCGCCCGTTGCCGAGGATCTCGGGGAACGGCACCGCGATGAGCCCGACCATCGCGAACACCACCGGCAGCACGACGAGCAGGTGCCAGCCCTTGGGCGCGATGCCCTGCAGCCGGTTGGTGAGCTTCACGAACCCGACGCCCGCCAGGCCGAGGACGGGCCCGACGACGATCGCCCAGACGAGCAGCGACGGCGACATGTGCATCGCCGGCACGTGGTAGAGCACCTCGTCCGGGATCACGAGCCGGGCGACGAACGCGGCGACGGCACTCGTGGCGAACGCGGGCAGGGCGGTGGCGAAGCTGATCTCGCCGAGCAGGACCTCGACGGCGAACAGCGCACCGCCGAGCGGGACGTCGTACACCGCGGCGAGACCCGCTGCCGCTCCGCAGGCGACCAGGATCTTCGTCTCGCGCGGGGTGAGACCGGCACGACGGGTGACCAGTTGCGAGAGCCAGGCGCCGACCTCGCGCGGGGCGACCTCCTTGCCGATCGAGGCGCCGAGCCCGACCGCCAGGATCTGCACGCCGGCGTTCGCCAGGGTCGCGAGTGCGGGCATCCGCTTGCCGCCGACCGCCGCGGTGACCGACACGATCGGGCGCCCCCAGCGCCGGAGCGCCCACCAGGCGAAGCCCGTCAGGACACCGGCGGCCACGAGCGCGAGGAACCGGTTCAGCGCCGACGGGGCGTCTGCCGCCTCGAGGTGCCCACCGAAGCCGTACCCGAAGGCCACGAACTGGATGAGCTGCAGCGCGAGCCACACGGCGATGCCGGCGATGCCGCCGGAGATGCCCACCAGGGCGGTGACGACGGCGAGCTTGAGCGCCCAGACGGGGGTCGCGTGTCCGGAGCGCGGCATGTCGAAAACCCTAGCGGCTCCGATCACCGGCACCGGGCCTCCCGGTCATCCCGCCTGTCGTCAGACGGCCGTCAGCCGGAACGGGACCACGCAGTCGGCGGGCATGAGCGGCGGGTGCAGGCCGACCGTGCCGAGCACCCGACCGCTGAACACCCGTGCGCCGCTCCACCAGTCCGGCCGGACGATCCCGTGCCCGTCGCCGACCACGATCGGGTCGACGCGGTACGAGACGTCCGGGTCGAGGTCGCGGAAGGTGACCCGACCGGTGCCGGACACCTCGGACCGCCCGATGCTCGCCAGGAAGAAGACGGCCTGCTGCCGGTCCGGCGTGACCGTGCCGTACACGAGCCGGGAGTCGTCGACCTCGTCCATCCGCACCAGGTCGCCGCCGTGCAGCAGCCCGCGCAGCTCCTTGTACAGCGCGATCCACTCGGCCAGCGACGCCGACTCCTCCGCCGTCGCCTCGGTGAGGTCCCACTCGATGCCCAGGTGCCCGACGAGCGCGGTGCCGGCCCGGAAGGCCAGGTCGTGCACGCGGCCCGTCGAGTGGTTCCTGCCGCTCGCGATGTGCGCGCCGAGGAGTTCCGGGGGCAGGAGCTGCTGCGTCCACCGGTGCATCTGCTGCCGCTCGAGGGGGTCGATGTCGTCGGACACCCAGACGCGGTCGGTGTGCTCGATCACGCCGAGGTCGACCCGGGCGCCGCCCGACGCGCACGACTCGATCTCGAGCGTCGGGAAGCGTTCCTTCAGGGTCGCCATCAGCCGGTACGTCGCCAGGGTCTGCTCGTGCACCGCCGCGCCGCCACCGGGGAACCCCGCCTCGACCAGGTCGCGGTTGTGGTCCCACTTGACGTACTCGATGCCGTACTCGCCGATGATCGCCGTCATCCGTTCGAGCACGTACTCGTACGCCTCGGGGATCGCCAGGTCGAGCACCTGCTGGTCGCGGGACCGCATCGGCAGTCGGCCGTCCGCCTGCATGATCCACTCCGGGTGGGCGCGGGCGAGGTCGCTGTCCTCGTTCACCATCTCGGGTTCGAACCACAGGCCGAACTCCATGCCGAGCGCCCGGACACGGTCCACGATCGGCCCGAGCCCGTCGGGCCAGACGTCCTCGTCGACGTACCAGTCGCCGAGCCCGAGGTGGTCGTTCCGGCGGCCGCGGAACCACCCGTCGTCGAGCACGTACCGCTCGACCCCGAGGGCCGCGGCGCGCTCCGCCAGGTCGGTCAGCCGGGCGAGGTCGTGGTCGAAGTACACGGCCTCCCAGACGTTGATCGTCATCGGCCGCGGCGTCGTCGGGTGCTGCGGCCGGCTCCGGAGCCACTGGTGGAAGCGTCGGGCCTGCTCGTCGAGCCCGTCACCGTGGGCGAACCACACCCACGGCCCCTCGTACGTCTCGCCCGTGCCGAGCCGGACCTCGCCCGGCAGCAGCAGTTCGCCGCCGCCGATCACCTGGCGCCCGGTCGACAGGCGTTCGGCGTGGTGCCGGTGGTTCCCGCTCCACCCGGTGTGCACGCCCCACACCTGACCGCGGGCGAAGCCGAAGCCGGGCTCCCCCACCGTCAGGACGGTCGCGGCGTCGGCACCGGTCCGGCCCTTCCGGCTCTCACGCTGGTGGGTGCCGACGACGAGTTCGCGGCGCTGCGGGGTGCGTTCCTTGCCCCACCGACCGGCGAAGTCCAGGACCTCGCGCGCACCGGACGGGATCGGCATCGCCACCGTCAGGTCGTCCACCGTGTAGACGCCGTCGGCGGTGTTCGTGACGGCAGCCCGGGCACGGACGAGTCCGGAGCCGAGCACCTCGATCGTCACGCGGACCGCGAGCCCCGCGGTGTCGTCGGCAGCCTCGGCCCTGACGGTCGTGTCGGTCACGTCGAGCGACCGCACGGTGAACGCCGGCGACCAGTCGTGGCCGTCGCGGTGTCCGGCCAGGCCGGGTCGTCCGCTCCACCCGCGGTTCGGCTCGGGCAGCACGGCGACACGGACGGGGTCGTCCATCTCGTTCTGGGCCACGGGGGCGACGTCCGCGTCGGCGAGTGCGACGAGCGCGTCGTCGTCGAGTGGCCCGAGGGCTGCTCCCCAGTGCACCACCGCGGGCAGCGCGTGGTCACGGCAGTCGAGGACGAGGGAGACGCCCCCGGCGGTCAGGTGGACGAGGTCGTCGTGCGGGATCACCGCCCCAGTCTTCCTCAGAACCAGCGCTTGACCTTGAACACGACCCACAGGATCGCGGCGAACAGGACCATCGCGACGATCGACAGCGGGTACCCCCAGGTCCAGCCGAGTTCGGGCATGTGCGTGAAGTTCATCCCGTAGATGGCGGCGATGAGCGTCGGGGCGAACAGGATCGCCGCCCAGCCGGAGATCCGCTTCATGTCGTCGTTCTGCTTCTGCGCAGCCAGGGTCGAGTCGACCGTCAGGGCGTTCTGCAGCAGCTGCCGGAACGTGTCCAACCGCTCCACCGTGCGGATGGCGTGGTCGAGGACGTCGCGGAACCGGCGCTGCATCTCGATCGGCAGGTGGTACTTCTCGGCGCCGCGGTGCAGGTTCTCGATGATGTGGATGAGCGGGCGGGCCGCACGCTGGAAGTCGACGACCTCGCCGAACAGTTCGTAGATGCGCCGCGAGACCCCGGCCTCGCCCGCGAACAGCTGGTCCTCGATCTGGTTGATGTCCTCTTCCAGCCCGTCGATCACCGGCACGTAGCCGTCGACGATCGTGTCCATGAGCGCCCAGAGCTGCGCCTGCGGTCCGACCGTCACCAGGCCGGGCTTGCCGCTCATCCGCTGCAGCGCTCGCGGCACGGTCGGCTTGCCGCGCGGGTCGGCCTTCACCACGACGAGGAAGAAGTCCTCTCCGACGAAGGCGTGCACCTCGCCGAACGCCACCTCTTCCTGCCCGTCGTTGTAGAGCGCGGGCTTGAGGACCACGAAGAGCGTCGAGCCGTACCGCTCGAGCTTCGGTCGCTGATGCCCCTCGGCGGAGTCCTCGACCGCGAGCTCGTGCAGGCCGAGGGCGACCGCGACGTCGCCGAGCTCCTGCGCGTCCGGTTGGTACAGCACGATGCACGCGCTCGCGCCCTGCTCGTCGAGCATCCGGAAGGTGTCGTCCAGCGACGGACTCGCCATCGGGGCGATCCGGTCGACGTACACGGTGTTCATCTCGACGCTCACGCGACCACCGTACGCAGGTGACCGGCTTTCGGACGGGAGGCCCGTGGCGGGCCCGCCACGGGCCTCCAGTCCGCCGTCCCCCACAGGCTGAACGCACGCTGCGCGCCCGACAGGACCGCCCGCCTACGGTGCAGGTCATCAGCATGCTGACGAAGGGAACGGTCATGAAGAGGATCTGGAAGCGCATCGCAGTCGCCGTGAGTGCCGTCGTCGCGGTGGTCGGCGCGTTCGTCGGGTCCGGCGCCGCCGGCGGGACGCCGATCCAGGACGCTGCCGGCGGAGCACTGTCGGCGTCGTCGACCGCCATCGCACCGGACGGCCCGGCGTTCTCGATCTGGAGCGTCGTCTACGTCGGCCTCATCGCCTACGCCATCCGCCAGCTCTTCCGCACGTCGGACGATGACCGGCACGCGAAGCTGGCGGTGCCGGCGATCCTGTCGCTGCTGCTCAACGCGGCGTGGATCCTGTCGGTGCAGTTCGGGTTCCTGTGGGCGAGCGAGCCGATCATCGTGGCCCTGCTCGCGGTGTTGGTCTGGACGTTCACGATCCTGCGGCGGACGAAGCCCTCCGGCGTGGTCGAGGCGATCGTCACCGACGGCACCTTCGGCCTCTACCTCGGGTGGGTGTGCGTCGCGACGGCAGCGGGCTTCCGGGGCTTCGACCTCGGGCAGGACGTCTGGGGTGTGCTCGTCGCAGCGGTGGCCGGGCTCGTCGGGCTGCTGCTGGCGGTGTGGGGTCGGGGTCGCCTGGCGCCGATGCTCTCCCTGGCCTGGGGTCTGGCGTGGGTGGCGGTCGCGCGGCTCGACGGTCCGCTGGTGTCGACGCCGACCGCTGTGGCCGCGGTGGTCGCAGCCGCCGCGGTCGTCGTGGTGACGGTCGCCGTGCGGGCGCGTGCGGGTTGGTCCGGCGCGCGTGGCTTGGCGGCGCGCACGGCGTGACAGCGGGCCGGGGCGGGGCGGGGCGGGGCGGGGCGCCACGGTGCGTCGCGGTCTGTCCCGGTCTGTCCCGGTCTGTCCCGGCAAACCGACACTTCTCGCGGCGCCGATCCGGTCCGTGCCGCCAAAGCGACAGTCTGCCGCGGATGTTCCGCGGCAGACTGTCGCTTTCGCGGGCCGGGGGCCGGGGGCCGGGGGCCGCGGGCCGGGGGCCGGGGGCCGGGGCCTACCGCGCGGACGCCACGAGCCCGTGCGCGGCCGCCACGGCCTCGTTCGTGACCTGGCCGGCGTGCACGTTCAGGCCGAGGGCGAGCGACGGGTCAGCGGCCAGCGCTGCCTCCCGCCCGCGGTCGGCGATCGCGACGGCGTACGGCAGCGTCGCGTTCGTCAGCGAGATCGTGCTCGTCCGCGGGACGGCACCGGGCATGTTCGCCACGCAGTAGTACACGGTGTCGTGCACCGCGAACGTCGGGTCGTCGTGGGTGGTCGGGTGCGAGCCCTCGAAGCAGCCGCCCTGGTCGATCGCGATGTCGACGAGCACTGATCCCGGCCGCATGTCCGCGACCATGGCGTCGGTGACGAGCTTCGGCGCGGACGCCCCGGGGATGAGCACGGAACCGATCACCAGGTCGGCCTCTCTGAGTTCTGAAGCGATGGCGTGCGCCGACGACCGCAGCGTGGTGATGCGTCCGTCGAACCGGGCGTCGAGCGCGCGCAGGCGGGGCAGACTGATGTCGAAGACCGTCACGTCGGCCCCCATGCCGAGCGCCATCGTCGCGGCGTGCTCGCCCGCGACACCACCGCCGATCACGACGACGCGGCCCTTCGGCGTGCCGGGCACCCCACCGAGCAACAGCCCGCGTCCGCCGTTCGTGCGCATCAGGTTGTAGGCGCCGACCTGGGCCGACAGGCGTCCGGCGACCTCGGACATCGGCGACAGCAGGGGCAGCGAGCGGTCCGGCAGCTGCACGGTCTCGTAGGCGATCGCGGTGGCTCCGGAGTCGATGAGTGCATCGGTCAGCGGGCGGTCGGCCGCCAGGTGCAGGTACGTGAAGAGCACCTGGCCCGGACGGATGAGCGGGTACTCGGACGCCACCGGCTCCTTGACCTTCAGGATCAGCTCGGCGCGCGCCCAGACCTCGGCGGCGGTGTCGACGATCTCGGCGCCCGCGGTGCGGTACTCGTCGTCGGGGAACGCCGATCCGGTGCCGGCACCGGCCTGCACCAGGACCTGGTGGCCGTGCAGTGCCAGTTCGGCGACACCCGCCGGGGTGGCCGCCACGCGGTACTCGTTGTTCTTGATCTCGGTGGGGACGCCGATGCGCATCGCAGACTCCTTCGTGGGTGGTGCTCTCGTCCACACCATTCAGCGCCGGATTCGTTGCGGTGACGTTACGGCCGAAGATCCTGATGACGCACGGCGCATCGGTGCGATGAGATTCGGCGGATGGCCACTCAGAAGACCTTGCCCGGGTTCAGGATGCCTGCCGGGTCGAACACCCGTCGGATCCCCCGCTGCAGCTCGAGCACGTCGTCGCCGAGCTCGTCACCGATCCACCGACGCTTCAACACCCCCACGCCGTGCTCGCCCGTCAGGGTGCCGCCCAACTCGATCGCGGCACGGAACATCGCATCGGCGGCGTCCCAGACGTGAGCCGGCACCTCGTCGCCGTCGAAGACGAAGTTCGGGTGCAGGTTGCCGTCGCCGGCGTGCGCCACGGTCGGGATCGGGACACCGTGTTCGCGACCGATCTCCTCCACGCGGGCGAACATCTCGGCGAGCCGGCTGCGCGGCACCGCGACGTCCTCGATGAGCACCCGGCCTCGCGACTCCATCGCGGCGTGGAAGGACCGACGGATCGTCAGCAGGCGCTCGCGTTCCGCCGCCGACCCGGCCAGGTGCACGGTCCCGCCCTCGGCCTGGAGGCGCGGCACGGCTCCCAGCGCGGCCTCGGTCGCGCCCGGGCCGTCGAACTCCACGAGCAGGAAGACCCCGCCCGCCGCAGTGCTCCCCACCGTCTCGACGATCACCTCGGGTCCGAGGTACGCCGCGATCCCCTCGACGGCGAGGGCGTCCAGCAGCTCGACCGTCGACGGCCGATCCGCTCCCGCCACCACGGCCGCTGCCGCCGCGGCGGCCTGCTGCACGGACGGGTAGACGGCCCCGAGGGTCGCAGGCTCCCCCGCCGGGATGGGCACGAGTCGGACCGTCGCGCCGACGATGACACCGAGCGTACCCTCGGACCCGACGAGCAACGCCGTCAGGTCGAGGCCGGTCACCCCCTTGACGGTGCGGTGGCCGGTCGACACGAGCCGGCCGTCCGCCAGCACGACGTCGAGTCCGAGCACGGCCTCGCGCGTGACGCCGTACTTCACGCACCGCAGACCACCGGCATTCGTGGCGATGTTGCCGCCGACGCTCGCGATCGCCGCGCTCGCGGGGTCCGGTGCGAAGCGCAGCCCGTGCTCGGCGACGGCGGCGTTCAGCGCACCGTTGAGCACCCCGGGTTCGACGACGGCGAGTTCGTCCTCGACGGACACCTCGACGATGCGGTCCATCCGCGCGACGCTGAGCACCACCGTGCCCTCGGTGCCGTTCGCGCCACCCGCCAGACCGGTGCCGGCGCCGCGTGGGACGACGGGGACGCCCAGGGCCGAGCAGGTCCGGAGCGTCGCCTGCACGTGTTCGACGGTGCGGGCCTCGACGACGGCGACCGGACCGCCGGGTGCGATCCAGCCGGACTTGTCGGTCCGCGCGGCGTCGAGCACGCCCGGTTCGGTCCGGACGACGGTGCCGTCGGGGTCCTGCAGTGCGGAACGGAGCGCGGTGACGACGGTGTCCATGTCGTCACGCTACCGCCGCCGGGTGGACTCCCCGGCTCGGTGCCCCCACGGCGGTCAGCGCGTGCGGAGCGACTCGCTCGGCAGCTCGCCGAAGCGGGCACGGTACGTCGCCGAGAACCGCCCGAGGTGCCCGAAGCCCCACGACCGGGCGATCTCGGCGACCGAGGTCTCGTCGCGCGCACCCCCGAGCAGGTCCGCCCGCGCACCGTCGAGCCGCACCTCGCGCAGCAGGTCGCCGGGCGTCTGGTCGAGGTGCCGTCGCAGGGACTGCTGCAGCCCGCGCGGGCTGAGCCCCGCCGCCGCGGCGATCTCCGGTGTGCCGATGGGTTCGCGGGCGTGCTCGTGCACGAAGTCGAGCGC
Source organism: Curtobacterium sp. PhB25 (assembly GCF_004365375.1). Lineage (NCBI taxonomy): Bacteria > Bacillati > Actinomycetota > Actinomycetes > Micrococcales > Microbacteriaceae > Curtobacterium > Curtobacterium sp. PhB25. Next base: position 61,735 of record NZ_SODR01000005.1, on the reverse strand, counting down.
CCGGCGGACGCGGCCGTGCTCCGGACCGCCGCCGGCCACGGTCGAGCGCCAGCGATCGCGCTGCGGGAACGCACGGATCGCAGCGGTCGCGAAGGCCTCGGCGATGTCGCGCTGCGCGATCGGGTCGAGGTCGTGGTCGACGTCGAGCCACGTCGACGAGTGCGTCCGGACCACGTCCTGCCACGCGGCCGTGCCTGCAGCCGTCGGGCGCTGCATCGGCTCGAAGGCGAAGTCGTCCTCGCCGACGATCGCCCGGACGAAGTCGCGGTCCAGGTGCACGAGGTTCAGCGCGATGTCGCGGTGGTGCAGGGAGTACGGCTCGGCGAACGGCAGCACGACGGGCACGCCGGCTTCGAGCGCCCAGGTCTCGCCGCCGCAGGTGATCCGGCTGGAGCCACTCCGCATCCAGGCCACCAGGAACTCGTCGTCGACCTGGCTCTCGCTGCGCAGGTCGACCATGAACCGCGACGACCGCAGCGACATCCGGTCGTCGCCGACGCCGGCGAAGTCCCAGTGCGCGGTGGGGCGGGTGCGCCGGACCACGGGTGCCCGGAAGTCGTAGTCGCGCCCGAAGAAGGCGAGCGCCTGGTCGACGTCCGTGCCGACCACGCGACGGGAGTACCGGCCGCCCGGTCGGTCCATCGAGATCACCATGGCCGAGAACGTACCCGGCACCCCCGACAGAACCGGGTCACATCCTGACTCAGGGCTGCAGGATCGCCTGCCCGACGCTCTCGTCCAGGATCAGGTCCGTGACGAGCCCGGACGCCAGCGCACCCCGCAACGACGCGGCCTTCGACCGGCCCGCGACGACGCAGACCCGACGCGGAGCGCGCTTGATGGTGTCCAGGTCCGGCCCGCCGGCGCGTGCGTTCACGCCGATGTCCCGCCACGACCCGTCGGCCCGGTAGAACACGGTCGAGACGTCCCCGACGACCTGGGCCTTCGTCAGCTCGTCGCGGTCCGCGGGGTCGAGGTAGCCGCCGGAGTACACGTGCGACGGCACCGGGGCCTGCGGGGCGCCCACACCGAACACGACCAGGTCCATCCGCTCGTGCAGGTCGAGCACGCGGCGGATCGAGCGCTCACGGAACAGCGCCTCCTTCGTGGCGGGGTCGTCGAAGAACGCAGGCACAGGGAACTGCTGCACGAACGCACCGTAGGCCTCGCCGAACCGCCGCAGGATCTCCGAGGCGTAGACGATGCCCGTGGTCCGGGTGTTCGCGGCGCCGTTGATCTGCACGATGGTCGACCCGTGCGTGGTCTTCGGCACGAGGTACCGGCTGACCGCGCTCACCGTCGAGCCCCACGAGATCCCGATCACCATGTTCGACTCGACGTACTGCGTCAGGATCCGGGCGGCGGACAGGGCGACCCGTTCCAGGCGGTCGACGTCGCTCGTGTGGTCCGGCACCGGCACGACGTGCGCGTGCACCCCGAACCGCGAGCGGATGCTGCGGCTCAGCGCGGCCGCCTGGTCGAGGGGTGAGCGGATCTGGATGTCGACGAGACCGGTGTCCCTGGCGTACTTCAGCAGGCGCGACACCGAGGAGCGCGAGGTCGCGAGTTCGTCCGCGATGGCGTCCATCGTCAGGTCCTGCAGGTAGTACAGGTGGGCGGCGCGCAGCGCCTGCTGCGTGCGCATGGGCTGAGCCGCATCGCTCATGGTGCTCCGATCTGTCGAACGCAACCATGCACGGACGTGCACGGCCTCTGCAACCCCTGTCGCGCCTCCCGGCCCCCGGATCGGAGCGCACGACACGTGTGCTGCACGTTCGTGCACGCAAGTTGCCCGACCTCCCAAACCGGCGCACGATCGATCCTGACCACGAGAACAGACGAAGGAAGCGACGAACCATGTCGAAGAAGACACAGCCCCGGAACACGGTGACCGCCCTCACCGAGCGCCCGAACGCGCAGGTCCTCGTCGTCGGCGGCGGCATCAACGGCATCGCCACGTTCCGCGACCTCGCGCTGCAGGGCGTCGACGTCGCCCTGGTCGAGCGCGGCGACTACGCCTCCGGTGCGTCCGCTGCGTCGAGCCACATGATCCACGGCGGCATCCGCTACCTCGAGAACGGCGAGTTCCGCCTGGTGCGCGAGAGCGTCCAGGAGCGCAACGGGCTCATCCGCATCGCCCCGCACTACGTCAAGCCGCTGCAGACCACGATGCCGATCTTCTCGACGTTCTCCGGCATCATGAACGCCCCGCTGCGCATGCTGACGCACAAGCAGCGCTCCACCAAGGAGCGCGGCGCGATGCTCATCAAGATCGGCATGACGATCTACGACTCCTTCTCGCGCGACGGCGGCTCCGTCCCGAAGCACGTCTTCCGCACCAAGAAGGCCGCGCTCGAGGACATGCCCGCCCTCAACAAGGACCTGAAGTACACGGGCACCTACTACGACGCGAGCGTGCACGAGCCCGAGCGCCTGGCCCTCGACGTCCTCAAGGACGGCATCGCCGCAGGCACCGGGACCGGCTCCGCCGCGAACGCCCGCGCGACGAACTACGTCGAGGCAGCCGGCACCCGCGACGGCGGCGTGCTGCTGCGCGACCGCGAGACCGGCGAGGAGTTCGTGTTCACCGCCGAGGTCGTCATCAACGCGTCCGGCCCCTGGACCGACCTGACGAACGAGGCGTTCGGCGGCGAGACGAAGTTCATGGGCGGCACGAAGGGCTCCCACATCGTCGTCCAGAACGACGAGCTGCTCGAGGCCACCAAGGGCCGCGAGCTGTTCTTCGAGAACGACGACGGGCGCATCGTCCTCATCTACCCGCTCAAGGGCCGGGTCCTCATCGGCACGACCGACATCGACGCCGACCCCGCGAAGCCGGTCACGACCACCGACGAGGAGATCGACTACTTCTTCGGGCTCGTGAAGCACGTGTTCCCGCAGATCGACGTCACCCGCGACCACATCGTCTACAGCTACTCCGGCATCCGCCCGCTCCCCCGCCACGAGGACACCGCCCCCGGCTTCGTGTCGCGTGACTACCGGATCGTGGACACCCAGATCGCCGGGCTGCCGGATTCGACCGTGCTGTCGCTCGTCGGCGGCAAGTGGACGACGTTCCGTGCCCTCGCGGCACACCTGTCGACCGAGGCCACCACGAAGCTCGGCATGACCCGCAAGGTCGACACCACCGGCATGGCGATCGGCGGCGGCAAGGAGTTCCCCACCACCGACGCGCAGCGCGCCCTGTGGATCACCTCGCACCGTGACGGCCTGGACGAGTCCCTGGTCGAGGGCCTGCTGGAGCGCTACGGCACCCGTGCCGCCGAGGTCGTGGACGTCCTGACCGACGGCCCCGTCGAGGCGCTCGAGTCCGACCCGTCGCTCACCCGCGCCGAGGTCGCGTACTTCGCCGAGCACGAGCAGGCCGTCCACCTGGTCGACGTGGTGCTGCGCCGCACGAACCTCGCGTTCGTCGGCGGTGTCACGATCGATCTGCTCGACGAGCTGGCCGACGTGCTCGCCGGGGCGCTCGACTGGACGCCCGAGGAGCGCGCGGACGAGGTCCAGCGCACGCTCGACGTGCTGCGCGAGGCGCACCGCGTGATCGTGCCGCTGACGTCCGCAACGGCACAGGCGTCGGCATCGCAGCTCGCGTAGTCGACGCGACCACCTACGGACGGGAGGCCCGGTACCAGCTGGTACCGGGCCTCCCGTCCGTCATGGGGTTGCGTTCTCGTGCGTCAGTAGCGCTCGCCGGTCGGGTCCAGCGCGGTGCGGTCGATGAGCTGGTCACCACCGATCGGCTCGCCCTCCCAGTCGACCAGGTGCCAGCCGTCGGCGAAGGACCCCTCGAGCTCGACGATGCCGGTGTTCTCCAGGTGGCGCTTGGTGCCGAAGTGGTCCGGGGTGTTGTCGGCGGCCGCGCTCGCCCAGGTACGGATCGCCGCACCGTGACTCACCGCCGCCGCCACGCCGACGCCGGTGGCCTCGATCTGCCGCACGGCGTCGTCGTACCGCTCGAAGAACTCGAGCCCGCTCTCCGCCCCCGGCATCCGGGTCGTGCGGTCCCCGCCGGACCAGCCGTGCACCGTCGAGATGTACAGCTGCACGGACACCTTGTCGCTCTTGCCCTGGGTGTCCCCGGCCTCGATCTCACGCAGACCGGGCAGCACGACGGGCTCGAGCCCGAGCGACGCCGCCAGGGGTGCCGCGGTGATCTGCGTCCGGACCATGGTGGAGGCGAAGAGCCGCTCGATCCCCCGGTCGGCCAGGGCTGCCGGCAGGGCATCCGCCTGCTGCTGGCCGAGCTCGGTCAGGCCGGGTCCGGGCACCACGGCGTCGAGGACACCGTTCACGTTCGCGGGGGTCTGGCCGTGGCGGATGAGCAGCAGTCGCATGGATCCACCCTACGGACCACCGCCGACGTCAGCCCTGGCGGGTGTTCCAGCGGGGGTTCTGCTTGTTGATGACGTAGACCCGGCCGCGGCGACGGACGACCTGCGAGCCCGGGATCTTCTTCAGTGCCTTGAGCGAGTTGCGGACCTTCATGGTTCTCCTCCGTCGGCGCTCTCTTGTTGAGAACGGTTTTCAGGTAGGGTACCCGACATGCGTGCTGCTGCCATCACCCTCGTCACCGCCCTCCACGAGGCCGACGCCGACCGCGTCGCCGCCCGGATCACCACCGGGCACCGGATGCACGTGGACGGGAGCGCGTTCGCAGCGGCCCGCGCGGTCGCCGAGCGGGCTGACCACCTCGACCGCGCCTGCGGCCCCGACGCCGACCACGGCCTCGTCGTCACGCTGCAGCCCGGCTCCGACGCCCGCGCCGTGGGCATGATGCTCGCGAACGCCGCCCGGAGCGAGACCGGCGACGACCGGGTGCTCCGACACGTGGTCGGGGTGCTGCGCGCCGACGACGTCGCCCACCTGCTGTGGTCGGACGTCGACGACGCGTTCGTGGCCGCCGACCGGGTGGCGTCCCTCGTCGAGTACGCGACCGTCATCGCGCTCGACCGTCTCGCGCCACTGTCCCTGCGCCGCCGTCGCGCACTGGTCGCACTGCTGCACCGGCTCGCACCACAGGCCGTGATCGTGGCGCTGCCCGCACTCCGGACCGCGCGCGACCTGCCCGCGTCGAACGGCGGGGCCGCTCGGGTCCTGGCCTCGGGTGCCGGGTGGATGCGCGCCCTGTCGAGCGGAGCCGACACCGGCCGGGACGCCCGCGACGACTTGGTCGCGATGCGCTACCGGGAGCCGCTGCCGTTCCACCCCGGGCGACTGGCCACCGTGATCGAGCGAGACCTGGCCGCCGGGGCCTCGGGCCGGGTGCTCCGCTCGAAGGGGTTCTTCCGGCTGGCGTCACGCCCGGACCACGTCGGCTCGTGGTCGAGCTTCGGGGCGATGCTCGCGCTCGACCCCACCGCGAACCCGTCGTGGGACGCCGACGCCCCGATCGGGCAGGCGCTGTGGCTCGTCGGCGAGCGGCTCGACGTGCGGGCGATCGAACGTGCCCTCGACGGGGCGCTGCTCACGCCGCCGGAGCTGCTGGCCGGGCCGGACCTGTGGCGCGGGTGGGCGGACCCGTTCCCCGTGTGGCCGGCGGTGGACCCGGCGTCGGAGCACCGGCACGAGTGAGGCGGGTGCGTGCGGGTGCGTGCGCATCTTCCGACAGAACACGAGTCGATCGACGCGTGGATCGTCGCACCATGCGCACGCATCCGGTGCGTGCGCATCTTCCGACAGAACACGAGTCGATCGACGCGTGGATCGTCGCACCATGCGCACGCACAGACGGGAGGCGCGGTGCAGGTCGGACCTGCACCGCGCCTCCCGCCCGTGGTCGCGTCGCGAGCGCCCCCAGCGTCAGCGCGCCGGCACGGCTTCGGCCTCGGCGGCGTCGCCCGCGGCCCGGGCGGCAGCGTCCTGCGCGGCGAACGGCAGGTCCCCCAGGTCCAGGTTCGGGTTCGTGTCCTGCGTGAGCACGAGTTCCTTCGCCTCGGCCTCGGTCTCCACTGCCGGCATCGAACCCGGCAGCGGACGGCGCGAGGACTCCTTCATGCAGAAGACGCCGATCGCACCGACCACGCTCATCGCCATCAAGAAGTACGCCGGGGCGAGTTCGTCCCCGGTCACGGTCAGCAGCGCCTGCACGATCAGAGGCGTGGTCCCGCCGAAGACCGCGATGGCGATGTTGTAGGCGAAGCCCATGCCGCCGTACCGCGTCGAGGTCGGGAACAGCGCCGGCAGCGACGCCGCCTGGTTCGACACCCACAGCGCGGTCATCAGTGCGAGCAGCCCGAGTCCGGCCAGCGTGGACCACTGCGCACCGTGCCCGATCAGCATGAACGCCGGCACGACGAGCACCACGGTCGTCGCGGCACCGATCCACATCACGACGCGTCGACCGAGCTTGTCGGACAGCTTGCCGGTGAGCGGGAGCATGACCGCCAGGAGCAGGAGCACCGGGATCGTCAGCAGTGTGCCGTCGAGCGGCGAGTACCCGAGCGAGTCGGTCAGGTAGGTCGGCATGTACGAGGTCAGGGCGTACCCGACGGTGTTCGACGCCGCGACGAGCATGATCGCGATGACGATCGGCCGCCAGTGGTCTCGGACCATCACGAGCACGTTCGCGGGACGCTCCCCGTCGAAGGACGCGCGGGTCTCGGACGCGGCCTCCTGCGCGGCCTGGGTCGCCTGGAACACCGGCGACTCCTCGATGCGCAGACGGAACCAGATCGCGACGACGCCGATCACACCGGCCGCCAGGAACGGGAAGCGCCAGCCGTAGGCGACCATCGCGTCCTCGCCGAGGGTGATCTGCAGCACCGAGACCACGGTCGCTCCGAGCGCGAAGCCCAGGTAGCTGCCGAAGTCCAGGATGCTCGCGAAGAACCCGCGGCGACGGTCCGGGGCGTACTCGGTCACGAAGGTCGTCGCACCGGCGTACTCACCGCCGGTGGAGAACCCCTGCGCCAGCTTCAGCACGACCAGCACGATCGGTGCGAACACCCCGACCGTCGCGTAGGCGGGCAGCGCTCCGATGAGGAACGTCGACGCCGCCATCATGATGAGCGTCGTCGCGAGCACCTTCTGGCGCCCGATGCGGTCGCCGAGACGGCCGAAGACGATGCCGCCGAGCGGACGGGCGATGTACGTCGCAGCGAAGACACCGAGGCTGAACAGGATCTGCACGGCGGGCTCGGCGGTCGGCAGGAAGACCTTCCCCATCGTGACCGCCAGGTAGCCGTAGACGCCGACGTCATACCACTCCATCGTGTTGCCGACGACCATGCCGCTCACCGCGCGGCGCATCATGCTCTTGTCGACCACGGTGACGTCGCTCTCGCGCAGACGTCGGTGCGGCCGGGTCGGGGTATGGCTGGGATCGGAGCCCATGTCTCTCCTCGAGGATCGTGACGAGCCGGCAGGGACCGGCTCGGGCCGGTGGAGACCGGCTCAGGAACAGCGAGCGACGTTACCGAGCGACCGAAATGTCATTGGCCGGTGATTCCCAGGCAGCGGCGTGTCACCCGAACGGGGGGAGGGCCCGATCCGCATGCGCCTGCGGATCCGGAAGGCTGAGTAACGAGGACATAACATCGGCGCATGGCGATCGAACCCGAGACGAAGAGCTGGACCTGGGTCATCGAGGGCACCTGCCCCGAGTGCGGCTACGACGGCACCACGGTGTCGATCCGCGACGTGCCGGGGATCATCGACGCGAACACGACTGCGTGGCCGACCGAACTCGGCCGGGATGACGTGCGCGAGCGTCCCGACGACCACACCTGGTCGGCACTCGAGTACGGCGCCCACGTGCGCGACGTGCACCGGAAGATGACCGAGCGGCTCGCCCTGATGCTCGCCGAGGACGCCCCGACGTTCCCGAACTGGGACCAGGACGCCACCGCGGTCCAGGACCAGTACGGCGAGCAGGACCCGGCCGTCGTCGTCCGGGAGCTCGGCGAGGCCGCACACCGGGCAGCGCGGGCGTTCGACGAGGTCCGTGACGACCAGCTCCAGCGCACGGGGCTGCGGTCGGACGGCAGCACCTTCACCGTCGCGAGCCTCGCGACGTACTACGCGCACGACCCCGTCCACCACCTCTGGGACGTGCGGCGCACACACTAGGTTCGGGCGTACCTGCCCGAATCGGGCGTACCTGCCGGAATCGGGCGTACCTGCCACGAAGAAACGACCAGGCTTGCCCGAAAGCGCCTTCCATCGCGCCCGTTCTGGGAAGGAACGCGCGCCTGCAGGCGCCGAGCAGACCGCTCAGGCGAGCGCGTCGAGCAGGGCGCGGGCCGTCGCGGCGTCCGACACCAGCTCGTTGACGAGCCCTCCGCGCACGGCGCCGACGATGCTGCCGACCTTGGCGCTGCCGACGGCGACGCCGACGGCGTGCGGCACACCGGACAGGACCTCGCGTGAGGTCCGGACCATCCGGTCGCTGCCGGGGAACTCGATGGGCGAACCGTCCGCGGCGTAGAAGTTGAGGCAGACGTCACCGGCGGCCTGGTCGAACGCGGCGTCCTCGACGGGGACGCCGCGCGCCAGGGCGTCGCGCGTCGGGGTCGGCGCACCGATGCCGAGGATCGCGCCCTTCGCCCGGCCCCAGAGCCCGACGACGTGCTGGAAGGCCGGGTCCTCGTCGAGCGAGGACCGCATCGCGGGCGACGGCAGCGCCTGGGCGAACAGGAAGGCGGGGATCGCTCCGGAGTGCTCCGCAGCGGTCCGGGTGATCTCGTTCGTCTGGAACCACGGCATCGGGTCCGCCTGCCCGCCCACCGTCGGGACGAGCTGCACGCCGGGCAGGCTCGGCATGCCGGCGTGTGCGACGTCGTACACCGTGCGGCCCGACGACATCAGGACGGCGTCGCCGGGGACGAGTCCCATGCCCTCGACCGCTGCGGCCAGGGGCGCGGCGAGGTCGGCGCCGAGCGTGGCGGTGTGCGTGACGGCGGCCAGGTGCACCGCTCGGATGCCGAGCACGACCTGCAGCCGTTCGGCGAGCGCGACGGTCTCGTCCTGGAACGGGTCGACGACCTCGATGCGGACGAGACCGGCCTTGCGCGCCTCGGCCACGAGCCGCGACACCGTCGGACGCGAGACACCCAGGCGCGAGGCGATCTCGACCTGGGTGGCGTCCTCGAGGTAGTACATCCGCGCCGCCTGGTACACGGTGTCGAGCGGGAACCGGGTCCGGGCACCCTCGGCGGCAGGGTTCTCGGCGGACATGCGCCGATCGTATCCCCGGCACACCTCAGCGGATCGTGAACCCGCCGTCCACCCGGAGGTCGGCGCCGTTCACCATCGCGCTCGACTCCCCCGCCAGGAACAGCACCGCGGCGGCGATCTCGTCCGGGGTGGCGAAGCGGCCGGTGGGGATCTCGTCCTGGTGGCGGATGCCGTTCTCGTTCGCCCACGCGGCACGGCCGAGGTCGGTGAGGACGACGGTCGGCGACACGGTGTTCACGGTGACGCCGCGACCGCCCCACTCGAGCGCGAGCACACGGGTGAGTCCGATGACGCCCGCCTTCGAGGCGCAGTAGGCGGCGTGCCCGTCGATGCCGACGTGCGCGGCCTGCGAAGCGATGTTCACCACGCGCCCGTACCCGGCGGCGAGCATGTGCCGGCCGACGGCCTGGGCGACGCGGAAGGTGCCGGTCAGGTTGACGTCGATCGTCCTCGACCAGGTCTCGGCGGACAGTTCGTCCGCCGGAGCGAGTGCGGCGATCCCGGCGCAGTTGACGAGCACGTCGACGCGACCGAAGTGCGCGACGACGTCGGCGACGGTGCGCGCCACGGATGTCTCGTCCGTCACGTCGCAGCCGAACCCGGCATGGAGGCCCGCGGCCGGCAGGTCGGCCGCCGCCGTCGTGGCGCCGTCCGCACGGACGTCGACGATCGCGACCCGCGCACCCCGTCCGGCGAGTGCCCGGGCGATGGCGTTCCCGATGCCGGAGGCGCCGCCGGTCACCACCGCGGTGCGGCCGGTGAAGTCGTTCGTCAGGTCGACGGTGTCCGGGCCCGGGCGCAGGGCCGCGGCGAAGTCGGTGGTGGTGCTGGTCGTCATGTTCGCTCCTTTGCGTCAGGTCGAACCTAGCAGAAATTGTGTTCTGGACAAACGTGCTGCGAGGTGTACAGTCGTCGCCGAAGCCATCCAACGAAGGAGCAGCGCATGTCGACGACGACCGAGAACGCGGCCACGACCGCCACCACGACCATCCCCACGACGATGCGAGCCGTCGTCGTCCACGGCCCGGGCGACTACCGGCTCGAGGAACGCCCCGTGCCGACGCCCGGCCCCGGCGAGCTCCTGCTCCGCACCGACGCCGTCGGCATCTGCGCGAGCGACCTGAAGTGCTACCACGGCGCCGCGAAGTTCTGGGGTGACGAGAACCGCGCCGCCTGGGCCGAGACGGACCGCATCCCCGGGCACGAGTTCGTCGGGACGATCGTGTCCGGCGACGACGACACCCTGGCGAAGCGGAAGGTCTCGCTCGGCGACCGCATCGCGTGCGAGCAGATCGTGCCGTGCTGGGAGTGCCGCTACTGCCTCGAGGGCGCGTACTGGATGTGCAACGTCCACGACATGTTCGGCTTCAAGGGCTACGACGGCGCGATGGCCGAGTACGTCCTCGTCCCCGCCAAGGCCCTGACCCACCCGGTGTCGAGCGCCCTGCCCGGTCAGGTCGCCGCGTTCGCCGAGCCGCTGTCCTGCGCGTTCCACGCCGTCGAGCGGGGCGACATCAAGTTCGGCGACACGGTCGTGATCGCCGGCGCCGGACCGATCGGCCTCTCCGCGATCGCTGGTGCTCGACAGAAGAACCCGCTCCGGATCATCGCCCTCGACGTGGTCGAGGCGAAGCTCGAGCTGGCCCGCAAGGTCGGCGCGGACCTGACGATCAACATCGCCGAGGACGACGCCGTCGCCCGGGTCAAGGAACTGACCGACGGGTACGGCGCCGACGTCTACATCGAGGCGACCGGCCACCCGTCCGCGGTCCCGCAGGGGCTCAACCTGCTGCGCAAGCTCGGCACCTTCGTCGAGTACTCGGTGTTCAAGGACGCCGTCTCCGTCGACTGGTCGATCATCTCGGACGACAAGGAGCTCGACGTCCGGGGTGCCCACCTCGGCCCGCACACCTGGCCGGCGGCGATCAAGCTGCTCGAGGCCGAGACCCTGCCGATGTCGGAGATCTGCACGCACCAGTTCCCGCTCGAGCGGTTCCAAGAGGCCCTCGACCTGGTCGGCGACTCTGCCGGCGCGAGCGTCAAGGTCTCGATCCTCCCGTCCCTGCAGGCCTGAGCCCGCCGACCCCTGGAGTCAGCAAGCATGTCAACGACGACACAGCGCGCCACCGGTGCGCCCACGACCCCTCGCGCCGAGGGCCGCCTCGACCGGATGGGGATCCCCCGCCCGCTCGCCCTCGGGTTCGTCGCCGTCCTGGTCTTCATGACCGGGAACGGCGTCGAGTCGAACTTCATCACCCCGCACATGGTCGCGGTCCTCGGCAGCCCCGAGGCCACCGTCGCGACGATCGTGACCTTCTACAGCCTCGCCGCCCTGATCGGCAGCTACGTCTCCGGCGCCCTCTCCGACCTGATCGGGCCGCGCCGGGTGATGATCCTCGGGTTCGCCGTCTGGGTCGTCTTCGAGGTGCTCTTCCTGCTCGCGCTGAACATCGGCAGCGTGCCGTTCGCGGCCGTCGCCTACGCCGTCCGGGGCTTCGGCTACCCGCTCTTCGCATTCGCGTTCCTGGTCTGGGTGAACATCACCACCCCGGTCGAGCGGAACGGTTCGGCGGTCGGCTGGTTCTACGTCGCCTTCACGGGAGGCCTGCCGACGCTCGGTTCCCTCTTCGCGATCGGCGCCATCCCGGTGTTCGGCGGCGGCACGATCGGTGAGACCGGCGCGATGGTCGCCTCGATCGGCCTGGTCGTGATCGGGTTCCTCATCATGCTGTTCGGCGTCCGGCTGCCGAACGGGTTCTCCCGCATCGCCCCGGCCGGCGAGAGCGCCTGGCAGGTACTGACGAGCGGCATCCGCCTGACCGTCACCCGGCCGAAGATCCTGATGGGCTTCCTGGTCCGCCTGATCAACACCGCGCCCGAGTTCGGCATGTTCGTCGTCCTGCCCGCCGTGATCGCGAACGAGCGCGGGTGGGGCCAGAGCCGCTGGCTGCTCATGACCGTGTGCGTCTACGCGACGAACATCCTGGTGAACGCGCTGTTCGGCTGGGTCGGCGACAAGATCGGCTGGCAGCGCACCGTCAAGTGGTTCGGCATCGTCGGGTCCGCCCTCGGCCTCATCGCCTGGTGGTACGTCCCGCAGCTCGTCCCCGCCGGTTCGGACTGGGGGTACGTGCTCTCCGTCGTCGCCGGCTGCGTGTTCGGCTGCCTGCTCGCCGGCTTCGTGCCGATGGGCGCGATCATGCCGGCGCTCGCCCCCGAGCACAAGGGCGCCGCGATGGCGATGTACACGACGGCGGCCGGTGGCGCGGCGTTCCTCGGCACCGGTGTGGTCGCCGCGGTCTTCGCGCTCGGCGGTGGCGGTCAGGCCGCGACCTGGACGTTCGTCGGCCTGTACGCCTGCGCGTTCGTGATGATCCACTTCCTCAAGGTGCCGCAGGGCACCCGCACCTCCCACTGAAGGACTCCAGCATGACCACGATCTACGACGCCCCCGACGAGTTCGCCGAGGACCAGCTCGCCGGCTGGCTCGCGCTCTACGCCGACCGCGTCCGCGGCGTCCACGGCGGCGTCGTCACCCTGCCCACCGACGGCGCCGACCCCCAGGTCGCGGTGGTCGTCGGCGGCGGCTCCGGCCACTACCCCGCGTTCTGCGGGATCGTCGGCCCGGGGTTCGCCACCGGCGCCGTCGTCGGCAACGTCTTCACCTCGCCGTCCACCGCGCAGGTGTACTCGGTCGCCAAGGCGGCCGACCAGGGGAAGGGCGTCGTGCTGTCGTTCGGCAACTACGCCGGTGACACGATGAACTTCGGGCTCGCCGCCGAGCGGCTGCGTGCCGAGGGCATCGACACCCGGATCGTCGTGGTCACGGACGACATCGCGAGCGCCGACGAGGAGTCGAAGCGCCGTGGCATCGCCGGGGACTTCTCGGTCTTCAAGGCGATGGGTGCCGCGGCCGCCGCGGGCGCGGACCTCGACGAAGTCGAGCGCCTCGGCAACGCCAGCAACGCCGCCACCCGCACGATCGGTGTCGCGTTCTCCGGGTGCACCATGCCCGGCGCCACCGAGCCGCTCTTCACCGTGCCCGACGGCCACCTCGGACTCGGGCTCGGCATCCACGGCGAGCCCGGCATCGAGGACGTCCCACTGCTCCGCGCCACCGACCTCGCGACGCTGCTCGTCGAACGGCTGCTCGCCGACCGACCGGCGAACGCGGGTACCCGGGTCGCCCCGATCCTCAACGGCCTCGGCGACACGAAGTACGAGGAACTGTTCCTGCTCTGGGGCCGCGTACTCCCGCTGCTGCAGGACGCTGGACTCGAGATCGTCGAACCCGAGGTCGGCGAACTCGTCACGAGCCTCGACATGGGCGGCTGCTCGCTGACCCTCCAGTGGCTCGACGACGAGCTCGATCCCCTGTGGCGCGCCGACACCTACACGCCCGCGTACCGCAAGGCGGCCGCGCCGATCGCAGCGTTGCTGCCGGCCGACGCCGTGGACGACGCCGAGGACGAGGCGACGGCCGTGCCGGACGCGAGTGATGCCTCCCGGCAGGCCGCGCAGACGGCACGCGACGCGATCGAGGCGATCGACGCGCTCCTGCGGGAGCACGAGGAGGAGCTCGGCCGCATCGACGCGGTCGCCGGCGACGGCGACCACGGACGCGGCATGGTGAAGGGGATCGGCGCGGCCCGGAAGGCGGTCGACCGGGTCGGCCAGGAGGCAGGGGTCGCCTTCGTCCTCGGACGCGCCGGTGACGCGTGGGCCGAGTTCGCGGGCGGCACCTCGGGAGTCCTGTGGGGTGCGGCACTCGAGGCCTTCGGACGGTCGCTGCGCGACGACCGCTCCGCGTACGAGGCGTCCGACGTCGTCGAGGCCGCGCAGGCCTTCGCCGACTCGATCGTCCACCTGGGCGGGGCGTCCCGTGGGGACAAGACGCTGCTCGACGCACTGCTGCCCTTCGTGGATGCGCTGCGGACCTCGGTGTCGGCTGGCTCCTCGCTCACCGACGCGTGGCAGGCTGCAGCGGAAGTCGCTCGTGACGAGGCCGACAAGACCGCCGACCTCACGCCGAAGGTCGGGCGTGCCCGGCCGCTGGCGGAGAAGAGCCTGGGGACACCCGACGCGGGTGCCACCTCGATGGGGATGATCCTCACGCGGGTCGGCGAGGTCCTCGCTGCCCGTGCGAACGAACTGGAAGGAACACACGCATGACGTACCGTCTCGTGATCGGCTCGGACGATGCCGGGTTCGACTACAAGGAGATCATCAAGCAGGACCTGGAGGCCGACCCGCGGGTCGCGTCGGTCGTCGATGTCGGCGTGGACGCGGACGGGCACACCGCCTACCCGCACGTGGCCGTCGAGGCGGCACGACTCGTGGCGAACGGTGAGGCCGACCGCGCGATCCTGATCTGCGGCACCGGACTCGGTGTCGCGATCGCGGCGAACAAGGTCCCCGGCATCCGGGCGGTCACGGCGCACGACTCGTTCAGCGTCGAGCGTTCGGTCCTGTCGAACGACGCCCAGGTCCTCTGCATGGGCCAGCGGGTCGTCGGCGTCGAGGTCGCCCGCCGGATGGCGAAGGAGTGGTTGGGCTACGAGTTCGACCGAACGAGCGCGAGCGCCTCGAAGGTCCAGGCCATCTGCGAGTACGACGGCAGCGCGCCGGCCGGCGTCGACGCTTCGGCGTAGGCGCGGCGGCACTCCCGCGGAACCAGGTTCCGGACACAGCACCGTGCATCTGCGCGGTGCTGTGTCCGTTGCGCGGTGTCGAACGGTCAGCTGCGCGCGGCCAAGCGGTGCACGACGGCCTTCGTCGCCTCGTAGAGCTCGCGGTAGTCGCGGTACCCGGGCTCGTAGGCGGCCGTCGCGACGGGGTCCGGCTCGATGACGGTGGCCGGCGGGTTCCACTGCCGGATGTCGACGTCGGCCACGAGCGCTGCCGCCAAGAACGCCGACCCGTACGACGCTCCCACGGTCACCGACGGCACCGTCTGCCGCAGCCCGGTCACGTCGCTCACGATCGTCGGCCAGAGCCGTCCGAGCAACCCGCCGCCCGCCCCCACGAGCTCGCGGACCTCGACCCCGGCCGCACGCAGCACCTCGATGTTGTGCCGGACCGCGTAGGCCGTCGCCTCGAGCGTCGCCCGGTAGATGTCCCCTCGCGTGTGCCGCACCGTCAGCCCGGCGATCACCCCGCGCGCGTCCGGATCGGCGATGGGCGTCCGCTCCCCCGCGAAGTACGGCAGCATCAGCAGCCCGTTCGCGCCGATCCCGGCGCACCGAGCCTCTTCGAGCATCGTCGGCCACTCGCCGTCGACCAGCCGACGCAGCCAGTCGGTGATCGCCCCGGAGGTCGCCATCCCACCCGACACGCTCGGCTGCCCCGGGTGCGTCCCGACCGTCGTCCACATGCCCGGCACCGGCGTCGGCTCGGCGGTCGGCGCGATCATGAACATCGTGGTGCCGTACTGCAGGAACATCCGGCCCGGCACCGACTCGCCGACGCTCACGCCCTCCGCCCACGCGTCGATGGTGCCGGCCGTCACGGGGATACCGACCGGGAGGCCCGTGGCCGCGGCCGCCTCGCGCGTCACCACGCCCGCCTGGTCGCCGGACCACAGCAGCCGCGGCAGGGGCAGGCCGGGAGCGAGCTGCTCGCACCACTCGGTGATCCACGTGTTCTCGTGGACGTCGTAGAGCGGCGTGGTCTGGCTGGCCGAGTGGTGGTCGAGGACGTACTCCCCCGTCAGCAGCTCCACCACGCGGGACGCCGGCATCGTGAACCGGACCGCGCGCTCCCAGACGTCGGGCTCGTGCCGGGCGACCCACGCGAGCTTCGCCCCGGCGGCCTGGGTGCTCAGTCCGGAGCCACACCGGGCGCGGATCGTGTCCTCGCCCCCGAGCTCGGCCGTGACCTCGTCGAGCAGGTCGGCCGTCCGGGTGTCGACGCCGTACAGGACCGCCGGGCGCAGCGGATCACCCGCGTCGTCGGTCAGCAGGACGCAGGGGCCGATGCCGCTCACGCCCACGGCTTGCACGTCGGCATCGGGGACGAGCGCGAGGAGCTCGTGCGTCAACGTCGTGAACTCGTCCCACCACACGGCCGCGTCCATCTCGACCAGGCCCTGTGCAGGACGGTCGACGTCGTGTCGGCGGCTCACCTCGGCGATCACGGTGCCGTCGAACCGGGCCAACAGCGCCTTCGTGCTCGACGTCCCGATGTCCAGACCGAGCACCGCCCGCATGCCGCCTCCTTCGCCGCCACGCGACCGCCGTCGGTCGCCTCCCGAGTCTACGAACGATCGCGATCCGTCGACGCCCAGCGTCCTGTCGGGGGCCGGACGTACCGTACTCACGACTCCGATGCTCCACGAGGGGAACCCGATGAAGAAGTCAGCCTGGCTGCCAGCAGTCATCGCGCCGGTGGTCGTCGCCGGCGCCGTCGCCGCCCCGATGATCGCGAACGCGGCGAACGACCCGATCGCGGGGACGAACCCGACCGCGGCCGACGTCATCGCCAGCATCGCGAAGTCCTCGGACGCGCAGTACTCCGGCAAGCTCTCGCAGTCGAGCGACCTCGGACTCCCCGAACTGCCGACCGGTTCCGGCGGCTCCTCGCTCGAGGGCGACGCCTCGGACGTGCTCGGGCTGCTCACCTCGTCGCACACCGCCCGCGTGTACGTCGACGGCGCCGACAAGCAGCGCGTGCAGTTGACGCAGCAGCTCGCCGAGCAGGACGTGGTCCGCAACGGGTCCGAGGTCTGGACCTGGGACTCGAAGGAGCGCACGGCCACGCACGTGACCCTGCCCTCCGACACCGCGAAGGACCTGCAGGACGGCACCACCACGCCGACCGACATCGCCGAGCAGGCCATCGACGCCATCACTCCGAGCACCACGGTCTCGAAGCCGACCGAGGTCAGTGTCGCGGGTCACGACGCCTGGCAGATCACGCTGACGCCGAAGTCCTCCGACACCCTGGTCGGCACCGTCCGACTGGCGGTCGACCAGCAGACCGGGCTCCCGCTGCGCGCGACGATCCAGGCCGCCGGGCAGGACGACCCCGCGGTGCAGGTCGGGTTCACGAGCCTCGACTACGGCGCGCCGGCCGCGCGGCTCTTCGACTTCACGCCCCCGTCGAACGCGAAGGTCACCGAGAAGGACCTGTCCGACGCCGAGCACGGTGCGCACGCGAAGGGCGACCACGCCCGCGGCGCGCACGCCGGTGACGAGCCGACCTTCACGGGCGAGGGCTGGGGCACGATCGCCGAGCTCCCCGCCGGCACCGTGGACCAGTCGTCCCTCGGTGACGAGGCGTCGGGCCTGCTCGGCCAGCTCACGAAGGCCGTCGACGGCGGCCGTGCCGTCCAGACCTCGCTCGTGTCGGTCTACCTGACCGACGACGGCCGGGTCCTCGCCGGCGCCGTGCCGGTGTCGTCGCTGGTCGCCGCCGCGAAGTGAGCGCACCGGAACCCGCGCACACGACGGAACCAGCCGCCGTGGACGCGACCCGTCCGACCACGGGCACCGAGCTCGCGATCCGCACCACGGGCCTCCAGAAGGTCTTCCGCAAGCAGCGCGCCGTCGACGGCATCGACCTGTCGGTGCCGCGCGGCGCGGTGTTCGGGTTCCTCGGGCCGAACGGCTCCGGCAAGACCACCACGATCCGGATGCTCCTCGGGCTGTCGAGCGCGACCGGCGGCACGATCGAGGTGCTCGGTCAGTCGATGCCGAAGGCGCTCCACCAGGTGCTGCCGCGCGTCGGTGCCCTGGTCGAGGGGCCGGCCTTCTACCCGTACCTGTCCGGGCGCGCGAACCTGCAGCGCTTCGACGCGGCCGACCCCACGTCGGACCCGCGCACCCGCGGGGCCCGCGTGGCCAGTGCCCTCGACCGAGTCGGCCTGACGCACGCGGCGGACAAGAAGGCGCACGCGTACTCGCTCGGCATGAAGCAGCGGCTGGGCCTGGCGAACGCCCTGCTCTCCCCGCGGGACCTGCTGGTGCTCGACGAACCGACGAACGGGCTCGACCCACAGGGCACGCGCGAGGTCCGCAACCTCATCCGGTCCCTGGCGGACGACGGCACGACGGTGTTCGTGTCGAGCCACCTGCTCGCCGAGATCGAGCAGGTCTGCACCCACGCCGCGGTGATGCGCACCGGCAAGCTCGCGGCACAGGGCGAACTCGACGAACTGCGGTCCGCCGGAGCACGCACCGTGACCGTCCGCACGCCCGACGTCGGGCAGGCCGGCAGCGTGCTGAGCCGGCTCGGGCTCGTCCCCCGGCACGACGGCGGCGCGGACGTCTTGGTCGCCGACCTGCCGCACGAGCTGCTGCCCGAGACCATCACCGCCGAACTCGTCCGCGCCGACGTCCGCGTCCGTGGGCTGACGGTGGGCGGCGGCACGCTCGAGGACCTGTTCGTCGCGCTCACCGGAGAGGGCTTCGATGTCGCTGCCTGACACTGCCCGTGCACTGCCCGACGCCGATGCCGAGGCCCCGCGCCGCCAGCGTCCCTTCGCCCTGCTCGGCTCCGAACTCGCGCTGGTGTTCCGACGTCGCCGTACCTGGGCGATGCTCGGGGCGCTCGCGCTCGTCCCCGTCCTGATCGCGGTCGCCGTGAAGCTGACGACCGACGGCGACGACGGCGGCCCGGCGTTCCTCGGCGACATCACCAACAACGGCCTGTTCGTGGCGTTCACCGCGTTGACGGTGTCGATCCCGCTGTTCCTGCCCCTCACGGTGGGCGTCGTCGCGGGCGACACCGTCGCGGGCGAGGCCAGCCACGGCACCATCCGCTACCTGCTCGTCGCACCGACCGGCCGGGTGCGGTTCATCCTGGTCAAGTTCGCCGGCGCGGTCGCGTTCTGCCTGGCGGCCACGCTGCTCGTGGTGCTCGTCGGTGCGGCGATCGGTGCCGTGCTGTTCCCGATCGGTCCGGTCACGCTGCTGTCCGGCACCCAGGTCGGCGGAGCGTCGTACGCCGGTCGGGCACTGCTCCTCGCCCTCTACGTGGCGATGTCGATGCTCGGACTCGTGGCGATCGGCATGTTCGCGTCGACGCTGACGAACGTGCCGGTCGGGGCGATGGCCGCGACGGTGGTGCTGGCCGGAGCCTCCCAGGTCCTCGACCAGCTCCCCCAGCTCGACTGGCTGCACCCGTACCTGTTCTCGCACCAGTGGCTGGGGTTCGGCGACCTGCTCCGCGACCCGATCTCGTTCGACTCGTTCGGGTCGAACGCACTGCTGCAGCTCGGCTACGTCGTCGTGTTCGGGGCGCTGGCGTACAGCCGGTTCGCCTCGAAGGACATCCTGAGCTGAGCCCGACCGCCGAGCCCGACCGCCGTCAGCTCGCCGGGCTCGCTGAGCCGCCCGCCATCGTCTCCGCCTCCGAGCCGCGCGCATCCGCGTAGCGGTCCCGCAGGTCGCGGGCCTTCTCGGAGCGGTACCAGTCGAGCCGTGCTCCGGTCTCGACCGTCTGCATCCCGATGACGACCTTGCCGCGTGACTTCATCTCGGCGAGGTCCTCGTACGCCTCGACGATGTACTCGAACGGGTAGAAGCCCGAGATGAGCACCTGGAAGCGACGTTCCTGCAGGGCCTTCGCCAGCAGGGTCAGGAGTTCCCGGGTCTCCTCGTCCTCTGCCGGGGCGCGCAGGAACCGCAGCTCGATGTCGCGGCGCTCGTCCGACGACACGAAGCGCTCGGACCCGACCCCGAGGCGTTCCGCCAGGAGTTCGGCATTGCTCTCCCCGTGGTTGTCGATGAAGGCGGTGATCGGCCGGCCGTCCGCGATCGCTCGGATGCGGTCTTCCTCGCCCTCGCCGTACACGACCGGCAGCGTGCCGATCTGCCGCAGGTAGTCGTGGTTGCGCGCACTGCCGAGGGTGATCACGGTCGCACCGGCGTCGTGCGCCAGCTGGCTCTCGATGTGGCCGACACCGCCCGCTGCAGCGGTGATGACGACGGTGTCGTCCGGTCCGAGGCGGAGCGATCGCACCACCGACACCGCCGTGCACCCGGCCAGGTACAGGCCACCGGCGACCTCCCACCCGACGTACTCGGGCTTCTTGATGACGGCACCACGCGGAACCGCGATCCAGTTCGCGTGCGATCCGCCCTGGGGCGCGTGCCCCATGACCTCGTCACCCACCCGAAGGTCCTTCACGCCGTCGCCCCGCGCCCGGACGATGCCGGCGAAGTCGACGCCCTGCCGTGCCGGGAACTCGAGCTCGATGTGGTCCCGGAGCTTCCCCTCGCGCAGGAAGCGCTCGATGTGGTTCAACCCGGCGGCGACGATCTCGACGACGATCTCGCCGGGGCCGGCCGTCGGCTTCTCCTGCGGGACGAGCTCGACCACGCTGAAGTCGCCGTACCGGTCGTACTGGACTGCCTTGCCGTTCCGCATGGGTGCTCCTTCGCTGGCGTGTGCCTCCGGCCTACTCGGTTTCCCCGCGTGCAGCCCGAGCAGGCGGGGTACCGGCCGTGGGCGGTACCGACGAGCGGACGGGAGGCCCGTGGCGGCGCCGCCACGGGCCTCCCGTCCGTCGGTCGCGCACGTCCAGGGCGCCCCGCGCGCTCGGTGCGCGTCGCGCGCTCACTGCACGCCGGCCGCTCGGTGCTTTCCGGCGGCCACTCAGTGCTTGCTGGCTGCCGCTCAGTGCTTGCCGGCGGCCGCGATGACGGACGCGACGGTCTCGGCGTCGAGGTGGAACGCGAGCGGGTCGGCGTCGGGGCGTGGGACGCGCAGCGGCGTCGACCAGACGGAGCCGTCCTCGGCGACGTCCACGACGAGGGCGCCGCTGTCGACGGAGGCCGATTCCTCGTCGTACGCGCCGGTGACGTCCGTGTCGTTCGCGACCCCGGGGGCGACGAGGACCGGGACCCCGGCCAGCGATCCGGCGAAGTGGTGGTGGTAGTGCCCGCCCAGGACCACGCGCACGTCGGAACCCCGGATCACGTCAGCGAGCGCCTCGGGGTTCTGCAGCCGGAGCGCCTCGTGCAGCTCGGTCGGGGCCGGCAGGGGCGGGTGGTGCAGGACGACGACCGTGCCGTGCGGGGCGTGGTCCCCGGCGAGCGCGGCGCGGAGTCGTTCGAGGCTGGCGTCACTCAGCTCGCCGTAGCCGGCACCCGGCACGCTCGTGTCGACCGTGACGATCCTCCGGCCGGCGACGAGGGACTGCCCCCACACCGGCACCGTCGGCGGGTGGTACTCCATCGTGTGCATGACGGGTCGGCCGCCCTCGCCGAGGACGTGGCCGTTGGACAGCACCTGGCGGAAGCCCTCGCGCAGGTCGTGGTTGCCCGGGACCGCGACGAGGGCGGCTCCGTGGCGTTCGGCCCATCCGCCGACCCGCTCGAGGACGGCGGCGTAGGACTCGGGGCTGCCGTCCTCGGACACGTCGCCCGAGATGACGACGAGGCCGATGCCGGGCACTCCGTCGACGTGGGCGAGCACGGCGTCCAGCGCTGCGGTGGTGTCGACGGCCCCCTGGTGCAGGGCGCCGTCGCCGGTCAGGTGGGTGTCGGAGAGGTGGAGGACGCGGAGGGTTCCTGCTGCGGGCGGCTGCATGGGGTCCACGGTAGCCACGGGGGCGATGGGTGGGCTGGGCGGGGTTGGGTCGGGGGCGCTTCGTGAGCGGGGGCGCTTCGTGAGCAGGAATGGTCGGGTCGGGTCGTCAGACTCGACCGTTTCTGCTCACGAAGTGACTCGTGCCGGGGCCGGCGACGTGCTGCGTGCCGTCGGGCAGGACGACGTCCGCGCCGGAACCGGGCGGCACCGTCACGGTGAGGGACACGGTGCCGTCATCGGCGGTCCACGCCACCGCGGCGTCGCCGTACGGGGTCCGCACCGTGCACGATGCCGACCCGACCGGGCCGCACACCGCGGGTGCCACGGTGAACCGCCGCCATCCGGCCTCGGTCGGCCGGATCCCCGCGACCCACCCGGTGAGCCAGTCGTCGACCGTCCCGAGGAAGTAGTGACCGTGCGACCGTGCCGCCAGGTCCCAGTGCTCGAACATCGACGTCGCCCCGGCCTCGCGCCAGGCGCCCCACGACGGTGGCGAGGTCTGTCGGGCGACGGCGAGCGCGAGGTCCGGGTAGCCGGCGTCGGTCAGGACGGGCAGCAGCCACTTCGTCCCGATCGCCCCGGTGTCCAGGTGGTCGCCGCGGGCCCGGACGTCGGCGGCGAGCGCCGCGGCCACGGCTCCCCGGTCGGACGGGGCGCGCACGACGTCGAACGCGAGGGCGAGCACCTGGTGGGACTGTCGGAATCCCTCGTCGCGTTCGCCCCGGACCGCGCCGTCGTGCAGGAACGCCTCGGTGAACGCCGCGCGGACGTCCTCTGCGGCCGTTCGTGCCCAGGACCCGTCGCGCCCGAGCACGTCGTCGATCGCGGCGACGGTGTCGAGGATCCGGACGAGGAACGCGGTGGCCGGCACGCGGGAGTCCTCGGGTGGGTTTCCGCCGCCGGGGCTCGTGCCGGGGGCGACCCAGTCCCCGAGGATCGTGTCGGCGATCCCCCCGGGCGACCGTTCGGCCTCGAAGCGCGCGTACTCCTCGATGACGTCGACGTGCTGCTCCAGCACTGCGGGGTCCCCGGTGTGGCGGTACACGTCCCACGGCACGGTGACGAGCGCTGCGTGCCACACGGGTGCGCGGGTGTCGACGCCGAACACGCCGGCGTTGGGGGCGATCAGCGCGGGCGGGTGCCCCGGTGCGACGGTCTCCGCGAGGTCACCGACCCACTTCGTGAGCACCGCCGCGGTGTCGAGGTTCGTCAGGAACATGTCCGCGCCGACCGCTGCGTCGCCGGTCCACCCGTTCTTCTCGTACTTCGGGGTGTCGGTCGGGTACCCGTGCAGGTTGTTCTCCATCGTGTGCACGGTCGCGTCGTGCACCCACTGCAGCAGGGCCTCGTCGGTCCGGAAGTCCGCGCGCCGTGCGACGTCGGTGCGCACCACCCGGGCGACGACGTCGGACGGAGCGGGACCGGACGCGTCCGGCCAACCGGAGAGCTGCACGAACCGGAATCCCTTGTACGAGAAGCGTGGCTCCCACCACCCGCCACGGTCGTCGAGGGTGACCTCGTCGGTCTGGAACCCGTCGGCGAAGTAGTGGTTGTCGTCGTCGGCGTTCGGCAGTCCGTCAGCGCGCAGCCGTTCGCCCGAGCGGATCCGGACCGTCCGCCCCGCGGCACCGGCCGGCAACCGCAGACCGACCCAACCGGCGATCACCCGCGGGAAGGCCACGACCCACTCCCCCGGTGCGGCTTCGGTGACCGAGGTGGCCGCGAGCTCCTCGACGATCCGGATCGGCTGCTCACGTCGCGCCTCGAGCGCCCCGGCCGGGCCGGGGACGACGGTGGCCGGTTGCGGAACCGCCGCCAGCGACCCGCCGACGCGACGGCGCAGGTCCGCCAGCTCGCCGCCGTACAGGTCGTCCAGGAGGATCGTGCCGGCCCGCGCGGTCCAGTCCGGTCCGGTGGGCAGCACCTCCACCGCGCCGCCGTCGCGCTCGATCCGGAGCACCGCACGGACCGAGGGCTCCGCGTGCCACGGAGCCCGTTCCCACGCCCAGACGTTCGCGTTCGTCATGCCGTGGAAGCCGCGGCCGAGTTCGAGACCGACCTCGTGCGCGTTGCCGTCGCCGAGCGCCGCCGTCAGGTCGTGCACGACGACCTGGACCCGGCGGTCCCAGTGCGTCGTGGTCGGCGCCAGGACCTCGTCGGTGGCGAGCGCCCCGTCGACGCGCACGTCGGCGTGGCCCCCGGCGGCGAGGGCGAGCAGTACCCGTTCGACCGGCGGTCCGGCCGGCACACCGATCGAGAGCACCGGTGCGGCGAAGCTGCCGTCCGCGCTGCGTGCGCGCGGACCCCGGCCGTCGTCGGCGGCGTCACGCGCGGCGGCTCCGGCGCTGGCCGGGCCTCCGATCCAGCGTGCTCCGGACCACTCGGCGGCGGCGAGCGGTGCCGGGGTGAACCTGCCGCGTACCACGGCGACGCCCGTGGCGGACTCCACCCGGGCCTCCCAAGCGTGTTCGGTCCACGCGGTGAACCGCAGGTCGGACGGCGAACGCAACCAGGGTGTCGGCGTCTCCGTGCGGCCGGAGTCCCAGACGACGCGGTCGGCGTCCCGGACCACCACCTGCGCAGCGGTCTGGGTCTCGTCGGGACGCCAGGCGAACCGCAGGCCGCACTGTGCGGTCCCGATCGGGTCGTGTTGGCCGTCGACGTCGTGGTCCAGGAGCTCCATCGCACCTCCAAGGTCGGATGAAACGATTCAGGACGATCCGGGCGCTGTCAACCCGTGCGGCATCAAGGTCGGATGCGGTCGATGCCGTAGCGACTCGGCGGGACTCCGAACGCGTCACGGAACGCCCGCGAGAAGTACAGCGGGTCGGCGAACCCGACTGCGGCGGCGACCTCGCCGACCCGGAGTCCGCTCGTCAACAGCAGTTCGGCTGCCTCTCGCATCCGGGTCTCGCGCACCCAGCTCGACACCGACGACCCGAGGTGCGCGGCGAACAGCCGGCCGGCCGTCGACTCACTGCAGTCGCCAGCGGTGGCGATCTCGGCGACGGTCATCGGGCGCTGCAGGTTCCGGAGCACGAAGTCCGTCATCCGGTCGAGCGCGACCGGGACCGTCTCGTGTTCGTCGTCGCGTGCGGCGCGGGTCTCGGCGAGCACGACCGCCCCGAGCGCGCGGAACACCGACTCGTCGAACGGGCCGTCGGCGAACCGTTCGACGACGTACCGGCCGAGCGACCCGAGGCGACGCGCGACACTGCTGCGCCCCGGCCAGAGGATCGGGAGGTCCACGCCGTCGGGATCGTCGGAGCGTGCGGAGTCGCCCAGCACCTGGTCACCGGGCGCGTGCGCGACCTCGGGGACGACCGGCCGACCGCGCACATGGCGCGGGACGACGTGCACCGTCCCCAACCGGAACGGCGAGCGGTCGTCGGCGCGGTAGGCGACGTCGTGGCTCCACGGCAGCCGGAGGACGTCGCCGGCGGTCAGGTGGAACCGCTGCCCGGTGGACTCGACCACCCCACTCCCGCTCAGCACCCAGAGGCAGCACACGCTGTGCACCCACAGGTGGTGGATCTGCTCACCCGGGCGGAAGCGGTACCAGTTCGCCGCGACGACGACGGGGCCAGCGGCAGCGCGTTCGTCCATGCGGACACTGTACGCATCGGTGCAGGTGGACCAGCGTTGACCGGATCGTCCAGGTTCTGCCCGCGGAACCCATGCCGCCGCCACCTGGTCCGAACGTAGCGTCGGTGCACCGGTCGACGGCGATCGGTGACAGGAGGACGACCATGCGGATCACCGCGGACACGGACATCTGCGTCGGGGCCGGGCAGTGCGCCCTTGTCGCCGGAGCACTCTTCGACCAGGACGACGACGGCATCGTGGAGCTCCTCGACGAGCACCCGGGCGCCGCCGACGAACCAGCAGCCCGACGCGCGGCGGCGCTCTGCCCCGCACACGCGATCACCCTGCAGGACTGACCGTGCACGTGGTCGTCGTCGGCGCCTCGGTCGCCGGTCTGACGGTCGCCGAGGCGCTCCGGGCCGAGGGCCACAGCGGGCCGGTGACCCTGGTCGGCGACGAGCCCCACGTGCCGTACGGTCGGCCACCGCTCTCGAAGCAGGTCCTGACCGGAGCATGGGATGCCGATCGCGCGGCGCTCCGGACCGCCGCGGAGCTCGACGCCCTCGACGTCACGATCCGCAGTGGTGTCCGAGCCACCGGCCTCGAGCCGTCGGCGCACCGACTGCTGACCGATGCCGGCCCGATCGCGTACGACGTGCTCGTCGTCGCCACCGGGGCGACCGCGGTCCGACCCGCCGTACCGGGCGCCGAACGCGTGCACCTGCTGCGGACGCTCGACGACGCCGTGCGGCTGCGTGCCGCGTGGACGTCGGCCGAGCGGGTCGTGGTCATCGGCAGCGGGGTGCTCGCGTCCGAGATCGCGTCGGCGGCCCGGGGCAGCGAGCGCGCGGTCACGATGGTCGGACGTCGTGGCGGGCTGTCGTTCGGGACGGTCGGGCTCGCGCTGTCCGATCGGCTCACCGCGCTGCACCGGGCCGCGGGCGTCACGGTCGAACCGAGCGCCGGGGCACGGGCGGTCGAGGCCACGCGGACCGACGGCACGGGGCGCGGCGGCACGGGGCGCGGCGGCACGGCGGTCGTGCTCGGCGACGGTCGGCGCGTGCCGGCCGACGTGGTCGTGGCCGCGACCGGCGGACGTCCGAACACGGCCTGGCTCGCTGGCTCCGGGCTGGTCGTCGACGACGGCGTCTGCTGCGATGCACGCGGGGTCGCGGCTCCCGACGTCTTCGCGATCGGCGACGTGGCGCGGTGGGCGGCGCCCGGGCTCGTACCGGCACCCGCTCCCGCGTCCGGCACGTCGCTGCCACCCCGTGTCGAGCACCAGACCAACGCGATCGAGCAGGCCCTGTCCGTCGCCGCGACCATCACCGGCCACGACGACCAGACCGAGCGCGTGCCGTTCTTCTGGTCCGAGGTGCACGGCGTGCTCGTGCAGGCAGCCGGCACCTTCGACCCCGCCGCGCCGCTCGAACCGTGGGACGACGACCCGGCCGTCCTCGTGCAGCGCTCCGGCGACCACGGCGGTGCCGGCGACCACGACAGTGCCGGCGACCGCGGTGGTACCAACGACCACGCGACCACGGGTGTCGTCGGCTGGGGTGCACCGCGGTCCTTCCGACGCGCACGACGGCTCCTGGCGGCCGGCATCCCGACACCCACCCGATGACCCGCACCGCACCGACCTGGAGGTCCCCGTGACCACTTCGACCGAACCCGCCGCCTGCCCGCTCGCGCACGCGCGCACCCTGCCCGTGGACGGCACGCCGCTCGCCCCGTCGCCGACACTCGCCGCGTGGCGCGCATCCGACGCCGCGGTACCGCTCGAGTACCAGGACGGCCACGTCGGCAGGGTCGAGACCCGGTGGGAGGCCGCGCGAGCGGTGCTCGGCGACCCGCGCTTCAGCCAGCTGCCCCACCGCATGCCGCGGAGCGACGCTGCACCGGCCCACGACCCAGCGCACGCAACCACGGCGCCTCCACCGGACACGCTCGACGACGCCGCACGCCGGTCGATCGACGCCGCCAACCTGCTCGCCCTGGACGGCGACGCCCACCAGCGCATGCGCCGCGGTGTGACCAGCCGGTTCTCGGTGAAGCAGGTCCGTGGTCGCGAGCCCTGGGTGCACGACACTGTGGCCGGCCAGCTCGCGGTGTTCCGGGCGCTGGGCCCCGGTGCCGACGTGTTCGCCGACTTCGCCCAGCCGATCGCCGCACGGACGCACTGCCGGGTGATCGGGGTGCCGGACGACCTGGTGCCGCAGTTCCGGGAACTGTTCGTCGACCAGGTGACGACGACCACCACCCAGCAGCGGTTCGACCACATCCGGACGGTCCTCGACCGACGGACGGGCGATCCCGGCGACGACGTCGTGAGCGACCTGCTCGCCTCGGACTTCGAGCGGTACGAGGTCGAGGGGCTCGTGTTCCAGCTCATGAGCGCGGGACACGACTCCGTCGCCTACCTGATCGCCACCGCCATGGTCGCGTTGCTCACGAACCCCGACCAGCTGGCCCTGCTCCGCGACGACCCGGACCGCATCGCGCCGGCCATCGAGGAGTTCATGCGAACCGGTGCGATGTTCCTGACCCTGTTCCCGCGGACGGCGACCGAGGACGTCGTCGTCGACGACCAGCTCGTCCCGGCCGGCACGACGGTGTCGGTCTCGCCCGTCGGTGCGAACCGGGATCCGGAACGGTTCCCGGACCCCGATCGCCTGGACGTCGAGCGGGACGCCTTCGGGCACCTCGGGTTCGGGCACGGTCCGCACGGGTGCGTCGGGCAGCAGCTCGCGCGGCTCGAGATCCGGCAGGCGCTCACGCAACTGCTCGCCGGCCTGCCCGGGCTCCGACTGCTCGACGCCGACCAGCTCCACCCGCTGCCGTTCGCGAACCCCGTCGCCACGTACGAGGCGGGAGCGGTCCATGTCACGTGGGGCCAGGAGACCGCGGGGACCGGCCCGAAAACCGATCCTCGTTCAATTTGTCCATCGATCTGAATTAATGCTGGCGCTCCGGCCCGGAGCGTCGTACATTTGTCGCCAGCCGCCCGGTGAAACGATTCACCTCCACCGGACGGTGTGCCGATTGTCAACGAAGATGACCGGAGGGACTCGATGTCGAGCCGACCACCACACCCACCCACCAGGCCCGCGCCACGCGACGTGTCGCGTCGGGCGTTCCTCGCAGCGATCGCCGCCGGCACAGCGACGATCGGGCTCGCGGGGTGCACCGTGATCAGCGGCGGCGCAGTTGCTGCCGACCAGCAGGGCATCCGACTCAGCAAGGACCCGGCACCTGGCCGCGACCACGTCATCGAGCTCTACAACATCTGGGGCGGCACCCTCGGCAACGCCTGGGTGCTGCTCGGGGAGCTCTACGAGAAGTCGCAGTCGCACACCGGCGTCCGGGTCACGTACGCGCCGCTGTCCGGCAACACCCAGATCCGTCTGCAGACCGCCATCGCCGCGGGCACCCCGCCCGACCTGGCCTTCTGCACGCCCGAGGAGTACCCGCAGTTCGCCGGGTACGGCGTCGTCACGAAGCTCGACGGCTACATGGCGAAGGCCGGCCTCGGCGAAGCCGACTACGCCCCGGCGGTGTGGAAGCAGATGACCGCGACCGACGGCATCTACGCGCACCCGATCCTGGTCGACGTCAACTTCCCGCTGTTCTGGAACAAGAAGGTCTTCGCCGACGCCGGCCTCGACCCCGAGACGCCGCCGACGACCATCGACGAGCTCGACCGGTTCTCGGACAAGATCCTGCGGAAGGACGGCCGGCGGATCACCCGCATCGGCACGATCCCGTGGGACTACTACGGCTTCAGCAACTCGATGTTCACGCTCGGCTTCGCCTTCGGCGGCAAGTTCATGAGCGACGACAACCAGGTCGCGACCCCGGACGACGACAACATCGTGCAGGGGCTGCAGTGGATGTGCGACTACGCGAAGAAGGTCGGCGGCGCCAGCCAGCTCGCCGTCACCGCTCCGTCGCAGACCCTGCCGTCCATCGCGAGCGGGAACGTCGGCATGGCGCCGATGACCACGACCGACAGCTCGAACGTCTACAAGCAGGGCGACGCGTCCAAGGTCGAGCTCGGCGCCGCACTGTTCCCCTACGCCGAGGGGCTCGGCTCCCCCGGCAGTGCCACCTGGCTCGGCGGCTACGACCTCTTCATCCCGAAGGAGTCGAAGGAGCACGACGCCGCGTGGGACTTCCTGCAGTTCGCGACCACGTCCGACGAGGGCACCCAGGCGAACTTCACGAACGGCACCCTGCTGCCCGGCTACACGAAGTCCCCGGTCCTGCAGGAGTTCCGCGACGACCCGACGGTCGCGATCTACCGCGAGGGCCTGCTGTCCGCGCGGAACATCCGACCGACGATCCCGGTCGCCAGCACCTACGCGACGGCACTCGACGTCGCCGTCAGCAGTGCCATCTACGGCAAGACGACCCCCGAGCGCGCCATGAAGAGCGTCGCCGCGCAGGTCAACTCCGCCCTCGACGAGTTCCGGAAGGAGCACCCGTGACCGTCACACGGAGCATCACGACCAGCGGACCGCGGTCGCGCGACAAGGGGTCCAGCTGGCTCACCCACTGGATCCCCCGCACCCGCGCGCAGCGACAGACGTTCCTGTGGGGGCTCTTCTTCACCGCGCCGGCGATCATCGGTCTCGTCGCCTTCACGGGTGGCCCGATCATCACCAGCGCCGTGAACAGCTTCACGAACGCCAACCTGCTCGGCGGCAGCCGCGACTGGATCGGCTGGGACAACTACCGGACGCTCTTCGCCGACGGCCAGTGGTGGCTGTCGCTCGGCAACACGCTCTTCATCACGGTGATCTCCGTCCCGCTCGGCATCGCCGTCGCGCTCGGCCTGGCACTGCTGCTGAACTGGCGGGTGCGGGGCCTCGGCTTCTACCGCGTGGTCTTCTTCGTCCCGTCCATCGTGCCGATCGTCGCCAGTGCGGTGATCTGGGCGTACGTCCTCAACCCGCAGTACGGCGTCATCAACAACGTGCTCGGGCTGTTCGGCATCCAGGGCCCCGGTTGGCTCTCGGACCCGGACTGGTCCAAGCCCGCGCTGATCCTGTTCGGGCTGTGGGGCGTCGGCAACCTCATGGTGATCCTGCTCGCCGGCCTGCAGGGCGTGCCGCAGGACCTGCTCGAGCAGGCGTCCCTCGACGGCGCCGGCACCTGGCAGCAGTTCCGCAACGTGACGCTGCCGTTCATCAGCCCGCAGCTGCTGTTCGCGACCATCACGGGCCTGATCGCCGGGTTCCAGTACTTCACGCAGGCGTTCGTGATGACGGGCGGGTACGGCGATCCAGCCGGCTCGACCCTGGTGTCCGGCGTCTACCTGTACCAGTCCGCGTTCTACCACTACCAACTCGGCTACTCGAGCGCGGTCGGCTGGGTGCTCTTCGTGATCATCGCCGCCGTCTCGATCCTGGCGTACCGGATCATCGGCCGGCGCGTCTACTACGGAGGTGAGGCACGATGACCGCCATCGACAGTCCGACCGGCGCGGCCGCGGCCGCCCTCGAGCCGGGGCAACCCGGCCGCCCCGGCACCGCGGAGCCCAGCCGACCGGTCCCGAAGCACCGCAAGCGCACCTGGCCGCAGGTCGCCGAGTCGATCGCGAAGCACTCCGTCCTGATCGTGCTGAGCGTCGTCTTCCTGATGCCCCTGTTCTGGATGGTGACGGGCGCGTTCAAGACCCAGGCGGACATCGGTGCGTTCCCGGTGAAGTGGTTCCCGGACACCATCACGACCGGCAACTTCTCGTACGGCCTCGCCACGTTCCCGCTGCTGCAGTACTTCTGGAACACGCTCGTGATCTGCGTGCCCTCGATGATCGGCGCCGCACTGTCCAGCGCGATGGTCGGCTACGGCGTCTCGAAGATCCGGTGGCCGTGGCGGAACGGGATCTTCACGATCCTGATCGCGACGATGATGGTGCCGTTCTACGTCACGATGGTGCCGCTGTTCGTGGCCTACCGTGACATCGGCTGGACGGGCACGTACCTACCGCTCATCGTGCCGACGTTCTTCGGCATCCCGTTCTTCATCTTCCTGATGCGCCAGTTCTTCCTCGGCATCCCCGAAGCGCTGTCGGACGCCGCACGCATCGACGGCGCCGGCGAGCTGCGTGTGTTCTTCCAGGTGATCCTGCCGCTCTGCAAGCCCGCGCTGGCGGCCGTGATGCTCTTCCAGTTCCTGGCGTCGTGGAGCGACCTGCTCGGCCCGCTCCTGTACCTGACGAAGTCGAGCCAGTACACCCTGTCCCTCGGCCTGACGTTCTTCCAGGGCGCGCAGGGCGACACCGCGGTCGGCCCCCTCATGGCCGTCTCGACCATCATCCTCATCCCCATCGTGGTGCTGTTCTTCTTCGCCCAGAAGACCTTCATCCAGGGCATCACGATGTCCGGCATCAAGGACTGACGAAAGGAACCGCATGACCGACACGACGACATCCACCGCCCGCCGTGTGGCCGGCTCCCACCCGACCGGGAGGCCCGCCACCGGCCCGCAGGACACGGTCGCCCCGTCGGGGCTCCGCGTCGAACACCTCCGCGACCCCCTCGGGATCGGCTCACCGACTCCGCGCCTGTCGTGGCTCGTACCCGACGCCCCCGCGGGCTGGTCCCCGATCGGAGCCGACGTCGAACTCGTCTCGCGGTCGGCGGGCGACGACGCCGGTTCCTCCGCCCGGGTCGACGGCTCCGGCGTCCTCGTCGCGTGGCCGTTCGCACCACTGACGTCCCGCGAGCGCGCGGTCTGGCGCGTCCGTGTGGTGGGCGACGACGGCACCGGAGCCGAGCACGCGACGGACTGGAGCGAGCCCCTGGAGGTCGAGGCGGGCCTCCTGGCCGACAGCGACTGGACCGCCTCGTTCGTCGCCGCGCCCTGGCGGGAGAACACCCGTGTCGACCAGGCACCGCCGGTGCTCCGGCGACAGGTCTCGCTGCGCGGGCCGGTCCGCCGGGCGCGGCTCGCGGTCGCGAGCCTCGGCCTGCACGAGGTGACCATCGACGGGGTGCGCGTCGGCGACGCCGAGCTCGCGCCGGGGTGGACGTCGTACGGACACCGCGTGCGGTACCTCGTGCACGACGTCACCGGACACCTGTCGCAGGGCGGCGACGTCGTCCTCGGCGCGCGCCTGGCGGACGGCTGGTACCGCGGCCGGATCACCTGGGACGACCGTATGCGGAACGTCTACGGCGACCGCCTCGCACTCATCGCCCAACTCGAGGTGGAGTACGAGGACGGCACGGCCGAGACCTTCGGCACCGATGACTCCTGGCGCGCCGCACGCGCCGGGATCCTGCTCTCCGGCCTCTACGACGGAGAGAAGTGGGATGGCGGAGTCGAGCCCGACGGTTGGCAGGCCGTCGGGTTCGACGACTCCGACTGGGACCCGGTCGAGGTCCTCGACCGCCCGTCCGCCTCGCTCGTCGCCGCCGACGGCCCCGTCGTCCGGGTGACCGAGGAGATCGAACCGACGTGGTCACGGCGTTGGGACGCCGGCGCGATCCAGCTCGACTTCGGGCAGAACCTGCCGGGCCGCCTGCGGATCCGGAACCACGCGGTCGGACCGTTCGGCGTCACGATGCGGCACGCCGAGGTCATGCAGGACGACGAGCTCGCCACCAGGCCACTGCGCACCGCGAAGGCCACCGACGTCTTCTACTCCGGGCCGTCCGACGACGGCACCGGCACGTGGCACCCGCGGTTCACGGTGCACGGGTTCCGCTACGCCGAGGTCGAGGGATGGCCGTCCGCGACGCTCGAGCCCGGGGACATCGTCGCCGAGGTCCTGCACTCGGACATGCGCCGCACCGGGTGGTTCCACTGCTCGGATCCACGACTCGAACGGTTCCACGAGAACGTCGTCTGGTCGATGCGCGGCAACTTCGTCGACATCCCGACCGACTGCCCGCAGCGCGACGAACGGCTCGGCTGGTCCGGCGACCTGCAGGTGTTCACGCCCACCGCGGCGTTCCTGTACGACTGCGCCGGCGTCCTGCGGTCGTGGCTGCGGGACCTCGCGCTCGAGCAGCGACCGGACGGCGGCGTGCCGCACTACGTGCCGACGCTGCCGGGCGCCGACCCCGAGGGCAACCACGCCGCCGTGTGGGGCGACGTGGCGGTGCTCACACCCTGGGAGCTGTACCGGGCGTACGGCGACGTCGGGCTGCTCGAGGACCAGTGGGCCTCCGCCAAGGCCTGGGTCGACGGGGTACACGCGACCTCGGACGAGTCGTTGGTGCGCGTCGACGGCTTCGAGTTCGGCGACTGGCTCGACCCGCTCGCCCCGCCGGAGGACGCCGCGGCCGCGAAGGCCGACAAGTACTGCCTGGCGACGGCGTACTCCTACCGATCGACGTCGGTGCTGGCGGCATGGGCGGGGGTGCTCGGCGACTCGTCGGCCGCCGAGCACTACGCGGCGCTGGCCGGCCGGATCCGCGATGCATGGCGCGAGCGATTCCTGTCCGACGCCGGCGAGGTGCTCGACGACTCGCAGGCGTCCAGCGCGCTCGCGATCGTGTTCGGGCTCGTCGACGCCTCGGGGCCGGTCGGTGAACGGCTCGCCGCCCTGGTGCGCGCGAACGGGCACCGGATCGGCACCGGGTTCGCGGGCACCCCCGTGGTCTGCGACGCGCTGCTGCAGGCCGGGCACCTCGACGACGCCTACGCGATGCTGCTGCAGGACGAGTGCCCGTCGTGGCTCTACCCGGTGGCGCAGGGCGCGACGACGATCTGGGAGCGCTGGGACTCGTTGCTGCCGGACGGCCGTGTGAACTCCGGCGGGATGACGTCGTTCAACCACTACGCCCTCGGGTCGGTCGCGGACTTCATGCACCGGGTGGTGGCCGGCATCGCGCTCGCGTCCCCCGGCTACGGGGACATCCTGTTCGCCCCGCGCCCCGGTGGTGGGTTGACCTCGGCGGGGGCAGCGCTCGACACCCCGCACGGACGGGCGGCGATCGACTGGGAGGTCGTCGACGGCACGCTGTCGGTCTCGGTCACCGTGCCGGTCGGCGCGACCGCGGTGCTCGACCTGCCCGGCGCTCCGGCGACGCCGCTGGCCCACGGCACGTGGCAGGCCTCGGTTCCCGTGTAGCGCGGGCGGGCGCTTCGTGAGCAGGAATGGTCGGGTCGGGTCATCCCACCCGACCATTCCTGCTCACGAAGTCATCCGGGCACGCACTCGCGCTCAGTCCGGCAGCACCGCGTCCGGGATGTCCCGCAGGAAGATCTCGATCGTCTTCGGACCGATCCCCTTGAGCGTGCCGAGTCGGTCGCGCAGGTCCTTCCGCGATGCCGCGGTCTTCACCAGGTGCGACACGGAGCCCTCGTCGGCGTCGAGCGTGTGCATCGTCTCGTGCAGGGCATCGGTCATCTGGTAGTCGAAGCGCGCGTAGCCGCCCTCGTCCAGGACCCTCCGCAACTGCTCGCGTCCGGCGCCCGCGAACTTCCCCGGGCTGGTGAACCCGTGGTCGATGAGGACGCGGTAGGTCTCCGCCGCCTGCTCCTGCCGGATGGGCCTGCCGAAGAGCATGCTCGCGAGGAACCACCGGTAGAGCTGTTGGGGCTTGCCGTCGGACAGGTCGATCCCGAGGTCCGCGGCGTGGGTCACGTCGGCCATGGACCGGACGCTACCCGCCCCCCGCTCCCCGCTCCCCCGCTCCTCACTCGGCGGCGGCGGCCAGCTGGTCCTCCAGGTTGAACACCTCGGGCAGCACCCGCGCGGTCTGGTCCGCCCGACCCGCGGCACCGTCGAACAGGTCCTGCATGTGCGCCTCCCATGCGCTCGCGACTTCGGAGGCCGCGAGCGACGCGTCGGCATCGGCCACCGAGTCGGTCTCGTAGTAGCCGATCAGCAGGCCGTCGTCGTCGAGGAACAGGGAGTAGTTCCGCCGCCCCGCCGTGGCGATCGCCCGGAGCATCGCCGGCCAGACCGCGGCGTGCCGCTCGCGGTAGGCGTCCAGGTGCTCGGCCTGCACCTGCAGTCGGAAGCAGACGCGGGTCACCGGTCGGCCTCGGCGCGGCGACGCCGTTCGGCGTCCTGCACGGCGCGCTCGTCGGCGGTGCGCACGGTACCGGTGACGGTGGTCACGGTGCCGTACCGCTCGGCCTCGATCGCCTCGAGCGTCTTGCCCTGTGTGCTCGGCGCCCAGATGGTGCCGACCAGGAACGACATCGCGAGGAGCCCCAGGATGAGTCCGCCGAGCGCACGGAGTCCGATGTCGGACAGCAGCAGCGGGAACCAGATGCTCAGCAGACCGACCATGACCCGCGCGGCGAGGAAGAGCACGCCCTGCGCACTGGCCCGGTACCGGGTGGCGAAGAGCTCGCTCGTCCAGAGGCCGTAGAACGCCTGGGCACCGATGCCCGACGAGATGCCCCACGCCACGGCGAAGAACAGCAGCGTGCCGAGGTTCGCCGGCGCGTAGATCAGGACGGCCCAGGCGACGATCGCCAGCACCGCGCCGAGGGCGAACAGCAACCGTCGACTGACCCGGTCGCCGTAGCGCATGAAGCCGAAGTAGGTCGCGGCGACGGTGCAGCCCCACACCAGGATCTGCAGGCCGTACTGCTCGGTGACGCTCGTGACCCCGGTGGCCGAGTACACCCGCGGCTGGAAGATGCCGGCCTGCCCGGCGACGGTGTTCCAGAGCGCGTAGACGCCGAACAGGAACAGCATCGCGGTCAGGTTCCGGCGCCGGCTGAACAGCTGGGTGATCCCGTGGAAGAAGTTCGCGGTGCCTGTCGCGGCGCGCTCGTCTTTCCAGATCGCCGACTCCGGCAGCCCGCGGCGGAGCCACCAGACGACGGCGGCGACGACGAACAGGTGCGCGAAGATGAGCCGGCTGCCGAGCAGTCCGAGGGGTGCGGCGGCGATGGCCAACGCGAAGCCGACCATCGGGCCGATCGACCAGGCGAGCTGCGCGGTGCCGACGTGGGCGGCGCGCTTGTCCGCTGGTGCCTGCTCGGCGATGTAGGTCCAGCTCGCCGGCACCCCGGCGCCGACCGCGATGCCGGTCAGGATGAAGCCGACCAGCAGCATGCCGTAGCTGCCGGCGAAGACCGCGAGCAGGATGCCGAGCATGTAGAGCAGCAGGTCGTAGGTGTAGATGAACTTCCGGCCGTAGCGGTCGCACAGCGGTCCGCCGATGATGGCGCCGGCGGCCGCGCCGAACGCATTCGCCGACAGGCTCGCCAGCAGACCGACCTCGAGGTCGCCGACGTGGAACTGCGCCTGCCACAGACTGAGGCTCGTGGCGATCGCGATGATCGACCCCGACTCGATGTAGTTCGACATGGCGACCGAGACGGTCGCCTTCCAGCCCGTGGTGCTCCGGGCTCCGATTCGGACCGCCATTGGTCCTCCGTTCGCGTGTTCGCCAGTGAATCGTTTCAACGGGACAGCGAGACGATAGTGCGCCCCGGCGGGCGTTGGCAAGTCCGTGCTTTGCGCGTCCGCGTGCGGCGCGCCCGCGTCCGCACGGTGCGGGCCCGCGTCCGCACGGTGCGCGGTCGCTCACTCGGTGCGAGGTTGCCCGCTCCGTGCGGCGCTGCAAGCGCGCACCGAGCGGCCAACCTCGCACGTGGCGGCGCAGCACACACGGTGCGACGCCGGAGCGGAGCACGCACGGGGCGCGGCCGCACCCACGATCTCGCACCGTGCGGTGGACGCGACCACCCACCGGACGGGAGGCCCGGGCCCAGCCCGCACCGCGCCTCCCGTCCGCCGTTTTCCACAGATCACGGCGCGCACCACCCGGAAGCGCAGGTGCGATGCCAGGATGGCCACATGGCGGTCAGTGTGCGAGAGGTGGCAGCGCTCGCCGGCGTGTCCCTGGGGACGGTGTCGAACGTCCTGAACCGTCCCGACAAGGTGGCCCCGACCACCGTCGACCGGGTGCAGTCCGCCATCGCCGCGCTCGGGTTCGTCCGCAACGACTCCGCACGCCAGCTCCGGGCCGGCCGCAGCTCCACCGTCGGCCTGATCGTGCTCGACGGCGGCAACCCGTTCTTCACCGACGTCGCGCGCGGCGCCGAAGACGCCGCGATGGACAAGGGCCTGGCCGTCCTGATCGGCAACTCCGACGAGTCCACCGACCGCGAGCGCACCTACGTCGACCTGTTCGAGGAACGCCGCGTCGCCGGCCTGCTCATCTCCCCCGCCGGTGACGACCTGTCGCGCCTCGCCCGCCTGCGCGACCAGGGCACCGCCGTCGTGCTCGTCGACCGCCGCGCCGACGACGAGCACTTCGCCTCGGTGTCGGTGGACGACGTCGCGGGCGGTCGCATCGCGGTCGAGCACCTCGCGGCCATCGGGCGGACACGCATCGCGTTCGTCGGTGGCCCGTCCAGCATCCGCCAGGTTGCCGACCGGCACGCCGGGGCACTGTCGGCGGCCCGGGCAGCTGGTATCGAGCTCGAGGTCCTGCCGACCGCGTCACTGTCGGTGCTCGAAGGGCGTCGCATCGGCGAAGAACTCCAGGCACGCCCCCGCGGTGAACGGCCGGACGCGGTGTTCGCGGCGAACGACCTGCTCGCGGTCGGCCTCGAACAGGCGTTCATCATGCGCGGCACGATCGCGGTGCCGGACGAGATCGCGATCGTGGGCTACGACGACATCGCCTTCGCCGAGGCAGCCGTCGTCCCGTTGACCTCGGTGCGCCAGCCTGCACAGGACCTCGGGCGCCAGGCGATCGAGCTGTTGACGAAGCAGGTCGAGCTCGGGCAGGGCATCGACCTCGAGCACGTCGAGTTCACGCCGGAGCTCGTGGTCCGGCAGTCCTCCGTCGCCGACGCGTAGCCGACCGCCTCGCGTCTGCCCATCAGCCTGCCCGGCTCTGCGGCACGGACCGGCCGCCGCTGCGGCCTACGATCGGAGCATGGTGCATGTCCCCCGGCGCGACGGCCCGCCGAGCGTGCACCACGTCGCAGCTCGCGCCGGCGTCTCGCTGGCGACGGTCTCGAACGTCCTGAACCACCCCGAGCGGGTCGCCGAGTCCACGGCCGCACGCGTGCACGACGCGATCGCCGAACTCGGGTACACGCCGAACCGCAACGCCCGGGCACTGGTGTCCGGCAGCACCCGGGCGATCGGTCTCGTGGTCGCCTCGCTCCGCAACTCGCTGTTCACCGACGTGGTGAGCGGTGCGCACACGACCGCCCGCGAACGCCGGCGCACCCTGCTCGTCGCCAGCAGCGAGAACGACCTCGAGGCGCAGGGCGAACACCTCGCGTTCCTCGAGAGCACCCGGGTGTCCGGCATCCTGCTGGCCTCGATGACGGAGTCTCGCGCACAGGTCGAGGCAGCGAAGCAGCACGGCCTGCCCGTCGTCTACGTCAACTACGAACCGACCGAGGTGGACGCCTGCTCGGTGGTCGTCGACAACGAGCAGGCCGGGTACGTCGCCGCACAGCACCTCATCGAGCAGGGCTGCCGACGCATCGGCTTCGTGAGTGCCCGGCCCGACCTGCAGCCGGTGGCCCGTCGCCGCGCGGGGCTCCTCCGCGCGATCGCGGAACACCCCGGAGTCGAACTCGTCGACGTCGACGCCGGTGACATCGACCCGCCCGGCGGCACCGACGCCGGCGCGCGGATCGCCGCGATGCCGGTCGCCGAACGGCCCGACGGCGTCCTGGGCGTCACCGACCTGCTCGCCATGGCGGTCGTCTCCGAGCTCCGAGCCGCCGGCATCCGCGTGCCGGAGGACATCCCGGTGTCGGGGTGCGACCACAACTCGGTCGCGTGGGGTGGCGCGGTGCCGTTGACCTCGGTCACCATGCACGGCGAGGAGATGGGCGCCACCGCGGTGGCC
This sequence comes from Curtobacterium sp. PhB25, assembly GCF_004365375.1. Classification (NCBI taxonomy): domain Bacteria; kingdom Bacillati; phylum Actinomycetota; class Actinomycetes; order Micrococcales; family Microbacteriaceae; genus Curtobacterium; species Curtobacterium sp. PhB25. The sequence goes on along the minus strand of NZ_SODR01000005.1, from coordinate 22,613 downwards.
CTGCTGCTCGAGGAGCTCTCCGACCCGATGCACGTCCACCGCACCGTGGTGCTCGGCAGCGAGCTCGTCCCCCGCGAGAGCACGCTCGGCCGCGCCGGTGCAGCGGCCGCGCGGGCCACGGCGCCGAGCGACCCGCGCCGCACCGAGGCCTGAGCGCGCGAAAGCGACAGTTCTGCGGCACGGGACGCCGTCTGGTCCGGCAAAGCGACAGATCCGCGCGAACAGTTCGCGGCACACTGTCGCTTTCGCGGGTGGGGTGGAGGCAGGGCGGGCGAAGCAGGGCGGGTGGGGCGAGGCGGGACCGCGCGCACCAGGCATGCGCGTTCCCGTAACGAAATCGGCACAGCGATTGACACGCTTCAATCCACGTGGTTCCATCCTGATTGAAACGTTCTAAACAGCAGCAACCGGAGCCCACGACGACGCGGGATCCGGGTCCGTTTCACCCGGGGTACCCCGCCCCGGGCCTTACGAGGAGGTAAGGAATGTCAGCTCGTTCCCTGACCACGAGGACGCTCACCAAGCGCGCCGTCGTCAAACGGCTCGTCGCCATCGGCGGCGCCACGGTCCTGATCGGCGGGCTCGCGGCGTGTTCGTCCGGCGGTTCCGCCGACGAAGGCGGCGGCAAGGTGCAGATCACCTACCAGGCCGACAACTCACCCGCGACCGCAGCCACCGCGAAGCCGCTCATCGAGGCGTTCGAGAAGGCCAACCCCGACATCACGGTCAAGTTCGACACCCGCCCGCAGGGCACCGACGGCGACAACCTGGTGAAGACCCAGCTGTCGACCGGCGAGATGGCCGACGTCTTCAACTACAACTCCGGTTCGCTCATGCAGGCCCTCAACCCGGACAACACCCTGGTGGACCTGTCCGACGAGAGCTGGACGAAGGACGTCGACGAGCAGTTCACCAAGGTCGTCAGCACCGACAAGGGCGTCTACGGCGCTCCCTTCGGCACGAGCTTCGGTGGCGGCGTCATGTACAACAAGAAGGTCTACGCCGACCTCGGACTCAGCGTCCCCACCACGTGGGACGAGTTCATCAGCAACAGCGAGAAGATCAAGGACGCCGGCAAGGTCGCCCCGATCATCCAGACGTACGGCGACACCTGGACCAGCCAGCTGTTCGTGCTCGGCGACTTCGCCAACATCACGGCGCAGGACAAGGACTGGGCGGACAACTACACCGCGAACAAGGAGTCCTACGCCAAGGACCCCGCACTCGCCGGCTTCGACCACCTCGCCGAGGGCAAGGACAAGGACCTCTACAACGAGGACTACGCCTCGGCCACGCAGGCGAACGGCCTGAAGATGCTCGCCGACGGCACCGGGGCGCAGTACCCGATGCTGACGAACGCGATCTCGACCCTGCAGCAGGACAGCCCCGACGCGGTCGCGGACATCGGAGCGTTCGCGCTGCCGGCCGAGGACGCCGACGACACGAACCTGACCATCTGGGAGCCGAACGGCCTGTACATCCCGAAGACCACCGAGGGTGACGAGCTCGCCGCCGCGAAGAAGTTCATCGCCTTCGCGAACTCGGCCGACGGCTGCAAGGTGCAGAACGACACCGGAACCCCCGGTGGCCCGTACGTCATCTCGACCTGCTCGCTGCCCGACGACGTGCCCCCGATGATCGACGACCTGCAGAAGTACCTGGACGACGGCAAGGCGAGCCCGGCGCTCGAGTTCCTGTCCCCGATCAAGGGCCCGAACCTCGAGAAGATCTGCGTGCAGGTCGGCTCCGGCATCACCAACGCGGCCAAGGGTGCTGACCAGTACGACGACGACGTCGTCCAGCAGGCACAGCAGCTCGGCATCAAGGGCTGGTGACACGGTGACCGCGACACTCACGACGGCACTCGAGCCGGCGAAGACCCGAGCGGGTTCCGGCGGGACCGGTCCCGCGCGCAAGCGGATGCGCTCGTTCTACCCCGCGTGGTTCTTCATCCCCGCGATCGCGCTGTACGTCGTGTTCTTCGCGGTCCCCACCTTCGCCGGGTTCTACTTCTCCCTCACCCGCTGGACGCTGTTCGACCAGACCTTCATCGGTTTCGACAACTTCGTCCGGTTCTTCCAGGACCCGCAGCTCGTCTCCGGGTTCGTGCACACGTTCCAGTACGGCTTCGTGACGAGCGCGGCGAAGGTGGTCATCGGACTCGCCCTCGCCCTGCTCCTCACGTCGCCCGTGCTGGGGCGCGGCTACCTGCGGGCGGTCGTGTTCTTCCCGGTGCTCGTGTCGACGATCGGCATCGGCATCACGTTCAAGGCGCTGATGGACCCGTTCCACGGGATCATCAACGGCGTCCTCGGCTCGGTCGGCCTCCCCACTCCGGGGTGGCTGACCGACCCGGCCCTCGCCCTGTGGAGCGTCGCCGCGGTGGACGTCTGGAAGGGCGTCGGCATCGCGACGCTCATCTTCATCGCCGGCATCGTGGCGATCCCGCAGGAGTACTTCGAAGCCGCAAGGGTCGACGGCGCGAGCGCGTGGTCGATCTTCCGGAACATCACCCTGCCGCTGTCGCGTCCCGCGATGGGCACCGTCATCATCCTGTCGCTGATCGGCGGGCTGCGGTCCTTCGACCTGATCTGGGCGATGACCGGCGGTGGGCCAGGGTTCACCAGTGACGTCATCGCGAGCGTCATCTACAAGCAGTACCAGGCCGGGTTCTACGGCCTGTCGACCGCCGGCAACGTGGTCCTGTTCGTGGTCGTCACGGCGATCATGGTCCCGATCTCGTGGCTCCTGAACCGCAAGGAGGCGGACCTGTGACCGCCGTCACCAGCCCCCGCCGGACCGCCGGCCGTGCGCCGACGCCGGCGAGCCGGAACCGCCACCCGGGCCGGACCCGACGGTGGATCATCGGCTCGATCGCCATCGTCGTCAGCTTCGTGGTGTTCCTGGTGCCGTTCGTCTTCGTCCTGCTGCAGGCCATGAAGAACCCGGCCGAGGCGAACCAGCTCGGCTTCAGCCTGCCGACCGAGTGGCAGCTCTGGCAGAACCTGCAGGCCGTGTTCGGATCCGGTGACGGCGTGATCGTCCGCGCGTTCCTGAACAGTGCGGTCCTGACCGTGGGCAGCGTGATCGTGATGGTCGTGTTCTCCGCGATGGTCGGGTACGTGCTGCAGCGTCGTCCGAGCAAGTGGAACGGCGTGATCAACTTCTTCGTCCTGGCGGGCCTCATCGTCCCGCCCGCGATCGTCCCGACGATCTGGGTGCTGCAGGGGCTCAACCTGTTCAAGACCATGGGCGGGATGATCCTCATCGAGGCGACCTTCGGCCTGTCGTTCTGCATCCTGCTCTTCCGGGCGTTCGTGGCGACGATCCCGAAGGAGCTCGACGAGGCAGCCGTCCTCGACGGCGCCGGACCGATCCGTCTGTTCTTCGGCGTCGTGCTGCCGCTGCTCAAGCCGGTCATCATCACGGTCGTGCTCGTGCAGTCCGTCACGGTGTTCAACGACTTCACGAACCCGCTGTACTTCCTGCCGGGATCCGAGAACGCCACGGTGCAGCAGACGCTCTACTCGTTCCAGAGCCAGTCGGTAAGCCAGCTCAACCTGCTGTTCACCGACGTCCTGCTCATCACGATCCCGCCGCTGATCCTGTACATCTTCTTCAACCGCCAGATCGTCGCCGGCATGACCAGCGGCGCCGTCAAGGGCTGACGCCCGACCTCGGCCTGGAGGCGCGACCCGCCTCCGCCGCACCGCCCACCCGGGCGGGCGGCCGGGCCCCGGACCCCCGCACCGGTCGACGACGACCGGTCGCGTGAAAGGACACACCACATGACCGCCTGGACAGCACCGTTCATCACGAGCGACGCCGACCTCGGGAGCGCACCGATCCTGCGCCGCGAGTTCACCCTCGACGACGGCCACGGCGCCGTCACGAGCGCGACCCTCGACGTCAGCGCCCTCGGCGTCGTCGAGGCGTGGCTCGGTGGCGAACGCGTCTCCGACCACCTGCTCGAACCGGGGTGGACGAGCTACGAGTGGCGCATCCGCGTCGTCTCGCACGACGTCACGCCACACCTGACCGAGACGCCCGCAGGTGGCGCCGCCGTGCTCGCACTCGTCCTCGGCAAGGGCTGGGCCGCCGGTCGGCTCGCCTGGGGTGGCGGCGGCGGCTGGTACGCCGACGAGCCCGCCGCGTTCGCCGAGCTCCGCATCACCTTCGCCGACGGCCACGAACAGCTCGTCGCCACCGACACGGACTGGCAGGCCCTGTCCAGCGCGATCACCGCCGACCAGCTGTACGACGGCGAGGACATCGACGCCCGACTCCGCGACGGCTCCTTCCTGACGCCCGGCGAGGTCACCACACCGAGCGTCGACGGCCACGAGGGACGCACCAGCGCCGTGCGCACCGTCGACATCGGCGAGCGCGAACTCGTCGCCGACACCGTGCCGCCGGTCCGACCCCTCGCCGAGATCGCCCCCGTCGAGGTGTGGACGAGCCCGTCCGGCGCGACGCTGATCGACTTCGGCGTGAACCTGGTCGGCTGGCTCCGCGTGGTCGCCTCTGGGCCCGCGGGCAGGGTGCTGACCCTGAAGCACGCCGAGGTGCTCGAACACGACGAGCTCGGCACCCGCCCGCTGCGCACCGCGAAGGCGACGGACCACTTCACCCTGAGCGGCGGTGAGGACCGCTTCGAGCCCCGCTTCACCTTCCACGGCTTCCGGTACGCCCAGGTCGACGGCTGGACCGGCACGCTCGACGAACTCCGCGCGGCCGTCACCGCGGTGCAGGTCGGCTCCGACCTGACCCGGACGGGCACCTTCGAGTCCAGCCACGAGCTGCTCAACACGTTCCACGACAACGTCATCCGGGGCATGCAGGGCAACTTCCTGAGCGTCCCGACCGACTGCCCGCAGCGTGACGAGCGCCTCGGCTGGACGGGCGACATCGCGGCGTTCGCGCCGACGGCGTCCTACCTGTTCGACACCCGCGCGTTCCTGGGCGACTGGCTCCGCGACGTGTGGCTCGAGCAGCAGCACGCCGACGGTGTCATCCCGTTCGTGGTGCCGGACGTGCTCAAGTACTCCCCCGCCGAGGACTTCGGCACCCCCGACGCCACCGCCATCTGGTCGGACGCCGGCGTCTGGGTGCCGTGGACCCTGTACCAGGCCTACGGCGACACCGCGGTGCTCGAGGAGCAGCTCGACTCGATGACGGCGCACCTCCGCCGCATCAAGGGCCACCTGTCACCCGAGGGCCTGTGGGACACCGTCTTCCAGTTCGGCGACTGGCTCGACCCGGACGCCCCGCCGGAGGACGCCGCCAAGGCGAAGGCCGACCCGGGCGTCGTCGCGACGGCGTGCGCGTACCGCAGCGCGACCCTGGTGGCGCAGGCGGCGCGGTTGACGGGCCACGAGGCGGAGGCGACGGAAGCCGAGGAGCTCGCCACGGGCCTCCAGGCCGCGTTCCGTCAGCACTACGTGACCGACGGCCGCATCCGGAGCGACTGCACCACCGTCTACGCGCTCGCGATCGTGTTCGGCATCCTCGACGAGGACGACGAGCGCCGTGCGGGCGACCGCCTGGCGGAGCTGGCCGAGCAGTCCGGGTACCGGATCTCGACGGGCTTCGCGGGTACGCCGTTCATCACCGACGCGCTGACGCAGACCGGACACCTCGACGACGCGTACCGGCTGCTTCTGCAGACGGAGTGCCCGTCGTGGCTGTACCCGGTGACGATGGGTGCGACGACGGTCTGGGAGCGTTGGGACTCGATGCTGCCGGACGGCACCATCAACCCGGGTGAGATGACCTCGTTCAACCACTACGCACTCGGTGCCGTGGCGGACTGGATGCACCGGGTGGTGGGCGGTCTGTCGGCGCTCGAACCGGGGTACGCCTCCGTGCTCATCGCACCGCAGCCGGGCGGTGGCCTGACGTGGGCTTCGACGTCGCTCGACTCCGTGCACGGGCACATCGCGGTGCGGTGGGAGCTCGTCGACGGCGAGCTGCTCGTCCGTGCACAGGTGCCGGAAGGCGTCACCGCAGTGGTGCGCCTGCCGGGTGCTGCGGAGCAGCGGCTCGGCGCCGGGTCGCACGAGCTGCGCGCGCCGGCTGCTGTGCCGGCGGCGTAGCGCGGGGAGCGGACGGTGGGCTGGTCACGGTGGGTGCGCGGGACGCCTGACGGCGCTCACCCGGCGTCGCGCCCCCGGGCGGTCTTCGCGCCCCGACTCTTCGGGGCGCGAAGACCGCAACGGGGCGGGCAGCCCGCGCCCGTCCCGCGCCCCCGTGCGCGCATCGCGCCCGCGCCCGTCTCGCATCGCGCCCCCGTGCGGTCATCGCGCCCCGACTCTCCGGGGCGCGAAGGCCGCAACGGGGTGCGCGACGCAACACACACCACACGGTTGCGGCAGACCGCCGCGACCCGTACTGTATGAAACGATTCAATCGCACACGAGGAAGTGACACGATGACATCGACCCCGACCTTCACCGGCATCGCCGACCAGCTCGCACGACAGCAGATCGAGCTGCCCAGCTGGGCCTTCGGCAACTCCGGCACCCGCTTCAAGGTGTTCAGCACGCCCGGCACCCCGCGCGACCCGTACGAGAAGATCGCCGACGCCGCCCAGGTGCACCAGTACACGGGCCTCGCACCGACCGTGGCCCTGCACATCCCGTGGGACCTCGTCGACGACTTCAGCGACCTCAAGAGGCACGCCGAAGAGCACGGGGTGTCGCTCGGCACCGTGAACTCGAACACGTTCCAGGACGACGACTACAAGTTCGGCGCCCTGACCCACGTCGACGAGACGATCCGGCAGAAGGCGATCGACCACCACCTGCGCTGCATCGACGTGATGGACGCCACCGGCAGCCGCGACCTGAAGATCTGGCTCGCCGAGGGATCGAACTACCCCGGGCAGGAGGACATGCGCTCACGCCAGGACCGCCTGCACGAGTCGCTCAGCACGATCTACGACCGCCTCGGTGCCGACCAGCGCCTGGTGCTCGAGTACAAGTTCTTCGAGCCGTCGTTCTACCACACCGACGTGCCGGACTGGGGCACGAGCTACGTGCAGACGGCCGCGCTCGGCGACAAGGCGATGGTCTGCCTCGACACCGGCCACCACGCCCCCGGCACGAACATCGAGTTCATCGTGATGCAGCTCCTGCGCCTCGGCAAGCTCGGCAGCTTCGACTTCAACTCGCGGTTCTACGCCGACGACGACCTGATCGTGGGCGCAGCGGACCCGTTCCAGCTGTTCCGCATCCTGGTCGAGGTCATCCGCGGCGGCGGCTACGACAACCACGACGTCGCGTTCATGCTCGACCAGTGCCACAACATCGAGGACAAGATCCCCGGTCAGATCCGCTCCGTGCTCAACGTGCAGGAGATGACGGCCCGGGCACTGCTCCTCGACCGCGTGGCCCTGACCGCAGCGCAGGAGGCCCACGACGTCCTCGGCGCGAACGAGGTCTTCATGGACGCGTACCAGACCGACGTCCGGGCGGACCTCGCCGCGTGGCGCGAATCCCGCGGCCTGCCGGCGAACCCGATGCGCGCGTACCTGGACTCCGGGTACCAGCAGTCGATCGCCGAGGACCGCGTCGGCGGCGTCCAGGCCGGTTGGGGCGCGTAGACACATGGCACACACACTGGAGGCTCGGGTGGACCCCGCAACGCACGGCACCGACGCAGACACCACGATCAGTGCGCTCATCGCGCGCTCGAACGCGCTCGGCTCGGATCCGCGGATCACGAACTACGCCGGCGGGAACACCTCGGCGAAGGGCACCGACACCGACCCGGTCACGGGCGAGCCGGTGGAGCTGCTCTGGGTGAAGGGCTCCGGGGGCGACCTCGGCACCCTCACCCCGGCGGGCCTCGCAGTCCTGCGCGTCGACCGCGTCCGTGCACTCCAGGACATGTACGCATCAGACACAGGCCCGGGGGTGGAGCGCGAGGACGAGATGGTCGCCGCGTTCGACTACACGCTGCACGGCAAGGGCGGTGCCGCTCCGTCCATCGACACGGCGATGCACGCCCTGGTCGACGCCGCGCACGTCGACCACCTGCACCCGGACGCCGGCATCGCCATCGCGACGGCGGCGGACGGACCGACTCTGACGTCGACGATCTTCGGCGACACGGTGGTGTGGGTGCCGTGGCGCCGACCCGGGTTCCAGCTCGGGCTGGACATCGCCGCGATCAAGCGGGACAACCCGCAGGCGATCGGCACGATCCTCGGTGGCCACGGCATCACGGCGTGGGGCGACACCTCTGCCGAGGCCGAGGCGAACTCGCGCTGGATCATCGACACCGCCGAGCAGTACATCGCGGAGCACGGGAAGGCCGACCCGTTCGGCGGGTCCCGGGCAGGCTTCGAGGCGCTGCCGACCGAGGCGCGGAGGCAGCGCGCCGCCGCCCTCGCCCCGACGATCCGCGGCATCGCCGGGCACGACAAGCCGATGGTTGGTCACTTCACCGACAGCGATGTCGTGCTTGAGTTCCTGGCGTCGTCGCGCGCCGAGGAGCTCGCCGCGCTCGGCACGAGCTGCCCCGACCACTTCCTGCGCACCAAGGTGAAGCCCCTCATCCTCGACCTGCCCGCCACCGCGAGCGTCGACGAGCAGACCGCCCGCCTGCACGAACTCCACGAGCAGTACCGCGCGGACTACCAGGCCTACTACGACCGCCACGCGAACCCGGACTCCCCCGCGATCCGCGGCGCCGACCCGCTCATCGTGCTGGTGCCCGGCGTCGGGATGTTCTCGTACGGCAAGGACGCCCAGACCGCCCGCGTCGCCGGCGAGTTCTACGTCAACGCGATCAACGTCATGCGCGGTGCCGAGTCGCTGAGCACCTACGCCCCCATCGACGAGGCCGAGAAGTTCCGCATCGAGTACTGGGCCCTCGAAGAGGCGAAGCTGCAGCGGATGCCGGCCCCCAAGAAGCTCGCCACCCGCATCGCCCTGGTCACCGGGGCTGCGAGCGGCATCGGCAAGGCGATCGCGAAGCGCCTGGCCGCCGAGGGTGCCGCGGTCGTCATCGCCGACCTCGACCTGGCGAAGGCGCAAGACGCTGCCGCGGAGATCGGGAACACGGACAGGGCCATCGGCGTCGCGGCGAACGTGACGTCCGCAGCGGAGATCGAGCAGGCCATCCAAGAGACGCTGCTGCACTTCGGCGGCCTCGACCTCGTCGTCAACAACGCGGGGCTGTCGCTCAGCAAGAGCCTGCTCGACACCACCGAACAGGACTGGGACCTGCAGCACGACGTCATGGCGAAGGGCTCGTTCCTGGTGTCCAAGGCAGCGGCGAAGGTCCTCATCGAGCAGGGCCTCGGCGGCGACATCGTCTACATCTCGTCGAAGAACTCGGTGTTCGCCGGCCCGAACAACATCGCGTACTCGGCGACGAAGGCCGACCAGGCGCACCAGGTCCGGTTGTTGGCGGCGGAGCTCGGCGAGCACGGCGTCCGCGTCAACGGGATCAACCCCGACGGCGTCGTCCGCGGCTCGGGGATCTTCGCGAGCGGCTGGGGTGCGAACCGCGCGAAGACCTACGGCATCGAGGAACAGGACCTCGGCGCGTTCTACGCCCAGCGCACGATCCTCAAGCGCGAGGTCGTGCCCGAGAACGTCGCGAACGCCGTCTACGCCATCTGCACCGACGACTTCTCGCACACGACCGGTTTGCACGTGCCCGTCGACGCGGGTGTCGCCGCCGCGTTCCTGCGCTGATGAACGACAAGCTGATGCACGACAAGCTGATGTCCGACAAGAGGTAAGAGCATGTCCACCAGCGGCACCGTCGCCGCCGTCGACCTCGGGGCCACCAGCGGCCGCGTGATCCTCGGGCACGTCGACACCGACGGCGTCCGGATGGAGCACGTCGCCCGGTTCCCGAACGGCCCCGTGACCCTGCACGAGCACGACCGCGAGGCCCTGCACTGGGACGTCGTCGAGCTCCACCGACAGGTGACCGACGGCCTCCGTCAGGCGTTCGCCACGCACCCGGCGATCGTCAGCATCGCCATCGACTCGTGGGCGGTCGACTACGGCCTGCTGCGCGACGGTCGGCTGCTCGGCCTGCCGTACCACTACCGCGACGAGCGGCACGAGGGCGGCGTCGACCGCGTGCACCGACGGATGGACGCGGCCGAGCTGTACGCCCGGAACGGTCTGCAGCACCTGCCCTTCAACACGGTGTTCCAGTTCGCCGCCGACCCGTCGCTGCAGCTCGCACAGCGGGCGCTGCTCGTCCCCGACCTGCTCGGCTACTGGCTCACCGGTGTCGAGGCGGCCGAGCGCACGAACGCGTCGACGACCGGGGTCCTGAACGCGACGACCCGCGGGTGGGACCCGGCGTTGCGGGCTGCTGCGGGCCTCCCGGCCGGCCTCCTGCCCACCCTGCGTGACCCGGGCGACCGACTCGGGCCACTGCTGCCGTCCGTCGCCGACGCCGTCGGCGGGCAGGCACCCGTCACGCTCGTCGGCTCGCACGACACGGCCTCCGCCGTCGTCGCGGTCCCCGCGACCGAACCGGACTTCGCGTACATCTCCTCCGGCACCTGGTCACTCGTCGGCGTCGAGCTCGACGCACCCGTCCTGTCGGACGCGGCGCGCGACGCGAACTGCACCAACGAGGGCGGGGTCGACGGCCGCGTCCGGTTCCTGAAGAACGTGTCCGGACTGTGGTTGCTCTCCGAGAGCGTCCGCACCTGGGAACGTGACGGCGCGAGCATCGACCTGGAGGCCCTGCTCGCCTCCGCCGCGGCCGTCACGGCCCCGGTCCCCGTCTTCGACCCCGCCGACGAGTCGTTCACGGCGCCCGGCGACATGCCCGCTCGCATCGCCGCCTGGTGCGGCGACCACGGGCTGAGCGCGCCCGCGTCGCGGGCCGAGTTCGTGCGCTCGATCCTCGAGTCGCTGGCCGCCGCGTACGCGGAGACACTTGCGACGATCAGCACCATCACGGGCAAAGACGTCCGACAGGTGCACATCGTCGGCGGCGGATCGCAGAACCGACTGCTCTGCCAGCTGACGGCCGACCGCACCGGGCTGCCCGTCCTGGCCGGGCCCGTCGAGGCGACGGCACTCGGCAACATCCTGGTGCAGGCGCGGGCAGCCGGACTCGGCGGCCTGCGTGGCGCATCGCTCGAGGCCCTGCGCGCAACGATCGCCCGCACCGTCGAGCCCGTCCGGTACACCCCGCGTTCCTCCGACGCTTCCCTCCGCCAATCCACCTCGAGACGTAGGATGTCTGTATGACCTCGACCGACGACCAGCACCGCGTCGACCCCGCCACGGGCGCACCGGCAGCCACCCCGGGCACACCGTCGGCCCGGCGGACCCCGATCAAGCGGCAGCTGCCGACCGTGCGGGACCTCGCACCGCTCATGCAGTTCAAGAAGCCTTCGCTGCCGGGTCGGCGTCAGCGCCTCGAACAGGCCCTGACGATCTGGGACCTGCGCGACATCGCCGCCCGCCGCACGCCGAAGGCCGCGTTCGACTACACCGAGGGCGCCGCCGAGGCCGAGATCTCGCTCGCGCGCGCCCGCCAGGCGTTCGAGGACATCGAGTTCACACCCGCGATCCTGCGCGACGTGTCGTCCGTGGACACCTCGCGCTCGGTGCTGGGTGCGTCGGTCGCGTACCCGTTCGGCATCGCCCCCACCGGGTTCACGCGCATGATGCAGACCGAGGGCGAGCGTGCCGGGGCCCGGGCAGCCGGACGCGCGGGCATCCCGTTCTCGCTCTCCACCATGGGCACCACCGCCATCGAGGACGTCCGCGACGCCAACCCGAACGGCCGCAACTGGTTCCAGCTGTACATGTGGAAGGACCGCGAGAAGTCGATGGCGCTGGTCTCCCGCGCCGAGAAGGCCGGGTTCGACACGCTGCTCGTCACCGTGGACGTGCCCGTCGCCGGCGCGCGACTGCGGGACAAGCGCAACGGCTTCTCGATCCCGCCGCAGCTGAGCGCCCGGACCGTGCTGAACGCCATCCCGCGACCGTGGTGGTGGTTCGACTTCCTGACCACCGAGCCGCTGGCGTTCGCGTCGCTCGACCGGTGGTCCGGCACCGTCGGGGAGCTCCTCGACCACATGTTCGACCCCACCGTCACCTACGAGGACCTCGCCTGGATCCGCGACCAGTGGAAGGGCAAGGTCGTCGTCAAGGGCGTGCAGTCCCTGGCCGATGCGCGTCGTATGGCGGACATGGGCGTCGACGGGATCACGCTGTCGAACCACGGCGGACGCCAGCTCGACCGGGCACCCGTGCCGTTCCACCTGCTGCCCTCCGTGGTGAAGGAGGTCGGCATGGACACCGAGGTGCACCTCGACACCGGCATCATGTCGGGCGCGGACATCGTCGCCGCCGTGGCGCTCGGTGCGAAGTTCACCATGGTCGGCCGGGCGTACCTGTACGGGCTGATGGCGGGCGGCGAGGCCGGTGTCGACCGGATGATCCAGATCCTGTCGGAGCAGATCGAGCGCACGATGCGGCTGCTCGGGGTCACGTCGCTCGACGAGCTCGAGCCCGGGCACGTGACGCAGCTGCAGCGCTTGCAGCCGGTGCCGCGCGGCTGAGGCGGCGGGCAGCGGGCTGCCCGCCGTTCACCGCGCGTTCGGGTGCCGATTCAGGCGATTACCCCCGAACGGGGCACAAATGATGCAAGATGTCCGTGGACGCGTCACCGAACCCCTCGGCATCCTGCCCCCTGGCGCGCCGTCCCCTCCCCGCATCCTGCGCCCGAGCACCACGAGGAGCCCGACATCTCGACCCGAAGCACGTGCACGCCCATGCGCGGCACGACCCCCGCGACCACCACGCCCACCACCCTCACCACCGAACGGCACACCCGATGAGCCGCCGTCGCGCGATCCTGGCGGCAGCGACCGCCGGTTGCCTGGCACTCGGAGTCCCCACCGCCTCCGCCGCCTCCGCTGACAGCTGGTGGGGCTGGGGCGGACACCGCCACGGGCAGCACGCCCCGGTGACCCCCACGCCCACCCCCTCGGACACTGCGACCCCGGCCCCGTCCGACGACGAGGAGTCGGACACGACGCCGACGGAGACGCCCGCGCCGACCGCCGAGGCCGCGCCGATCGAGGACACCACCCCGACCGCGGAACCCGAGGCGGCTGCGCCCACCGACGACGCCGAAGCCGCGGAGTCGGACACCGACGACGCGGCCGAACCGCAGAACGAGGTCGCCGACACCTCCGCTGCGCCGGCCGCCTCGTTCGTCGAGGACTTCACCACCGACGCCGTCACCGGCCTCGTCTCGCGGCTCTACCCGCAGTCGTGGCAGCCCTACCCCGACGGCACCTCCGGCATCTACGCGCCGAGCAAGACCGTCTCGGTGCACGACGGCGTGATGGACGTCGCCCTCGGCACCGGAGCGGGCGCGGCCGGCACGTTCGGCTCCTCCGCTGGCGCCTGGGACCACGTCGGCGGTTCGTTCTCCGTCCGCGCCAAGGCGACCGGTGGCGACGGCAACGGCGCGGCGTTCATGCTGTGGCCGACGTCGGGCACCTGGTCCGACGGCGAGATCGACTTCCCCGAGGGCAACTTCGAGGACAGCCCCTCGGCCTTCCACCACTCGATGACCCCGGGCAAGGAAGCCGACCGCGTCCAGATCGGCACCGGCGTCTCGTGGCGCGACTGGCACACCTACACGGTGGACTGGGTGCCCGGAGAGTCGGTCACCTACAGCGTCGACGGCAAGGTCCTCGACACGATCACGCACGACGTACCGACGACCCCGCACCGCTTCATGTTCCAGGTCGGCAACTGGGGCGACCAGGGCAACCTGCTCATCGACTGGGTCTCCACCACGGAGTGAGCGTTCGGCCCACTGAGTGAGCAGAAGACGTCGGTTTCCCACCAGGGACCCGACGTCTTCTGCTCACTGGATCAGGCTCGCGACGTCAGCGCACGGTCCAGGTTCCGCGCAGGGTGGTCAGCAGGTGGTCGATGTTCCGCAGTGCCCGTCGGGTCTCCCAGACGGAGTACGCGCACATCCCCACGAACAGCACCAGGATCGCCCACCAGAACGGACTGACCGTCAGAGCTGCCCAGACCGAGAAGGCCGCGAAGACGACGACCATGATCGGCACGATGACCCGGTTGTTCCGGTACCGCTTGCGGGTCGACTCGAGCTCGCGGGTCCACACGACGTGGTCGACGTCGTCCGGCAGGTCTCCGGAGCGCACCGCTCGCTGGATCGCGGCAGCACCCTCGGTGCCACCCGCTCGGCGGCGACGGTAGGCGATGAGGAAGCCGAAGAACACCGTCATCAAGACGGCGTAGAAGAGCGATCCGATCGCGCGGGCGGCCAGACCGGCACCGTCGGGGTTCGAAGCCAGACCGATGGCGAAGTACAGTCCGCCGACCAGGACGAACACGATGGGCAGCAGTGCCGGCAGCGGGAGTCGTCGAAAGCGGTCCACGGTGTCTCCTCGTCGAATGTTCGAGTGGTCCTCGGTTCCTCCACCATGCCGACGGTGCCCGGGAGTCGGCTGAGCCTTCCCGCTCGAGTAATAGTTAGGTTAGCCTTACCTACGTGGCACGGACGAACATGCAGGCGACCCGCACGAAGCCGGAACGCGTCGAGCTCCTCACCCTGCACGTCGTGCGGACCGAACGGATCTCGCCGTCCTTCATCCGCGTGGTGTTCGGCGACGACGACCTGAGCCGATTCACCCACATGGGCTACGACCAGTGGTTCCGTCTGTTCCTGCCGGTGGACGGCGGTGACCTCGCGCGGGCCCCGCAGAAGCTCGACACGGTGAGCTACCTGAGGTTCCTGACGGTGGCGAAGGCGAGCCGACCGATCCTCCGCAGCTACACCGTGCGGAGCCTCCGGCGACTGCACCAGGGCGACGAGCTCGACGTCGACTTCGTGGTGCACGGCACTGGTGACGACCGCGCACCGACCGGGCCGACCGCGGCTGGGTGGGCACTCGGCGCACAGCCCGGCGACGTGGCCGGGCTCATCGACGAGGGCATCGGCTTCGACCGGGACGCCCTCGGTCGTCCGATCGTGATCGTCGCGGACGAGAGCGCCCTGCCCGCTGCAGCCGGGATCCTCGAGTCGCTCCCCCGTTCGACCAAGGGCACCGCGATCCTCGAGGTCCCGACGGACGCCGACGTGCGGACCATCGATGCGCCGACCGGCATCGACGTGACGTGGATCACCCGCGAACCCGGTCGACGTCCCGGAGCCGCGGCGCTCGACGCGGTCACCCGATCGTCGGTGAGCCCCGACCACGCTGCCTGGGTCGCCGGCGAGCAGTCCCTCGCCGGCGGAGCACGACGGCACTGGGTCGGCGCGGGCATCCCGAAGGAGCGGATCGCCTTCACCGGGTACTGGCGCGCGGGCCGGTCCGGCTGACTGCGTTCGGGCACCTCCGGCAACTTCGTGAGCAGGAATGGTCGAGTGCCGATTCCCGACCCGACCATTTCTGCTCACGAAGCACGGCGCGGACGCACGAAGCACGAAGCACGGCGCACGGCCACCAGCGCCGCACGCCTAGGGTGGGCGGGTGATGGGCGACGAGGGGCGAGCACGGGCGGCACTCGCGACCGTCGCAGCGAACGGGTGGGCGGATGCCGGGCCCGTGGCGGGCGAACTCACCGGTTCGTCCAGCCCGCGGCACGCCGCCGTCCTGATGCTCTTCGGCACGCTCGACCGCACCCCCAGCGACCGCCCGGCCGTCGCCGCCGACGTCCCGCGCGACTTGGACGTCCTGTTACTCGCGCGCGCCACGACCCTGCGCGCGCACCCGGGCGAGGTCGCGTTCCCCGGCGGACGGATCGACCCGGGCGATGTCGACGCCGTCGCCGCAGCCCTCCGCGAAGCGCGTGAGGAGACCGGGCTCGACCCGACGGGCGTCGAGGTCCTCGGCACGCTGCCCGCGGTGCCGCTGGCGTTCTCGAACCACCTGGTGCGCCCGGTGCTGGGGTGGTGGCGCGAGCCGTCCCCGATCCGGGTCGTCGACGAGCGCGAGTCGGCCGCGGTGTTCCGGGTCCCCGTGGCGGACCTGCTCGACCCGGCGAACCGCGGGGTCACGGTGATCCGACGCGGTGGTCAGGAGTGGCGCGGGCCGGGCTTCACCGTCGATGCGGAGCACAGCGACCACGACGACGGCGACCACCACGACGACGACCACCACGACGACCACCTGGTGTGGGGGTTCACCGCGATGCTGCTGGATGCGCTGTTCGACCGGCTCGGGTGGACCGAGGACTGGGATCGGGAGCGGGAACTGCCGCTCGATCGTCGACACTGATCCGGTCGGTACCGCCCAGCGGGAACGACAGCGGGTCGGCACGGACTGCGTCCACCGCGTGGGCGACGGCCCCGATGACGACGACGTCGCCGCCGAGCGTCGACGCCACCAGGTCGGGCACGGGGTCGAAGTGCCAGCCGTCGAGCAGCGCGCGGGCGCGGTCGATGACGGCGACGGCGGGCTGGGCGATCGCACCGGCGACGACCACGCGGTCGATGTCGAGCAGGCTGGCGAGCAGGACGCAGACGCGGGCCAGTCGGTCGCCGAGGCGGTCGACGATCGCCAGCGCCACGGTGTCGCCGTCCTGCGCCGCGCGGAACACGGCGGAGGCACCGGCGTCCACCGCGAGCGGACTGCCCGGCCGGACCTCGCCCGCGGCGACGGCCTCGGCGACCAGCGTCCGCGCCGTCGCGCCGATGCCGTCCGACGACCCGACCCCCTGGACGATGTCGAGCACGCGCATCTCCCCCGCGCCGCCGTGGGCACCGCGGAGCAGCACACCGTCGACCACGAGGCCGCTGCCGAACCGCTCGCCGGAGAGCAGTGCGGCGAACGAGGCGTCCCCCGAGGACGGCCGCTCGGCGAGCGCGGCGAGGTTCGCGTCGTTCTCGACGACGACGCGGCCGTGCGGGACGGCGCCGGCGAAGCCCGGGTTCATCCGGTCCCAGAAGCCGCCGTCGCCCGGCGATGCCCCGCCGGCGTCGACCGGCGCGGGGATGCCGACGACGGTGACCAGAACGCGGGAGCGGTCGGCTCCGGCGGCGGCGAGCGCGTCGTCCACGGTGTCGGCGAGGACTGCGAGCCGGACGGGAACCTCGAGTCCCGACTCACCGAGTGCCCCTTCGGCGCGACCGAGCACGGTGCCGCGCAGGTCGGCGACGATGGCGGTGACCCGGTGCTGTCCGGCGTCCACCCCGACGACGACCCCGGCGGCGGTGTCGAGTTCGTAGCGCCGGGCGGGCCGACCGATCCGGTACTCCCCGGCGGCACGGGCGTCGTCGAGCTCGTGGAGCCAGCCGAGCCGGACGAGTTCCTCGCACGCGGCCAGCACGGTCGAGCGGGTCAGGCCGGTGGCGTCGATGGCCTCGGTCGCGGTGAAGGCGCCAGCGTCGAAGGCGTGCGCGAGCAGTGTCTCGGCGCTCGTTCGACGGGGTGGCGGCATGCCGTGACCTTATCGCGCAACGAGTTCCTTGCGTAATTAGATTTTGTCGCTAGATTTAGTCTCGCGGTCGGCATCGGAGCCGATCGCAGGACGGAACGGCAGGGCTGCCGGGTCCGGACGGACGGAGACGACGTGCAACCACACGCCACGACCAGGACGGCGGCATCGGTGAGCCGACGCTCGTTCCTGCTCGGAGCCGGCGGCATCGGAGCGGGCCTCGCGCTCGCCGGGTGCGCCCCGATCGGGTCCTCGAGCGCCAAGCCGGAGACCATCACGTTCTACGTCTCGAAGCCCGAAGTCATCGGGTATTTCGACGGCGTCATCGCGCAGTTCCACGACAGCCAGTCGAAGGTGCGGGTCGTCCGTGACTCGACCTCCAGCATGTCCGCGAACTTCGTCCGGAACCGGCCGCCGGACCTCGGCTGCTGGAACTACAACTTCTCGGTCGTGCCGTTCGTCGAGCACGGAGCCCTGACGGACCTCTCCGACCTGCCGCAGGCCGACACGATCAACCCGGACCTGTGGCCGCTCATGCAGCAGACCGCCGACTACCCGGGTCGCAAGAGCGCGCTGCCGTACTCGGTGACCGCCGCCTCGGTGATCTACAACAAGGCGCTGTTCGCCGAGCAGGGACTCGAGGTGCCCACCACCTGGAGCGAGTTCGCCGATCTCTGCGGGCGGCTGCAGCAGGCCGGCATCGCCCCGATCTACGGGACGTTCAAGGACAACTGGACGATCGCGCAGGGCATGTTCGACTACACGGTCGGCGGTGCGATCGACACCCCGAAGACGTTCGACGCACTGCGACGCGAGGGCACGAGCGTCGGCAAGGACTCGTCGGTGTCGTTCGAGAAGGACCTCCGGACGCCGATGGAGCGCATGACCCAGCTGCGCGCATGGCACCAGGACGGTGCCGCCAGCCGCGGCTACGGCGACGGCAACCTCGCGTTCGCACAGGGCAAGGCCGCGATGTACCTGCAGGGGCCGTGGGCGCTCGGCGAGATCGCCAAGACGAACAAGGACATGGACCTCGGCACGTTCCCGCTGCCCGTCACCGACGACGCCGCGGACAACAAGGTACGGGTGAACGTCGACCTGGCGCTCTGGATCCCGGAGGCGTCCCGCAAGCAGGAGGCCGCCCGCGAGTTCCTGACGTTCCTCATGCAGTCGAAGGTCAACGACAAGTACAACGCCGACAACAACGGCTTCGGTGTCCGCAAGGACGCTCCCCCGGCGTCGAACCCGGCGCTGACCGGCATGCAGTCGTACTACGACGACGCCGCCTTCTACCTCGGTGCGTCGCAGCTCATCCCCGCCGAGATCCCGGTCGCGAACTACGCGCAGTCGATCGCCTTCGGCGGCGATCCGCAGCGCCAGCTCCGCACCCTCGACGCCGACTGGGCGCGTCTCGCGCTCCGCACGGCCGCGTAAGGAGACGTCCCATGGCAACCACGACCACCGAAGCCATCACGACGGCGGACCGCCGCCGACGTGGCGGAGCCGCCCCGGGCCTCCCGTCCGTCACCCACAAGCGGAAGCGGATCGAACCGCTCTTCCTCGCCTTCCTGCTCCCCACCCTGCTGCTCTTCACGCTCGCCATCACGCTGCCGGCCGTGATGGGCATCGTGCTCAGCTTCACGAACTCCGTCGGCTTCGGTGAGTTCCGCTTCATCGGGCTCACGAACTACGTCGCGGTGTTCTCCGACCCCGCGATCCTGCAGGCGTACCTGTTCACCCTCGGGTTCTCACTCGTCACCGTGATCGTCGTCAACGCGATCGCGTTCCTGCTCGCCATCGCCCTGACCTCGAAGATCCGCGGCAAGATAGCCCTCCGCGCGGTGTTCGTGCTGCCGATGGTGATCTCGGGCATCGTCATCGCGTACGTGTTCTCGTTCCTGTTCGCGAACAGCCTGCCGGCCCTGGCCAGCGCGATCGGCTTCGGGCCGCTCGAGCAGAGCATCCTGGCGAACCCCGACCTGGCGTGGGTCGCGATCGTGATCGTCACCGCGTGGCAGGCGAT
Organism: Curtobacterium sp. PhB25; assembly: GCF_004365375.1. Lineage (NCBI taxonomy): Bacteria > Bacillati > Actinomycetota > Actinomycetes > Micrococcales > Microbacteriaceae > Curtobacterium > Curtobacterium sp. PhB25. The sequence continues at coordinate 3,164 of NZ_SODR01000005.1, read as the reverse complement.
CCCGTCGACCCTCCTCATCTACATCGCCGGGGTGCTGTCCATCCCCGGCGAGGTCTACGAGGCAGCTGCCCTCGACGGCGCGAGCGCGTGGCGGCAGCTGATCTCGATCACCGCACCGCTGACGGCCGGCTACATCCTGATCAACCTGGTGATCGGGTTCAAGAACTTCCTGAACTCGTACGACATCATCGTCGGCCTGACCGACGGTGGCCCCGGTACCTCGACCACGAGCGTCGCGATGTCGATCTTCAAGGGCTTCAACGGCGGCGACTACGCCTACCAGATGGCCAACGCCACGATCTTCTTCATCATCGCGGTCGTCATCGCCGTGATCCAGCTGCGGGCGACCCGCGGGAAGGCAGCGCTCTGATGACCATCCAGACACCCCTCCGTCCGGGGACGACGAAGACGGGCAGCATCAGATCGGTCGACGCCGACCGGACCGCCGGCCGCCGCGGCGGCAACGCCAACTGGCCCGTCACCGTCGTCCTCGTGCTCTGCGCGCTCTCGATCCTGGTACCGCTCTACGTCACCCTGACGATGGCGTTCAAGACGACCGGCCAGGCCGTCGACGGCAACGCGTTCTCGCTGCCGGCACCGTTCAGCGTCGACGGCTTCGTGCAGGCGTGGGAGCTCACCGACTTCCCGCGGGCGTTCGGCGTCTCGGTGCTCGTCGCCGCGATCACCGTCGTCGGCACGATCCTGCTCGCATCGTTCACGGCGTTCGCGATCGCCCGGAACTGGGACCGTCGGCTGTTCCGCTGGTCGTTCTTCTACCTGCTCGCCGCCATGTTCCTGCCGTTCCCGGTGCTCGCGCTGTCGCAGGTGAAGCTCACCGGCCTCGCGCACCTGGACAACCCGTTCGGCGTCGCGCTGCTGCACGTCATGTTCCAGCTGTCGTTCAGCGTGCTGCTCTTCACCGCGTTCCTGCGGTCGATCCCGGCCGAGCTCGAGGAGAGCGCCCGCATCGACGGCGCGAGCACCGGCCAGGTGTTCTGGCGGCTCGTGTTCCCGCTGCTGGCACCGATGAGCGCCACCGTCGGCATCTTCGCGTTCCTGGCGTCGTGGAACGACTTCGTGATGCCGTCGCTGATCACCTCGGACCCGGCGTTGCAGACCCTGCCGGTGCTGCAGCAGATGTTCCAGACCCAGTTCAGCAACAACTACAACGTCTCGTTCGCCTCGTACCTGATGGCGATGGCCCCGGCGATCATCGTCTACCTCGTCACGCAGCGATGGGTGATGGCCGGTGTGACCCAGGGCGCCATCAAGTGAGCACGACGACCGACCCGGCCGGTACGACCGAACCGACCGACACCGCCACGAACCACGAAAGGCCCGTCGTGACCGACACCCTCGCCCAGCCCGCCACCACCAGCGCCGACGAGACCTGGTGGCGCCAGGCGAGCGTCTACCAGATCTACCCCCGCTCCTTCGCGGACGCGAACGGCGACGGCATCGGCGACCTGCCCGGCATCACCGAGCGCGTGCCGTACCTGGCGTCGCTCGGTGTCGAGGCCGTCTGGCTCAGCCCGTTCTACCCGTCCGCCCTCGCCGACGGCGGCTACGACGTCGACGACTACCGCGACGTCGACCCGAAGCTCGGCACGCTCGACGACTTCGACGGGATGGTCGAGGCGCTGCACGCCGCCGGCATCCGGGTGATCGTCGACGTGGTGCCGAACCACACGAGCGACCGGCACGAGTGGTTCCGCGAGGCGCTCGCCGCGCCGAAGGGCTCCCCCGCCCGCGACCGCTACGTCTTCCGCGACGGCACCGGGCCGTCCGGCGAACAGGCTCCGGCCGACTGGATCTCGATCTTCGGCGGCCCGGCGTGGACCGCGGTCGGCGACGGCCAGTGGTACCTGCACTCCTTCGCCAAGGAGCAGCCCGACCTGAACTGGGCGAACCGCGAGGTCCGCGACGACTTCCTGCACACCCTGCGCTTCTGGTCGGACCGTGGCGTCGACGGCTTCCGCATCGACGTCGCCCACGGGCTCGCGAAGGACCTGCCCTCCGGCGCCCTGCCGACCTGGGCGGAGCTCGCCGAGATCCCGAAGGACGGCTCGCACCCGCTGTGGGACCGCGATGACGTGCACGAGATCTACGCCGGGTGGCGGACCGTGTTCAACGAGTACACCCCCGCCCGCACCGCGGTCGCCGAGGCCTGGGTCGCCGCCGACCGCCGCGCCCGGTACGCCAGCGCCGACGGTCTGGGGCAGGCGTTCAACTTCGACCTGCTCGAGGCCGACTTCGACGCCGGTTCGTTCAAGGAGATCATCGAGTTCAACCTCGGCCTGGCCGAGCAGTCCGGCTCGTCGACCACGTGGGTGTTCTCGAACCACGACGTCGTCCGGCACGCCACCCGCTACGCGCTGCCGGCGCGGAACGGCTCCCCCGACAAGCAGGGCGGCGCGTGGCTGCTCGCCGGTGGGTCGCAGGACGCGCTGGACCGCTCGCTCGGGCTGCGCCGCGCGCAGGCGGCGACCCTGCTCGAGCTCGCACTGCCCGGCTCCGCCTACCTGTACCAGGGCGAGGAGCTCGGTCTGCACGAGGTCGGCGACATCCCCGACGCCGACCGCCAGGACCCCGCGTTCTTCCGGAACCCGGGCGTCGACGTCGGCCGCGACGGCTGCCGTGTCCCGATCCCGTGGACCCGGTCCGGCCCGTCGTTCGGCTTCGGCTCCGGCTCCGCGCACCTGCCGCAGCCGGCGTGGTTCGCGGACGCGAGCGTCGAGGCCGAGGACACCGACCCCGACTCGACCCTGAGCCTGTACCGGAAGGCCCTCGGGCTGCGCGGCCAGCTGCAGTCCGAGGAGCACCTGGAGTGGCTCGAGACCGGCCGCGACGACGTGCTCGCGTTCCGACGCCCGAACGGCTGGACGAGCGTGACGGTGTTCGGTGACGAGCCCTACGAACTCCCCGCCGGCGAGCTGCTGCTCGCCTCGGCACCGGTGGCAGACGGTGCTCTCACGGGCGTGGGGACGGCCTGGTTGCGTTCCTGACGCAGGGTGCGCGTCGTGGACGCGACCAGGTGACGGACGGGAGGCACGGTGCAGGCAGTGAACCGGTCCCGGTTTGTTGGACCGTGAAGTCAGATTAGGCCGCGAGGGCGTGAGCTCGGTATTGAACCGGGCTCATGCCCTCGAGTCGTGCCTGGGAGC